>JAFQOE010000001.1 GCA_017395635.1 Lachnospiraceae bacterium | reverse complement strand
AGCTGTTTTGAATTTGGAAAATGCAAAGAAACAAAGGGATAGTACTTTGCATGAGCAAAAAGAACAGTGCATTGCCAAATTAAAGGAATACGGTGTGACCTTGACACAGCAGTATTATGAATATGAGAATAAAGATGTGGTTGCACCATATGATGGAGTGATTAAAACGCTAAATTTTGCAAAAGAGGGCGGTGTTGTTACCGCAACTCAGGTAGTGGCAGAAATATTGCCAGAAACATCGCAGTTAATGATAGAGGCAGAAGTCAGTAATAAAGACATCGGATATATTGAAGTAGGTCAGGCGGTTGATATAAAGGTGGATACATATGATTATCAGAAATATGGGATGTTGACAGGTACAGTTGTGTATACCAGTCCGGATGCGATTGAGAATGAGAAATTTGAAAAGGTATATGGAGTAAGCGTACTGATAGATGAGGATAGTCGGAATAAGTTAGAACTCACACAAGGCATGGAATGTAGTGTGGAAATAAAAACGGATCGCAAACGGATTATTGCGTTTTTCCTAGAGCCGCTGACAGAGGCTTTGGATAATAGTTTGAAAGAGAGATAAGTCGATATGAAAATGAAATTACACAAATATATAGTGATGGTTAGTATATGTGCATTGATTGTAGCAGGTTCTTTTTCGTCTGTGGCTAGTTCTCTGGATCATACAGAAACGTCAGAGGAAATCACAGAGCAGGTAACATCAGAAGGAGTTTCAACCGAGCAAGCTACAGTCGAACAAACTGCAACGGAGCAAGTAACATCAGAACAGGGGATGGTGCCAGAAATTACAACAGAGGATGTTACAGAGGAACTAGCACCTACAAATGAGGAAAATGATTCTACAACAGAAACCAATACAGAACAAGGCGAAACGTCAGAAACGATTGAACAGTCTTTGCTGGATGAGGGATCTAATGTTGACATCAATGAACTGTTCGAAGTTTTAGCGAAAGATTCAGATATACAAAATGGCCAATATTATTACTTACAAAAATATCTATATGATTGTAAGATGGTGTATATAAAGAAATATATTGAGTATTTACAATTACAGGTAGATGCGGCTGAAAAAATGTATGAGCTTGGTGAGATTACCGAAGCAACGGTAAAAAACTATAAGTCTGCTAAGGCTTTAGCAGATGCGGAATTAACAATCTCTGAAAATGAGAGTAGTTATTATAATGTTTACTTGCAAAAGAATGAACTGGATTATAGTGATTATGACGTGAAAGACAAAAAAAGTGTCGAAAGTATTGATTACTATTTAGAAAACTATCCGGAATTAGATTATATGTCATTAGCACGTTATGTGACGGATTATAATAATGCATTGGCACAAATCCAGGCAAAAGAAGTAGAGATTGACTCGTTGCAGACAGATGTTGCAATGGCAAAAGTATTGTTGGATGCCGGTGAAATTTCCAAACTGGAGTATAAGGAAAAAGAAGTGAATCTTGCAAAAGCACAGTTTGAGTTAGAACAACAATATGTAGCGATGCATGTTAGTTATTTGCAATTGATGACACTGTGCGAATAGGAAGATTATAACCTACTTTTGAAAACCATTAGATCACTTTATAATAGTAGGTTTAAAAAATGATTTAAATTATATAATTCAAAACCTAATGGTGTTAGAACTATTTAGACACAAGATATAATAAATGTAATAGAGTTTGACGGTACTAAGTTCGACAAGGTCTCACTAAGTACCGACGGATTGTGAAGCACCTGCTTATGGTATTGTTAAACTTGCACAAGGCAATGACAGTTTTTGAGAGTTTCACAATTGCCTAATTCTTAATGTTATGAAAAGGAGAACGTTATGGATGTTGGTAATTTTATTGTCGTATTGATATATGCGATTTACCTAATTATATTGATTTTTCAATCGGATGGAAAGAGTATTCGTCTCTTTGGAGCAACAGATGAGGATGTGAAGGATTGGTTAAAAATGAAAGAGGATTTAGAATTTTTGGATGATGCCCTTGAAGAATCAGAATGGAGAGGTGTAGTTGGCATTTATAACGACTATATGATAGTTCGTTTTCTCTTTCTTGCATTTAATCTATGGTGGGGAAGTATGTGTGTGCTTGATTTTGATACAAGCAAGAAGCATTTCATAGTGTATGCGATTATTTGTAGCGTATTAATATATGTTAAATACTACTTGGAGAAAGGTAGGGAGCATCGGAAAGTAGTTGGCTGGGTGAAAAATCAATATATCACAAGAAGAAAAGCGAGACATGGTTATAGTAACGTATATCATGTAGAGTTGGTGTATAGTCAAGGTGGGAATCACATACAGGGAATCAAAACAACTGTACATAGAGACCTTTATCAATGCTTCAAGTTGAATCGAAGATGTATGATTATAATATGTAATGACAGGGTGATTGATGTTCGGGAGTTTTGATACCACTCATGTTGGTAATTAATTACTTAAATAATGGGAATAGAGGATAGTAAGAATCTTACATTAAAGGATGGTTATGCATTAGAATCATATCCTAATATTGTGGTTTTCTCGTATGAGAATAATGGTTTAGAGGCTGAGGAAATATGGAAGAACCAACAAGGGAAGAAGAAAACTCATTTTGTAGATATAATGATAATTCCACTCTAGAAACAGAAGCGATTGATTTGAATAGCATTAAATTATTTAGGAAGGTGTAGATTAATATGGTACGTTTTGCAGAAGAAAAAGATTTGGATATAATTAATGAATTGAGAAAACAGGTAAATGATATTCATGTAGAAGGACGCCCGGATTTATTTAAGGCTGGCTTTGGAAGCGAAATAAGAGATTTTGCCAAAGTAATAATGGATGGAGAGAATAGTGATATTATCGTTGCAGAGCGTGACGGAATAATATGCGGAATGGTATGTGTGGATTATGTAAATAAACCGGAAACACCATACTCTAAAGCAAGGGATTTCTATCATGTACAAGAAATTGCAGTAGATGTGAATCACAGACGACAGGGCGTGGCAAAAGAGCTACTTGAATTTATGATTGCTGATGCGAAAAAAAGAAATCTAGGCAAAATTGAACTTGATGTATGGGAGTTCAATGATTCGGCAATCGAGTTTTACCAAGCGGTTGGTTTCAGACAGACACGAAGATGGATGGAATACGAGGTTAAATAAGTATCTGTATTGAAATCTTAATGGTGGAATTATAGAGATGAGATTTTACCGGCATTTGTATACCTTGAGGACATAATGTCCTCTTCTGGCTGCTGAGGAAAATTTGTTGGTTCGAGGTCTAAGGATACTTCCTTTCGTGGATGCCCTGGGCAGACAGTTTTATGACAATTTTGTCTGCAACCCGTTGCGTATCCTGTCACTTAATTGAATATATATTTGAGAAATTATTTCGCGAGAGTTTCGTGCATGTTAAAAACCGAGGAAATATAAGGGTTTGATGACATGGCGAGGCTCTCGCGTTTTTTGTTTTTGTGATACTTTTCGCGAGCTCCCGCGCGAGACCTCGCGGATAAAAAAGTGAGACTAATGTTGAGTGCAATTAGGCAGGTTAGTCTCAATTACCCACAATATAAATGAACATGTTTATGATTATTGTAGTGATTGGAATTGATCAAACTTAAACAGATTTTTCAAGGATAAATTGTCGTTTACATGTGGTAAAAAGGTAGGTCTAACTTAAGAATCAGTCTCATAGTATTGAAAAAGAAAGACAAGCAGAGAAGGAGGTGGAATTTCCGCTTGAAACAGAGAAAATTGAATTATCGCTTTCATAATCCTAATTCGGCGGAAGATACCGCTGACTTCCTGTGTAAGCTTTTGATTGAAGCAAACGCAGGTAAAGTGGAACGGGCAATTGAAGAAGCTGCATCGAGGTGTGCGGAGGAAAGTGAGTACATAGCAGAGCCGGAGAAGACGGAAATAGTGGAAGAAGTGGCGTGCATAAGACGGAGAAGAGCAAGGTAAATATTGCTTGATTAATGACTAAGAAAAATATAAAATTAGTCATAGAATTTAGTCATAGACATACAATAATGAATACGAAGAAATATGGTAAAGGGGCTGATGATTTGAATTTAGGTATTGAAACAGAAACTTTAGAATTTAAGAAGTCTACTGGTGAATTAAAAGAAGCTGTACAGTCAATCTGTGCCATTCTAAATAAGCATCAGCATGGGGAATTATATTTTGGAGTAAAGCCTGATGGAACTGTGATAGGACAAGTTGTTACAGAAGAATCATTGCGTGAAGTTAGTCAGAAAATCAAGAATTTTATTGAACCGAAAATTTATCCGGAAATTAATAAGGTGGTTATAGACGGTAGAGATTGTATTCATGTGAAATTTGAAGGCAACCAAGTTCCTTATTTTGCAAATGGTGTGGCAAAGATTCGTGTGGCTGATGAAGATTTGACTATGTCGCCGGAGCAGATAACAGAATTATTGTTGTGTAGTGGCAGGGAAGGTAATCGTTGGGAAAATCTTGTGTCTAATAAGACGGTTGAGGACATCGACGAAGAGCTCTTAAAGAAATATACAACACAGGCACATGAGGTAGGAAGAATCGCAATTTCATATACAGATAAAGAGACTGTTTTAAATCAGTTAGAATTGACAGAGGGCAACGCTTTGTTGAATGCAGGAAAAGTACTTTTTAGTGATGATATTGTGCAAGACCTGCAGATGGCAATTTTTGCCACAAATGAACGGTTGACATTCAATGATATTCAACGTCATCATGGACCGGTGTTAAAACTTGTAGATATAGCAGAAAGTTATATTAAGAGTAACATTCATTGGAGAGTGGAATTTACTGGGGCTTTACAACGTACTGAGATACCGGAAATTCCAGTGGATGCAATCCGTGAGGCGTTATTAAATTCATTTTGCCATAAGGATTATGCATCCGGCCAGAGTAATGAGGTTGCAATTTATAAGGACAGGGTTGAAATTTATAATCCAGGAGCTTTCCCGGAAGGTTATGAACCACGAGATTTTATTGATAAAGCTGAAAGACCGATTCGCAGAAATCCTAAAATTGCAAGAATGCTTTACTATTCCAAAGATATTGAGAGTTTTGGAACAGGATTAAAGCGCATTGCGGAAGCTTGTGATGCTGCCGGAGTCAGATACGAATTTAAGAAAATGAAATCCGGCTTTGTGGTATGTTTTTATCGGTCAGAAGAAAAAGCCGATAAAAAGCCGATAAAAGCCGATAAAAAGCCGATAAAAGCTGATAGATATGAGCTAATTATTCAATATGTAAAAGAACATGGTAGTATCAGTAATATGGAGGCAAGAGAGCTATTAGGTCTTGCTGATTCGACAGTTAAGAGAATGCTGAAAGAAATGGTAGAAGAAAACATTCTAATGGTTGAAGGTGAGCGAAAGGCTAGAAGATACCTGTTGAGAGATTAGTTGAATTGTTTTCGAGATTAACCAAGATGTAACCAAGAATTAACCAAGTATTAGACAAGATTTAGACAAGGTCTAGACAAGATGAAATATCTTTGCAATTGTCAAGCACAAGTGGATTAGCATATGACAAAAAGATTTAATGCAAGGCTTTTGTTTTATTATGTTTGCGATACTTTTTTTGGCTGTGGGTTAGCAGTTGGAATTTGTTATATACTATTATTTTGTTAAAAGATATAATAAATGTAATAGAGTTTAAATGAAGGAACAGATAATATGATTACAAGTACATCTAATCAGAAAATTAAAAATCTATCAAAGTTAGTCAAAACTGCAAAAGAGCGCAAAAAACAGGATGTTTTTGTGGTGGAAGGAATTCGTATGTTTACGGAGATTCCGAAGGAACTACATGAGGAAACGTTCGTAACGGAAAGTTTTTATGAGAAAAATGAGGAGCTTTTTAATGGTCTGAATTTTGAATTGGTTTCTGACCACATTATGGAGTCCGTGTCCGATACGAAAACGCCACAGGGCGTGATTAGTGTTGTAAAAAGACAACATTATACCGTGGAAGAGGTTTGTGGAGAATCCGATTATATGAGAAAAATCGGTGTGGAAAAACCACTGGTTATGGCATTGGAAAATATTCAAGATCCGGGTAATCTTGGTACCATTTTGCGAACTGCAGAAGGTGCCGGTGTTACGGGCATCCTGATGAGTCGGGATACGGTTGACATTTATAATCCGAAGGTGGTGCGTTCCACCATGGGTTCCATTTTCCGCATACCGTTTTGTTATGTCGAAAATTTGACTTCCTGTGTAGAAAGTCTCAATGGTGAGAATTATGCTACATATAGTGCTCATTTACAGGGAAAGACCTTTTACGACTATGATTATAAGAATTCGACTATTTTCTGCATCGGAAATGAAGGGAATGGTTTGTCGGATGAGTTGTCAGACACCACCAAATTCAAAATTAAGATTCCGATGATGGGAAATGTGGAGTCGTTAAATGCAGCAACTGCGTCCACTGTTTTGATGTACGAGGCAATGCGACAGCGAAGGAGTTGATTCCGACAAAACTAGTCTTTTTTAGAAGAAAAAACCCCGTTCTGAAACTCGACTTTCTGTACTAAACTATACTACATGATGAATGAAGAACATAGTCTCCAACAGGAGGACTACATTTATCGTGACTATCAGCTTTTTGAGGTACATGAAAGGAGAAAATAGTATGACAGAAAAAGCATTGACAAACAATCAGGCGGTGGTTGCCGGAGAAATTATTTCAGAGTTTGTATTTAGCCACGAGATTTTTGGTGAAGGATTTTACATGGTGGATTTGTTGGTGAATCGATTGAGCGATGCCACTGATGTAATTCCTCTTATGGTTTCGGATCGATTGATTGATGTGACAGAGTCGCATATTGGTGAACATATTGAGGCAAAGGGACAATTTCGTTCTTATAATAAGCACGAAGAGACAAAGAATCGACTTGTTTTATCGCTCTTTGTCAGAGAGTTGAATATATTGGAAGATGAGGAGGAAATGGAACATCCGAATCAGATTTATTTAGATGGATACATTTGTAAGGCGCCAATTTATAGAATGACACCTCTTGGAAGAGAGATTGCAGACGTGTTGTTGGCGGTGAATCGTGCGTATGGCAAATCGGATTATATTCCATGCATTTGTTGGGGTAGAAATGCAAGATTTGCAGGAAAATTGGAAGTAGGAGAGCATGTGGCAATCTGGGGTAGAATCCAGAGTCGTGAATATCAGAAAAAACTGGAAAATGAAGAAGTGATTAATCGCATTGCCTATGAGGTTTCTGTTAGTAAAATGGAGTGTTTGGAATAGATGACACAGACTTTGTGTAATCAGGAAAGGAACATTATCATTGCAATTAAGATTGCTTTTTTGCTGAGGATATGCTAGGATATATCGTATTCGTGGGACTGCTTGGCGTATCGATTCAGTAGGTGGTATTCCGCGAGTTTTTTCGTTCGTAACTGTAGGGGATAGACAGTTACAGATTCGCTTTGAGGGACTTAAAGGGTTCGTGAATAAAGCTACAAACTGAGTGAGGTATGAGAAATGAAAAGTGTACATATTATTTATGGTGCTGGCTATGGAAAGACAGCAGCAGCCATGGGTTTAGCTGTTAAGGCGGTAGGTGCCGGAGAAACAGTTACAGTTGTGCAATTTTTGAAAGGAACGGATGCAGATTACAGTATTCTAGGCCAATTAGAAGATATTAAGTTTTTTACATTTGAGAATAGCGAGAAACCTTATGGAGAGCTTTCTTATGAGGAACGTGAAGAACAGCGTGCCAAAGCAAAGAACAGTTTTCATTATGCGAAAAAGGTAATCGATACAGAGGGTTCCGATGTGGTTGTCCTGGATGAGGTGTTAGGTCTGTTGGATTATAACATTTTGTCGGCTGAGGATATTGAGGAATTACTTTGCTATCACAGTGATGTAAAGGTGATTCTTACAGGACGTACTTGTCCGGATATTGTGAAACGAAAAGCTACGATGCTGTCGCATATTGAAGCGAAGTAGGGATATAATTGAATTAGAGTGTAAAGGAATAAAGCATCTTTGTGTGTAATGAGAATTACATACAAGGATGCTTTTTAAGATGCTAAAATTCGCTTGATGATTCAACGGACTCGACAGGGGGCTCGATGGGGGTTTTGACCAAACCTACATGGGTGCAGTGCTATACCAATTGACGAACATCTGTTCCTGTGATAAGATTAACTTAATTTATATAATTTTTTAACTTGCAGACATGGATACTACTATGAAAAATAGGGGTGCAGTATGGAAAATAATTCGGAATTAATGATGTATACAACAGAAGATGGAATTACAAAGATAGATGTTACTTTTGTGGATGAAACGGTATGGTTGTCCCTAGATCAAATGTCAGAGCTGTTTCAGAGAGATAAATCTACTGTTTCCAGACATATTAAAAATATCTTTTCAGAGAATGAGTTGATAAGAGAAACAGTTGTTGCAAATTTTGCAACAACTGCAACGGATGGTAAAACATATCAAGTTGATTATTATAATCTTGATGTGATAATTTCAGTGGGATATCGTGTGAAATCTCAACGCGGTGTTCAGTTTAGAATATGGGCAACTAATATACTAAAGGAATATTTGAAAAAAGGATTTGTTCTAGATGATGAGCGATTGAAAGGTAATGCTGGTGGGAATTACTGGAAGGAATTACTTGACCGAATTAGAGATATTCGTTCCTCGGAAAAAGTATTATATCGTCAGGTACTTGATTTGTACGCAACAAGCGTAGATTATAATCCGCATAGTGAAGAGTCTGTTAAGTTTTTCAAAATAGTACAGAATAAGTTGCATTTTGCAGCACATGGACACACAGCGGCAGAGGTGATTTATGAGCGTGCAGATGCTGAAAAACCATTTATGGGACTTACTTCATTTTCTGGTGAATTGCCAGCATTAAAGGATATTGGTATTGCAAAAAACTATTTAAAAGAAGATGAGTTGAAGATTTTGAACAACCTTGTTTCCGGTTATTTTGATTTGGCAGAGATTAATGCAATAGAACATAAACCTATGTATATGGATGACTATGTAAAACAGTTAGATTTGATTTTATCCTCAGGTAACCGAAAGTTGTTAGAAGGAGCGGGCTCTATTAGTCATAAACAAGCATTAGATAAAGCAAAGCGTGAATATCGCAAATATCAAGAAATTACATTGACACCGGTTGAAGTGGCATATTTGGAAAGTGTAAAAGATGTTGCAAAGAAGGTAAAGAAACAATGAATGTTAATATGTTGTTCTAATAGGGCAAAAATTTTGTTGTGTGAGGTATTTTAGCTGTTATATTCAGTTGTCGTCATTTTGTGCACAACTGAATATAACAGCCAGTGATGGGAAAAGAAATATTATTTGTGCGTAATTTCTATGCCTACTTGTTGGCAAAAGATGTGTTCAGTGCTGAAATATACCGAATACCCGTCTTCGTCCTTGTTGATAATATCATATTGTGTGTTTCCTTTTGTGTCGGTATTGGTGACAAAAACATACTGGCATTCAGATGAGATCGCATAACTTTCAGGAATGGTATCAGCACAATAGCTATCTTCCTGTAAGGCTTGCCCGTTTTCATCCATTTGTGTAAATGTTACAGTGTCCATGGGAATCATCTCTTTGAAATGAGCGGTAACTTTAAGGTTAATGGTTTTTTTATTTTTTCCACTTGTAACTTTTGCTTCGCTGGAACAAGATTGGCTTTGATTATCGTCCAAATAAAATCCTGCTTCTGGAATGATATAAAATTCGTCTGTTGGTGTTTTGTAGAGAGAGTTGCAGTAAACTGTGACTTCTTCACCCGGTGTAGTATATACATACTCAATGGTTCCGTCTTCGATTTCCTGTGTTGTTCTAGTAATTCCTTCCATTTGTTCATATTCTTCCTCGGGTTCATGACAGATAAAACTAGAAGCTACTTTGTTGACATCATAATAAAAGGTTCCGCTAATTTCAATATTATCTAAGTTTGTATCGGAAACGTTGACAAAATAGTTTGCTTCAGAAGCATCGGTAATAATACTGTGGTATGGTGCATTATCTTTGTCATATTCGGTCTTAAGGAACAGCGGATAACCGGTGATGTCAGGAAAGGTCAATGTGTCTGTTTTTTCGTCAAAGGTTCCGTAGATTTTTCCTTCGTTTGATTGTTCCATAGAAATATTTCCAAACAAATCAATGTCTATATTATCAAAATCACGTAGATCTTCTGTGGTAACATACATACCGATTAATTCGTCCCCGGCAGTTGATTCCTCCGGCAATGCAAGCTGACAACCGGTGCAGGTTGTAATCAGTAGCACACAAATCAATAATAGCGTAAATATCTTTTTCATGAGTTTTCCTCCTCTTCGTCCAAATTTCCGTCGAATTTTAATATATCCCCTACGTCACAGTGCAGGTGGTAGCAGATTTTGTTGATGGTTCCAAAGCGCACACCCTTAGCCTTTCCGCTGCGCAGTATAGAAAGGTTTGCCTCGGTAATTCCGATTAGGGCACAAAGCTCCTTGGATGTCATATTGTTCTTTTTTAATACTTCTTCTAAATGGATTCGGATGGCCATATTCCTCCTCCTTCTAGATAAAACTGTCGTTATCCAATTTCAAATCTCTGGTTTCTGAAAACTTTCTGGCAAGTAGCATAATGACAAAT
The DNA here is from genome assembly GCA_017395635.1 of Lachnospiraceae bacterium. Taxonomy (GTDB): domain Bacteria; phylum Bacillota; class Clostridia; order Lachnospirales; family Lachnospiraceae; genus CAG-590. The sequence continues at coordinate 60,413 of JAFQOE010000001.1, read as the reverse complement.
ACAATTAACAGTGTGTAGATTGGCACTACAACCTGGTAATTAGACCGAAGCAGATGTTGTACAAGCCCGAGCTGAATAAAGTTCTGTGTAACGGTCAAAACACCAATGGCAATGACAACATTTTTACAAGAAATTGCCAGTTTGTGTAATTTTTCAATCGCTTCCTCGTCAAAAGAATTTTTTTGTAAGGCGTCGACTATTTTCTTTGAGATAAACAAAATGCGTAATAGCATAATGGATGGAACGCAATTTAGTACGTATTGGATGACAAGCCATATGTAGGTTGTGATTAGGTTTGCATTAAGTCCTGCAAAAATCCCATCGCTAATGAAAAATTGTAAATCATCGGAATTGCTTTCGGCGACAGTACGGATATTGCTAATTAACGATGCGATTCCATTTACTAAAATGTCTAGCAATGTTAGTAGGATGATTGCAAGAATGACATATCGCATAGAGGAGAGAAGATTGACAGAATCCTTTTTCTCAATTCCGTGCAATATGCAAAGCAAAATATACAAAATAACGACTGACCAGATAGTACCGCCTATGATAAATAGGTAATCTGCAGTAAAATGAGAAAGTCCTTCTACCTGATTGATGAGACCAGGGTTAATGTAAAGATAAACTCCACAGAATAGGCAAAAACTGATTGCGAACAAGAATCCTTCTTTTTCTGTGTTAAGCCCTTTCTTTTTTAAGATAAAATAATAAATGATAGGACTGATGCAAAAAATCACATACAGACCAATTGCAATTATGTTTCCGATATTGCCGGAAAGGGAAAGGGCACGTAGGCCGTAGCCAATTTGTTCGAATGGAAATGAAAATATAGTTGTCATAAGCCGATCTCCTTGAATTATTGTTTTTCGATAATTTTGAAATGAGAATAACATCGAAATTATCGTTTGTCAATAATTTCTGATGAAAATAATAAATTTGTAAAGTTACCAGTAATGAAAAATAGTGTAAAAATAGTGAAATAATAATGGAATTTTTGATTAAAAAGAGATATACTATTTTCTAAGAATTACTTTGATGAAGGGGTGATGTTTGTGATAAAAGTTACATTAAATAACGACATATTGAAGAAAATATCATCAATTGATGAAAATCGTTTTTCATTAAGTACAATAGAATTACCACCTATGACGAAGAATAGATTGCGAAAGAACTCCAAGAAGAAAAGTTCTTATGCATCGAATAAGATTGAAGGCAACCCGCTTACAGAGAAGCAGGCAGAAGAGGCAATTGAGAAGGATGAGCATAAGCATTTTTTGAAACCGGAGCAAGAGATTAGAAATTATTTTCTTGCATTGAATTTGTTAGAAGAAAAGCTGAAGAGAAAAGAACATTTTTCAAAAGAAATGATACTTGAAGTGCAAGCAATGGTTGAAAAAGGTGCATCCAAAGATAAAATAGGACTTAGAGGTCCGACACCTCCGGGTGTGTTATTTGCGGTATATGATTCGGTTACAGGGGTACCCGATTATATTCCTCCTGAATATTCAGATATTCCAGAGCTGTTGGATGAATTGGTGGATTATGTAAATACAACAGACGATCATCCCCTCATTATTGCGGCAGTAGTACATTATCAACTGGTTACGATTCATCCTTTTGAAGATGGAAACGGAAGAACAGCAAGGCTTATGTCGGGATATATTTTGGACTTTTATGGATATGGGTTTAATGGTATCGGTTCTTTGGAGGAATATTATGCTTATGATCCGGATGAGTACTATGAAGCACTTCAAATGGGTCTTCCTACATTATACTATTCAGGAAGAGAAAATCCGCCTCATCCTGAAATATGGGTGAATTATTTTCTTCGTATGATGGAATTGTATTCGAAAAAAGTTTGCGAGTTATCAAGGGGTGCGCAGGAAGATGATTTGGATGGCAGCTTATCATATTTGAATGCAAAAGAGAAGGATTTATTAGTATTTCTTTTGAAAAAAAGAATGTTGGAGTTTACACCCATTGATGTCAGTAAGATGATAGGTGTAACCAATAAGACAATTATCAACCGATGTGCGAAGCTTACGAATAATGGTTTTTTAGTACCCAATATCGTAAGTCAAAGAATTCGTTCATATTCTTTGAGTGAGTTTGCAAAGAGGAATGAAAAGAATATTCTTTCAAAGCTGGAAGGATAAAGCTGGAAAATGAAGTAAGGTTATTGTAGTAGCTAGATGTTTGGAGGAGAGCATAGGATGAATGAATTAAGAATACACGGGGTATATAAGCATTTTAAGGGGAACTATTATTTGGTAGAAGATGTGGCGTTTGATTCTGAAACTAAAGAGGAAATGGTTGTATATAGACGTCTTTATGGAGATGGAAGCCTTTGGGTGCGCAACAAAGAAATGTTTTTAAGTCCGGTGGATATAGAAAAGTATCCGAATGTGGAACAGGAATATCGATTTGAATTGCAGGAAATTGAATTGCAGGATTTAACAAAGCAGTTGAATAAAAAGTGATAAGAAATTATTGTAAAGATAGGAAAAATCATGTTGAAGTATGATAGAATATAAATAACGGTTTAGCATAGGACAATACATTTGCTGTAATGTCTGTGAGAAAATGATTCAGGAGGTATGGATTATGAGCAAAACAAATAAATGGTGGAAAGATACGGTAGTATATCAGATTTATCCACGTAGTTTTCAGGATAGTAATGGGGATGGAATTGGCGATTTGAAAGGAATTATGGATCGATTGGATTATTTGCAGGAATTAGGAATTGGTGCAATCTGGTTATCGCCGGTGTGCAAATCGCCTCAGGATGACAATGGTTATGATATTTCAGATTATCAGGATATTGATCCGATGTTTGGTAGTTTAGAAGATATGGAAACCTTGATTGCAGAAGCGAAGAAAAGGGATATTCAAATTATAGTGGACTTGGTGTTGAATCATACTTCGGATGAGCATCCGTGGTTTAAGGAAGCAAGAAAAAGCAAAGATAATCCATATCATGATTATTATGTATGGAGAGACGGAGTGGAAGGAACTTATCCGAATGATATGAGAGCAACTTTTGGTGGGCCTGCATGGGAATGGGTTCCGGAAATTGGACAGTACTATTTTCATCAGTTCTCTGTGAAACAGCCTGATTTGAATTGGGAGAATCCAAAGCTGCGTCAGGAGTTATATGACATGATTAATTGGTGGATGGATAAGGGGGCCGGTGGGTTCCGTATGGATGTAATTGATCAGGTCGCTAAGGTGCCGGATGAGAAGATCACAGCAAATGGTCCTAGACTTCATGAGTTCCTTCGGGAAATGAGCCGTGAAACCTTCCAAAAAGGAGATTTGATTACAGTAGGAGAGGCTTGGGGTGCAACCACAGAGCGTGCTAAATTGTATAGTAATCCGGATGGAAGTGAATTCTCCATGGTATTCCAGTTTGAACATATTGGTCTTGATCAGCAAGAAGGAAAAGACAAATGGGATTTGGCGCCGTTACCATTTTTGAAGTTGAAAGAAATACTTGGAAAATGGCAGACAGAATTACATGGATGCGGTTGGAATAGTTTGTTCTGGAATAACCATGATTTGCCAAGAATCGTATCCCGTTGGGGAAATGATAAGGAGTATAGGGAGAAATCCGCTAAGATGTTAGCGACGATTCTTCATGGTATGCAGGGAACTCCTTATGTGTATCAGGGAGAAGAACTTGGTATGACCAATGTACAATATGATATCGAGGATTATCGAGATATTGAGACAGTTAATGTATACAAAGAACGTACAACATCCGGTTACAGCAAAGAAGATGTGATGCATTCTATTCATGTGAAGAGCCGTGATAATGCGAGAACACCAATGCAGTGGGATGACAGTGCCAATGCAGGATTTACCACAGGTACACCATGGATAAAGACGAATCCGAACTATACGGAAATCAATGTTGCAGAACAGATGGGAAGGGAAGATTCGGTATTTAACTATTATAAGGAATTAATTCATATGCGTAAGGAATATTCCGTATTTTCTGACGGTGATTTTGAGATGCTTGTGCCGGAACATCCACAGGTGTTTGCGTATAGAAGATTTACGGAGGATACAGAGTTACTTGTGATTTGTAATTTCTTTGGAGAGCAAATAGATTGTCCGGTTGCGATAGATTTGGATAAATACCAGTTGTTACTTACCAATGACAAAGAAAATAATGAAGCACAAGTGTTGAATCCGTATGAAGCGAGAATGTATATTTCTAAAAGGTAGGTTAACCTACAAGTTGTATTATATATAAAATTAAGATAACGATTCAGAGTCACATTCGAAACTGCTTGGCTCTGAATCGTTACATAATAATGGAATTGGAGAAATGAAATAGCAGGAGTTTTTGATGTTAAAAATATGGAAGAACGTTTGGGAAAGCATATTCCGGCGGGAGAAACACTATTGGCGGGTGTTCACTGCGTGAATAAAGAATTGCAAGTGTTGCGCTATTATCAAAATAGTGCTCCCTATATTAATAAATATGTTTATTTGAGAGATATCGGACATTGCTTTAAGCTTTCGGATATTGATACCTGCGAGTTTAAAAAGGGACTGTTTGAAGAAATAGTTTGTGGCCCGGAGGTTGATTTCGTTATTGGTTGTTTTGATATCGCTGGGTTATAATTTCTGAAAATTTAGGTTAAAAGACAGGAGCGTATATTAATGAGCGATGGAATGATAATTGGTTTATGCCTTTTGGGTACTAGTTTGATTTTGGCTTTAGCTGACATGATTTGTATCATTGTTTGTAGGAATAAACGCAAGCGTTGTCGTGTGGAATCTGAGGCGACGGTTGTGGATGAAGTGTGCCGTCGTACACTGCAAGATGATGAAACAAGATATTATTATTGTCCGGTCTATGAATATTGGTATAACGGAGTTACTTACAAGAATGAGTCAAGAGTGGGAACGAGTGCTCATCCTGAGATTGGAAAACGAAGAATGATTTATATCAATCCGGACAATCCGGAAGAGCTTATGGAAAAAGGAGTTCTAATGTATTTGCACATCATAATAGTAACTGTACTCGCCGGTATTTTTGGTTTGGCGGGATTGATTTGTTTTTTGGCTGGGATTTTATAATACTCTATAAATAGAATAGTTACTAAATTTTTGAATATTTACTTGATAGACATACTGTGATATAATTTGCCTATATGGAATGGAGGTGCGACATGCAGGCGTTACAGGAACGAATTAGACCATCAGCAGATTTAAGAAATCATTATAATGAAATTTCTAAGCAGTGTAGAGAAGACAAGGAGGCGGTGATTATCACTGTAAATGGCAGAGGAGATACAGTATCTCTTGCCTATGAAGAATATAACCGTATGAAAGCAAGAATTGAACTTTTGGAACTCCTTGCAGAAGCAGAGGAAGATGTTAATGTAGGAAGAGTTGCACCTATGGAAGAAACATTTGCAAATTTAAGAGCGATATTAAAGGAGAAGAATAATGGGTAATTATACAGTGATAAGAACGGACACAGCAGATGCTCTTATTCATAAAATTATCCTTGATATTGCAGAGAAATTTGGTGCAGATGTGGCACTCGAAAAACTAGATGAATTAGAAAAGCAGATTATGTCACTTGCAGATAATCCTCATATAGGTACAGCACCACGTTATATGATTTTACGCAGACAGGGATATAAAGTTTTGATAACGAAAAAAAATCTAGTCTTTTATAAAATTGATGAAATTCAAAAAATGGTTATTGTGTATGCAGTGGTTGACCAAAGAGAGGATTATTTGAATATTATAAGAGGATTGTAATACGGAGATGAAGATGAGAACCGGAGTAAAGACCATTGATAAGAGTAGTTGTTGGCTAGTAGTTGACATAAATGATATTCGGTGTTATCATCTATGCATATGTGAAACAATCACATACATATAATGAAATAAGACGTTTTCGTCGATGTGTAGAGGTGCATGCGTCAAGAGTAACAGTTTAGACAGATAGGGCTGGAAGAAGAACTGCGAAAGGGGCTCGTGCCGAAGAGAGGTATTTCCTTATAGATATCTTGTCTGGATGTGCAGTTAAGAGCTGTACGTTTGTCACCGGGATGATGAGCTCACAGAATACGAGTTATAGTCAGGTGGAGTGCTACTATATGAAGAAAGTTTATTATGACGCTTCGTTGGCACTGCTGACGGAGCGTCTGTTACGTTATGAAAGTACATTTGTTATGAAAAAGGAGAGAGAAATTATGGCAATTTTTACAGGTTCAGCAGTAGCAATCGTGACCCCATTTAATGAGGATGGCTCCGTTAATTACGAGCAGTTAAAGTCTTTGGTGGAGTACCACATTAGTCACAAGACAGATGCAATCGTAATCTGTGGTACAACAGGTGAGTCTTCTACTTTAACAGAGGAAGAGCATTCAGAAGTAATCAAGAAGTGTATTGAGTATGTTAATAAGAGAGTTCCGGTTATTGCAGGAACAGGTTCGAACTGCACGGAGACAGCAATCAAGCTTTCAAAGGAAGCACAGGAGCATGGAGCAGATGCACTTTTGGTTGTAACACCATACTACAACAAAGCAACTCAGAATGGTTTGATTCAGCATTACACCATGATTGCAGAAGCAGTGGATATTCCAATCATTATGTATAATGTTCCGGGTAGAACAGGATGTAACATTGCACCTGCAACTGCAGCTAAGCTTGCAAAGGAAGTTAAGAATATCGTAGCAATCAAGGAAGCTTCGGGTAATATTTCACAGGTTGCTAAGCTTGCACAGTTGGCTGGTGATAGCCTTGATATTTACTCAGGTAATGATGATCAGGTAGTACCATTATTATCATTAGGTGGTAAGGGTGTTATCTCTGTAACAGCTAACATTATTCCGGAAGATACACATGATATGGTTCAGAAGTATTTAGATGGCGATGTAGCAGGTTCTTTGGCATTACAGCTTAAGGCAATTGACCTTTGTGATGCAATGTTCTGCGAGGTTAACCCAATTCCTGTTAAGAAGGCTGTTGAGTTAGCAGGTCTTTGCAATGGTTATGTAAGAATGCCTATGACAGAGGCAGAGCCGGCAAGCGTTGAGAAGATTAAGAAGGCTATGGTAGAGTACGGAATCGAGTTAGCATAGATTTTCGAATACTCTCAAGTATAGAATTGATATTAAGTTCAATAGGTTAACACAATCTATGTGTAATGAATAGAGTTGTGTTAGCCTATTTTTCCAATCGTCAGATATCTATGTTGCTTTGACAGGTGTTTTGAAAGAGGGGATTTTTAGTGGACAAATTAATTACAGTATTAGAAAGTATTGTTCCGATATTTACTGCGATTTTATTAGGGGTATTCGCTAGACGCAAACAGGTCATTACCACAGACGAAATCAAAGGACTTCAGCAATATGCTATGAAATTTGGATTGCCCTGTGTGCTTTTTAATTCTTGCCTGACAAGTGATTTGAGAGCAGAAGCGATAACCTCAATGGCTTTGGTGTTTCCACTCGTATTAGGCAGCTCTTTATGGGCGTTTAGAGCGAGAAAGAGAACCTTTTGCTATCATAACTTTCCAATGCTGTTTTCGGCACAGGAAAACGGTATGCTTGGTATCCCTTTGTTTATGAGTTTGTTTGGTACGCAACAAGCCTATCGGATGGGTGTATTGGATATGGCACAAACCCTGGTGGCTATTCCGGTTATTGCTATTTTAATGGCGAATGTGGATGATAATCCATCGATTTTATCCATTGCGAAGAAGGTATTTCAGTCACCACTTCTCATAATGAGTATTTTAGGTCTTGTATTGAATTTATGTGGTGTGATAGAAGTATTGAATCGTTTTGGTGTTGGCGATATTCTTACGGAGACAACAGGTTTTATTGCGCAACCGGTAAGTGCTGCTATATTGTTCAGTGTGGGGTATAATTTCTCTGTGAATGGTGATAATTTGAAACCAATTTTCAAAATCAGTGCAATACACGTTGCAATATTTACTGTATTTTGTCTGATTATGCAAGGGGCAATGTTCTTATTGCCATCCGTAGAGCCAGAAACAAGATGGGCACTTTTGTTTTTTTGTACACTGCCACCTAGCTTTCTGACTCCGGGATTAGGAAAGAATAAAGAGGATTTTGCGGTAACATCCGGCGTATGTTCTGTACTGACAATCTTGTGCTTGATAATATTCTGCATAATTGCAATTGTGATAGCATAGAGGATGAATACATTAAGAAAGGATTTTAAAGATATGGTTAAAATGATTATGCATGGCTGTAATGGCCATATGGGACAAGTGATTTCGAAGCTTGTTGCAGAAGATAATGAGATTGAAATTGTTGCAGGAATTGATGTTGTAGATAACAAGGATAATGGTTATCCGGTGTTTACAAACATTTTTGACTGTGATGTGGAAGCAGATGTAATTGTTGATTTTGCAGCGGCTGTTGCAGTAGACAATTTGTTACAGTACGGTAAGGATAAGCAGATTCCGATTGTACTGTGTACAACAGGTTTAACAGAAGACCAGATTAATAAGGTGAAGGAGACAAGTAAAGAAGTAGCAATTTTGAAGTCTGCTAATATGTCTCTTGGTATCAATACATTATTGAAGCTGTTAAAGGATGCGGCTAAGGTATTTGGACCTGCCGGATATGATATTGAAGTGGTAGAACAGCATCACAGATTAAAGAAGGATGCACCAAGTGGAACTGCTCTTGCTTTGGCAGATTCGGTAAATGAAGCATTGAATAATGAGTACGAGTACGTATACGATAGAAGCGACAGATCGATTCAGCGTCCGGATAAGGAAATCGGACTTTCTGCAGTGCGTGGCGGAACAATCGTTGGTGTGCATGATGTCATTTTTGCAGGAACTGATGAAGTGATTACATTTAATCATACAGCATATTCCAAGTCTGTATTTGCAAAGGGTGCCATCGAAGCAGGTAAGTTCTTGGCAGGTAAGCCAGCCGGAATGTACGATATGGCGGATGTTATTGAGGCAAAATAGTGATTTCTAAAATGCAATAGATCATGGGAAGAATCAGCAGTTAATCTTTGGAAGATTGGCTGCTTTTTCTTTACGGAATTCTGTGAAAATGATATGATATTGGAGTTTAGAATTGCAGTAAATGAAATGTTTATGGACAGAATATAAAGAGGAAAGTATGAAAGAGGGATTCGATTTAAAAGAAGAATTGAAGAAGTTGCCGGAACAGCCAGGGGTATATCTGATGCATGCGGATAATGACGAGATTATCTATGTGGGAAAAGCCATTAACTTAAAGCGCAGGGTAAGCTCTTATTTTCGTAAGGTTGTGAATCGTGGACCAAAGATTGATAAGATGATTTCCCTGATTCATTATTTTGAATATATTGTGACGGATTCCGAATTAGAAGCACTTGTTTTGGAGAATAATCTTATTAAAGAACATCATCCGAAGTACAATACAATGTTGAAGGATGATAAGAGTTATCCATTTATGAAGGTAACGGTACAGGAGGATTTTCCAAGAGTTTTGTTTGCCAGACAGATGAAGCGGGATGGGGCAAAATATTTCGGCCCTTATACCAGTGCTGGAGCAGTGAAAGATACCATTGAGCTGGTGCAGAAATTGTATGGAATCCGAACCTGTAATAAGGCACTTCCGAAGGAGATTGGAGTGGGACGTCCTTGTCTATACTATCAAATGAAACAGTGTGCCGGTCCTTGTCAGGGGTATATTTCCAAAGAAGAATATGGTAAACGAATTGAACAGCTTCTGGCATTTTTGAATGGGGATTACAAGAAAGTAATCAAAGACTTAGAAGTGAAGATGAAAGAAAAAGCCGCTGAATACGAATTTGAAGAAGCTGCTGTATATAGAGATTTAATTGAGAGTGTGAAACATGTAACCGGTTCCCAACGTGTGGTGAAAACCGGTGGTATTGACCGGGATGTGATTGCCATGGCACGTAAAGAGGAAGAAACGGTGGTTTCTGTGTTCTTTGTGAGGGATGGTAAGTTACTTGGAAGGGAACATTTTCACATGGAGCAGACTGGCAAGGATACCGGTTCCCAGATTATGGATGCATTTATTAAGCAGTATTACGCAGGGACACCATTCGTTCCTAATGAGTTGCTGACGGAATTCGAGGTGGAAGACGTAGAATTGTTAGAACAGTGGTTAGGAGAGCGACGTGGTGGAAGAGTGCATATCGTCACACCTCAAAAAGGTGAAAAATCTAAGATGATTGATCTCGCAAGGGAGAATGCTTCTGTAGTTCTTTCAAGGGATTTAGAAAAGATGAAAAGAGAAGAAGCAAGAACTGTGGGGGCGGCTAATGAATTAGCCGCAATGTTAGGTTTGCCGAAAGCAGACAGATTAGAAGCATTTGATATATCCAACACCAGTGGATATCAGTCTGTAGCGTCTATGGTTGTATTTGAAAAGGGGCGTGCAAGGAAAAACGCGTACCGCAAGTTCAAGCTTCGAACTGTTAGTGGACCGGATGATTATAAGAGCATGGAAGAGGTATTGACGAGAAGATTTACGGATGAACGCTTTGATGTATTTCCGGATGTAATCATGATGGATGGTGGTAAAGGTCAGGTGAATGTTGCCCTGCGAGTGTTGGAGAATCTGAATTTACACATTCCGGTGTGTGGTATGGTAAAGGATGACAATCACCGAACCAGAGGACTTTACTACAATAATGAAGAGATTAGCTTTCCGAAGAACAGTGAAGTCTTTGGCATGATTACGCGACTTCAGGATGAAGCGCACCGCTTTGCGATTACCTATCACAAGCTATTGCGTGGCAAAGAACAGGTGAAGAGTATTTTGGATGATATTAACGGTGTGGGACCTGCCAGAAGGAAGGCGTTGATACAACATTTTAAAGACATTGAAAAGATTAAAAATGCGACCATAGAAGAATTGCAAGCTGTTAGCGGTATCACAGAGAAAGTTGCACAGGAGATATATGATTTCTTTCATCAGGAATAGAGAGTGAAGGTTGCGAAACTCATAACAGTTTTCTAGAGTTTCACAATTGTTTAGGAAGAGTGAACGTTTAGGCAAGAAATGGTTTACAACCATCAGAAATCTAAGTATAATGGGGCATTGAATGGTTGTTTTTTGGAGGAATAACGATGTATAAAGTGATAAAAAAAGATGGTAATGCAAAACGTGCCACAATGGAAACGGTGCATGGAACCATCCAGACTCCGGTTTTTATGAATGTGGGAACTGCAGCAGCGATTAAAGGTGCTGTGGCAACTACGGATTTGCAGGAGATAGGAACGCAGGTAGAGTTGTCTAACACCTATCATTTACATGTGAGACCGGGTGATAAGATTGTGAAACAGATGGGCGGTCTTCACAAATTTATGAATTGGGATAAGCCGATTTTGACAGATTCCGGCGGATTTCAGGTGTTTTCTCTTGCGGGTCTTCGCAAGATTAAAGAAGAGGGAGTGTATTTCAACTCGCATGTAGACGGACGCAAGATTTTCATGGGTCCGGAAGAGAGTATGCAAATTCAGTCCAATCTTGCATCTACGATAGCGATGGCATTTGATGAGTGTGCGCCAAGCTTGGCAACCAAGGAATATATCAAGAATTCGGTGGAACGTACTACCAGATGGCTTGCAAGATGTCAGACAGAGATGAAGCGTCTGAATGGTTTGGAAGATACAATTAACAAGAACCAATTGCTGTTCGGTATTAATCAGGGTGGTATTCACGAGGATATTCGTATTGAGCATGCGAAAGTGATTTCTGAAATGGATTTAGATGGCTATGCTATTGGTGGTTTGGCGGTAGGCGAGTCTCATGAGGATATGTATCGAATTATCGAGGCGACAGCACCTTATTTACCGGAGAATAAACCAACTTATCTTATGGGTGTAGGAACTCCGGCAAACATTTTGGAAGCAGTAGACAGAGGAGTAGATTTCTTTGATTGTGTATACCCAAGCCGTAATGGCAGACATGGTCATGTCTATACCAATAGAGGGAAGTTGAATTTATTTAATGCAAAGTATGAGTTGGATGCGCGTCCGATTTCGGAAGAGTGTAATTGTCCGGCATGTCGCAACTATTCCAGAGCATATATTCGCCATTTGTTAAAGGCAAAAGAAATGCTTGGAATGCGTCTTTGCGTCTTGCATAATTTGCATTTTTATAATAATATGATGAGTGAGATTCGTCAGGCCATTGAAGAAGAACGCTATAAAGAATATAAGAAGATGCGTTTAGATGGTTTTGAACAGGGAGAGTAAATGCGAATCGTGTAGCACACATTTCGCATTTATCAAAACAGATGTGACTGTCGAGTTGAAGAACAGTTGCGACAAGTATATTTATAGAAAAAGGAGTAAATATTATGTATTCAATGTTATTAGAGTCAGGTGCAGCACAAACAGGTGGAACAGGTGGTTCAATGATTATGACAATCCTTATGTTGGCAGTTTGGTTAGTGATTATGTATTTCTTGTTAATCCGTCCTCAGAAGAAACAGCAAAAGCAAATGGATGCCCTTCGTGATTCTGTTAAGCCGGGTGATAACATTATGACAACAGGTGGTTTCTACGGTGTTGTTTTGGATGTCGTAGATGATACTGTTATCGTTGAGTTTGGTAACAATAAGAACTGTCGTATTCCAATGCATAAGAATGCAATTGCTGAGGTTGAAAGAGACGAAGAGACAGAAGAGTCTAAGTAAATAAAGCTTTAGAATAGTCGAGTGATAGAAAAAGTACCGGTGTGAAATGTTTCACAATCCGGTACTTTTTTATGATATAGGAAATTCCTCTGTGAGGAACATCCTATATCATAAAAAATGCTCCGCAAGGATGCGCAGCTCGCGGAAAAGAAATATGTCCTTTGGACACCGCTCGCGCGCGAAGAGTTTGCAAGCAAACTCTTTATTCCTTTATAGGAAATTCCTCGCTATATGCAATGTAGTGTGGGTGAAAGTTTTATTCGTTGTTTTGGCGGTGTTCTAGAATTTGTAGTAGCAGTTTTTCTGGTATTTTCAAATTACCTCTTCCGGTTCCAATAGCAATATCGGGTTTCACCACTCCGTGAAAATCTGACCCGCCGGAAACAAGCAGATTTTTGGAAAGTGCCATACTGCGAAGTTCCTGTACCTGGCCGTTATCATAAGTTGAGTAGTAGCATTCCATGCCAGAAAGTCCAAGTGGAATTAAGTAATCCAATAAGGTTTCCACTTCAGTTTTGGATAATTTGTAGGAGTATGGATGGGCAAGGATAGCGGTTCCCCCAGCATCGGTTATTAGTTTTAGAACATGTTCCGGTGTCACTTTTGGCTTCGGAAGATAAAATGGACATCCGATGCCGAGATATTTGTCAAAGGCTTCGGTTTTGTCCTTGCAATAACCTTTTTCGGTTAATACTCTGGCAAAATGTGCTCGTGTGATAACGCTGTTGGGATTACCGTGTTTTAATTCTTTGATTGTAAGCTCGATTCCGGCATCTACAAAATTCTGCACCATGCGCTCATTTCGTGCTTCGCGCGCATCCTTTAATTTCTGTAACTCTGATAAAAAGACTTCGTCTTTGTGGTTTATAAAAAGTCCGACAATGTGTATTTCACGGTTGCCATAGTAGCAGGATAATTCTGTTCCTGGTATTACTTTAATTCCACCAATTCTATCTGCGTGACTCAAAGCTTCGTCAATGCCGTCAACTGTGTCGTGGTCGGTTAATGCAAAGGTGGAAAGACCTGCATTTTTGGCTAATTCCACAACCTCTTCTGGTGTAAATGAGCCATCTGAGGCAGAAGAGTGAACATGTAAATCAATATAATTCATTTGAAATCTCCTTTTATAAAGATAATATTTATGAATTCTTTGGGATTATATCATCCAACAAGCAAAAGTATATGGATGGTCACTTTTGCTATGCATATAAATTCGGTGTTCTTATGAACAGATGTGTAATATGTTGATTTAGCAAAAAAGGCATTTTATAGTATGTTTTGTACTATGAAATGCCTTTTGATATTAGATTTTAATATGAGAGTGGATTATAATTCGTACTTTTTATAAAGTTCTGCGCGATATTGTGAATCAGAAGTAATCTTAGCAATTAAGTCTGTCTGGTTTTCTGCAGTCAGACGTTGAATTTTAATTCCTCCCAAGTGGTGGCTTTGAAAAGCTTAGCCCAATAATAAAGGTTAGCAGGTTCCTTTTCAATTGACTCATCTTCTAGTGACTTTAAGTGTAACACGCGAAGTGCAAATTTGTCACTATATATTTCATGATTTTTCACGTTCATTAGCTTAAATTCGGAGTAAAATTCTGGTGTTAGATGGGAGAGGTTGAAATCTAAGATTCCGATATGTATGGTAGTGTGAATGTCGGAATAATTACCACCGGATTTTGCTTGGTCAAAGGAACGTCCGAGATAGGTAATGGAACGTTCTGGCCAGTTTCCTAAGTCTTCTACCTGCATTTCGATATTGATTAGTTCGTTGTTGTTTAATCGAAGGTGGAGATCTAAGATACAGGTCTTATCATCAATAGTTTCTCCTAAGATAAACTTTGTTCCAATTTGTGGAGAACAATTTAAATGGATATGACCATTTTTATTACACCCTTGCTTGCAATCACAAGGCAGATATTTTATACTATAATTTAATAACTATTAAGAACCAAGTGTATTGAATAAGGCTTTCAATAATCACATGAATTGTAAAGCCAGTTGCCGAAACCGGATTACACAAGATAGATTAAGGGTGGATTGTATGGGGATTTATAGATTAGGAATAGGTTGTATTATTATCGTTTGTGTAATTGCCTTTTTGTTCTTTTCAGTCCAGAGAAAACAGACAGCAATGCATAAGATATTTGCATGTATTATAGTAACTGCCATAGCGCATTTAATTGCTGAATTGGGTGCGATATATACGTTGACACATATGGATACGGTGCCGGAGTGGCTCAATCGTGGTGCGCATCAGGTTTTCCTGATATTGTTTTTGGTTATTTTCTATGAAGTGTATTTGTATATGCTTGCGCTGATTCAAAATGAATCCGGTGAAACGGTTCGCAAGAATAAATGGATGATAATTCCGTTTGTAATTTCCATGGTTGGTGTATTAGTATTGCCAATCAATTATTATTGCGAGGCAGATGGTGCGTACTCTTACGGACCTGCGGTTAATATCATATATTTAAGTGTGCTTGCTTGTGTTGTTTCGGTGGCAGTGTATTTGATGAAGTCCAGAAAAATCATGGATAGCAAGAAGAAAAAAGCCATAACCATTGCGCTTTTGAGTGAGCTGGGTGTGGGAATATATCAGTTTTTTGATCCGGCGTGTTTGCTGTCTAGTGCAGGTATTGTATTATTGTGTATTGGTTTTTATCTGACGGTAGAAAGTCCGGATAATGTGTTGATCGAATTATTGCAGGATGAGAAAAAGAAGGTGGACGATGCAAGAAATGAAGCAGTTATAGCGAATCATGCCAAGGGAACCTTTCTTGCACATATGTCGCACGAAATCAGAACACCTATTAATGCAATTCTTGGAATGGATGAGATGATTTTACGAGAAAGTGCAGAAGGGCACATCATAGAATATGCAGAAGATATCAAAGGGGCAGGAGAGCTGTTGCTTTCTTTGGTAAATGAAATTCTGGATTTGTCCAAAATTGAATCCGGAAAGATGGAAATTATTGAAGTGCAATATAACATAAGTTCCTTGATAACAGATTTGGTTAACATGATTTCTATCAAGGCAGAATCGGAAGGTTTGGAATTTAAAGTGAATATGGATAAGAGTTTGCCGGCTTTTTTAATTGGTGATGATGTTCGTATTCGTCAGATACTTACGAACTTACTTACCAATGCTATCAAATATACCCACGAAGGTACGGTAGAGCTTACGATTTCTGGAGAAGTAAAGGAACAAACAGCGCATTTAAGATTTTCTGTTAAGGATACGGGTATTGGAATTAAAGAAGAAAACCTCAAAAATCTGTTTGAAGCATACAAACGTATTGAAGAAGGAACGAATCGATACGTGGAAGGAACCGGGTTGGGGCTTAATATTACCATGAGTTTGCTGAATATGATGGGAAGCAAACTTCAGGTGGAAAGCACATATGGACAAGGTTCAGAATTTTATTTTGAGTTGCAACAACAGATTGTTGAGAATTGTTCTGTTGCAACCATAGAAAAGGAAAGCAACAAGAATATACAACAACAGAAGACAGAGAGTGGATTTACTGCACCGAATGTAAGGTTGTTGGTGGTGGATGATAACCGAATGAATCGAAAAGTATTCATTAGCCTGTTGAAAAAAACGCAGATGCAAATCGAAGAGGCAGAAAGTGGATACGAGTGTATAGACAAAATGAAAAACACCTACTACGATATTGTATTTTTGGATCATATGATGCCAGAACTGGATGGTATGGAGACTTTGAAACGATTGAAACAATTGGATGACTATCCTTGTAAAGCCACACCGGTTATTGCACTAACTGCCAATGCAATCGTAGGTGCAAAAAAACAATATATAAGTGCGGGGTTTGATGACTTTTTATCAAAACCGATTGTGTACAAAGAATTAGAAGAGTTGATAATGAAATATTTGAAAAAGGACTAGATTTTTTTGTCGATTTATGCGACAATATCAGCTAGATACGGTCATCGGAAACTCAACGATGGACCGCTAATATTTTTACATTTTGAAAGGAGTTTCAACATGATTTATTCACATGAAGTAGAAAACATGTGCCCAGTTGCTCAGGGTGTTAACCATGGTTGTGCACCAATTCCTGAGGAAGCAAAGTGGGTAAAAGCAAAAGACGTAAAAGACATTTCAGGTTTAACACACGGTGTTGGCTGGTGTGCTCCACAGCAGGGTGCTTGTAAGCTTACACTTAACGTTAAAGAAGGTATTATTCAGGAAGCTTTAGTTGAGACAATCGGATGTTCAGGTATGACACATTCAGCAGCTATGGCATCTGAGATTCTTCCAGGTAGAACAGTTATGGAAGCACTTAACACAGACTTAGTTTGTGATGCTATCAATACAGCTATGAGAGAGTTATTCTTACAGATCGTTTACGGACGTACACAGTCTGCATTCTCTGAAGATGGACTTCCAATCGGTGCTGGTCTTGAGGACTTAGGTAAGGGTCTTCGTTCACAGGTTGGTACAATGTATGGTACTCTTAAGAAGGGTCCTCGTTACCTTGAGATGGCTGAAGGATATGTTACAGGTATCGCACTTGATGCAGATGATTTAATCATTGGTTACCAGTTCGTAAGTCTTGGTAAGATGACAGACTTCATCAAGAAGGGTGACGATCCTAACACAGCTTGGGAAAAGGCTAAGGGTGAGTATGGTCGTGTGGCTGACGCTGTTAAGATCATTGACCCAAGAGCAGAATAGGAGGTAGACGAAGATGGCATTATTTGAATCATATGAAAGAAGAATTGACCAGATTAACGCTAAGCTTAATGAGTATGGAATCGCTTCTATCGAGGAAGCTGAGAAGATTACTAAGGATGCTGGTCTTGACGTATACAAGCAGGTTGAGGGAATTCAGCCAATCTGTTTCGAGAATGCAAAGTGGGCTTACACAGTAGGTGCTGCTATCGCAATTAAGAAGGGATGTAGAAAGGCTGCTGATGCTGCTGCAGCAATCGGTGAAGGTCTTCAGGCATTCTGTATTCCAGGTTCTGTAGCAGATACTCGTAAAGTAGGTATCGGACATGGTAACTTAGGAAAGATGTTGTTAGAGGAAGAGACAAAGTGTTTCGCTTTCTTAGCTGGACATGAGTCATTCGCTGCTGCTGAGGGTGCTATCGGTATCGCAGAGAAAGCGAACAAGGTTCGTAAAGAGCCATTAAGAGTTATCCTTAACGGTTTAGGTAAGGATGCTGCTCAGATTATCGCTCGTATCAACGGATTTACATTTGTTGAGACAGAGTATGATCCATATACAAACACTGTAAAGGAAGTGTTCCGTAAGTCTTACTCAGAAGGTCTTCGTGCTAAGGTTAACTGCTACGGTGCTAATGATGTTTGTGAAGGTGTTGCAATCATGCACAAGGAAGGTGTTGATGTATCTATCACAGGTAACTCAACTAACCCAACTCGTTTCCAGCATCCAGTAGCTGGTACTTACAAGAAGGAATGTTTAGAGCAGGGTAAGAAGTACTTCTCAGTAGCATCAGGTGGTGGTACAGGACGTACACTTCACCCAGATAACATGGCTGCAGGTCCTGCATCATACGGTATGACAGATACATTAGGACGTATGCACTCAGATGCACAGTTCGCTGGATCTTCATCAGTTCCTGCACACGTAGAAATGATGGGTCTTATCGGTGCTGGTAACAACCCAATGGTTGGTATGACAGTTGCAGTTGCAGTATCTATCGAAGAGGCTGCTACAGCAGGTAAGTTCTAGATAGTGAGCAATGCAAATTCATAGCATATTGCTTGTGCAAGTTTACTTGCAAACAAGCGATAATGCTTATGAATTTATAGTGCGAATGCACGTGACTGAGTCGAAGCGAAGCGGAGAGGAAGTCGCATTGCGAATATAATAAATGAAATGACAGTTAGACACGTCATATTGAGCAAAATGCCCATGACGTGTCTAACTTTTTTTGTGTCAATAATGAGCCAAGTGGATTCATGCTTGCATGAAAATCCATTTGGCGAATATCCATCACTGAGCATGCTTTGCATGCGATGTGTGGTGTTAACTAAATCGAGTAGGGTCAGCCTACTCGATTGTTTGAAAGGAGAAAATATAATGGCAAAAATCAAAATGACAATTGAAAACGGAATTACTTTTGAAGAGGGTTGTGAGGAGTATATTCTTGATTGCAAGTCGAGGAATTTGCGAGAGGGTACAATAAGACATTACAGAGATACTATGGTGCAAATGAAAAAGTATATCGGCAGTGATACCCTTGTAAAAGAAATGACCGTTGAAACCTTTAATGATTTTATTGTGGAGTTGAGAGATAATCCATTATTGAACGACCAGAGCTTGAATACATACGCAAGGGATTTGAAAACAATTATGCGTTTCTTTATGAAAAGAGAATACATACCATACTTCAAAATAGAAGTGCCAAAAGCCGATAAACAACCGATAGAAACATACACTGATAGAGAATTACAAGTGCTACTTAAAAAGCCTAATTTAAAGCATTGTACGTTCACAGAATACAAATCATGGGTTATGACGAACTTCCTTTTGTCTACTGGTGTACGAAGAAACAGTATTATAAATATTAAAATTAAGGATGTAGACTTAGAGGCGGACGTTGTGCATATCAATATAACAAAGAGTCGCAAGCCGATTATAATACCATTAAATGCGGATATAAAAAAGATATTACAAGAGTATCTGCAATATCGAAAAGGCGGAGAGGATGAATATTTGTTTTGTAATGTTTTCGGTGGCAAGGTTAGTAGTTCTTCTGTATATCATCAGATTTATGAATACAACAAGAGCAGAGGAATAAATAAAACTGGAATGCACAGATACAGACATACATTTGCTAAAAAGTGGGTTACAATGGGCGGTAACGTAGTTACTTTGCAGAAGATACTGGGGCATAGTAGCCTAGAAATAACACAGAACTATCTGAATATCCTTGTGAGTGATATAAAGAAAGATATTGAAGAGTTTAATATCTTGCGTGAGTTTAAAAAGGAAAGTATAAAAATGGGATAAAAAATACGAATGGCGGTAGTAGAATACTATTGCCATTCTTATTTTTTTGGATATTCATTTTTGACATCACTCACACCACAAATATAATTCATATCTACATTGTAGAATTTAGCCAACTCAATAAGACATTCTACAGGGATGCGAACTTTTCCTTTTTCATAATCAGAATAGGTTGTTTGAGCTACATGAATAGCGGTAGCCACTACGGTTTGATTATAGTCATTATCTTCCCTCAAAGATTTAATACGTTCTGTATAATTCATAAAACCACCTCTTAGAATGATTTTACATAATTATATGTTTGTAATTGAAATTTAACGGATATTCCGTTATAATTATAGCGGTAACGGAATATCCGTTAAGTGCGATGGGGGAAAGGAGGTTGTTTAATGAGACACCCTAACTTAGATAAAATAAAAAGCAAATTATTACTTGGGAATGATTTTGTTTTATCTAGAGAACAGTATATTAAATTGACAGGAATAGATATACCACAAAGTAAATCGTATACTGAAAATAAATCTGCGGTTGCAAAAATATCTAAAGAGTATGGGTATGTGATAACAGTAGTTCCGGAAAAATTAATATTTTGCAAGAGTGATAATGGGTAAATTAGTTATTGAGGTTAGATTTTAGTGAAAAAAACTATAGAAAAAAGGAGTATAATCACAATATGAAAAAAATATGTAAATTAATGATTTTAGGTATGTTGATTGTAGGATGTTTCTTACTTGGGGGATGTGGACAAAGTAAAAAGGAAATTGCTCAAGAAAAAGCAAAGGAATTTGTACAAGTGATAGGAGAAATGAATGACACTAGTAAATCGCTTGTCGGTACTATTGCTGAATTATCTGCAAAATGGGATAAATATCCACATAATGGAGTTATTTGTGCACAGAATATGTTGAAAGTTGAGAATGCTGATAATATAGAGAGTATGGCAGGTTGGGGAACATACATAGAAACATTATTTGACGATACAGATTATGATATTGAAAATCAGGCTGATAGAGAGATTATGGTTGAAAAATGCTTGGAGTTTCAAAACGTATATACTTCAATACCTGCTTATGATGAAAAGGCATATCAACTACTTCAAGAAATAAAAGAAAATGATGAAGAAACGTATGATGAATTAAAAGAGTATTATCTACTTTCGTCTGATTATTCTAAAACAGTGTTAGGATTTGTGTCAATTGAGTATGGTGCGTCAAGTGCTAATTCTTATTTTAACAGTGTGGTTCAACAAATGAATGAGGTTGATGAATTGAGAAAGAGAATAGAATTAGATTATAAATAGAGATACATGTCCTGTTGTAGCAGAGAATTTAATGAAATGTTAAGCTATTAATCAAGGAGGATGGTGATGGAAAAAACATTAATTGAAAGCAATCAAAAAGCTTTGTTTTCAAGAGGAATAATAGTTGTGGTTGTTATATTTACAATCATTATGGTAAATAGTATTGACGGATTATATGAAAGTAATCTAAGATTGGACGCGGCTGAAGCGAAATATGAAGCAGACAAACACGATTGGGTGTTTTTTGATGGGAGTTTAACAAGTGTATCGAATGACAAACAACAAATAGAAAAATATGAGTCTGAAATAGGAAAGTATACTATTGCAGTAGTGGTTATGATACCTTTAACTCTTATTTCAATATTGGCATTTGTATATTCTTTCAAATCTTCCATAGTTGTTACTGACAAAAGAGTTTATGGAGTATCCACTTTTGGTAGGCGAGTTGATATACCTATTCAAGCAATATCATCTGCGGAAAATGGAATGATAGGTTGTATAAACATTGTTGCTTTTTCCAAGAAAATATCGTTTGTTGCTTTAGAAAATAATAATGAAGTTTGTAAGGTAATATGGGATTTGATATCAGAAAAGGATAAGCAAAGTAATAATAAGATTGTTGATGTTATCCAAGAGGATAAGAATGGTTTGGATATAGATGATTTGAGGAAATACAAGAGTTTATTGGATGATGGAATTATCAGCCAAGAGGAATTTGAAGTTAAGAAACAACAAATTTTAAGATTATAGTAAAATGGGGAATATAATTATGAAGAAAAAGGTAGCGGACGCATCCCGCTACCTTTGACTTTACCCTGTGATAACTCTGTGCATAGTGTATTGAAGTGCGGTAGGTTTGTTTTTCATTCCTATATATCTTGCTACTACACTGCGACTGCGTCCAGTTCTGCGAGCAACTTCCGCATAATTGTGACACTCTGCATAGAGTTGATGAAATAAAATAATTTCTTCTGGTGTAATACGTTTTGACATTATTTTTTCCTCGCTAAATCTTCCTTACGGATGAAAGGTCTTGCGTAAGCAGTTTCAAATGCATCCTTTACAAATTTTTCATAATCAATCATTTTGTCTTCTTCAACACCAGCTTGCTTTAAGACTTCATTCTTTTTGTCGATTTGTTGATAGAAAGTGTCAGGAACAATGATTTGTTCTCTGTCAGTGTCAATAATAATTCTCATAGAACGTGAGCCTAAAGAAAGTTCAATATTAGATTTGGTCGTAGGACGCGACCAAGTAAAATAAAAGAAAAGTCCAATAAGATGAGTTATAATAGATTAAAGAAAATTTTTATAATCTGTTATGATTTATCACAATTGGGTATATTGTAATCATAACCCAAGATGATTATGATTTGTCGGATTCATAATCGGAGGTTCCAACGTAAGTTTGGTTCACTTACACCGAATAGGCTATGCCGAAGAAAAGAGAACCAATATAAGAGCGTATCATACATTTTTATTGGCTAAAATTGCGTAATTGAGTATACTATAAGTAAAGATAGATGCGTCTATCTGGGTGAGCTGACACCTTATCAATCTGACATTTAAGCCGTATGTAGAAGGACGGACAGTTGGGGAGCAACAGAAAAACTCCACATTTAAGCCGCATATAGAAGGGCGGACAGTTGGCAGACAACAGAAAAATCAGTATCACAAGAGAAGTAAAAGAAAAGTTCAATACGATGTGTTATACAAAATAAAAAGCAATAGTAAATTCATTTTGACTATCCGCATACATTGATGTATAATAAAGGTATAAAAAGAAGATAATATGGTCGGAGCAGAGACCTTAAACCTGTTCCAGTGGTCGGGATGGAGACCGAAAACCCATTCCCATTGCAGAATAAACTGTGAAAAATTAGTAGAAGGATGGCTGATAGCCATCCTTTTATTTTACATTTAGGAGGAAGAATGGAAGAACAAAAGAGTTTTAAAGAACGTGTAAAAGAAACTGTGATACAAAATGCAGTTTTATATAAAGAGTACTATGTCGATTATGAATATCTATTATGAATATCTATTATGTTCACAGGCTTTTGAGAAGAAAGAGTATTATATTGTGTCAGCCTATACAGATAACTACTTGCATTTGACAGGAGTACATACTAATCTTGATGCAGAATCATTTTTTGATAAATGTTATGCTGGCACATTAGAAGAAAGTGATTTTGATTTTATAAAGAAAAAACAAACGGAAAGTGAAGTGAAAGGTTCAGTAAGAAGAAAAATTAATGTATTACCAAACATTATGAATTTATTTACAGATACAATAGCTATAGAGGAAGATTTTGAAAAAAATAGAATAAATTGTGCTTTGGCTGCAGGTACAAGTAGCACAACTTTAGGTTTCGTAGCAACAGGAAAGGCGAAACCTATGACATTGTTGAAGGGAAATGAATTAAATTCAGATAAATCAAAAGGGCTGGATTTGGTTTTGAGAAAGAAGACGGGAGATTCAAAGTTCAACGAAATCATAGTAGGGGATGCTGAAATTTTAAAAGAATATAAAAATTCCTTTGCTGATATTTTATCAGATGATTTACTTGCATTGGTTAAAGATGTAGAGTAAAAACAACTTGCAATCCTGCTTATTCAGAGTTATAGAACACACCAAGGAGGTGATGTTCAATGAACTCAGAAACAAAATACTATGTAATCCCAGAATTTTCAGGTGCCAATATTCCAGTCAACGAAGCTGCACATATCATGAAGAAAGACCCCGCAATTCATTCGTTAAGGTATGATACAAGGAATATTACCAATCGGTTCGGTCTTTAAGAAGGAAGGCTCATCGCAATATGACTATTACATAAGTCCTAAACTGTTTTGGGAATATACAGGATGTGTGTACATAGATGAGCCAGACGGAAAAGAAACATTATGCAAGCTAGGGATTTATGAAGATGTGAGCAATCCGATGAATAATACATTTCTCTTGCTGATTTGCATATCTTATAGTATATTGTTGCTAGATTAATCTCATAGAACATGAGTCTAAAGAAAGTTCAATGTCAGATTTGGTCGCAGCACGCGACCAAGTAAAACAAAAGAAAAGTCCAATAAGATGAGTTATAAAAAATTAAAGAAAATTTCTAAAATCTATTGTAATTTATTTGTGGTGGATATATTATAATAACAACTTAAGATGATTATGATTTGTCGGATTCATAATCGGAGGTTCTACCGTAAGTTTGGTTCACTTACACCGAATAGGCTATGCCGAAGAAAAGAGAACCGTTATAAAGATGATGAATGCTTCTGGTGTAAACCAGAAGCATTTTCTGTACAAAGGAGAAATGTGTGAATCAATTACTTGAGAAATTTAATGAGTATAAGTCAATTGTAAATTATAAGATTGTTTATGAATTGGAAGATGGTAATCATATCGAATTTGTGCCTAAGCAAACGGAATTTCCGCACTTAATAGGTTTGCATAAGCTTATAGATATTCCAATCATACGACAATTTAATGATAGAAATAATCAAACTGTTAGTGCAAAGTTTCTTATTTCTAAAATCAAAAAGGAACAAGGATGCTACAATCATCTTTGTGTAGCGGAAACAAAGTAACATAAAATTGTAGAAAATAAGAGCTATAAGAGTCCCCTAAATCTTAACAGATTTAGAGGGCTTTTTGCATTTTGCAAACTTTTTTTCGAAACATTTCGTATATAATATTGTAAGCAACACAAGACAGAGGAATGAAAATAATATGCATGCAGAAAAACAATTAATCAGAAAGGTGAAAAAACACGGTGATAGACAAGCTGCAAATGAGCTTGTGAGCAGTTATTATGATGAGATATATGCCTTTGCCTATAGGCAGACAACGGACGTGGAACTGGCAATGGATTTAACACAGGAAATTTTTATCGCCATGTTAAAAGGTATTTCTTCTTTTAATGAAAAGAAAGCAAAGTTTCGTACATGGCTGTATCGAATCGCTTCTAACAAAATAACAGACTATTATCGAAGTAAGTATCATAGGCAACAGATGTGTAATGTCTATGGGGAAGAAATAGAAGAGCAGATAAGTAACTATTGTGTAGAAGAAGACATGCTCCAGAAGATATATGAAGAACAATTGATTACAAAGGTTATGTTAATCATAGTGGAATATGGCAATGAATGGGTACGTATCTTCCAGATGAAGTTGTTTTTGGACAAGACTTTCGAGGAAATTGCCAAGGAATTGAAGTTATCTGAAAACACCGTTAAAACAAGATATTATACTATGCTTAAAAAACTGAGAAAGGAAATTCAGGTATGAGTCAACAGAATTGGGAAGTAATCTATCCATCCGAAACACAAAAACAGTTTCAGTTGGATAAGATTTTAGAAAAAGAGTTACCACAAGGAGAAGTAAAAAGAGAACGTATAAAGGATTTATTGATAGGTCCAGGTCTTTCTGTGGTATTTTATCGTGCGAAATTAATCTTTGCTGGAAGTTTTTTGTTGTATCTAATTTTGCTATTTTTGTGTGGTTATTTTGGAAGATTTGTTTCGAATGAAGAATATTTTTCAATACTTGCTTTTCCGATGCTCCATCTGATTTTTCATATGTTGTCCTATTGGGCAGAGGAACAGGACGAAATAATTAGTTTAAAGGAAAGTTTATATTATTCCTTTCAATATATTGTAAGTCTTCGTATGTTTTATGTGAGTATAGGTTCGGCAGTGATAAATCTAATTTTGATGGCAAGTTTTGTACCTTTCCATCAAATGGGAAAGGTGGGGATGGTAGGTTTAAGTAGTTTGTTTTTGTTTGCAGTACTTACTATATATTTGTGTGAAAATACGAATGGTTTAAAACCAATTATGACTTCAACGAGCGTGTGGATGCTTGTGTGTGTGATTGGTTCGATTTGTGGAGATGGTTTAAGTAGGCTTTTCTTTGAAATAATCCCTCTTGCGGTACACGTAGTGATTTTTTTATTAAGTTTTGGCTTGTTTATGTATTATTTTGGAAAGGTTGGAATGAAATATGCTTACACTTGTGAATATTAGTAAGAAATACGGAAATCAGACGGTTGTCGAAAATATCAATTTTGATATGGAGCATGGACTTTATGGAATGCTTGCACCAAATGGTGCAGGAAAGACGACAATTATTAAAATGATTACGACTTTGCTTTTTCCTACAACAGGAGAAATTCTATACAACGGTGTGAATATTACAGAGATGGGAGCTGCATACCGTGACTTGATAGGTTATCTGCCACAACAGTTTGGATATTATAAAAATAGCACGCCAACGGAGTATTTGGAATATCTTGCATGTTTGAAGAAATTGCCAAAGGAAAAAACAAAAGAACGTATCAAAGAATTATTAGAAATGGTTGGATTATCGGATGTAGCAAACAAGAAGATGAAAAAATTCTCAGGTGGTATGATTCAACGTGTGGGGATTGCCCAGGCGATGTTAAACGATCCTAAGATACTGATTCTTGACGAGCCAACGGCTGGACTTGATCCAAAGGAGCGCGTTCGTTTCCGTAATATTATATCTATGCTATCAAAGGACAGAATTGTAATTTTGTCTACACATATTGTATCAGATATTGAATCGATTGCGAATCAGGTTATGTTAATCAAAGACCATCATTTGTATAAGTTGGATACGGTGTCGAATATTTGCAATGGTTTAGACGGAAATATTTATGAAGTAGAAGTGCCGGATGCTGAGTACGAAACATTTGAAAATGAACATCAGATATTAGCAGCTAGACAAGAGAATGGAAAAATGCTTGTTCGATTTTATGAAAAAGAGGATTCTGCTTTGAAAAATGCGACACTGTGCAATGCTAATCTAGAAGATGTGTTTTTGGTGACATATCAATAGGAGGGTGTATGAAGTTATTGGTATATGAAGTGAAAAAGATTTTAAATGGAAAACTTCTTATCTTATTATGCTTGTTTACGGTGCTGTTTTACAATATGTTTATAGGGATATGGATTCATCCGGAGGATAGTGCGGACTGTCGTGCACAGAATGATTTAGCGACTGTGTTAAGGGATGAATATGGATATGAGACCCATTTACCATATGAGGACTATGAGGTGTTGGAGGAAGTTCGACAGGAGCAGATTCGTAAACTAGATGAGATGGTGCTTAAGAGCAGTGTTTTACAGGAGGCGGGTATTGCAAGTTATCAGCAGTTGAAGAAAATGCAAAACGATGACACTATATCGGATATGTTGGAAGAAGAACTGAACCGTATTTCATTTTCTGATGGAATTAGGGAAGTGTTCTTAAATCAGACAATAGAGGGAATATATGACGATATGAAGGTATGTCCTGTATTCGGTGTGGAAGCCGGGAAAGAACAAGAAGTAGCAGAAAAATTCTTATTAATTGGTGGTATGTATGATGATTATACAAAAGAAGCGATAGAGCGAGTAGCAAGTGTGATAAAAGAAAATCGTTTATCTTTAATGCCAACGAGTATCTTGGATCACTTGTTGTTTGATTTTCCTCGTTTTGGAGTATTGCTTGTGATTTCGTGTTTATTGTTAATTCTTCCGTATCAGATACGAGAGCGTTTGGCAGGTGTAAATCCACTTATGGCAACTACTCATACAGGACGAAATTTATGGAAAAGACGATATTCTTCGGCAGTGATAGCATGTGCATCTGTGTGTGCTATACAATCCATTATTTTTTGTATGGTGTTAAATCGAGTTGAGGTATTGCAGTATTGGAACTATGCGATAAGCGGAAATGATGGAAATATGTTTTGGTTTGATATGAGTTTTGGAACATATTTGATTGTGAACTTCGTTTTATATACCATTATTGCAGTTAGTATAATGACAGTGTTTTATTTGATTTCCAGATTATCGGTAAACTATATTGTAGGTGTAGCAATCAGTATTCCTATTACCGTAGTGATAGGAGTACTACTACCATTATTTACAAGAGCTTTTTTAAGTGTAGAAAGAAGTATGGTATATGATGTGGTTCGTCCAATAGGCATAGTATTTGTTCTATTTGTTGTAGCAATGAGTATCGTTTTTGCCTTGCAAAAGTGGGATAAAAGAAGGGATGTACATGTATGATTTGGAAACAGGAATTGCGAAAATTAATCTGTCATCCTATGCTTTGGTGTATGCTGGGTGTATTTCTCATTTTTAATGTTTTTTTGCTTTGGCTAAATATTGGAGACTATGTATCAGAGATACAAATCGTACATAATGAGATACGAAATGATGGAATTAGTTCGGAATACTATGAAGGTAGTTTAAGTCGATATGATACACTTGATATGGAAGATATCAAGGAAATGAAGCAGGAAATGTATTGTTATTATCCGACAGGAAGTTTTAAGGATTTCATAGATACACGTTATGAACGATTAAACGAACGCGTAAAAGAAATTGTAGCGAGTGGAGAACATGAAGGCAGTGTTTATTCAGGTGAAATTTACCACCTTCATAAGAAGCTATATGTAAATGTGCTTCGCTGGGTATTTTTGGAAATGGGATTGTTGGTAGTATTCGCGGTACTGTTTATTATGGATTACGAACGAATACAAGGAACGGTTGCGATTACATATACAAGTCATGTCGGACGCAATTTACAATGTATAAAATGGTGTGTGGGTATTCTGACAGGAACAGGTGTCGGAAGTATCTTGCTTGTGTTGACACTTGGAGCGTGGTTTATACTAATTCCTTATGAAGGATTTTGGAATATGTCCATGACAGCAGCACTTCTGACAGAACCACGCGGGATTTTAATGTATCCATTTATTACCTTTCATAAAATGACAATTGTACAGTACTTAGCAGCTACAATTTTAGTTGGAGTACTATTGGTTATGATACTTGGATTCGTTGCAGGTATTCTGCAGATTATTACAAATAATAGTTATTTATCTTTTGTAGGAATTGCAATGATGCTTTTAAGTGGATTATATATTTGGGGTTATAGTACAGCTACTTGGTTTGATATAGTTTTATCATGGAATCCTACTGTATTATGGTACACGATGGGGAATTATTTCATGGAAGGCAACTTAGCTAGTAATTTTGAGGGAGCTGAGATAATAAGCCTTATGGTACAGTTGACGAGTTGTTTTGTTATAGGTAGGATGGTGTATAACAAATTTTTAACAAGTGATTGTTGATTATAGGGATGACAGAGCTGCAAAAACATTCACATTACGGTTTGCATTACGTCTTTTACGGGGATAAAAATTGCGAAAGGTATATAATTATGCTAGTATAATATACAAAGAAAGAGAGGTGTATTTTTATGCCACAGATTAGACCGATTACAGATTTGAGAAATACAAATGATATATCAGATGCATGTCATGCAGTGAAAGAGCCTATTTTTATTACAAAAAATGGATACGGTGATTTAGTTGTCATGAGTATAGAAACTTATGAACAAATAGTGGAAACACAGACAATTGATAACATGATTTCAGAAGCTGAAGAAAATTATGAAGCAACCGGTATATTACTTGACGCGAAGGAAACTTTAGCGTCACTTAGGAGAAAACATTTTGGTTAAATATACAATAAAGATGTTGCAACGTGCATCGGATGATATCGATAATATTTACAATTGTTTATCGCATTGATGAAGGGAAAAAGATGGTTGTTATTGTTACTGTCAGATATACACCGAGTAGTTTTTGATATTATATAGGAGGGGTTGCAAATGAAACAGAATAAGTGTATGTGGATGATTATGGTTGTAGTGGGATTGTTTTTGATGGTTACCAATGTAAAGATAGTACAGGCTGAGGATTATTCTTATTTGATAGAGATGACACCTAGTCTTTATGAACTGCCGAAATTGGACAAGGAGGGCAACACCACAATTTGGTGGTCTGCTGTGACAGATGGCTCTATGTACGAGACTGTGACAATCGGTTATGAGTTTCAGATAGCTAAGAATAAAGAATTTACAAATGCAAAACAATATACTACGAAAGAAGCATCAATAACTTTAAACAAGTCTGAATTTGGTAACAATGGTGGAAAATTCTACGGCCGTGTTCGTTTGATTGTAGACTATCTGGATGAAACCAAGACAGATCTTGCGAGTGAATGGAGTGAATCGCAAGAAATGATATTTGTAAAGATCAATAAAACCAATTTTCCGGGAATGTATAGTGTTCTGAAGAATGGTGGTAAATACAGTTCCCTTGATGGTGCAAAGGAAATTGACTATGATCAAAATGGTGATGGATGGTTGGACCCGACAGAGATTAATAAAATTTGGATATTAGGAACGTGTAATGTAACCAAAAAGGTTAATGGTGTATATAAGACTACAAAGGCACCGAACATTTCCAGTTTTAAGGGAATAGAATATCTTACTAATTTGAGTAATGTGAGTATTGCACGTTATAGTGGAAAGACGGCTGACTTATCAAAATGTTCAGTAGGAAGCGTGTGGATTGATGGAATTACTGCAAAGCAGTTTACTTTGAATGCGCCAAGTGCCAAAACAGTACATGTGGAAGCGGATTACGGTACCAAGATGACAAAGATGGATTTGAGTAAATGTGGTAATGTAATAGATCTTGATGCGTATGGTAATGAAGGCACTAAGACATTGAAGTTGCCAAAGAACAAAAAGAAGTTAAAGATTTTAAGTTTGTCAGAAATAGGATTAAAGAGTATTAATTTGAATGAATATACAAATCTTCAACAGGTATATTGTTATGAGTGTGATGCAAAAAGCATTAAGGTGAACAAATGTAAGAAGCTTCGTTACATCTATTTCTATTTTTGTGATAACATTAAGAGTCTGAATTTGAAATCCAATACGAAGTTGAGAGGTGCTGATTTCTATAAAACACCTGGACTTACGAAATCAACAGTGAAACGTCCTAAGAATGGCAAGTATACATGGAATCAGGGCAAGTGGTGGTATAAGACTTCGGCATATAAAAAGGATATGGAAAAGATAAGTGAATCCTAATTTGATTAATAAGGAAGATTTTACATACTTTGTTGCGATAAGCTGATTTTTGTGAGCTTTCTGATGTCATATTAGTTTGTGTTTTTTGAAACCGTGACGATTCGTCACGGTTTCTGCATTTTTAACGAAAATAAACAGTATTCTTTCAGTCACTTACAAACTGTTTAATGATGTCTGTATGTTCTTGGCAATCTCCAGTAGCTTCTCCTTTTCTACCTTACACACTGCTCTATCATAAGTATACAATCCGTTGATTTCATCCTCGACATCCGAAACCTGGGTATATACGCATCCACATACACCACCTTTAATACTTGGAAGAATCATTTTCTCATACATTTGGACAATTCGATTGGTTAAATCAGCACTGTCTTTGCAAGTGCCATATCCATATTCCGTATTGCCGAAAAAGTGTTCTCTATTCATCAGTTTATAACCACCGCATTCGGAAATAAATAGTGGTCGTTTCTGTACCTTTAACTGCTTTAGACGAAAATATATGTGTTCGCTATCGAAATCGTTTTTTGTTTGGGCAAACCAGCCGGAGGTCGAGTCTACCAAGCGGGTCTTGTCCAATGCTTTTACGTAATCATACATTTCATCACTGTCAAACTGTCCCCAACCCTCGTTGAAGATAGTATAAGCAATCACGCAAGGATGGTTGTAGAGATGCTCGATGGTAAGCCTTGTCTGTTCCTCAAAAAGTTGTCTGCGTTTGTTGTCTGTGGATAAATGTACATCCTTCTTTTGTTTAAGCCCAATAGTAGGTAAGGCGGTATCTCGCAAGAAGGAATATTCGCCACTGTTAACCATATCCTGCATTACTAACATTCCTAGCTTGTCACAAGCATAATAGAAATAATCCGGTTCGATTTTGATGTGCTTGCGAAGCATGTTGAAGCCTAAGTTTTTCATGTTCTGAATATCCGTATCATAGTCGGATTCCTGTGCAGGGAGAAAAATACCATCTTTGAAATACCCTTGGTCCAAGACTCCGTGAAGAAAAATAGGTTTGTTATTCAGACATACCCGATTCACACCGTTGATGTTTTTGATTGCGATGGTTCGAAGTGCAAAATAGCTATCGAAAGAATCTTCGCCGGTGCTAATTCTAAAGTTGTATAGGTGAGGATTTTCAGGAGTCCAGTGAATGGGATTTGGCATAGTAAAAATAGCTTTTCCTTCTGTAAAGGATTGTGTCATGCAACTCCCATCCGGTAATTCTACATTTATTTCAAAAGTCTGCATTGTATTTACTGTCTGGTTGTATTCCAATTGGATTTCTACCTGATTCAAATTCACATCCGTTTTCAGTTTTGTGACATAGGTGTCCGGTACATTTTCCAGCCACACATTTTGCCATATTCCACTGACGGGTGTATACCACATTCCACCAGGATGGTTGGTCTGTTTGCCGTAAGGATAATCGTGACACAAATCATCTATTGCAATCACCTTTAATATATTTTCACTATCACGATTTACGACGCTGGTAATGTCGAATGAAAATGGAAGATAGCCCCCTTCGTTATGTCCTACAAAAGTATCATTTATATAGACATCACATCGCTGGTCTACTGCA
The DNA here is from genome assembly GCA_017395635.1 of Lachnospiraceae bacterium. Classification (GTDB taxonomy): domain Bacteria; phylum Bacillota; class Clostridia; order Lachnospirales; family Lachnospiraceae; genus CAG-590. The sequence continues at coordinate 27,869 of JAFQOE010000001.1, read as the reverse complement.
CCAAAATGGAGCAAAGTTCGCGTCAGAGTGAAATCAGATGGAAGAGTAAATGTAGACAGATAAGTCAGTTCTGTGCCGATTTCTCCCTTATATTCTGATAAATCGGATTGTGGCGGAAATGGGACGGTAATGGACTGGTTGTTTAGAGTCCAACCGCTATTTAATATCTTATATTTCTCGCGTTTTAGCTGCGGTCTGGGATAAAATGACCACTTTGGATAATCTTTTCTGTCTGTTTGCATTTTCAAATTCTCCTTCAATTAGTATCTGTGTATCTGGTTTTCGTAGGTTTGCAAATCGCAACTATGAAGGTAGTGAATAATTACGATACTTTCATTATACTTCCAGCACGAGAGAGAGACAATGGAAATAGTTGAGTTCAAAATAAAAGTTGATTTTTTGGGAGAAATAATGCATAATTACGGCACAATTAAATAAATTCTATGTTGTAGAAGGAGAAAAGGAAATGAATAAAGCATTATCTTGTATATTATGTTTTTTGCCAGGGGTATTATTTACAATTGCTTTAGTTATGATAGGTATGTGTTCAATAGCAACAGAAGGAACCATGGCTGGTAGTGTAAGTGCAATATTTATAATACTTATGTTGTTGGCATCGTTGCTTAGTGTTATTGCTGTATATGCAGTTATGATATGGTTGATGATAAAGACGTTTAAGAACCCCAATATCACTGGTGGAGTAAAAGTGGTATGGACGATTATGTTATATGCATTAAATATGTTAGTGTTTCCAATTTACTGGTTTGTATATATTCGTCGTGAATAAGATGTATGCATAACCAGTGTTAGCTATAGAAGGTTTTGTATCAATAGAACGGTTGAGGGATTGGAGAAAGAATATGTATCAATTAGTTGTTGATAAGCTCATACAAAAGAATTATCATATCTCCTTTGCAGAATCCTGCACTGGTGGAATGGCTTGTGCAGCATTGGTGAGTATTGCTGATGCATCCAAAGTGTTAGATGTAAGTTTTGTAACCTATGCGAATGAAGCAAAGTTAAAATACCTCGGTGTAAATGGGAAAACAATTGAACAATTCGGTGTGGTCAGTGAAGAAGTTGCCGGACAGATGGCAGCAGGAGTTGCGAAGGAAGCAGGATCTGAAGTTGGTGTCGGAATTACCGGCGTTGCCGGTCCTGGTGGCGGAACAAAAGATAAACCTGTCGGTATGGTTTGCTTTGGATTTTACATTAACGGAGAAGTAACCACCTACACTATGCAATTTGGACAAATTGGACGAAATGAAGTTCGAGCAAAGAGTGTGGAGTTTGTATACGAAACATTGAATGTTTGTTTATAATGATTTTTCCGGAATATACCACAACACCCAATGTCGTGTTTGGTGTATTGTGTTAAATTTTTAACCTGAAATTGGATTATATTTTTGATAATATATAAAAACAAAGGTACCAACTTTTGTTTAAAATTGTGACATCTTTAGATTAGATTCTAAGGTGTCTTTTTGTGTTAACAAAGAAAACAAAAATCCTATTGTGATACGTAAACAGACACGAAATAAAAAATATTATGATAATTTGTGTTTCTCGTAGGATATTAGATTTTCTTGACAATTCATAAGTATAGTAGGGATATGCCAACATGGATGTTGGCATAAGGCTGAGACAGCCAGGACGGCGTATCTCAGCCGACCCGAATGTCTGTCATAGACTAGATGAATTGTTTAGAAAATCTTATATCCGTAGAGCTAATAAATTTCATAATATTTTTTATGAGTGTTTTTATACATTTCCATCAGGATTTATTGTTCGCTTCGAATATTAGGGAATTTATTTCTTACGCCATGTGGATGGATACAACAACACCAGCATTGGGAATATCTCCAAACGTCCCGCAAGCATATCGAACATCAATACATACTTCGAAAAATCGGAAAACAAGTCAAAGTTTTGTGTCGGTCCAACCAGTGAAAGTCCCGGGCCGATATTGCCAACCGCAGAAGCAACGGCAGTAAAGGTTGTCACTAGGTCATGTCCGTCTAGGCTGACTAACAAAAATGACACGACGAATATCATCATATATACGATGAAGAATACATTTGCCGAACGCAATACATTGTGTGCAATTGGCTTGCCATCCATCTGGATAATCTTCACGTTTCTTGGATGACATAATTGATTTAGTTCTTTTCTTACAGTCTTAATATAGATCAAAATTCTCGAAACCTTAATTCCACCACTGGTACTTCCGGCACAACCGCCTATGAACATGAGCAATACCAGTATGCTTTTTGATAGGATTGGCCATAAATCAAAGTCTGCGGTCGTAAAACCTGCGGTTGTCATGATAGAGCCGACTTGATGAAAGGCATGTCTGAAACTTTCTTCTGCATGCATACCGCTAGAGATTAGATTTCCTGTAATCACTGCAACTGCACTGAAGAACATAAGTGTATAAAGCTTTACTTCCTGGATGGAAAAAGCATCCTTAAATCGTTTGATTACCAGAAAGAAATAGAAGTTGTAATTCAATCCGGATAAAAACAAGAATACCGAAACTACATATTGTATAGTAGGTGAGTAACCGCCTAAGGATGTATTTTTGATTCCGAATCCACCGGTACTAGTGGTAGTGAATGCTGTACATACGGAATCGTAAAGTGGCATACCTGCAAGAAGTAAGCTGATAATTTCCAAAATGGTCAGTGAAAAATATATAATATATAAATAATAAGCAGTTTTGTGCACTTTAGGAACCAGTTTGGTAACACTAGGTCCCGGGCTTTCTGCACGCATCAAATGTAAGTCTTGTCCTCCGGTTGAAGGAATCAATGCCAGCATAAAGACCAATACACCCATACCGCCAATGAGCTGAATGAAGCATCGCCAGAAATTCATACAACGGGAGAGTCCTTCTACGTTGTGAAGAATGGAAGCTCCGGTGGTTGTGAATCCGGATATACATTCAAAAAGCGCGTTGGTAAAGGATGGAATCTCACCACTTAAGAATAGTGGCATAGCACCACAAAAAGAGAGCAATAGCCAGCTAAGGGCAGTGACAACATATCCTTCCTTTGCATAGAGAGCTATGTTTTTAGGACGTTTTCTGACAAGAGCTATACCCACCATAGCCATAATAAGCGAACAGATTAAAAAGTATTGTCCATTATGTTCTTTGTAGTAAACGGATACACCAAACGGTACCAGCATCATTGCAGCTACCGTATTTAATACCCAGCCTAATATATAAAAAATGATTCTAATATTCATTGTTCGTTCCTATTCTGTTGGAATTAGTCCAACTCAATTAAGATAAAATGTCGGTAATATCTGCCAATCCCTTGTTTGTAGTAATAATTAAAACATGGTCGCCGGTTTCAATGGTATCTTTACCGGTTGGAGTAATGATTTTACCATTCCGGAAAATGGCACAGACAAGAAGATTCTTTTTAATGTTCAAATCCATAAGTGGTTTTCCGGTTACCTTTGAGGATTGTTTTACTTTGAATTCAATTGCTTCCACTTTGTCATCCAGGATTCGATATAAGGTTTCAATATTACTGCCAAAAGAATTTTGTACACCACGGACATATTGAATAATGGACTTTGCAGTGATGTTCTTAGGACAGGCAATCGTTCCGATTGGTAATTCGTTGATGACTTCTTCAAATGATATTTTATCAATCTTGGTGATGATTTTTGCCTGACTTACTTTGTTGGCAAATAAGGATAGTAGCATATTTTCCTCATCCATATTTGTAAGGGATACAAAAGCATCCATATTGTCGATTCCCTCTTCTAAGAGAAGCTGACGGTTGCTTGCGTCACCGTGAATGACTAAAGTGTGTGGCAGTCGTTCACTTAGTTGTTCGCAATTTTTGAAATCTTTTTCTATTATTTTAACCTGAATATGAGCTTCTTCTAAGCATTTTGTAAGGTAGTATGCAACTTTGCTACCACCGGCGATTAATACATTTTTAATCGGCTTCGTCTTGATTCCTATTTTATGAAGAAACGAGTGCAATTCAGACGGAGGAATAATAACGTACATTTTATCCTTTTCGTATAAAATGGTATTACCATCCGGAATAATGACTTCGCCCCCTCTTTCGATCGAACAAATTAATGTTTTGTTATTAATTTTCTTTGAGAAATCAATAACTGTCATGCCGTCGATAACAGATTTTTCAGGAATGGAAATTTCAATCATGTTAGCACGACCTTTTGCAAATGTAGTGAAATCCAATGCGCTAGGGATTTCGATTAAATGTGAAATTCCACGTGCACAAGTCAGTTCCGGATTGATTACCATAGATAATCCGAGTTCTTCTCGGAGATAATTGGTTTCATTTACGTATTCCGGATTGCGCACTCTGGCAATTGTGTTACAGTTACCGGCTTTTTTTGCGATAAGGCAACAAAGCAGATTGACTTCATCTTTGCCGGTTACGGCAATCAGTAAATCACTTGCTTTAATACCTGCCTCTAACAAAGTATTGAAGGTGGTTCCATTACCTTCCACTCCTTGTATGTCGAGTGTAGAAATAGTTTGTTCTACTTTTTCTCTGTTTGTATCAATTATAGTTATGTCATGGCCTTCTTCGTTTAGCTGTTGCGCTATGGCATAACCTACTTTTCCACAACCTACAATAATTATTTGCATGATAACCTCCTAAGTGTCAATTTGACTCTTTACAATATGTGATTATAGCATATTCATTAAAAATATCTATATGTAAAACATATTGATTAGGTGATTTGTTGCAGGCATAGAATCTTGAAAATGGTGTTTTTCTTGTGTAGAAATAAGAAAATGGAAGAAATGATAGTTGCGAAGGAAAGGAAATCCTTTTATAATAATGAATCAAGCAGGTTGAAGGTTCGTTTTTTTCTGTATTTAATAATATGAAGAGATATGGATTTTTGACAATTGATTAATAAGTTTTTACAAAAGAGGAGACAGAATATGCTTTTATTATTGCTTGCAGTATTGCCGGCTATTGCTTTGATGGTTGTGATTTACATATGTGACAGGATAGAAAAAGAACCTATCGGTTTGGTTTTAGGAGTAATGGGATTGGGAATGCTTTCCTGTGCACCGACAGTTGTTTGTGAAATAATCGCAGAATTGGTGTTGAGTTTTTTGTTTGGTTTCAATGAATGGGTTTTTCATTTTATGAATGCATTTTTGGGCGTTGCATTGATTGAAGAATTTTGGAAATTGGTAGTGGTAAGACTTTTTGTGTGGAACCGTAAGGCATTTAATTATCGATTTGATGCGATTGTGTATTGTGTAGCATCTTCTCTTGGTTTTGCATTATTAGAGAATGTTTTGTATGTATTTCAGTATGGTTTCGGAACAGGCGTTTTGAGAGCGGTTTTGTCTGTTCCGGGTCATTGTACCTTTGCAATTTTTATGGGATATTTCGTTGGAAATGCAAAGTTGTTTGAAGTGAAAGGACAGAAGGGTAAGAGCTGGTTATGGCTATTCTTCTCTTTATTATTCCCTACCTTGCAACATGGATTCTATGATTTTTGTCTGTTTACGGAGAATGGATGGTTGGTTTTAATTTTCTTCTTGTTTGTTGCGGTGTGCGACATTGTTGCGATTGTCAGAATTTTGCGTAGTGAGAAACAAGATACACCGTTTTATGCATTAAAGCAGGGGGATCGTTGGATATCGAATCCGGAATGGATGCAGATGGCTGCGACGACGTTAGATGTGCAAATGCCGAATATTCAGTACGATATGACCAAAAAATAACGGATTGTTTCATTGTGAAGATATGAGGGTGTTGCATGAATGATGAACAGATTTTAAAGGGTCGTTTGATGGATTTGGCAAAACGTGCCTATACACAGAATATATATACATATAGCAATTTTTTATCCCCTGCGGAATTAGAGGTATTCGAAGATATACGAAATGAGCTTTCCTATATTCCCTGTGAATTGTATGGAGGTAATGAACTTTGCGAGCGACAGATTGTGGGTTTTGGTTCGGAAGAGGAATTCGGATATCCCGGAGAGTTTCCTGTTTGTGTAATTAAGGTGATGCCGTTAGTGGCGAAATTTAGTGATGATTTGAATCATAGAGATTTTCTTGGTGCATTGATGAATTTGGGGATTGAGAGAGATACTTTAGGTGATATTTTACTGAAAGACAATACAGCATACATTTTCTGTCTGGCGCGCATAGCAGATTACATTTGTGATGAACTTACCAAGGTAAAGCATACCAATGTGAAATGTGAAAAGACAGATGTGGATGTTCCGGCGTTGACACCGACGTTAGAAGATGTGGAATTTCCGGTTGCATCTTTGCGTCTTGATGGAATTATTGCAAGTTTGTTGAAATGTTCCAGAAAGGAAGCGTTGTCATTTTTTGAAGAGAAAAGAGTAACGCTAAATGGACGAGTGACAGGACGTAATAGTATTATGTTAAAGGATGGGGATGTCTTTTCTGTCCGTGGACATGGAAAATATATTTTTGACCATGCAGGTGGAAGTACACGCAAGGGAAAGATTTATGTGCATATTCGTAAGTATATTTAAATAAAGAAAGGAATGAATACATTGACTAAGGAACAATTTCGAACATTATTGAATCAGAAAATATTAGTTTTAGATGGAGCGACAGGGACGAATTTGCAAAAAGCAGGAATGCCAACCGGAGTTTGCCCGGAAAAATGGGTATTAGAGCATCCGGATGTATTGGTGAATCTTCAGATGGATTATATTAATGCTGGAAGTAATATTATTTATGCATCTACCTTTTCCGGTAATCGTATTAAGTTAGAAGAGTATGGTTTGGAAAAGGAATTGGATGAAGTCAATAAGAAATTGGTATCTTTGTCCAAGGAGGCAGTAGCAAAGACCGGTTACAGAGCTTACATAGCAGGTGATTTGACTATGACTGGAAGACAGCTTTACCCAATCGGAACGATGCAGTTAGAAGAGTTGATTGACGTATATAAAGAACAAATTAAGAGTCTTGTGGAAGCTGGAGTAGACCTTTTGGTTATAGAGACAATGATGAGTCTTGCGGAAGCAAGAGCTGCATTAATTGCGGCAAAAGAAATTTGTGATTTGCCGGTTATTGTCAGTATGACGTATAACGAAGATGGCAGAACTTTGTATGGTACAGACCCTGCAACAGCAGTTGTTGTGTTGCAGAGCTTGGGAGCAGATGCAATTGGTGTGAATTGTTCTACAGGTCCGGAAGAAATGGTTCCACTGGTGGAAAGTATGGCGCGTTACAGCAATATTCCGATTTTAGCAAAACCAAATGCCGGAATGCCGGAATTGGTTGATGGAGAAACAGTTTATGCCATGACACCGGAAGAATTTGCAGAATCAGGCAGAAAACTTGTGGCAGCGGGAGCAAGTTTAGTTGGCGGATGTTGTGGAACAACCAAGGAGCATATTACAGCCCTTGCGCAGACGGTACGTTTGATGAAAGTACCGGAGATTTCAAACAAGAAGAGACGATTGCTTGCATCTGAACGTCAAATGTTAGAGATAGATATGGATGGAAAATTCCTTGTGGTAGGAGAGCGAATTAATCCTACTGGTAAGAAAATGTTGCAACAGCAACTTCGAGAAGGCAATCTGGATTTGGTAATTCAGATGGCAGAGGAACAGGAAGAAAAAGGGGCAGCAGTATTAGATATCAACGTGGGAATGAATGGTATTGATGAAGATGCAATGATGCAGAAGATAATATATGAAGTTACCAGCACAGTGAATCTCCCACTTTGTATTGATTCTTCCCATGTAGATGTCATTGAGCATGCACTTCGTATTTATCCCGGACGAGCATTGATTAATTCGATTTCGTTAGAAAAAGAGAAGCTGGAAAAATTATTGCCAATCGCCAAACAATACGGGGCAATGTTTATCTTACTTCCATTGTCAGATGAAGGGCTTCCGAAAGATATTGGTGAAAAGAAACAGATTATCCAGACAATATATGATAGAGCATTGGCGCTTGGTTTTGTAAAAGAGGATATTATAGTCGATGGATTGGTTGCGACGGTAGGTGCGAATAAGAAGGCTGCTTTAGAAACATTAGAGACGATTTCGTATTGTAAGAATGAAATGGAGCTTGCAACCATTTGCGGATTGTCCAATATTTCTTTTGGATTGCCGGAAAGAGGCTTTGTGAATACGGCATTTTTAACCATGGCAATTGCAAATGGTCTTACCATGGCGATTGCAAATCCGTCGCAGGAATTGTTGATGAATGCAGCATATGCATCTGATTTATTGATTGATAAAGACGGGGCAGATGTTCGTTATATCGAAAATGTGAAACCGATTGCTATGGGTATGAACGGAGTTAATGGACAGCCTGATAATAACAAGAGTGAGGAACAAGCGTCTGTTAGCGGTAAGGTTTCAACCAATCGTTCTAAACTTTACGAGAATGTTCTTAAAGGCAATAAGAGAACCATGATAGAGGATGTGAAAGCATTTCTTGCTGAAGGTAATGAACCGCAGGCTGTAATAGAAGAGCATTTGATACCGGCTATTAATGAAGTAGGCGTGTTATTTGATAAGAAGAAATATTTCCTTCCACAGTTGATTTCTTCGGCAGAAGCAATGGAGTTGGCGATTTCCTATGTGGAGCCTTTACTACCTAAGAAAGAAGATGAAGGAGAGATGTCAACGGTTGTAATGGCAACAGTAGAGGGTGACATTCATGATATTGGAAAAAATCTTGTGGTGTTAATGCTGAAAAATTATGGCTATCGGGTAATCGATCTTGGAAAAGATGTTCCGAAAGAACAGATTATAGAAACAGCAGTCAAAGAAAATGCTGCAATTATCGGTTTATCTGCGTTGATGACTACCACCATGATGAAAATGAAGGATGTAGTCGAGTATGCAAAAGAAAAGAAAATCAGTGCCAAGGTTATAATTGGCGGCGCTGTGATTACGCAAAGCTTTGCTGAAGAAATTGGTGCAGATGGTTATGCCAAAGATGCGGCAGAGGCATGTCGAGTGGTGGAAGGATTGTTGGCGAAAAAGTAATTGGTACTTGATACGTCAGGATTGGACAAAGGTGTATTTTTATAAAATACATCAGAAATGCTTGAAAATAAGTGCATTGCTTGGGGGAAACGTGCTTGACAGTGAATACAATAATTGCTAAAATGTCAATAGTTGCGTGTTTTCGCATTTTTTACTTGAAAGGTGGAAGATAATAGTGAAGAAGATGGTATTATCCCTGTTGGTTGATAACACCGCCGGTGTATTGAGCCGTGTATCAGGATTATTTAGTAGAAGAGGTTATAATATCGACAGTTTGTCGGTTGGTGTGACAGAGAATCCAAAGTACTCTCGTATGACGGTTGCAGTGAGTGGAGATGATTTGACGCTTGCTCAGATTGCAAAGCAGATTAACAAATTAGAGGATGTTGTAGAGATTACAGAGTTGAAGGATGGCGAATCTGTATGTAGAGAGTTGGTTTTAGTTAAGGTTAAGACGAACCATGAAGAAAAGCAGCAGATTATTTCTATCACAGATGTATTCCGTGCTAAGATTGTTGACGTGTCTGTGAATTCGTTAATGATTGAGTTGACAGGTAATGCTAATAAGATTGAAGCATTTATTGGTTTGTTGGACGGATTTGAGATTGAATCAATTGTAAGAACAGGTCTTACAGGATTAACAAGAGGTAGTGCTGATTTGAAGTAATCAGTGATACATAAATTTTTTTAAGATATTCTAGGAGGATATAGAGAAATGGCAAAGATTTTTTACCAGGAAGATTGTAACTTATCATTATTGGATGGAAAGACTATCGCAGTTATCGGTTACGGTAGCCAGGGACATGCACATGCATTGAATGCAAAGGAGTCAGGCTGTAACGTTATCATCGGTTTATACGAGGGCAGCAAGTCTTGGGCTAAGGCTGAAGCTCAGGGATTTGAAGTTTATACAGCTGCAGAGGCAGCAAAGAAAGCTGACATCATTATGATCTTGATTAACGATGAATTACAGGCTTCTATGTACAAGAAGGACATTGAGCCAAACTTAGAGCCAGGTAACATGTTAATGTTCGCTCATGGTTTCAATATTCATTTTAACCAGATCGTTCCACCAGCTGACGTAGACGTAACAATGGTAGCTCCTAAGGGACCTGGACATACAGTACGTTCTGAGTATCAGGTAGGTAAGGGTGTTCCTTGTTTGATCGCTGTTCATCAGGATGCTTCAGGTCAGGCTCAGGAGAAGGCTTTAGCATATGCTTTGGCAATCGGTGGAGCAAGAGCTGGTGTTCTTGAGACAACATTTAGAACAGAGACAGAGACAGACTTATTTGGTGAGCAGGCAGTACTTTGTGGTGGTGTTTGTGCATTAATGCAGGCTGGTTTTGAAACATTAGTAGAAGCTGGTTATGATGAGAGAAATGCATACTTTGAGTGTGTTCATGAGATGAAGTTAATCGTAGACTTGATTTACCAGTCAGGTTTCGCAGGAATGAGATATTCAATCTCTAATACAGCTGAGTATGGTGATTACATTACAGGACCTAAGATTATCACTGAGGATACTAAGAAGGCTATGAAGAAAGTTCTTTCTGATATCCAGGATGGTACATTTGCTAAGGACTTCTTGTTAGATATGTCAGCAGCAGGCGGACAGGCTCACTTCAAGGCAATGAGAAAGATTGCTGCAGAGCATCCTGTTGAGGTTGTTGGTGAGGACATTCGTAAGCTTTACAGCTGGAATGGTGAAGATAAGTTAATCAATAACTAATCTATGGATTTATTAGGCCGGTTGCGTATGCAACCGGCTTTAGTTTTAGAAAGGATAGGATTCTTAATATGGGAAAATTATGCAAACGTATATTATCGATAGGATTGTGTTTGGTGATGGTATTGGGGCTGGCGGCTTGTAACAGCAAGGATGATTGGATTTTCTCATTGAATGGGGAAATGTTATACGATAAGGATGTAGCTATATTTGCTTACATTTATGCAACAGAATACAATGTGAACAGTGTAGAACAACTGGATGAAGTGTATGAAGACACAATGACGTATGGTGAATATTATAAGCAACAGTTGGAGAAAGATATTATTTCCACGGTGCTTTTATATAAAGAAGCGGAAAAGAACAAGATAAAATTGTCTGACGAAGAAAAACAGGAGATGAAAGTTCGAACCAAAAAGGTACTAGAACGCTTTGGGGTAGATATATTAGAAGGAAGAGGCGTTTCGGAATCGGATATTGAGCGTGTATATGAGAAGAAGCTGTTAGGGGATTCTTATCTGGATAGCTTATCGGAAGATGGAAAGAATGAGAATGCATCTTCTACTTTGGATTCTGACAAGCAAGAGCGTTACGTAAAGGTTTATCAAGTCACATTTCCAATTGTTCAATTGGATGAAGATGGGATGGTTCAGTCGGATGCAGAAGGCAATTTGAAAAAAGTATCCAGAGCAGAAATAGAAGAAAAAGAAACAGAAGCGATGGAATTTTCTGAGCGTGCCCAACAGGGAGAAGATATAGAGGCTTTGCTTGAGGATTGTGATGAAACAGTGACTGCTATTGAAAAATACCTTAAGTATGAGGATTTGGAAAAAGAGTATCAAGCGGAAGTGGATCAATTATCTGTTGGTGAAGTGAGCGATGTCATAGAATCCGATTATGGATATTATGTGATTCGATTGTTAGAAAAGAATGATAATAATTATGCGGAAACAATCGAGAAACATGAACAACAGTCAGAGGATTTATCCATAAAAGAAGCAGAGGTAGATAGGCTGTATTCGGATTATGCACAGCCGAATCGGGAATATAAGAATGTGTCTGGATGGAGTAATATAAACATAAAGAATTATCTGAATTAGTATAATTTTGTTATCTTGAATCGTAACTACGAAGTACTGAATCGTTACGAATACATTTTAATAGAGGTGCATATTGTAGTTATGTAGAAAACAGACAATCTTTATAAATAGAAGATGTTAGAAAGATTGTCTGTTTTTGCTTTATACAATACTGTGGTATGTCAAAGCAAATAATAAGGATATTTCCTTATAGATTTTTTGCGATTGGATCATACAAATCTAATACACAATGTTCATCTGCGGCGAAATGTTCGCAGTTCAAACAACTTTTACAGTCACTACCTACGCAGTTAGATAATTCACTGGTGGTTGTCTTGGCATAAGAACTACATCTTTTGGCAACTGCTTCGTATTCTTTTTTTGAACTTCTCATGTTAGTCACTCCTTTTTGAAAAAACAGTAAATGAGTTACATATATAGTATGACTTGACAAGAGATATTTCATTCAGTAAAATTAACTACGATTGTGCAAATATACTGAACAATTAGAATGACTACATTTTTATTAATAGGAGGATAATAATTTGGAGCCTGGAGTGAGTTTACAGATTGTTGCAATTGTTATTATGATTTTGTTGTCTGCATTTTTTTCATCTGCGGAAACAGCATTAACTACAGTGAATAAGCATCGTTTGCGTTCTTTGATGGAACAGGGTAATAAAACCGCTGCGAAGATAATGAAGTTGATTGAAAATCCTTCTAAAATGCTAAGTGCGATATTGATTGGTAATAACATTGTTAACATTTCAGCATCAGCACTTACAACTACGGTGACGACAGAAGTATTTGGAAGTGCGTTTGTAGGCGTGTCTACCGGTGTATTGACTTTAGTTGTGTTACTTTTTGGAGAGATAACTCCGAAAACTTTGGCAACTCTATATAATGAGAAAATTGCGTTTATATATATACATGTGATTGCGCCTTTGACATGGTTGTTAACTCCGGCTATTTGGATTGTTGATAAATTATCTGCGATTATTTTCTTTGTTTTGAGAATTGACAGAAACAAAGCGAAGGAACAGATGACAGAAGGAGAGCTTCGAACGATTGTAGATGTCAGTGTGGAGGATGGCGTTATCGAGAAAGAAGAGAAATCCATGATTAATAATGTGGTGGATTTTGGTGATTCTAAAGCAAAAGATGTTATGATTCCTCGTGCAGACATGGCAGTAATTTCGGTGGATGCTACCTTTGATGAAGTGTTTGAGCTGTTCGATAAAGAGCATTATTCCAGATTACCGGTTTATGATGATAACAAGGATAGTGTTATCGGTATTTTGTATATGAAGGATTTGTTCTTATATCAGAATCGGACAGATAAGAAGAATCAGTCATTCTCAGTTCGCAATATTATGAGGGAACCATTTTTTGTATATGAATATCAGAAGACTTCATCTATTATGACAGAAATGCGAAATCGTTTTGTAACTCTGGCAATTGTGTTGGATGAGTATGCTACGGCAGTAGGTCTTATTACAATTGAAGATTTGATTGAAGAAATCGTTGGTGAGATTCGAGATGAATTTGATATGGATGAATTAGAAACGGTTACAAAGTTAGAAGAAAATCGTTATGAAATAGATGGTGCAATGAAACTCAGTGATTTGGAGGATAATATTGGTATTCGATTTGAATCTGAGAATTATGATTCATTAGGTGGATATGTAATAGAATTGTTGGATCATTTGCCGGTAGAAGGTGAGACGGTTAAGAAGGATGGAATCACTTTGAAAGTGGTTTCTATGGATAAAAACCGTATTGACCGAGTTGCTATTTTGATTGATCCGGAATTACAGTAATCAGATGGATATGAGATTGAGGAACTATAGTATTTGGTAAGAAAGCGATACAAAGCAGGTAGACCAACAATACACAGAATAAGAGAGGTAATAGTATGATTAGTGCAAATAATGTAACGTTAAGATTTGGTAAGAAAGCGTTATTCGAAGAGGTTAATATCAAGTTTACAGAAGGTAACTGTTATGGATTGATTGGTGCGAACGGTGCGGGCAAATCTACTTTTTTGAAGATTTTATCAGGCGAGATTGAAACTACAAAGGGTGATGTTGTTATGAATGCAGGAGAGAGACTTTCTGTATTGCAGCAGGATCATTTTAAGTATAATGATTATACAGTATTAGATACGGTTATCATGGGTAATAAGCGTCTTTATGATGTTATGAAGGAAAAGGAAGAGATATATGCAAAGCCTGATTTTTCAGATGAGGATGGTGCAAGAGTTGCGGATTTGGAAGCTGAATTTGCTGAAATGAATGGTTGGGAAGCAGAATCGGATGCTGCAACTTTGTTGAATGGTCTTGGTATTGAAACAGAACACCATTACAAGATGATGGCAGAGTTAGAGGATACATTTAAGGTTAAGGTTTTACTGGCACAAGCCTTGTTTGGTAATCCGGATGTATTGCTTTTAGATGAGCCTACGAACCATTTGGATTTAGAAGCAATTGGCTGGTTGGAAGAGTTCTTGATTAACTTTGATAATACTGTAATTGTTGTATCCCATGACCGCTATTTCCTTAATAAAGTTTGTACACATATTGCAGATATTGATTATGGTAAGATTCAGTTATATGCCGGTAACTATGATTTCTGGTATGAGTCAAGTCAGTTGATGATTAAGCAGATGAAGGAAGCGAATAAGAAGAAAGAAGAGAAGATTAAGGAATTACAGGAGTTTATTCAGCGATTCTCTGCAAATGCTTCCAAATCAAAGCAGGCTACTTCCAGAAAGCGTGCATTAGAGAAGATTGAGTTGGATGAGATGCGTCCATCCAGCCGTAAGTATCCTTATATCGATTTCCGCCCGAATCGCGAAATTGGTAACGAGGTATTAACGGTTGAGAATCTTTCTAAGACAGTGGATGGAGAGAAGATTTTAGATAATATTTCATTTACAATTGGAAGAGAAGATAAGGTTGCATTTGTTGGTCCGAATACCCTTGCTACAACCATGTTGTTTAAGATATTAGCAGGAGAGGAAGAACCGGATGAAGGAACATACAAATGGGGTGTTACTACATCACAGGGTTATTTCCCTAAGGATAATACGAAGGAATTTGATAATGATTTGACAATTGTGGATTGGCTTACACAGTTTTCTGAGGAGAAGGACGCTACCTATGTAAGAGGATTCCTTGGAAGAATGTTATTTGCCGGTGACGATGGCGTGAAGAAAGTGCGTGTATTATCAGGAGGAGAGAAAGTACGTTGTCTTCTTTCTAAAATGATGATTATGGGTTCGAATGTGTTGGTGTTGGACGAGCCTACCAACCATTTGGATATGGAATCAATTACAGCGCTTAACAATGGATTGATTAAGTTCTCGGGCGTTGTGTTATTCTCTTCTCAGGATCACCAGTTTATCCAGACTACGGCTAATCGTATTATGGAGATTACAGCAACCGGTTTGATTGATAAGATGACAACTTATGATGAGTACTTAGAAAGTGATGAGCTTGCAAGAAAACGTCAGGTTATGAATATGACTACTTCTGACAATGAATAAGGAGTTATAAAAAGAGGCTGGTATGAACCAGCCTCTTTTGCTTGTTTGGAATTATAGATACATATCTGCCAATTTCTGGAACACAGGGATAGATCGCTCTACCTTTTCTGTTGGAATACAGTAGCTGATGCGGAAGTGTCCCGGCACACCAAAGGAATTACTTGGAACTAATAATAAATCAAGTTCTTTTGCCTTGTTTGAAAAGGCGATGGCATCTTCCTCTAATGCCTTAGGGAACATGTAGAAAGTTCCGCCCGGTTCTACGATATCAAATCCCATCTTTGTTAATTCGGTATAAAGAATATTTTTATTGGTTTCATATACAGACAAATCTGCTGTGTCATATAATGACTTTGCAACAGCGAGCTGAATGATACTAGGAGGACAATTGTGTCCGATACCACGTGAGATTTGTCCGAACATATCCACCAATAATGCTGAATCGGCACAAGCCGGATTCACAGCGATATAACCGATACGCTCTCCCGGAAGGGATAAAGACTTGCTGAAGGAATAGCAAGTAATCGTATTGTTATAGTGTGAAGCAATAAATGGTGAATCGACACCGTCAAATACAATCTCACGATATGGCTCATCTGAGATAATATAGATTGGATGCCCGTATTCTTCTTCCTTCTCGGTCAAAATCATGGCTAACTTTTCAATCGTTTCGGTTGAATATACAATTCCGGAAGGGTTATTCGGTGTATTGATAAGGACAGCCATAACCTTTTCATTTAACATATCCACAAAAGCATCAAAGTTTATCTGAAATGTACTGGTATCAGCAGGAACGACTTTCAATACTGCTCCGGTAGCTGTAATATATGGCATATATTCTGGGAAGAAAGGAGCAAATGTCAATATTTCATCACCGGGAACGGTAACGGCTCTGGCTGCGTGCGCGATTGCACCGGCAGCACCACTTACCATAAATACATCTTCTTTTTTGTAGTTCATATCAAAACGGTCATTTAATGAAACTGCGACAGCTTCACGAACAGAATCAATACCAAGGCTTGGTGAGTAACCATGTAAAGTAAGTGGGTTCTCTGTCTGCAACAGGCGAATCATTTCCTGTGTAAATGATTCAGGAGCAGGAACAGAAGGATTTCCCAAGCTGTAATCAAAAACATTCTCGTAACCGATTTCTTTAGCACGCTCACTTCCGTAAGCAAATAATTCGCGAATAACTGATTTCTGTCCGCACATGTTAATAAAATTCTGATTTAACATAGTATTGTTTAATTACCTCTTTTCTTTTACAAATTGCTTGTAAAACAATGTGTATATGTACTATTTGAAATATATATTAGAAGATTTTTTTTGACACATTCATCTTACAAGTCAAGGTATATCTTAGCAAATCTTTAAATGGGTTGCAATCCTTTTATAGATAGGATAAAATGCTTTTTAGAAATAGAAAAGGATCGGTGGATATGGAACAAGAAAGAGTTGTTTTATGTGCGTCTTCAAAATATGAAGAGAAATATTATTTGAATCCTGATTTTGAGGGGTTACCACAGACGATTAAGGATGAATTACAAGCGATGTGTGTATTGTTTGTAGAAGATATTGGTGGAATTTTATCGTTGGAATATGATGAAGAGGCGAATTTGCAGTTTGTTACAATGTGTGATAAAGGTGATTTGCTTTATGATGAAATAGGAAGTGTGTTAAAGATTAAGCAATTGCAACAGACAAAGCAGGAACTTTTGGAAAGTTTAGAGTTGTATTACAGAGTGTTTTTCTTGGGTGAAACGATAGAAGAGTAGTGTAACAAGCATCATGGTATCATTTTTATGGAGTGTTGTTAGTTATAAAGATGCAAAAGTCAAATTTAGATTTGTAGTAAAGAATTGGAGACGAAGATAATGTTATTAGCAATTGATATTGGAAATACAAACATAACAATTGGTTTGTTTGATAAAGAAGAAATTGTTGGAACATTTCGTATGACAACGAAAATTCCAAGAACGTCAGATGAGTATGGTACATTTTTATATAATTTGTTACATAGTAAAGGAATGCATAGGGATGATGTGGATGCGGCGATTATGGCATCAGTAGTGCCGGATGTGAATCACCATATTATCAATGGTTTGATCAAATATTTTAATGTGAATCCTATTTTAGTGGGACCGGGAATTAAGACAGGAATTAAGATTGCAATTCCGAATCCAAAAGAAGTTGGTGCAGACCGCATTGTGGATGCTGTTGCAGCCTATGAGATATATGGTGGACCGGTTCTTGTAATTGATTACGGAACCGCTACAACGCATGATTTGGTGTTGGGTGATGCAACGTTAGTAGGTGGTGTGACATCACCGGGTATCCGTATTGCGGCACATGCATTGTGGCAGGATGCGGCAAAGCTTCCAAAGATTGAAATTATGAAACCGGATATGATACTTGGAAGAGACACAATTTCTTCCATGCAGTCAGGTTTGGTGTATGGTCATATCGGACAAACAGAGTATATCGTTCGCAAGATTCAGGAAGAAGCAAAGCTTGAGGAGATGAAGGTAGTTGCAACCGGTGGTTTGGGAAAAATTATTAGTGATGCAACGGATTGTATTGACGTATATGATCCAAATTTGACTTTGAAGGGACTAAAGATTTTATACGATAAGCAGATGTAGGATGTGGTTCTGATAGACAATTATGAAACGATTTGGTGAGAGTCTACATGAGATAAGTGTGAAACATTTTTCGAATGAGTTTGTGGATGGATACGATAACTTAATATAAGTTGTGGATAGTTACAAATTGAGATATCAATTAATATAGCGAAGGAAAAGTAATATGTCGAGAAAAGAAATGATCGATTTACACAATAAGTTAATATTAGCTCCCATGGCAGGTGTAACAGACCTGCCTTTTCGCTTGCTGTGCAAGGAGCAGGGATGTGATATTTTGTATACCGAAATGGTGAGCGCAAAGGCGATTTTATACAAGAACAAAAATACAGAGCCTTTGATGCAATATGAACCGATGGAACATCCGATTGGTTTACAGTTGTTTGGTTCAGATCCTCAGATTATGGCTGATATGGCGTGTCAGGTTCAGGAACGAGGATATGATTTTATAGATATCAATATGGGATGTCCGGTTCCTAAAATTGTGAACAACAATGAAGGATCGGCTTTGATGAAACAGCCCAAACTGGTAGGGGAAATTGTATCTGCCATGGTGAAAGCTACAGATGTGCCGATTACGGTTAAGATTCGTAAAGGGTTTGATGAGGAACATGTCAATGCGGTAGAGATTGCGAAAGTAGTAGAGGCGAGCGGCGCGGCTGCTGTAGCAGTGCATGGAAGATTGCGAAGTGAATACTATTCCGGTCATGCAGATTGGGATATCATTCGACAGGTGAAAGAAGCGGTTAAGATTCCGGTGATTGGTAATGGAGACTTGATTACACCTCAGGATATATTGAAAATGAAAGAAGAAACAGGCTGTGATGCTTTCATGATTGGTAGAGGTGCAAAGGGAAATCCTTTTATTTTCTCTCAAATGAAGACTTATTTTGAAAAGGGGTATATACCGGAACGACCATCCCTTTTCGGCATGGTAGACGTAATGCTTCGCCATGCACAGATGATGATTGAGTATAAGGGTGAGTATACGGGAATTCATGAAATGCGCAAACATGTGGCATGGTATACAACAGGATATCCTAACTCTTCGAAACTTAGAGATGAAGTGAACCATGTGGAGAGTTATGAAGAATTGGAATCATTATTGTTTCAATGGAAAGAGACTAGTGCGTCAAATGTTGAATGAGAATGGTCGTGTTTAACAGTATAGAGGATATACTTCATAATCGGTATGCGTGAAATAATGTGTAAAGTGAAATCGAGCAGGAAACCCTGCCCGATTTGAAGAACGGTATGTTAGTTGGTTTGATGACTATCTGTATAAGACACCGACACAAGGAACAACCCTTGCGGAGGTGCAGTGTGTCCGGCTAATCCTCTGTTGCAACCACCTAGAGCAGAAAGAATATCCTCCGGCGCGCGAAGACCTAAACCGATTTCGATTAAGGTTCCGGTCATAATGCGAACCATATTATATAGGAATCCGTTTCCTGTATAAGAGAGTATCAACAATTCGTTAGATAAATCTTTCGTGATATCAATTTGATAGATTGTACGAATGCTGGATTTCTTCATGCGTTTGTTACTGCAAAAACTTTTGAAATCGTGGGTGCCAAGCAAGTAGCTGGCGCCTTTTTTCATTGCATTTATATCAAGTTCTTTGTTGACATGGTGACTTGTATTCCGTAAAAACAGATTGCCGAAAGTCGAAATGTCAATCTGATAGCGATAGGTTTTTTCTTTTGCATTGAGGCGGGCATGAAAACGTAGGTCGCATTCCTCAATAGCAAGAACCCGAATGTCTTTTGGAAGAAAGCTGTTAAAGGTTGTAAGGAAATCGCTGGAAGAATATTCTTCCAAAACATTTACCTGACTATGAAAATGAAATACCTGTCCAAGAGCGTGAACACCTGCATCGGTTCTTCCTGAACCAAAAATCTCAATGGTTTCGTCTAACATTCTCGATAAGATTTCTTCGATTTTCCCTTGAATTGTATTGGATGTGTTCCCCTGCTTTTGCCATCCATTATAGCGTGTTCCTTCGTATGAAACCGTACATTTATATGCGTACATGTCTGCCTCCTTTGAATAGGTAAATAACTAATAAAAGTATATCAAAAAAAGAATGTTTTGTCATATTCTTAATACAATGTACAAAATGAAAAGTGAAACAATGGAAATGACAAAGTTAGACTGTATATATATAGAGCGTTTCACTGGAGATAAAAATGCAATAGAGACAGAATTACAGACGATAGGCGGAATAAGAGTAGGAATTGTCCGGCAGATGGTAAAGGAGAAAATAGAACAGAGCGATAAGAATGAAGATTGTGCAGAATGTAACCGGAATAAGAAACTATGCAAACAGGATAAAGCACTTTTCAGCCGGATCAAAAAATTGTGTGATGGAGAAACGGTGGTTGTTGCAAATGAAAGAATGGTTCGGGATTTTGATATTCCTAATATTTTATTTGAAATGAAAAAGCAAGAGTTATTGGAAAACAAAACGAGTATTATAGAATATCTTAGAAGGCAACTAGGGAAAGAAAAAAGAAAAAAATTTTTATTGACTATAGAATCAGAAAAATGGAATCAGAATGAAATCAGAGAAATTCTTCAGATGGTGAAAAACCATTATGAAAATATTTATATTTATAATTCAACAGATATTTTAGATACAGATGATTTGGCAAAATTCTTTTATGAAGAATATGGGATTGTCTTACATTTTATAGATGATTTGCAAATGAAAAAATTAAAGATAGATACAGCTTTGTTTTTAGTAAAGTATTGGAAAGAAGAACGTGTCATGGCGTGTTGTCACAATGGTTATGTGGTGGCAGAGTTTGACAATCATCAAAAGAGAAGAAGAAAAAGATTACATGATATGAGGAATACCAAAGAATATATTATAGAGGAAAAAAAAGAAATATATATGGGTTTTGTACATTCGTATTGTGGGAAACAGATTCCTTATGAATTAGCGGTAACAATGAAAAATCATGTGTATTTACAGCATCTATTAAAGCTGAATAAGCCCCAAAATGAAATTTCTATCGTTGCCATTTATGGTGCAGAATGGTACAATTAGAAACACAAGATTGGGAGGTGTTATTTTGATATACGTTAAGACAGAAGATTTGAAAGTAGGAATGCGTTTGGCGCGTCCGATTTATAATAAGCGAGGAATCCTTTTGTATGGAAGGAATGATAAGATAACCAAACAGGGTATTGAAAGTGTTAAGAATTTTGGTTTGATTGGTTTGTATGTTTTAGAACCGGCAGAACCGCTTCCGCCGATGAGTGAGGAAGAGATTGAATTTGAACGTTTTCAGACAATGGCGGTTTTTAGTATTCGTGAAGATTTGGATTTGATTATGAATAATAAAGGCCCTATGAATTTGATGAAACAAACAGATGATTTGGTTCGCATGTTTGGAAAATTACATCATAGAATCAATTTTAATCAGAATCTGAGAAGTCCGGAGGATTATGTTTATAAACATGCATTGAATGTGGCTATTCTTACAGCAATGATTTCTCATAGGGCTGGTTTTGGTATCATGGAACAGACTGAGGTAGTTGTAGCTGCTTTGCTACATGACTTAGGAAAACTTTCTATAGCTCCGGAACTTAGAGGAAAGGCAGTGAATCTTTCGGAAGAGGAACAGAATACGGTTGCAAGGGCAGTGATTACCGGAATTGACAAGATTTCCAATGCGTTTAATTTGCCAGCAGGTGTCAAGAGTATGTTGATGCAGCTTTGTCAGTTACAGTATCTTCCACAAAATGCACCGGCTAACATTTCAAGTGCGGTTAAAATCTTAATGGTGGCGAATGCGTATGATGAGTATACTGCCATGCGTTTGGATGAAGATCCGAACACAGAGGTACAAGCGATTCGCATGTTGCAAGATGCACCGGATTTGTATGATCCGGAGATGGTGAAGCATTTGCTGGATAGTATTAAGGTGTTATATCCGGGTGTTTGTGTTGAATTGACTAATTCCGAAAAAGGACTTGTTCTTCGAGAGAATGATAAAGATGTGCTCAGACCAATGGTTTTAGGGTTTGGACAGAATCAGATTTATGATCTGAGTTCGGATGCTGTCTTTAAGTCAGTACAGATTAAAGACATTATGAAAACGATGGATAATCGTATTAAGGTAGATCCGGAAACGTTAAAGGAATATATGTAACTGTGAAGGTATTGAATAGTTACGAATATATGTAATTGCAATCCGTAGGTTCGTTAAGGCCTGCGGATTTTTTTTCACTGCCATGAGACAATTATGATTGCAGGTAGTTGTTCCTCTGCGATGAACCTATGGATTTTGGGTTGTATTTATGAAAAGGGTTTGTTACAATAGAGTGCGAGTTTTGTGCTGAAGCGAGGAATGGTACAGTTCAAAAAGTGTTAGGCATAAAGATAGTACGAAAGAGAGGCAGTATAATGCAAAATAGCGTATTTAATGAAAATGTGGATTACTTGTATCAGGTGCAGACTGACCTTGAAGCAGTAGAGCAATTAAAGAAGGAATTGACAGAATATAAAAATCAGGAAAAGAACTTAAAAAAGGCAATCGCAACCGAAGAGAAATCGATTCAAGATGAGATTACACAGACAATTCGTAAGAGAAAGAATGCAATTGAGAAAGCATATGATGATCAGATAGAGGCTAACAAAACCAAAAGTCGTAAAATGAAAACAAAGCGTGATAAAGTAAAATCACAGAGAATGGATGAAAGAGTTTCAGAAGAGACTGCGGATTTGGCAGAAGAGAATCGTCAATTGCAGGTAGAAATGAAGACGTTGTTTAAGGCAAATCATGTGCCGGCATTTTGTCGTAGTGATTTCTTTTATGCCTTATTCATGACAAAAAGATTTTTGGAGATATTGGTATTATTTGTGGCACTTGTTGTTACTTATGTTGGGGTTCCGGCGTTGATGTACTATTTGTCGGTGAATGTTTTCTTTAAGGGAAATGCAAAGGTTACATTTTTATGTACTTTAACTGTTTCTTTGACTTTGTTTGTTTTGGGATTGATTTATGTCCTTATTTTAAATGGTATTAAGGTAAAACATTTTGATACTTTGCGACAGGGAAGAACGATTAAGGATAAGATTGCAGCGAACAAACGTCAAATGAGAGCAATCCGTAATACAATCAGCAAAGATAAGGATGATAGTCAGTACGGATTGGATAAGTATGATGACAAGCTTGCGGAATTAGAAGAGGAATTGAAAGACATCAGTCATGAAAAGCAAGATGCTATGACTGTCTTTGAAAATGAGACCAAACAGGTTCTGACAGATGAAGTCAATGACAGAAGACTTGCCAAACTAGAAAAGATGAAAGAGGATATTGAGATTTTAGAAGATAATATATCTGTATTAGAGGAAGACATTAAAGCCTCAACGATTGCAGTGGCTAATAATTATGGTGCAATTCTTGGAAAGGATTTCTGCACACCTGCGAAGGTGGCAGATTTGATATCCTTGATGGAAGACGGAACAGCAGATACTGTTTCAGAAGCAATTGCGGCATACAAAGGTGCAAGCTGATATTACATGTTTGCTGCCCTGTTTGATGATACGGAATTTGCGTCAGTGTAAGAAAGGCAGATTGCATTACTGATACAATTGGCCAATGTTACAACTGTGTGTAACCGAGTGCTTTGTAATAAAATAGAGTTTGGAAAACCGGCAACGTTTACAATGCCTGTGATAGAGAGATTTCCTATTGCAGGCAATTTTTTATTTACGCCTTTTCCGGGTTTTAATGGTGTTAGGCTTAATGTCGCAAAACCGATGTGTTCCTGAACTCCAAGAGATGCATCAATCGCTATGATAAATGGATTCTGGTGAGTGCGATATATTTCTTGAACGGTTTCTTGGAGATTTAGTGCATGTACAGGGTTTTCCAGATTTCCATATACAGGAAGTGAAGGAAGAGCATTTTGCAAGTGTTCACCCACAAGAGGTCCTAGACAATCTCCGGTAGCACGGTCGGTCCCTATGCATAGGATTACGATATGTTCAAATGATATGTTTTTCTTTTTCAATGTATCGTTCAATTTATTTTTTAAAGCATAAGTTGCATTTTCTTCAAAAGCATTACAGTAGTAATACGCCATAGAATTTTACCCCCGATTATAAATGTTTCGTTGTAGTAGTTTATGTAAAGTGTTGACGGTTTGAGCCTGGTTTAAACAAGAATGATTTGTCAAATTTTATATAGAAAAGAAGAAAATATCCGTATATTGCGTACATTTTTTTGATGCGTGTACAATTTTAGACATGATAAGTAATTCTTTCGTGGTAATTTATGGACATATTATTATCGTGATAGAACTGGTTTACCGGTATAACGAGAATATAAGAAAGGAATGAAATCCATGATTGAAGTTGTGTACGACAGAGCGAAACAGACAGAAGATAACGTATTTGAAGGAATTGTATTGCCGAAGAATATACGACAGATAGGAGCACCCGCTGGAAATAAGAGAATCTATATTGAAGATTATGTTATGACGTATTTGAAACAACTGGCAAATCCAAATGCGACTTATGCCAGGGGAGCTATTTTAGTCGGAGAAAGCGTGAAGGGTGAGCGTGGAGAGGCTCTTTTTATTAGTGGTGCTTTGCCTGCGCAGAATTTGGAATTGGATTTAGAAGAATCGACATTTGACGGGGAAACCTGGAGTCTGATTTATCAAGAGGTGAAAACCCATTTTCCTGATTTGGAAGTGGTGGGATGGTTTTTATCCCGTATGGGTTTTTCCACTATGGTAAATGATATGATTGTCCGGTTACATATGGATAATTTTGCCGGTGAAGACAAGGTGTTATATATTATGGATGCTTTGGAAGATGAAGAAGCATTTTATATGACAGAAGGAGATTACCTCAGGAGACAAAGTGGATACTATATTTATTATGCCCGTAATGAAGCAATGCAAAATTTCATGATTGAAACCAAAGAGTCGGTCGGGGGTGGAGAACCGAGTGAGGTGGAAAGGAAAGATGAAGCGGTCATTCGCAATTACAAAAAGATTATGGAAGAAAGGGCAAGGCATGCAAAAATAGAGCGCATGAATAAAGTGCTTTATGGAATGTGTTCGGGCTTGTCTGTTGCGGTATTAGCATTAGGAATTGCCGTATTTAGCAATTATCAAATGCTAGAAAAAATGGAGACAAAGCTGGTGGCGTGTGGAGTTTTGTTGACAGACCAGGATAATTACGGAGAATATGAGGTGAAAGTGAAAAAAACAAATGATAAAAATCCTCAAGTTACTAATATAGAAGAAAAAACGGCTACTGTCACTACGAATAAAGTAAATGTATCCTCAACCAATCTTCCGAATTATTATACTGTTCAAAATGGAGATACCTTATCTTCTATCAGTTTCAAAATGTATAACTCAGTAGGATATGTGGCAGAACTGATGGAAGCAAATGGATTTGGTGAAGCGGATGAAATCCGGGAAGGTGATTGTATTATAATACCAACAGTAAAATAGGGTAGTAGCTTTCTTGGAAATGTGATACAATGAGCCTTGTAGTGCTTTTTTTGTGCTTGCACAAAAAAAGCACTATAAGGCGAATGCCCTACAGCGAGACGAGAGGCGAGCTGATACAATGAGCCTTGTAGTGCTTTTTTTGTGCTTGCACAAAAAAAGCACTATAAGGCGAATGCCCTACTATAATATATATTTGGAAAAGGTCGTTATAATGAGAAAATTTACTACAGTTAAAACTGAGAAAACAGAACAAAATACAAAAATAATTTCTCTTTTACAAGGGATAAAAGAGAATAAGATGGTAATTGCAAAGATTTTTTTGATGCTTTTTGCTGTGGGTCTGCTTATATTAGTTGTGCGAGCGATTGTTGCATACGGTTCTTATAACGCTTATGAAGTGGTAGAAGAAACCGGCGTTCAGAATGCATCCATGATTGATTATATTAGTTATCAAAATTCCTTGTTGAAGTACAGTAAGGATGGTGCCACCTACGTTAATGAGAAAGGTGAGGCGGTATGGAATGAAACTTTTGCTATGAAAATGCCTAAAGCAGATGCGTGTGATGAATACGTAGCAATTGCAGATTTGAATGGTAATGATGTATATGTGTTTGATACGGACGGAAAAGTAAGCAGTACTACGTTGCCATATAAGGTCTGCGACATTGCAGTTGCCAGCCAGGGAACCTTTGCGGTGATTTTAGAGAGTGAGAAAGAAAATTTTATTAATTTGTATGATAAGAAGGGCGAGCAGATTTCAGAGATTCAAACGACAATAGATAAAAGTGGTTATCCAATGGACATTGACTTGTCGGAAAATGGAGAGAAGTTGTTTTCTACATATTTATCTTTAGAAGGTGCAACGGTTAAAAATGGTTTGGCAGCTTACAATTTTGGTCCGGTAGGACAAAGTGAAAATGCAGACCGTATGATGGGTGGCTATCAATTAGAAGGAACGATAGCACCAAAGGTGGAATTTTTGGACAACAATACCATTTGTGCATTTGGTGATAATCAATTTATCATTTATTCGATGAAAGAAAAACCAAGTGAGAAAGCAAAGATTGCATTTGAAACAGAAATCAGAAGTGTTATATATAACGAGGATTACATTGGTGTAGTGGTTCCAAATGAAAACGAGAAAAAGAGTGAAGCACCATATCTCTTAGAGCTGTATAATACGAATGGACGTAAAGTGATGACCCGTTATATTGATTTTGATTACAAAAAGGTAAGATTAACTAATGATGAAATCATCTTTACAGGTGGAACTGAAAGTCGCATTTATACAATTAAAGGTAATTTGAAGTTTTCGTATGCGTTTACAAAAAATGTGGTCGATTTGATACCGACTGGATATAGTAGACGGTATATTGTTTTATATGATAGTGGTTCGGAAGTGATTAAGATTACACATGATAAGAAAAAGGATTAAGCATGGATTGGATTTGTATTGTAATTGGAGTGTTATTTTTAATATGTCTGATATCAGGCTGGGTTCGAGGATTGTTTAAAGTACTATTATCAGTTGCAGGGATGATAGCAAGTATTATTGTTGCAACTTATGTAGCACCCGGTATCAGTGGGTATTTGGAAGAGCATACGCAGTGGGACGATAATATTGCTGCATATATATCAGAAGAATTGAGCTTTTCAGATTCGGAAAATGAAGTATCGAAAGGTGTACAGGTGGAAGTGATTAATGACCTGCCGATTTCGGAAGCATTGAAAGCGAGCATATTGGATAATAACAATTCCGAAATGTATTCTGCATTGGATGCAACAGGAGTGTATGATTATATTGCCAAATCTATGTCGGTTGTGATTTTGAATGCAGTTGTTTTTTTGGTGTTAGGTGTTGTGGCACATGTATTTTTTGTTAGCTTAGGAAAAGCGGTGGAAGGTTTGACAAAACTTCCAATCCTCCGTTCGATTGATAAATTAGGAGGATTAACATTGGGTGGAATGCAGGCTTTGATTTTAATTTGGATATTGTTTTTGATACTTTCTATAACAAGTACATCTGAAATTAGTCAAGAAATGATAGAGGCAATTAGTCAAGTTTCGTGCTTGAAGTTGTTGTATGATAATAATGTACTACTAGATATTGTGGGTGATTTAACCAGAGTTTTATTTCTATAAAATTATGCAAAAAAAATTTAAAAAAGTTGTTGACTTTGGGTTATAAGAGTGGTATATTTAACAAGCTGTCGCGAAACGACAAAAGAAAAAATAAAAAACAAAAAAAGTTGTTGACAAGACAAAATGAGTATGTTAATATTTAGAAGTTGTCGCCGAAAACGGCAGAAACAAAGAACAATGAAAACTGAATGATGATTAAACAACAAAACAACCCTGAAAATTCTAAAAGATTT
>JAFQOE010000104.1 GCA_017395635.1 Lachnospiraceae bacterium | reverse complement strand
CTGGGTGTGATATCCGGTGTTACAAGTTCAGCAATCACATCATTCCTCGGAGGAAGCACAGACGATGCGATAAAAGCTTTTGTTGTTGGATATATAGGTGGCTTTGGAATGGGAGCTGTATTGTGTGTCGCAGCGGCATATAGTGTTGTTATTTATGCACAGATGTTGCTGATGACGACTGCAGCGAGTGTAGCAATGACGGTTACGATGATGGTGTATTCCATTATTCATAAAAAGAACAAGGAAATCATAGTGTATGCAGTATTATCGGTATTGTCTTTGCTTAGTTTGTATCAAACATACAATTTATATGCATCGCTTGATATTATTGGTGATACTGGCTTTATTACAATAGATTATGATGCAAGTACAAATGATATCAAGCAAGCAAATCAGCTTGGTAAAAAATATAAAGTATCTAATCCAAACGGTAAAAAAGGTGGAGATGCACATCAATCTACTGTTGGTAATATTAAACCAACTCAAAAAGGTGGAGAAATAAAGAATGAAGTCAAATTTGACACATCAGGTGGACATAAGAATTATCGTTTTGCTGATGCGGTGGAGGTTGATTCGGAAGGTAAAATAATCCGAATATATCAGGTTGGAAAAATGAATAAAAATGGAACACCTGTCAAAAGAGAACGATTAGCAATAGAAGATATTTTGGGTTCAAATGATTATAACGGTGTTGAAATATACTTTTTACCATACAATATGGATGCAGATCCGGTAATTTATCAAGGAGGAATATAATATGGGAAGACAGATTAATTTTTATATGAGTGAAGCGGTTGAAAGAGAATTCTTTGAATTTATTTGTTCTAACGGATATAAAATTTTATATAGGAATTTTATTGATGAAAGAATCGAAAATTTAGTGTCTTATGACGAGGTGAATAAAAAAAAATGGCTTCTAGTGTTATATAAGGACTCATATGGTTCTATAATATTTAATGATGACAGAGAAACAGAAATAAATAGAAATTATAGCCCGGTAATTGAATGGTGCCGAACTATATTAGACAATGATGAAAAGGTTGTTCGTCAAGGACGTATTTGGATAAGTAGTTGGATTGAATTTGAAAATCCATTAATGGAGGAACAGTTCAAGAAGGACTATAATTCTTTGGTGCGTTGGATTAAAAAGAAAGTCCCTAAACAAGAATATATGAAAAAAGGACATACTTTGAAAAGATATATGAATGAAGAGCTAAAGATTTACGAAGATCAGGGATATAAATTTACAATATAGGTAAAAGGGATTAATAAAAAGAAGCATTTATTCATGTTATACTACATGCCTAAGTGCTTCTTGTCATTTATGACGCTAAGGGAAGACTGGCATCAGTAAAAGATGCCAATGGTAACGTGACAGAGTATAACTATACATCCGACGGAAAACTTACCGGTCTTACAGACGAGATTGGAACTTACCAGAAGGTAACCTATGATGATAAGGGTAATGTAGCAACTACAACCAATGGTGCAGGAGAAAGTGCGTCTTACACTTATGATGAAGATGGAAGATGTACCAGTGTTACCATCAGCCGTGAGGAGAATAGGCAGACCTTAACCTTTACCAGTCATTATAGCTACAATGAAGCAGGGGATATTATCCAGAGTATCGACAATGCGGGTAACATCACCAAGTATGAGTATGATGCCAATGGCAACCAGACAGCTTCTACCGATGCTAAGGGAAGAAGAATTGTATATACATACGACGACCTTAGCAATCTGACAAAGGTTACTTATCCGGATGGAACCATTGAAACCTTTACCTATGATGCGAATGGTAACAACATTACTGCAACAGACCGAAATGGACTTACCGTTACCATGTCCTATGACAAGCTTGACCGCATGACGGAGAAGAAGTATGCGGATGGCACAAAGGAATCTTATGCATATGATGAAGTCGGTAATGTAACGGAGCAGGTAAGTACCAGTGGCGCAAAGACCACATACGGATACGATAACCGAAACCGCAACACATCTATTACAGATATATATGGAAATGTTACTACGTTTGAATATGACGAATCGGCAAGATTGACTAAGAGAATCGATGCGTTAGGCAATACCATTTCTTACGAATATGATGCTAATGGCAACATCACAAAGACCACCTATGCAGATGGTAACAGTGTGACTTCGAAATATGATGCCAGAAATCGTGTTACGAAACAGGAAGACCAGTATGGAAATGAAACCAAGTATGAGTATGATGGTGCAGATCGTCTTACCAAGGTGACAGATGCGTATAACAACAGCTACGCTTATGGCTATGATGCTAACGGAAATCTTGTTACGGTAACGGATGCAAATGAGCATGTAACACGTTACGCTTACGATGATGTAGGAAGGGTAGCAACGGTAACCAATGCCCTTGGAAAGACCATGTCATACAGCTATGACGAAGTGGGAAATGTTACAGAATTTATCGATTATGCAGGCAATGTTACAACCTATTCTTATGATGATATGGATCGTCTGGTTGAAAAGAAGGTAGGCTCAGAAAAGACTACCTACGTTTACAACGATAAGGGTCAGCTTACAAAGGTAACAGATAAGAGTGGGGATATCACTTATGGATATGACAAGTATGGTCGTTTAACTAGCCAGACGGATGCCAAGGGAGTTACCATTTCTTATACCTACGACAAAACAGGAAGATTAGAAACCTTTGACAATGGTTTTGGAACTACTACTTATGAATATGATTTGTTAGACCGCGTGACCAGGGTCGTTGACCGAAACGGAAAGGCAACGGTTTATGAGTATGATGCATTAGGTAACCGTAGTGCTGTGAGATACCCAAATGGCAACGTGGTAACCTATACTTACGATGCATGCCAGAGACTTAAGGAAGAGTGGATTGTGAATGCCAATGGCGTTACCCTTGCTAAGTATACCTATGGATTAGG
>JAFQOE010000026.1 GCA_017395635.1 Lachnospiraceae bacterium | reverse complement strand
TTGTACAAATTTAACAAACCAACGCAGGACGTTTGCACTTGCCACAATGCGTAACGGTACTAAGTTCGACAAAGTCTCACTAAGTACCGACGGATTGTGAAGCACCTGCTTATGGTGCTTGTTAAACTTGCACAAGCAAATGACAGTTTTTGATAGTTTCGCAATTGCCTAATATAGGATAGAGAGAAAGGAGCGGACACTATGAATAATGACAGAACAAGAATTTTGAAATTGATTGAGAATCAGGCAAAGATGACAACGA
Organism: Lachnospiraceae bacterium; assembly: GCA_017395635.1. Classification (GTDB taxonomy): domain Bacteria; phylum Bacillota; class Clostridia; order Lachnospirales; family Lachnospiraceae; genus CAG-590. The sequence goes on along the minus strand of JAFQOE010000026.1, from coordinate 18,231 downwards.
AAGATATTGCAACTGTACTTGGTTTAGATGAGGCTTTAGTGATCAATGTTATTAACGATATGGAACAAGAGCAGATTATTTGTGGCTATAACACGGTAATTAATTGGGATAAGACAGATACAGAAAGAGTAACAGCATTGATTGAGGTTAAGGTTGCCCCACAGCGTGGTGAGGGATTTGACCGTGTAGCAGAGCGTATATACAATTATGAAGAAGTTGCTTCTTTGTATCTTATGTCAGGCGGTTTTGATATGACGGTATTTATTGAAGGAAAAACCATGAAGGAAGTTGCAATGTTTGTATCCAGAAAGCTGGCACCGATGGAGGGCGTGTTAAGTACTTCTACACATTTTGTACTTAAGAAATATAAAGAAAATGGAACCAAAATTTTGCAACGTAAGAAAGACGAAAGACAGGTGGTGACAGCATGAGAAATCCATTATCCGATAAAGTGGTTAATATTAAACCATCTGGTATACGTAAATTTTTTGACATCGTAAGTGAAATGCCGGATGCAATATCGTTAGGTGTAGGTGAGCCGGATTTTGATACACCATGGAGTGTGAGAGAAGAAGGTATCTATTCATTAGAAAGAGGAAAGACATTTTATACATCCAATGCAGGTTTGTTGGAACTTCGACAGGCTATTTGCGAATATATGACCAGAAGATTTGATGTAAAGTATGATCCTAAGACAGAGGCTTTGCTTACTGTCGGTGGTAGTGAAGGTATTGATATGGCTTTGCGTGCTATGTTAAATCCTGGTGATGAGGTTATTATTCCGGAACCTTGTTATGTATCCTACGTTCCTTGTGTAGAATTGGCAGGTGGAGTACCTGTTACCATTTCTTTAAAAAACGAGAATCAATTTCGTTTGACAAGGGAAGAATTGGAAAATGCTATTACAGAAAAAACAAAGCTTTTGATTCTTTCTTATCCGAACAATCCAACTGGTGCAATTATGGAGCGTGAGGATTTGGAGGCAATTGTTGATTTGATCATTGAGAAAGATATTTTTGTGATATCAGATGAGATATATGCAGAACTTACATATAATGGTGGACATGTCAGTATTGCATCTCTTCAGGGAATGAGAGAACGGACCATTGTTATTAGTGGTTTTTCAAAAGCATTTGCTATGACAGGTTGGAGACTTGGTTATGCATTGGGGCCGAAGATGATTATTGAACAGATGACAAAGATTCATCAGTTTGCAATTATGTGCGCGCCAACTACCAGTCAGTATGCTGCGGTGGCTGCAATGCGAGATTGTGATAAAGACGTAGAGAAAATGCGTGAATCCTATGACCAGAGAAGAAGATACTTGTTAAATGAATTTGCTGAGATGGGACTGCCTTGTTTTGAACCAAAGGGAGCATTTTATGTATTTCCGTGCATCAAGAAGTTTGGAATGACTTCAGAGGAATTTGCAACGAAGCTTCTTCAGTCAAAGAAGTTAGCTGTTGTTCCAGGGGATGCATTTGGTGATTGCGGAGAAGGATTCTTACGGATTTCTTATGCTTATTCTTTGGACGAATTGAAGGAAGCGATTGGGCGTATTAAAGAGTTTGTTGAGGAAATTGATAATTAGTTATTTGCGAAATGCACCTGCCTGTTGTTTTTTGTTATACATGTATAACTAGGAACATTGTATTTATGAGTTTCGCAAATTAGGAAAGAGGAATAGAGATGATAAATATTGTATTACATGAACCGGAAATGCCGGCTAATACCGGTAATATAGGCAGAACCTGTGTGGCAACCGGTGCAAGATTGCATTTGATTGAGCCGTTGGGATTTCGGATTAATGATAAGATGTTAAAACGTGCTGGAATGGATTACTGGCACAAATTAGATGTAAGAACGTATGTGAATTACGAGGAGTTTTTAGAGAAAAATCCAGGAGCTAAAATTTATATGGCAACTACGAAGTCGAAACAGACTTATACGGATGTTCAGTTTGAGGATGAGTGTTATATTATGTTTGGAAAAGAAAGTGCAGGAATTCCGGAGGAAATCCTGTTAGACAACAAAGAAAACTGTATTCGTATTCCGATGTTGGATGAGATTCGCTCTTTGAACTTGTCCAATTCAGTGGCAATTGTATTGTATGAAGCTTTGAGACAGCAAGACTTTGTTGATTTCCAAATGGAGGGACAGCTTCATCGGTATGAATGGTGATAAGGTTGGTTAGAAAGGCAACATTATGAATAAACGAACATTACGAATATTAGAATATTATAAAATTATAGAGCAGCTTACAGGCTTTGCCACTTCTCCGGCGGGAAAACGTATGTGTGAGAAATTGAAACCTTCTGTGGACATGATTGAAATTCAGAAGAGTCAGGAAGAAACAAGAGATGCACTTGCAAGAGTGTATCAGCATGGAAGTCTTTCGTTTTCGGGAGTTTATCCAATTGGAGAAGCAATGAAGAGAGTTGCAGTAGGAGCCTCTCTTTCTATTGCAGAATTATTAGATGTTGCTAAACTTTTGAAAGTGGCAGAACGTGCAAGACAATATGGTGAGCAAGAAACAGACAAAGATAATGAAGGAATGGCAGTAAGACAGGACTCACTTACGGGATATTTTGAAAGCCTTATGCCATTAGAACATTTGGCCAGGGAAATTAATCGTTGCATTTTGTCTGAGGATGAAATTGCAGATGATGCTTCTTCTGTTTTGAAAGAAATTCGTCGCGAGATGAAACAGATTAATAGTAAAGTTCATGATGTGTTGAATGGAATTGTGGCGAAACAGACCAATCAGGCGATGTTACAGGATTCCCTTGTTACTATGCGTAATGGGCGATTCTGTATTCCGGTAAAGGCGGAGTATAAAGGACAATTTCCGGGAATGGTACATGACCAGTCATCGAAAGGTTCTACTTTTTTTATTGAGCCTATGGCAGTTGTGAATTTGAACAATGAGTTAAAGGAACTAACTGCAAAAGAAGCGATGGAGATTGAGAAAATATTATCCAATCTCAGTGAACAGGTTGCTCTTTCAAAGGAAAGTATCGAGACGAATGTACAAATCTTAACGAAACTGGATTTTATTTTTGCAAAAGCAAGTTTTGCTAAGTCCTATGATGGAACGGAACCGGAATTAAATGATCAAGGGAAGGTTTTGATTAAGCAGGGAAGACATCCTCTTTTAGATAAACACAAAGTAGTGCCGGTGGATATCCGGTTAGGTGAAGAATTCACAATGTTGATTATTACAGGACCGAATACCGGTGGTAAAACGGTTTCTTTGAAAACTTTAGGATTGTTTACTCTTATGGGACAGTCAGGACTTCATATTCCGGCTTTTCAAGGCTCACAATTAGCAATTTTTAAAGATGTATTTGCGGATATTGGGGATGAACAAAGTATTGAACAAAGTCTGAGTACGTTTTCGTCTCATATGTCCAATATTGTATATATTATGAAGCATGCAGATAAGGATACTTTGGTATTGTTTGATGAGCTGGGTGGAGGGACAGATCCTGTGGAAGGTTCTGCTCTCGCAATTGCAATCTTGAATGACTTGCACAATCGAGATATTCGTTGCATGGCTACCACGCATTATAGTGAACTTAAGACATTTGCCATGACAACAGAGGGTATCGAAAATGCATGTTGTGAGTTTGATGTAGAAACATTGAGCCCTACTTATAAGTTATTGATTGGCATTCCGGGCAAATCCAATGCATTTGCTATTGCAAACAAATTAGGAATGTCTAAAGATGTGATAGAGAGCGCAAAGTCACAAATCGATAACGATGCGCTAGATATGGAAAGTATTTTGGCAGATTTGGAGAAGTCAAAACGCATGATTGAACAGGAGCAGGCAGAGATTGCTGCGAATAAAGCAGAGATTCAGAAATTGAAGGATAGACTTGCTTCCAAAAACGAGCATATTGAACAGAGAAAGCAAGATATTTTACGTAATGCGAGAGAAGAGGCAAGAGAGATTTTAGAAGAGGCAAAAGCTTTCGCGGATGAGTCGATTCGTAAGTATAATAACTGGGATAAGAAGCAAAATGCTAATAGCAAAGATATGGAAAAAGCCCGCGGAGAGATTCGTGATAAACTGAATGCTGTTAATGATAAGCTTAGTATTAAGACGGCGAATCGCAAATCGAAACATAAAGCCGGAGATTTCAAGCTAGGAGATTCTGTGCACGTTATTAGCTTGAATTTAGATGGAACTGTTCGCTCACTTCCGAATCAAAAAGGTGAGATTACTGTACAAATGGGTATTTTGCAAAGCAAAGTAAAGATTACTGATGTAGAGATTATACAGGAAAAGAAACAAAGTAAACAGGAAAAGACAACCCAATACCGTGCGTCGGTCAACAAATCTATGCATATCAAACCGGAGATTAATCTGCTAGGATTGACGGTAGATGAAGCGATAATGGAATTAGATAAATACTTGGATGACGCGTGTTTATCTCATTTAAATCAGGTAAGGGTAGTGCATGGAAAAGGAACCGGAGCATTGCGAAAAGGTATACATGAATATCTGAAAAGACAGTCCTACGTTAAGAATTTCCGATTGGGTGAATTTGGGGAAGGCGATGCAGGTGTAACAATTGTAGAGTTATAAAGGATTTCAAAGGAGGTTTGTATGGATAAAAAAAGAATATTAATTGTTGATGATGATGAGAATATTGCAGAGTTAATTTCCCTTTATCTGATTAAAGAATGCTTTGATACAGAGATTGTATTTAACGGAGAAGATGCTTTGAAAGTATTTAAAACATATCAGCCGCATTTGATTTTGTTAGACATCATGTTACCAGGAATGGATGGTTACGATGTTTGTCGCGAAATTCGTAAGGAGAGTAATGTGCCGATTGTAATGCTATCTGCTAAGGGAGAAGTGTTTGATAAGGTGCTGGGACTTAAAATTGGTGCGGATGATTATATGATAAAACCATTTGATTCCAATGAGCTGGTTGCAAGAGTGCAAGCTATTTTGCGTAGAGTAACACAGTTTGAAGAAAAGCAAAACACATCAGAGACCGTATCAAATGATGTGGTTAATTATGATGGGCTTACGGTGAATCTGACCAGTTATACAGTGATTTATAACGGTGAACAGATTGATATGCCTCCGAAAGAAATGGAATTATTATATTTTCTGGCAAAGAGTCCTAATCAAGTCTTCACCAGAGAGCAGTTGTTAGATAAAATATGGGGATATGATTATATTGGTGATACTAGAACAGTAGATGTGCATGTAAAGCGTGTCCGTGAAAAGATTAAAGATGGTTCCAATTGGTCGATTGCCACAGTGTGGGGGATTGGATACAAGTTTGAAGTGAAGTAACTGAGGAGAGTAGAGATTGAAACGAACGTTTTTAGATAAGATTATTATCGTAATTACGGTATTACTTACAGTTTTATTTTTGTTGTTGGCAAGTTATACAACTTATGCAACGCAGAAAGCATTGGTAAACGAAAAACAAAATAATTTGATAAATGAGGCTAATTTGCTTGCAGAGCAGACGATTCTCTCCTATTTACAGGGAATTACATCTCTAGAATATCTCCAAATTCGATTTGATGAATTTGAAGATACTTTGCAGACGGATGTGTGGTTGTTTTCAGCCGAAGGCAACTTAATTGTGGCCTCTAACAGTGGTGAGTTATCGATTATGCCACATAACATTTATCATCTTGATCCGGAACTTAACTTGAATAAAGGGTTTACACAAACTGGTAATTTTTATAGTATTTTTCCGGGGACAATGATTAGTGTTGGAATTCCTATTTATGCAGGGGAAACACAACAAGGATATCTTATTTTGCATACGGCTATGGCAGAAGTGGAAAAGTTACAAGATGATATGTTAGAAATCATGTATGGACCATTTTTTGTTATTTTGCTGGTGATGTTAATTGTGTTGGCATACTTGTCTAAAACCATTATTCGTCCTATCACAAAATTGAATATAGCTGCTCGTGAGTATGCAAAGGGTAACTTTGAAATGAAAACAGGTGTTCATCGTAAAGATGAAATAGGAGAACTTTCGGATTCTTTGGAATATATGGCAGGAGAGCTGAGTAAATTAGATGAGTACCGAAAGAATTTTATTGCAAATATTTCACATGATTTCCGTTCGCCACTTACATCCATTAAAGGATATATAGAAGCAATGTTGGATGGAACAATCCCACCGGAAAAGTATAGTCGTTATTTGAACATTGTATTAAATGAAGCAAAAAGACTTACTAAGCTTACAACGAGTCTTTTGGAATTGAATGATTTTGATACATATGGACCAATTTTAAAGAGACAGAATTTTGATGTTGTAGATGTGATTCGTGAAACTCGTAATACATTAGAAGGTGTATCAGAGAAGAAGAAGATAGATCTTCAGATAAAGTGTCCTGCAGAGGATACCGTTGTGTATGCAGACAAAATGAAGATTGGACAGGTGATACATAACTTGCTTGATAATGCAATCAAATTTAGCCCGAAGGAGGGCAAGATAACGGTTACGATTTATGATAAGAATGGTAAAGTTTTTGTTTCTGTAAAAGATCAAGGTCCCGGTATTGAAAAAGAGAAACAAAAGAGAGTGTTTGATCGCTTCTATAAAACAGATTCTTCAAGGGGTAAAGATAAACAAGGAACAGGTTTGGGATTGGCGATTACAAAAGAAATTATCAAAGCACATGGTGAAAATATCGATTTGATTAGTACAGAGGGTGCAGGAAGTGAGTTTGTGTTCTCTTTGACAAGAAGTAGTAGCCGTGAGGGTGGACAGATAAGACAATAAATATAGTATGAGAGGAGTATATTATGAGATTTGTTGCAGAATTAAGAGAAGGAGATATGATTTCTTCGATATATCTTTGTAAGGATAAGAGAACGTTACAGACGAAGGCAGGAAAGAATTATTATTCGATGCAGTTACATGATAAGACAGGGTCGGTAGATGCGAAAGTCTGGGATTTGTCGAATGGGATTGATCATTTTGATTCTATGGATTACATCTATGTGGATGCTCAGGTTACAAGTTTTCAGGGTGCGTTGCAGATGAATGTAAGAAGAGTGCGAAGAGCACAGGAAGGAGAATATGATCCTACAGATTATATGCCTTGCTCAAAGAAAAATGTAAATGAAATGTATGATGAGATGGTGACATTGATTCATACGGTGAAAGAACCGCATTTATTAAAGTTGTTGCAGATGGTTTTTACAGAAGACGCATCCTTTGTGAAAACATTTAAGATGCATTCTGCAGCTAAGACGATGCATCACAATTTTGTTGGAGGATTATTAGAACATAGTTTGTCGGTTGCAAAATTATGTGACTTTTATGCAAGCTGTTATCCGGTTATTAATAGAGATTTGTTAATTACGGCTGCGCTTTGTCATGACATTGGGAAAATGACTGAGATTTCTTCATTTCCAGAGAATGATTATACGGATGAGGGGCAGTTGATTGGTCATATTGTTACAGGTACAATTATGTTAGATGAGAAGATTAAGCAGATTGAAGGGTTTCCGGTAAAGCTTGGGAATGAATTAAAACATTGTATTTTATCACATCACGGCGAGTTGGAATTTGGTTCGCCAAAGAAACCAGCATTGGTTGAAGCAGTAGCGTTGGCATTTGCGGATAATACGGATGCGAAAATAGAAGCTTTTATTGAGCTACTAGATGCTAATCATGATAAGGGAGAAGAATGGTTGGGCTTTAACCGTATGTTTGACGGAAATGTACGGGCGACTTCTCGTATGTAGAATTTTTATGATATTCAGAGTATAAAAGAATCCTACTATATATGTATAACATTCTTGAAAATAGATTGTGATAATCATTTTAGGAATGTTTAGTTACATATACAGTAGGATTTTTTGTTTTAAATAATAGTGGAAAAAGTTTATTTGATTTCTTCCACGTTACTGAATGACCATGCTCGAATATTGATTTCCACGATTCCGGAACCACAGTATTCGCAAAATTTTGCGTTGAGCGTAGAAACGGGAGCGCCACAATTTGGACAGTTCACACCCAGGGCATTGTCTAATTCGTTCTTAATTAAGTTGCGGTCTTGAATATAAATTAAATCGGTGTTGTATTTGGTTTGATACTTATAATCATTGGAACCATCTATTATCTTGTTGTCCGCATCTGTAGTGTAATGATAGCATTCTACAGCAGACTGAAAGGTTATGATACAACGCCCCTCTGATTGACGATATTGATTAATCTCGGTTTTATGGATATGAATGCGCTCAAAATGTTCATGATATCCTTTGGTAGAAAGCATACGAATATGATTCTCCAGCTGATTAAGTAATTCTTCATTACCATCTTGTAACACAGAAACGTTCCTATCATTTACCGCTCGGAGATAAGAAGTTAGTACGTTATTAGCACGTTCCTTCATTTCATCATATTGAAACTCCGGAAAATCTTTTGCTATTTTTGGAAGAAGTAAATTAGTCATACCGGATACGGATTTCGGTGTGGTGGATATCTGCTGGCGCATCTGTTCCGCACCTTGGGCAATGGAAGGAGTTCCAAAGGCAGTCACCGAAAACTGTCTGACTTTTTGGCTAAAATGACGGTATGCACGATAGAGAGCGATAATGATGATTAATATCAAGATTAAAATGATAATAATTGCGATTAAAAATCCCATGTTCCCTCCACGATATAAAACAGTAAACCGGCATGTGCTGGTTTACTGTTTTAGTTTAGTTTAGTTTAGTTTCCCATCCAATTGAGAAGTAAAAGAATCAAAATAACTGCAACAACAGTAAGGATAACTTTCGGAATGGAGATAGGAGTTTTACCGGATACTTTTCCGGTTTGTCCGTTCACCATGAATTGGTATACTTTATCGTTGTATTTGAAAGTAGATATCCAAACAGGTAATAACAGATATTTATAAGTAATGTTGTTAAAACTAGTGCTCAAGGACACATTACGGACGTGATCCGCGTGGTGTTCTTGACGGATATCCGATTCGATATGTCTTCTTAATTTGGTTTTGATGGAAGCCTTCGCCTTTTCCCAAGCATCCTTTAATCCGACAGAATAACGCTCTGAAACAAATCCGGCAATATATTCCGGTTTGTATGGTTTGTTATCCTTAGTGTCGAATGGTTCCAAACGCTTTAGAATAAATTCACTTTGCTGCTTGCCGGCAAATATAAGTTCGTCATCGATAAACTCTTGATGAGTACCGTGTGTTTTGTACCATCTGGTTTCCGTATAGGTTTCGCCATTTGCTCTTCGTTTTGTCTTGTCGATACCATATTCACCGCTATAGGAGGACATGGTTGAAGAGTCGAAAGTCCAATATGGAAGATAAATTCCCTTGAAACTTTTTGGCTTTGCACTTTCTTTTGCAAGCTTCGGACAGAAGAATTGGCGCTTAATCCATTTCTGGAAGTACTCTGCGGCCTGTTTATCATTAATTTTAAATGGCACAACACCACCCGGTGCAATAGTGTCTTGTGCGTGTGCTTCCATAACCTGGTTGGAACCACAGAAAGGACATACACCGGAGGTTTGTAATGCATCATAAACAGATTCGGCACCACAGGCTTCACACAGCACAGTTTTGGTTTCAACACCCCAGTCCTTGTTGGCAGTATGTTCCGCTGTCAAAAAGTCTAGTTCTTCTGCTTCGGTCGGCGAATCTTTATCTAATTCAATTTCTTCTTCATAATCACAATATGGACACTTCAGATTATTGGTGGTTGGATTGAAATCCATTACACCGCCACATTGAGGACATTTTTTGTCCGTTTCATCTTTGGTTTCCACGATATTCATTTCAAATTCGTCCATAATTTTCCTCTTTTAATTACTAAATTACTGTGCATCGTTTTCGTCGAAGATATCTCCACATTCTGGACAGAATTTAGGAGGATTCTTAGGATCTTCCGGTTGCCAGCCACATTTATCACAACGATATAATGGAGCGTCTGCAGGTTTCTTAGCACCACATTCCGGACAGAACTTTCCTAAGTTAACAGCACCACAAGAACATGTCCAACCTTCTGCTGCAGCAGGAGCAGGTTTTTTGCCTCCACATTCCATACAGAAGTTTCCTGTATTTGTAGCACCGCAAGAGCATGTCCAAGAGTCAGCTGCTGGAGCTGCAGGCGCAGCTGGTGCTGGTGGAACAGGAGCTGCAGGAGCAGGTGTGGTTGGTGGTGGAGTCTGAGGTTGCTGTTGCTGTCCCATTGCAAATAATGAATTTGCATCCATTCCGCCAGCCATGTTAGCCATATTCATTCCGGCAAATGCCATCATAGGTCCTGTTGCTGTATTAGATGCAGCAGATTTCATAGCTTCTGCCTGAGCACCAACTAAGGTTGCCGCTGCCATGTTAGGATTACGAAGAACAGCGGTTCTTTGTAACTCTTTAATAGCTGCCTCATCTTCTGGAGAAAGTTTTAATGGACTGATGTTAAATGAAACAATACGGATACCTCGTAATTTGCCCCATTTTTCATCTAATTCATTGTTCATTGTATCTACTAATTCTTTTGTATATTTGGTAACCTGGTTGTAACGGATACCCATATCTGAAATGGTTGCAAGTACAGGTTGTAAAGCGGTAACGATTTCCGCCTTCAACATTCCGTCAAGGTCCTCTCTTCTATATTCGTCTGCAACATTACCACATACATTGGTATAGAATAAAACCGGGTCGAAAATCTGGTAAGAATATGTACCATTACAACGAACGTCCACATCCATATCCAAGCCGATGTTATTGTCTACCACACGGAAAGGAATCGGTTGTGGAGTTCCATACTTGTTGTCCTTAATTTCTTTTGTGTTAAAGAAATAGACTCTTTGATCCTTACCTGTATCGCCACCAAATGATGCACGATTCAAAAACTGTTTAACGGTGTTACCGATATTCGCTCCTAAATCACCATGAAGCAAACTTGGTTCGGTCGAGGTGTCGTATAAGAACTCACCTGCTTCCGCACAAAACTCTACTACCTGACCCTGATCAACGATAATCATGCATTGACCTTCGTTAACAGCAACAACGGAACCATTAGTAATTAGATTATCATTACCATCATTCTTCGTACCGAATTTACTTGTCGTACGCTTACGTCCCTTTGTAACCAATACTTCATCTTCTAATGCATTACAGTAGAAATACTCTTTCCACTGATCTGCCAGAATACCATTAATTGAACCACCAATTGCTTTAATTAATCCCATAAATATTCTCCTTTGTTTATTATTTTATAATTGTATATCAATTACTGAAGAGTAATCTTCTATTTGATATACAACTTATAATAATTATAAGTTGCGAGTGCTAAAGAATAGCATTTCGGATGTGTAACAATATAATGTATTAAATGTCGCATATCGAAGTAATTATACCCTTTTTGTCAGAAAATGTCTATCAATATTCGTAAATGAATAGCGAAAAAATCTTTAAATAGCATATTTTTTATTAAGAAAAGTTGGATGACAGTAATTCCAATAAATGATACAATATATGGAAGATTTATGGTTGCTGATTAATATGTTTGGGTATAATAGGTGTTAAGTGTATGTTATGCGAGTATGAAGGAATAATATGTATTTCGGAAAAGGAGAATGATTATGGAAAAAAATGCAATGAATAATTTGAGTTATGGATTGTTTGTTTTGACAGCAGAAAAAGAGGGATTTAACAATGGATGTATTATCAATACGGTTCAGCAGGTGACGGTTGAGCCAAACTGTATTGCAATTGCGGTGAATAAGGCTAATTTGACGCATGATATGATTAAAGAAACCAATAAGTTTAATGTGTCAGTAATTAGTGAAAAAGCGGATTTTGATTTGTTTAAACATTTTGGCTTTCAATCAGGACGTGATGTGAATAAGTTTGATGGATTTACGGATTGTGCGGTATCGGGTAATGGTCTTATGTATATTACAAAGGGTGTCAATGCATATCTTTCTGCTTGGGTAAAAGAGACTGTGGATTTGGGAACACATACATTGTTTATTGCGCAGGTTACTTTTTCAGAGGTATTAAATGATGATGCATCAGCGACCTATAGCTACTATCATACAAATATTAAGCCAAAGCCGGTAGATACCGGAAAGAAGGAAAATGGTCAGACTGTGTGGAGATGCACAATTTGTGGATATGAATATGTGGGAGAAGAACTGCCGGATGATTTCATTTGTCCACTTTGTAAGCATCCCGCATCTGATTTTGAAAAGATTGATAAATAGACAGAAACGTTCGTAAGAGACTCTTGAAAGATAGAAACTAGGAAGGTTAATAACATGACATTAGAGAAAAATCAGGAATACGAAATTACAATAGAGGATATGGGGAATGAAGGCGAAGGTATTGGTCATATTGACGGTATGGCAGTATTTGTGAAGGATGCAGTTGTGGGAGATACTGCGCGTATTAAGATTATCAAGGCGAAGAAGAATTATGCTTACGGAAGATTATTGGAAATAGTTATACCTTCGGAATATCGTGTTGAACCGATCTGTCATCACGCCAGACGTTGTGGTGGATGCAGTATCATGCAGGTAGAATATCAAAAACAACTTGCATGGAAGCAGGATAAGGTGATGAATTGCCTGAAACGTATCGGCGGGATAACCAATGTGGAAGAATTGATGGAACCCATTATTGGTATGAAGTTACGCGCAGAATTTCCGGCTATTCGTTATCGTAATAAAGCGCAGTTTCCTGTGCGAAGAGATAAAGATGGGAATGTCGCCATTGGTTTCTATGCAGGCAGAACCCATTCTGTAATTGATACGGATGTGTGTTATTTGCAAGATGAGGTCAATGATGACATTATCAAGAGATTTCGCAAATTTCTGGTGGATTATAATGTGGAGCCTTACAATGAAGAAAATAATACCGGACTTGTGCGTCATATTTTGACCCGTGTGGGAAGAAAGACCGGCGAAGTAATGATTTGTGTGATTATCAATGGTAAGGAGCTTACAGGAGTTATTCAGGGTGACTCACCTAATTCTAAGTCAAAGTATGTGAATGTTGAACAGGAATTGGTAGAGTGCATGGAAGATATTCCGGGGATTACCAGCATTTCTGTGAATGTAAATCTAGAAAAAACGAACCGAATTCTCGGCGACACATGTCGCACTATTTGGGGAAAAGATAGCATTACGGATTATATCGGCAATGTGAAATATCAGATTAATCCGCTTTCATTTTATCAAGTGAATCCGGAGCAGACAGAGAAGCTTTATGGAAAAGCATTAGAATATGCAGAGCTGAATGGTGATGAAACGGTATGGGATTTGTATTGCGGAATTGGAACAATTTCCCTGTTCTTGGCACAGAAAGCAAAGAAGGTAATGGGTGTGGAGATTGTGCCGGAAGCCATTGAGGATGCCAGAAAGAATGCTGAAATGAACGGTTTTGACAACGTGGAGTTTTTCGTTGGAAAAGCGGAAGTTGTATTGCCGGAACAATATGAGAAACACGGGGTTTATGCCGATGTGATAGTGGTTGACCCACCACGTAAGGGTTGTGATGAAGTGGCGATTTCAACCATGGTTAAAATACAACCGAAAAGGATTGTATATGTCAGTTGTGATCCGGCAACCTTGGCAAGGGATGTGAAGATGCTTGTGGCAGCGGGATATGAGGTGAAGAAGGTATGTGCTGTGGATCAGTTTGGGCATAGTGGGCACATCGAAGTCGTGACATGTCTACAAAGGGTGGATATGTAGAAATCCTTGAATTTACGTACTTTGCGCGTGTTTTTAAATTTTCTGGACAGAGCAATTTTGGACGGAAAAAAGAGATTTCTCACGAGATTAAAGTTTCAGTAGTGATGGAACTGGTATGAGTGGACACAAAAATCTGCGGTTAACATTTAAGGTTATTTCGAGTAATAAATTCATCAACAACTAAATAGGAAAAGAGTCGCAAGACCGTTTGTTTTCAACATCTTTGGATGTGAAAGCAGGCGGTCTTCTTTCTTTTGTCAGCTTTCATATCTAAGATTTCAGAATGGAGGAATGAGAAAATGAAAGAAACAAAGGAAATGTATCCATCATGGTGTGACGACCATGGTGTCAGGCTGGGCAACGTCAAAATCAAGGATTTACACGACTTTAAGGAACATCCCTTTCATGTTGTCGAAGACATGGCGTTGTTTGAACTAGTAAAGAGCATAGAGGATAAGGGAGTACTTGTTCCCTTGATTGTCCGTGCGAATCCTTACGGGGATGGTTATGAGATTATTGCAGGACATCGTAGAAAAGCTGCCTGTAAATGGGCGGGACTTTCGGAGGTTCCTGCAATGATTGTGGAAATGGATGATAATGAGGCTGTGATTGCTATGGTGGATAGCAATTTGCAGAGAGAGCATATCAAGCCAAGTGAAAAGGCATTTGCTTACAAGATGAAGCTGGAGGCGATGAAACAGCGGGGGAAGAGGACGGATTTAACTTTTTCTCAAGTTGAGAAAAAGTTGGAGAATGAGAATCCTACTTTGCAACTAGCAGAGATAACCTGTGGCACAGATGAGAATGGATGTTGGAACGTAAGTAATACCGGTGGAAAGATAAATCCCAATTATGCAAATGAAAAGTTAGCAAAGCAGGTGGGAGAGAGTCGAGCACAGATTTCAAGGTATATCCGCCTTACCAATCTTATCCCTAAGATTCTGAATATGGTGGACGAAGGAAAGATTGCTTTTACGGTGGCGGTGGAGCTTTCCTATCTGAAGGAAGAGGAGCAGTACGAGCTTCATGCCATTATGGATTTGGAACAGTGTACACCATCCTTATCACAGGCGTGTCGCTTAAAGGTAATGAGCCAGCATGGAACATTGGATATGGATGCGATTTGTATGGTTTTGGAGGAAGAAAAGCCCAATCAGAGGGAGCAGATAAAACTTCGTGCAGATTCTTGGGCGAAGCATTTCCCAAAGGATTATACACCTAAGCAGAAGACGGACTTAATTGAGCAGCTCCTGAAGGAGTGGTATGAGAAGCAGGAATACAGCAAGCAGGAGAGCCTTGGCAGCAGCCTGGGCAGAGCAAGATAAAGGAATGGAGGTAGTCGCAATGAGCAGAGAAATATCAACTTATGAAGCAATGGGTGGTACTTATACAGAGGTGGATAGTGTGCTTTATCCGAATATTGTGGTTTCGAAGGAGGCAAATGTGTGGGTTGGAAAATATGGTTTGTTATGGATGGATTATATAAAATCCAATCATGCAGATAGGTACAGACACCATATTCGTATGGGAACCTTGAATACCAAGGTTTTAGAGGTAAATGAAGAGGCTTATGAGATGCTGGAGGGAATCGTGAATCAGTATCTGGCGAAGCATAAGCTAAGTGATGAAGCTTCCACAATGGAAATGTGGAGACTTCGGGAACAAGCAAAACAGATGGCGGAAGAGTTCGTGCTTAACGACGTTGTACGCCAGTATCATTGAGAATGGAGGATTTTATTATGAGAGAGATTAGAGAATATAATATGAACGGAACTATTATTTTGGGCGTGGATAATGGTTATGGTAACGTAAAGACTGCCCACAGAGTATTTCCTACAGGAATTATGAAGTGTGATAGTGAGCCAGTTCTTAGTAAAGAGTATATCGAATACGGTGGTGCTTATTATATTATTGGTGAAGGTCACAAAGGATTCATTGCAGACAAGCAGGAGGATGAAGATACTTATATTCTGACCCTTGCAGCGATTGCAAAAGAGCTTGAAGCAAGAAAGCTTACAGAGGCTAGGATTCACCTGGCAGTTGGACTTCCTTTGAAGTGGGTACAGGCACAGAGAGATAGCTTTAAGCAGTATTTGACTAGAGAAAGATATGTTTCCCTGAAGTACAAGAAGGTAAGTTATCTTATCGAGATTATAGGTTGTACAGTTATGCCACAAGGTTATGCAGCAGTTGCAGAAAACCTAAAGGATTTCAAAGGGATGAATTTGTTGGTAGATGTCGGAAATGGTACGATGAACGTTATGTACTTGAATAACGGCAGACCGATTGAAAGCAAATCATGGACAGAAAAGTTAGGTGTGAATCAATGTTTTATCCGTATGCAGAACCATATTATGAATCAGACGGGGGTGAAACTGCCGGACGAGATTATCAATCAGTTTTTACGTTATGGAGAAGCAGATGAGGATGAGAAGTATCAGAAAGCAATGAAAGAGATTGCGGAGCAGTATGTGAAAGAATTGTTTGAAAAGCTTCGTGATTATGAGTATAACGCAGACTTAATGAAACTGTATGTTATGGGTGGTGGTGCAAAAATGGTGGAGAGATTCGGCAAGTATAATCCAGCTAGAACAACATTTAACCATGATATCTGTGCAAATGCCAAAGGTTATGAATACTTTTGCTATATGATGCTTCGCCAGAAGAATCGAAAGTAGGTGATTGAATGGCAAGACCGAAGAAAGAGTGGCAGGAAATTCGAAACCGAAATGTTCGTTTCTATGTGGAGAAAGAGATGGATGGTCGTGCGTGGGAAATACTGCATTCCGAAGAGATTAAGGTATATGGTTCGCAGAACGATTTTATTATCCAGGCAATCAATGATTTTTATGAGAGACATCTGGAGAAGAAACAAGATTCCTATTTGGAAACAAGGGAAAAGGAAGATGCTTTTGTAGATCGTATTGTGAAAGCAGCAGAGGAGAAATTTGCGAACAAGATACCGGAATTGCTTGGAATGGCATTTATGCAGATGCAGGCGCAGGGAGTGTCATTTGTTCCTGTTGTCATGCAAAATGATAATTTAGCAGACGTAAGCAGTACAGTACAAACGGCTACAAAGGATGATGAGGGCGAAAAAGAAGTTTTGGAAGAATTGGAGGATAATGAGTTTTTGGATTTTGATTTCTGTGGATAACCATTTCAGGAGGAAATTACAATATAATTTCAAAGATGTAGCTGTATATGAGTAAATGGCTACAAAATGCCTGTTATTTGGATACAGACTAGCTGGGTGGTTATATGGTTGCAAAAGGATAATTAAGTGTAGCTAAAAATAATATATGGGCGTAAAAGAGGACAAGTGAGAAATTGCTTGTCTTTTTTCGTGGCATTTCATAAAGGGGTGTTAGGGGATGTTTCCCCTAACAAGATTGGATTTCGCAGGGCGAAATCCGTATCTTGCAAATCTTATCTAAAATTCAAGTGCTTATTTGGCTCAGTGAGAAATATTTCAAGTGGTGGTTTGAGAGAAGTTTGCGATGCGCAATGATGAGATGGCTCCATTTTTGAAATCCAAGGAACAGAAGTAATTATGTAGAAAATGATATTTGATTTGAATTATGAATGGGGGAATGTATATGGGTATTACAGATAACAAAAAGAAGGATGTAAGAATTAACAAAACTGTACGACTGTCATCTTATGAAAAGCAATGTCTTGAGACAAATGCAAGAGATGCAGGTATGGATGAGAGTAAGTATATCCGACATTTGATTTTGCATGGTGGAAATGTAGATAAGAACTATCTGTATGACAGGCAAAATCTGATTTGCCAGATAAGTGGTGTGGCGACTAATGTTAATCAAACGGTTCATAGGATTAATTCGCAGGAGCATTATTATTATAGTGATGGTACAAAACTGAAACAGGAACTACAGGAGATACAGCGATTATTGAAGGAGGTGCTGAACTTATGGCGATAACCAAGATTATGAATATAGGGGCAAGTAAGCAGGGAGATGTTGCAACACACTTGCATAATGCTCTGGAATATATTGCAAATGCGGAGAAAACAGAAAATGGAGTATTAGTGGGTTAAATTAACTGTATGGAAGGAATGGTATTTGAACAGATGTGCCAGACTAAGCAGTTGTATGGCAAGGTGGGTGGGCGACAGGGATATCATTTTGTCCTATCATTAGCACCGGGAGAAGGAACAGTCTTGGACGAAGATAATGGAAGAGGATGTTCGATATGTGTTAGGCAAGGCAAGTGACTTTGATAATTTTCTATTTCTTATGGAACAACTTGGGTATGAAGTGAAAAGGGGAAAACATCTGGCTGTCAAGTCGAAGGAAATGAAGAGATTTCGTAGATTGGATACAATCAATGAAGAATATACAGAAGAAAATATTAAGAAAGCTTCCTGTATACTATAAATAGTTAAGAAACTTGACTATAAAAAATACCTCAAGTAAATTTAGATTATTACTGACCGGCAAGTTGGTAAAATCTAAAGAATACAAGAGGTATCTAAAATGAATGTTAAAGG
>JAFQOE010000103.1 GCA_017395635.1 Lachnospiraceae bacterium | reverse complement strand
CTGCATCGCTATATGCTCAAAACGACTATAATATCCTTGCCTCAAATTCTTGATGTCGTGGTTGCCGACAATCAGGTAAATCTTACCATTAAGCCTATTAAGGATATTAGTCCATTCCGCCGAGCCTCCTAGACAAAAGTCACCAAGATGAAAGACTATATCGTCAGGACCGACTACGCTATTCCAGTTGGCTATGAGTGTCTCGTTCATAACCTCCACATTCTTAAATGGCCTACCACAAAAGTTGATAATATTGGAGTGGTAGAAGTGAGTGTCGGATGTAAAGAACACCTTATCTCCATCAAATTTGTAGTTCATAATTTCATTGTTTACCGCATCACTGCGTTGTTAATAATCAAAGTTTGTTATTGCCATTGGACGGAATTGATGGAGAGGTTAAGCATCACCAATGGGCATAAACAAGAATCGTTGAAAAGTGAGGAACTTTCCAACGATTCTTATCTATTCTCATAACTCGGATATCTGCATCTATTATATCCGTGTTCGAGTATGTTTCAGTTGGATAGTATTCCCAATAGAATTTGCGGTTTCGACGCTTGAAATAGGCGCACACAGAACACCTTCAAAGCGTTTTGCGCTCTGAACTCGACCAATAGCCGTAAGCAATATGTGCATTCTATTTTGCTGCATTTTAGTTTCTGTTTTATCCCATATCGGGAGTGCAAAGATAGTGATTTGACACGCTACTTCCAAAGATTTTACACACTAATCTTCAGATAATTAGACTATATACTAAAGTATATAAATTTTTGTGTTGTGAGGACGATTATAATCTCTACACTATTTGTACAACTCGGGGCGTCTGAGTTTGTTTTCGTCTTCAATCATTTGATTCATCTCTGAATCAGTCGTGACAACTTCATACTCAAAAGCCTTTTCAAAAGCAGATCTTCCAGCGTCCGTCATCAACCCTCGGTCTTCAAGATCCATACATCTATCCAAATTCAGTTGTGTCCAGTGGCTTTTAGGGCGACGAGGAGAAAGGCGTTGAACCAATCTTCCATCTGGCAGGCGTTTGAGAGTGGAGTCTATCCAACCGAAGCATAGCGCCTCTTCCACGACTTCGATGTATGGAATGGCCGACCATTCGGGGCATTTGCTACGATAGGTCACAACCCAGCAACACCTCTCTTTGCAATGGTTATCAGCAAGCCATTGTCGAAGCTCGGAGCGGTCCTTAAAATGGAGTAGATTGATTATTTCCATAGTGCCATATATATGATACAAAGATAGCAAGAATTTCAATAAAGTGAACGAATAAATACGCTCCGAAGTAATGGTTTGCCTAAAATTATCAACCCATCATAAAATATACACAAACAGCACATAATCTCTATTATATGATAGTTTGAGCGTGGTTTGCGTTTTTGCAAAATGGCTTCTGAGGCGGGGTTGTATTTGTATAAAAGGTTATGATTTTTGAGTCTGAGATTTTAGGAAATTTTTTGTGCGTTTTGTGGGTGAGAAAAACGCAGAAATCTTTGTACAAAACGAGTACACGCAATGTTCACTTCTCTATATTGTAAACATTGTAATTGCCAAATAATCAACACGATATGAGATGTTGTGCATAATTACATTGGATTGCAAATCGCTCACTAAAATCGCATATTAAGGTTGCTGCTTCCACTGTTCAAAATTTCTGTCTCGGAATCTGTACAGAGAAAAGCTACCGTACTGAGCCAATTTGTGTCGATTAGTTTACACTATTATCGTTCTTATGGTCAATGCTATGGGATATTGGGAAGGATAATCTTTTAATACTCAAGCGACTACATAAAAGCGAACAGAGAAGAGATGACATTTTGGAAGAGTGATTTTTTTGTGCAGTTTAGAGTCTTTTATAACAAAGAGTTTACAAGACAGAAAAAAGTTACAAACAAATTATTCAAATCAGTACGGTGTGTAGTAATCGCCAAGCGAGGCAGAGGCGTGTGGTCGGCGAAATGGGATTTGGTTGGTTGTGTGTCGATGTGGTAGTGTATATATAAAGAATTTTATTTTTTTAATTGATACTGAGGAAGTAGGCATCTATATATGTTCCCCTTAAATACTCTTTCTCCCAGAAAATCAAAATAAAAAATCCATTGAGCGGCGAAGCCGTCTCCTTAAGCATTAACTCTTTTGATTCTTTTCTCG
>JAFQOE010000102.1 GCA_017395635.1 Lachnospiraceae bacterium | reverse complement strand
CTGCATCGCTATATGCTCAAAACGACTATAATATCCTTGCCTCAAATTCTTGATGTCGTGGTTGCCGACAATCAGGTAAATCTTACCATTAAGCCTATTAAGGATATTAGTCCATTCCGCCGAGCCTCCTAGACAAAAGTCGCCAAGATGAAAGACTATATCGTCAGGGCCGACTACGCTATTCCAGTTGGCTATGAGTGTTTCGTTCATAACCTCCACATTCTTAAATGGCCTACCACAGAAGTTGATAATATTGGCGTGGTAGAAGTGAGTGTCGGATGTAAAGAACACCCTATCTCCATCAAATTTATAATTCATAATTTCATTGTTTACCGCATCACTGCGTTGTTAATAATAAAGTTTGTTATTGCCATTGGACGGAATTGATGGAGAGGTTAAGCATCACCAATGGGTATAAACAAAAATCGTTGAAAAGTGAGGAACTTTCCAACGATTCTTATCTATTCTCATAACCCGGATATCTGCATCTATAATATCCGTGTTCGAGTATATTTCAGTTGGATAGTATTCCCGATAGAATCTGCGGTTTTAACGCTTGAAATATGCGCACACAGAACACCTTCAAAGCGTTTTACGCCCTGAACTCGACCAATAGCCGTAAGCAATATGTGCATTCTATTCTGCTGCATTTTAGTTTCTATTTTATCCCATATCGGGAGTGCAAAGATAGTGATTTAATACGCCACCTCCAAAGATTTTATGCTTTAATCTTCAGACAATTAGCCTATATACTAAAGTATATACTTTCTGGTATTTTGGGGAATGATTATGGCCTTTATTTATACAACTCGGGGCGTCTGCGTTTGTTTTCGTCTTCAATCATTTGGTTTATCTCTGAATCGGCTACGGTAACCTCGTACTCGAAAGCCTTTTCAAAAGCACATCTTCCAGCATCCGTCATCAAGCCTCGGTCTTCGAGATCCATACATCTATCCAAATTCAGTTGTGTTCAATGGCTTTTAGGGCGACGAGGCGAAAGGCGTTGAACCAATCTGCCATCGGGCAGGCGTTTGAGAGTGGAATCTATCCAGCCGAAGCACAGAGCTTCTTCCACAACTTCGATGTATGGAATGGCCGACCATTCGGGGCATTTGCTACGATAGGTCACCACCCAACAACACTTCTCTTTGCAATGGTTATCAGCAAGCCATTGTCGAAGCTCGGAGCGGTCCTTAAAATGGAGTAGATTGATTATTTCCATAGTGCCATATATATGATACAAAGATAGTAAGAATTTCAATAAAGTGAACGAATAAATAGGTCGCGAAGTAGTCGTTTGCCTAAAATTATCAACCTGTCATATAATATACATAAACAGCATATAATCTCTATTATATGATGGTTTGAGCGTGGTTTGCGTTTTTGCAAAATGGCTTCTGAGGCGGGGTTGTATTTGTATAAAAGGTTATGATTTTTGAGTCTGAAATTTTTGGGATTTTATTGTGCGGTTTGTAGGCGAGAAAAACGCAGAAATCTTTGTACAAAACGAGTACTCGCAATGTTTGCTTCTCTATATTGTAAACATTGTAATTACTGTATAATCAGTACAATACAAGAAATTATGCGAGATATTGTTAGATTGCGAACCGCTCGCCAAAATCGTATATTAAGGTTGTCGTTCCCGCTGTTCAGAAATTCGGTCTCAAAAAGTGGATAGAGAAAAGTTGTCACAATGAGCCGATTAGCATCAATTAGTAAATACTATTATCGCTCTTATGGTAAATGTTATAGGGTTGCACGAAGGTTAATTTTTTAATACTCAAGCGACTACATAAAAGCGAACAGAGAAGAGATGTCATTTCGGAAGAGTGATTTATTTGTGCAGTTTAGAGCGTTTTATATCAAAGAGTTTGCAAGACAGAAAAAAGTTACAAACAAATTATTCATATCAGTATGGTGTATAGTAATCGCCAAGCGAGGCGAGAGCGGGCGGTCAGCGAAATGGGATTCGGTTGGTTGTGTGTCGATGTGGTGGTATATGTATATAGAAGGATATATTTTTGTTTTTTGATATACTGAGGAAGTAGGCATCTATATATATTCCCTTTTAATCCCTTCTACTCCCAGTATCTCTTGGTTTTCTAAAAACAGATCAGACGCCGCAGGCGGATGCTCCCAATCCTTTTGTTTCTTTTTTGAATACCTTTTTTCTTTGCTTCAAAGAAAAAAGTATTAGTGTATGTATTACTGTCTTATACTATATTCTTATACTCATTGTACATTTCAGCAAATCGATGTACAAGCAATTTGCTCAAAATGACACATCTTTTGCTCATATCAGCAAATTCTCAGAATCCTCCCTCCCCAGCCCTTTCAAACCTTTTCTCAAAACACCATCTACTCTTAAAGTGATAATCGATTATAAACCCGGTTGGGATAACACCCAGCCATAAAAACAAAAAAGTATGAAAAAACTAATTTATGAGACAGAGGAGTTCCTTAAGGAGAAGGTAGAGAAAATTGAGCGCGAAATCCTTGCACTCACAGACAATGGTTCAGTTTGCTGCGTATCCGATGATAAGGGTGCGTATCTTGCAAAACTTATTGAGGAGCGCAAGGATACTTTGGATGCGTTGTTCCAGGCGACACCAAATGAGGTTATGCGTATGGATAAACTGAACGACCAATTGAAAGCTATCACACGCCAAATGCACGAGCGCGTGGCGATTGTAAATGAGGATGCGGCAAAAATTTTCGTTGATGGCAACTTTGAGGTCGAAGGACAACTCAACTACAATCCCAATGCTGTCAGTGCCATTTTACAGATGGAGAACGACGACTATTTTGGCTCTGATTTTGCCAAGATTCACCAGGTTATTGATATGCTGTTCAATCAGGGATATCTCCCCGTCAAATGCGCCGATTTCGTAAGAGCGTCGGACCTTGTTAACGACTTTGATGATGGCAATTGGGAGACTGCCTACGAGGATTGGCAACCACAGGCGGATAAGTTTAAGCACATCAATATCTGCTTCGCTATCCACAGCCTCAACACCTACCACCCATATTCAATTCCAGACATTCTGCGAATGAATAATTTTGATATCACGCTGACTATCAAGCAGACGGTTTAGGCTACAACGACTCGCACGGTTGAGTTTTAGGGTTCTCAACCGTGCGGGTATAACAAGAAAATAGATTTTATTACTCTTCTCTATTAACCTCTTCAATATCAAAATCAAATGGCACAAAATCGGTATCAATATCTTGTTTTCTTGCAGCCACCTCCTTTTCTCGTATGGAATACACATTGTACTCGCCTTGAATATTTTGTCCTTCATCAAGATAATAACAACCACTTATTTCGATGGGGTCATAATCAGTATTTCGCAGATTGTCTCTAATAATATTTTTTTCTCCGATAACTGTCCAAATAATTCTCAAGTGATTCTCTTTAAGGAACTGCAATAGCACATCCTTTCGAATTAATATAACATCCTTCGTACCATGCCAAACGGAAGCATTAAAACAAATAACTTTCCCTGTATTATCTACCCAAATACCCTCTTTGTCTGTAAATCTCATTTTCAACCCATTAAATAAGAGTTGAGATGGCTTACTAAAAGAAATAGCTTCTTCTTTTGAGCAATCTCGTTCAGACTCCCAAAGATACTCTACATATGTCAAATATACATTAAATAGAGGACTCCCCTGAAATCTATCTTTTTGCTCATACACATTTCTAATCTCTCGTGATAGACTAACATCCTTATATGCTGGGGACCAATAATACTCCCTTTCGTACAATTCATATATCGAATCAGGCTCTGGCATCCATCTACCAGTAAAGTCTTGCTTGTTGGCCCAATCTAAAAATTCTTCATACTTATCCTCATCAATAATATACGATCGAATTTGTTGCCATAATAACTTGTATGGTTCATTAGAACTTTCGTTGTACTTCTCTTGGTCTTTCCATTCTGGATAATTGACCAAAGCTAACCAACATATACCATTCTTATCTTGATACTCAATACGAGTAGCTGGATTAGGAATATCTGAAGCATCCTTTACCCATTCATAATTGTAATTATCATTTTCGATATTAACATTCTCCAGCATCCAAGCCTCTCCCATATCAGCGAGTATCGACTGTTTCTTGCGTATGATTAAAGAGGGGTCTATGTCTCTTACATACGGGCACCAAGGTCCATTATATGGTATAACAGATTCTTCATTCCATCTATCTTCAAGTAATGTACAATTATCGGATACTCTTGCTAGAAGTTCATAAAATGCAATCCATTGATACTTTTTACCAATTCTTTCATTTGTATGTGGCCTCCGTCCTCCGTTGTAGTCTAACTCAATATCAAATTGTCCGTGTTTATTGACATCATAACCATATTTCTCAAATATCCATTCAACGGCAATATTGCTTAACATATCGTAATCTACCTGCCACTGACTTAATGCGCTTTGGAATGTATAGCGTCCAAAATCTCCATAACCACAGCATCCTCTACCATATTCAGTTGTCATTGAAGCAAGTATTCTAGAGGCTGCATATCTATAGCGTTCTGTATCTGGAACATCATTAGGTTCGTATTTTCTGTCTAACTCCTCATTGGTTGGACCCGTTTCGGGAAGCCAACTTTTATATGGAGGACGAATCGAATCTACATTAAATTCTACACTATT
>JAFQOE010000065.1 GCA_017395635.1 Lachnospiraceae bacterium | reverse complement strand
TTGTGTAGGAATGAGTTTGAGAGGTGTCATATATTCTTTTGCTTGCAGAGGGTGCATACTGTCACTCTCGATAGCCGTTGATGTTCCGTCATCATTCAAATACTGCCAAGAACTCGTTCCTTTTAATGCTTCAACACTTTCTTTGCCACAAATTACTGTTAATGCAGGTGCTTCTTCCAACACTAAATCACTTGTGTTTTTATTTGTTTCAGTATTGGATATTTTTTCACATTCGTAAATGCTGCCCTCCCATTCCCAAAGGGCATATATGAAATCATCATTATCGCCTTTGACATCATAAACACGAATGGTTGTATTTTCGTTGGTTACATATCCTAAAAACTTTCCTTTATCAGCATAACTGTAAGGAGCAGAAGTGTTTTGAATATATGTAAGACCTTTAATGGTTATTTTTTCATTTTCAGCACCGTGTACTTTGCCTATTGTCGGGATTTTGAATACCACTGAAGCTATAACCGCTAAAACAATTAGAACTATAATCAGAACAATAGAAATTTTAATATATTTCTTCATAAGCACACCTTATTTTCTCTTTCTTATCCAAACAACTACACCTATAACGATAGCTACAATCAAAACTATTGAGCCAATCTGAAAAGCTATTTGTGTCGGATTGGTGTTAGTTGTTACGATAGTAGTAGAATACACGGTTGTATATTCCTCTTTATAGAAATTTGTTCTTGTTGCAAACGCAAGTATTATTTCAATTACAGCAAGTATGCGAATGAAAATTCTGCATTTTTTCGCCGACCATTTATTTTCTAAATTCTGCGGATATACCGGATGAATCAGCAATATAATACCCAAGCTTGCCAATATTAGATTATGTAATAGCGATGATTTTACTAAAAACATATTTATTAAACCTAATATCAGGGTAACTACAAACCAATTACCGAGCAATCCCCAAAATGTTATTTTCTTTTTCATATTGCCGACCTCCTTATATTAAAACGATGCTTCAAAATAGTACCAATGGTCTATGATTTTAGATGTTGCACCGTGATTATCTCCGTCTGCTTGCCATACCCAATAATCGTGTCCGTCTTGTGTCAGTTCTGTATCGAAGTTCTGAAAAGCAAGCGGAACATCATCGGGAGAATAATAACAACCGTAATATGTATCCCCAAAAGATGCGATAATAAATTCGGTCATTTTGTGTTTGTTATCCCAAGAGTTTACAGAATCGTACCCAAAGAATACTGTATCATCAGCAGGAACACCATTACCGGCAGACAAACTATTTTCAATCTGCTCATGATAAGTATGCACAAATAGACTTATTCTCAATTTTGGGATAGCATATATGCTAACAACAGATACAAGAAGCAGACAAATAAGACAAAGACCGACAGTTTTTAGTATCCGTTTATTTTTCATATTGTCATCCTCCTTATGTAAGACCTATTTCATAGCTTGTTGCTTTACCATCTTCAATAGTGATGATAAGCCAATTATTATCCATAAAATCTACACCGAGATAATATGTGAGTGTGCTTTCATCGGGGAACTCTCCACGAGGATATTTGAAGCTCTCAGGTGCATCATCATATTCTTCACCGAGCAGTTTAATTATCTCTTTTTCGGTCATACCGACAATTTCATATTTTGAAAGCATATTGTTTACTATCAGATGTCGGTTTTCTTCACTTTCCATCCATTTGTGAACCGTAAATGTTCTGTT
Organism: Lachnospiraceae bacterium; assembly: GCA_017395635.1. Classification (GTDB taxonomy): domain Bacteria; phylum Bacillota; class Clostridia; order Lachnospirales; family Lachnospiraceae; genus CAG-590. Next base: position 1,087 of record JAFQOE010000065.1, on the reverse strand, counting down.
GTATTTCCATACTCCCAAAACAGATATAATGGCTATTATTACAATCAGGATTATAGCAAATACGGTGTAGTTGATTATTTTCTCTTTCGGAATTTGCTTTTTAGTAGCAACATAACATATTGCCGATGTGATAAGCATTACGGTAGTACCGATTACAAAGTATGTTCCTGCATACAACAAGAAAGCAGATTCACCCATATCGAATACTATCCACATAGAAAGAAGATATATTAGTGCCGAGCCAAACGGCATATACCAAAACTTTTTAATTGCTTTACCGGATGCAATTCCTTCAGCGATAAAGAATATAGGGTTGATAGCAAAAAACATTATGTAACAAAGTGCCATACCGCTTGGGCCTGCAAACTTTGCGGCTAAAAGCGGAAGAATAAAAAGCACTATAAACGAGAAAATTACCCACTTAATACTCTTTTTCATACTATCAACTCCTTAATTCACAAACTCAGATTTAATCTTCTGCAACAAACACCATATCGCCCTCGTGGTATATTTCTATAACACATTCATAGTGTTGGCGATTTGACAAAAGATAACCGTTATACTTCGTCATATTATATCCATAGGTTTCATCCATAATTGAGAACCCAAACTGTTTGAATTTTTCTATAAAGTCTTTCAAAAACATCTTTTCACCTGTGAATGTGCCAACATTTCCGGTAACACCAAGCAGATAAACAAAGCTGAAATCCCATTGCACATTGTGAAACTCAACATATCCGTCAAGTTGTCTGCATGGGGAAGCAACTTCCACTATGCCTGATTGTGTTTTCATATTTATGTCATTACCTGAAATCTCAAACGCACATACATTCATATCGTGTAAAGTATAAGGTGAATTGATGTTATTACGAATGGTTTTCTTCACATAAACCACCTCACTTACAAAATCTCACGAAGTTTATCCAAAAAAGCTTCTTCTCCAAAGGTATTTATTTTGAAGAACATTGCCTGACTACCGCCGGAGGTAATTGCCGACAGTTGAATAGTATCTCCGTTACCAAACAATGTTACATTAAGGCTCACTCGGTTTCCGCCCATATAACTGTATCTCTCAAAAACTCTGACA
>JAFQOE010000101.1 GCA_017395635.1 Lachnospiraceae bacterium | reverse complement strand
GGAAAGACTTCCAGTGGTATCTGATACATAGTAGATTGTATCATTGCCATTTACCTTGCTACGTCTTACACCCTCTGCATCGTAAGTGTAGCTTTCCTTCTTATCACCTTCTGCATACTGCACAAGACGGTTATACACATCGTAAGAATAAGCGATTGCTTTTCCTGCTCCTGACTGGTTTAACAGGTTACCGTTGGCGTCATAACTGTAGGTTACAACTCCTGCTTCGGTCTCTTCCGATGTTAACTGGTTTCTGCTGTTGTAGGTATAAGTGGTAAATACACCATTCTCACGCTTTTCAATACGATTTCCCACATCATCATAATCATACTTATATGTAGTTGTCGCTTCTCCCTTTTAGATGGTTTCCTTAATGAGTCTGCCCGCATCATCATAGTCATAGGCAGTCTCAAGACTTCCGCAGGCACCACTTTCTGTTATCTTTGTCCGTTCTCCACCTGCTCCAAGGGTATATTGGTATTGTGCAATGATGGTTCCGTTTCTGTCAACTGCTTTTTGCAGGGTTAATCGGTTACATTCATCATATGCATAAGTAATCACCTGACCGTTGGCAAAGGTGGCTGTCTCACGGTTTCCATTGGCATCGTAGGTATAGACAACCGCTGTTCCGTCATGTCCCACTACACGGGTCAAGCGGTTCATGGTGTCGTACTCATACTTAGTGGATGAAATCTGTGTATCTTCTTTTGTCACTCGGATTTCATCATTTCTACCATACTTGTCATAACTGTAAACAATCTTTTGTCCATTTTCATAAGTCTTCTCAGACAACTCTCCATACTTGTTATAAGTGTAGGATATATGGCTCTCATTTGTTGCCACATCTGTCAGTCTGCCAAGGGAATCGTAAGTGTATGTCGTTTCCTCTGCTCCGGTAGTCTCCTTAATCAGGCGGTCTTCCTCATCATAGCTGTAGCTTGTAGTCACACCATTGTAATCTTTGCTTGCAACAAGCATTCCGTGGGTGTCATATTCGCTGGTGCTTTCTGCTCCGTCTGCAAGAATCACCTTTATTCTTCTACTATTTTCATCATACACATAAGTGGTAGTGTTTTCATCATACTTCGTCTGGGCATAACTTTCATCCGGGTAGGTTACCTTTGTACGGTTTCCATTTTTATCATACTCATAAGAAGTAACATTGCCCTTTGCATCGGTCATGGATGTCTGTAACGATAATGCATTATACGCAAAGCTTGTCACATTTCCTTCCCTATCTTCGACAGCGGTGTTACGGTTTAATTCATCATAAGTGTATGTAGTTACCGCTCCGGTTGGAGATGTAATAGTCTTTACGTTGTAATTCTTATCATAAGTGTATGATGTTACATTGCCTCTTGCATCGGTCTGGATTAAAAGGTTCCCCACCTTGTCATATCCATAGGTAATGACTACAAATGACAAGAATCACTTAACCTTGTTATATAACATGAATAAATGCTTCTTTTTATCAGCCTATGACTATATTAAATTATTTGCTTGACATGGGACTCTCAAATTTTAGTATGCATATGATATCATTCCTTTAATTTTTTTGTGTATTGTTAATTTGACGAACAACACTCTATACTCTTCCTAAATAATCTTTCAATACCGTTTTAGCTGCATGCATTGCTTGAGGATATATCTCGAAATATTTTTCTATGCCATTCTCTATCACCGGCACTATTAAATGAGTAATATTTCTTTTTATGTTCTCCTCTAAGCATTCTTCGTCAATTATATCCAATCGAAAATTGTATTCTATTTTGTCACCAATAATATTATTAAAGCGTCCCATCACATCACACATTTCTACCAAGGGATATTTTGTTTCTTCATGTATTTCTTTAACCCAAAATCCATAATTAATATAGTATGCATTCTCATAATTAGATTTCTGGCAATTAATCACAATTACCAGTTTATCATCATAATAATAGTTTTTATTTTTATATATAAAACTATATTCAGAAACACACTTTTGTATTATTTTTTTAAATTCTTTATTATCCATAAATCTCCTTTAATATGTATCTAGTACTGTTGCCCAACCATCTCCATATATCTGTTGTATCTCTTTTAAATAATTCTGTAATTGAACTGTTCCTTTTTTTATTTGAGTAGGGTTATTAGGCTTCAACTCATAAATCGTTTTTGTTTCGAAATCTATATAATCTACTCTTTTCCCACTAGGTAAACGATACTCCTTAAATCTGACGATATTATCTACAGCAGTAACTTTATACTCTTTATGAACTTTTTTACCTAAAGAAAGGTTTGACTTAGTGTATCCATTTTCATCTACAGGAATATCATAACTAGACTTAAATGTTCTTCCTGTATTATCTCCTCCAATTTTTTACCATCAAATGTCGGGTTACATTCATCACTATTATCAAAATTAATCTTAATGCTTCCATTATTCCCCGTTGCAGTAATAGAACCATACAAGTTATATGCCTGATAAAAAGAGATTAATGATACAATTGCCAACGTGCCATAGACTAAGGTCTCTTTTTCTTTTCCCTCAATAATGGAATACACCGTCATGCCCCACTACACGGGTCAAACGGTTCATGGTGTCATACTCATACTTAGTGGATGAAAGCTGTGTATCTTCCTTCATCACACGGATTTCCTCGTTTCTTCCATACTTATCGTAACTGTAAACAATCTTTTGTCCATACGACAGCAAATCAACTTTTTGTATGCTACATTCCGTTTTAACTGATGACTAATATTTACTCATTTAAAACATACTCAAATCCAGATAACAAGCTGTTTTTGGATTTTCCATAAAAGAAAAAAGTATATGAACCACATGTAATAAATAAATTTATTACTGACATTTTTCCATCTACTAGTCTGCGACGTTCACCTTCCATGTAAGAATTACTAAATTGGTCCTTTAATCTCATTTTCTGTATATCCTTAAAGGTTTGTCCATATGCAACTCCACCTTCTATAGACTCACATGTAAAATACTTAACATTCGTTTCATCAAAAGATTTCACTCCAAAATTCGCCTTTAACATTTCAACATCAGAAAAATGATATACAGATACTGCATACATGCCTTCTTCTCCGTATTCCATTCTCACATTACATTCCACTTGAAATTTCTTTGAAGTATATGCCACAAAAAAACCATTTCCGTAATAATAAACAGGTAATGTTTCAAGCTGAAAAAGAGAATACCCTAACATTTCGTCAATTTTTTCTTTTGGTGTAAATTTACTTATGTTTTTTATTTGATTAAACATACTCTTCCTTTCTATTGTGGCCATTCAAAAATAATCCAATCTATTCTTCCATTCTCAAAAGCATCCAGAACTTCATTTCTGAACTCAGGATCTGCTATACTTTCAATAGCCAATCTGGTTTCCTCTAACCATTTCTGAGTTCCAAATCCTTTTGCAGATTTCGGCCATCTTCCAGTTGAAGAATACTTGGCATCCCAAATGTTTATGTGTTTTGTTTTTGCGTTATATGTTATAAAATCCGGACCATTTGCTGTTACTTTTCCTGGTGGCTGTATTCCTATTTCTCCATTCTGTTGAGCAATATTGTATCCATTAATCTCTGCAATAGATCCATTCAGATGATTTTTATTTCCTCCAGCTAATTTTTCTGTTGTTGCTCCATTGTCAACTTGCACTTCCTCCGGATTACTATATTCCCAACCAATTTTTGCACTTCCCTTGCTACCAATTATTGTTATAGAACCATACATGTTATATGCTTGATATAAGGAAATTAATGACACAATAGCAAGTGTTCCATATACAAGTGTTTCTTTTTCCTTGTGTGTTATGACAGAATACACCATCATCGTAACCGTCATTGCTACACTTGCCGTTGTAGTCAGTAACAACATCTGCGCATAGACAACAACACCATATGCCGCTGCGACACACAATACAGCTCCCATTCCAAAGCCACCTATATATCCAACAACAAAAGCTTTTATCGCATCGTCTGTGCTTCCTCCGAGGAATGATGTGATTGCTGAACTTGTAACACCGGATATCACACCCAG
>JAFQOE010000100.1 GCA_017395635.1 Lachnospiraceae bacterium | reverse complement strand
GGAAAGACTTCCAGTGGTATCTGATACATAGTAGATTGTATCATTGCCATTTACCTTGCTACGTCTTACACCCTCTGCATCGTAAGTGTAGCTTTCCTTCTTATCACCTTCTGCATACTGCACAAGACGGTTATACACATCATAAGTGTAAGCAACTGCTTTTCCTGCACCTGACTGGTTTAACAGGTTACCATTGGCGTCATAGCTGTAGGTTACAACCTGTGTTCCTGTCTTTTCTGTGATCAACTGGTTTCTGTTGTTGTAGGTATAGGTTGTAATCGTGCTGTTTTCCCGCTTTTCGATACAATTTCCAACATCATCATAATCATACTTATATGTAGTTGTCTCTTCTCCCTTTTGGATGGTTTCCTTAATGAGTCTGCCCGCATCATCATAGTCATAGGCAGTCTCGATATTTCCACAGGCACCAGTCTCTGCAACCTGTGTCCGTTCTCCACCTGCTCCAAGGGTATATTGGTATTGTGCAATGACCGTTCCGTTTCTGTCAACTGCTTTTTGCAGGGTTAATCGGTTACATTCATCATATGTATAAGTAATCACCTGACCATTGGCAAACCTAGCGGTTTCGCGATTTCCATTGGCATCATAGGTATAGACAACCGCCGTTCCATCATGTCCCACTACACGGGTTAGGCGGTTCATAATGTCATACTCATACTTGGTAGAAGATAGCTGGGTATCTTCCTTCATTACGCGGATTTCCTTATTTCTTCCATACTTGTCGTAATGGTAGGCAATCTTTTGTCCATTTTCATAAGTCTTCTCAGACAATTCCCCATACTCATTATAGGTGTAGGATATATGACTGTCCTTTGTTGCAACATCTGTCAGTCTGCCAAGGGAATCGTAGGTGTATGTCGTTTCCTCTGCTCCGGTAGTCTCCTTCATCAGACGGTCTTCCTCATCATAGCTGTAGCTTGTGGTGACACCATTGTAATCTGTGCTCGAAACAAGCATTCCGTGGGTGTCATATTCACAGGAATTTTCCACTCCGTCTGCAAGAATCACTTTGACCCTTCTGCCATTTTCATCATACACATAGGTTGTGGTATTCTCATTGGCATCGGTGATGCTTATCAGGTTACCTGTCTGGTCGTAAGCATACTTTGTAACGGCGCCATGATTCTGCTTGACTTCTATCAAGCGGTCACTGGCATCATAAGTGTATTCTGTCTTTCTTCCGGCTTTTATTAAACAATGCACAATTCAAAAAATGCTCTACTAATCTATAATCTTATTGAATCACTAAATATTGCTATTCGTATATATTTATTACTGGTTCATATGCTGTCATTATTTCAATAACAAAATTAAGTGAAATAATGACAAAATGTCTTAGTTTACAATAGTCATACAAGTCTCCTCCTGTCTTTTTAATAAAATCATCAAATTCTCCATCGAAAACTTCATAAATTGTATTAGAAAAATTTTCTTTTTCATACTCATTTGATATTTTATTATCAAAATAATCATTCAAAATAATACCCTCATCAATCATTCTCATTGCTGAAACCATTCCAAAATTCAACTCAACTACATAATCTTTTGACAATAATTTAATTACAAGTCCTTGTTCTTCTCCGTTCTTTAGAAATACCTCATAATTGTCTCGCGGTATTAACCCTGGAAATATCTTTTTCCACTTTTCCATTATACTCACTTCCTTAATAGCGTATTTTATATATTTTACTGTTGGATATGACTATTTCTAACGTTGATCCACCTGTTTTACTTCCATGTCTAACAACTACTCTTCCGCCATTTTTCAAACTTCCCACTTTACCTGGACCATATTGGGTTTGAATATCCTTTACATTTTGAGGATTCAAACGATTAAAATCTTCCATTGCTTTTTCATACCCACCCGTTTTTTCATAATTTTTTGCTATTCCAGTTCTGTTAGTTGTATCCTTTGCATCTTTAATTAGATCTTTTACTTCCTGTGGGATATCATCATCTTTCTTTAATTTACCATTACTGTTGTTTTTATTTTCGTCCTTCTTTTTATCATCTTCGTCTTTATTTTCTGGCACTCCAGGTGTATCAACTTCCGTATCGGTTTCTTCTATCTCATAGATTGCCTTAAATAAATGCCACGATAATAGTGCTGCTGGCACAGATATAATCCAACTCTTATCATAGTTGTGACTTGGAAACGTTAATATTACACTTTGCCAATCTCTCTGAGTTGCCCATACTACATCACTTAACAGCGCATCACTCATATTTTGTCTCAAACCAGAAAAGATGTTCAATGCTACCTGATTTGCCAAAATAAAACTAGACGCTATAATAGTAGAAATCGTAAGACAAGTCATATTTTCTTTTAGTGTTGAGCTATACCCACTCGGATCTGTATACATCACTGGATTTGCATTCGCATACAAATACTTATGCAACGTCACCGGATCATAGATACTTCCCTGATAGCTGTCCATGCTAATGAATGTTCCAGTAGATGGATTCATGTATCTGGCTCTTAGGTAGTAAAGTCCTGTATTGGCATTGTATTGTTCCCCGGTGTAAAGGAACTCGTTTTTACTATCTCCTTCTTTCTCTAAGAGGTTGCCGTATGCATCGTAAGAGTAGCGGTCGGTTACTCTTCCGGCTTCATTGGTTAAGGTTCTGACACTTCCGTGTCCATCGTATAGATAATACCATACTTCTCCATCTCTTTCCATGGAAAGCAGTTCGTCACCTCTGGTGTAAGATGCTACTTCTTTACCATCTTTGTTCGTTTCAGCCACTACCATGGTAAGACTACTAGTTGTATCGTTTACATAGTAAGTAGTTTCCGTCTCATTGATAGTCTTAGAGGTACGGTTACCTGCATAATCGTAGGTATAAGATTCTATCGTTACACTGTTACCCTTTTGTATGGTTGCTCTTAATAAGTGATTTTCTTTATCGTAACTATAATCAACCGTCTTGTCTCCGCTCTGTTTAATTAAGTTACCATTCTCATCAAAGGTGTAGGTAATCGTTCCTTCGTCAGATGTTTCCGTTACTAACTGGTTCAATGCATTGTAGGTGTAAGTGGTAGTACCTTCTGTCACCTCAACCTCTTCCAAATCAACATCTGCAAGTACAGATAGTTCACCCTTAACCGTAGTTTTTTAGAGATACGATTACTAACTACATCGTATTCAAACTCGTTGCTGAGACTGCTGTCTTTTCGTTCAATGGTTTCCTTAATCAAACGGTTTAACTTATCGTACTTATAGGTAATCTTCGTCTCTACACCATTTACAAGCTCGATAATAGAGGTACGCTCTCCTGCTTTTCCTAATCCATAGGTATACTCGGCAAGGGTAACACCGCTTTCGTTTACAATCCACTCTTCTTTGAGTCTTTGGCAGGCATCGTAAGTATAGGTTACCACGTTGCCGTTTGGATATCTCACTGCACTACGATTACCCAACTCGTCATACTCATAAACCGTTGCCTTTCCGTTCCGGTCAACGACCCTGGTCACACGGTCTAATAAATCATACTCGTAGGTTGTGGTTCCAAAACCATTGTTGAAGGTTTCCAATCTTCCTGTTTTGTCGTAGGTATAAGAAATGGTAACTCCCTTTGCATCCGTCTGGCTGGTTAAGCGTCCATACTTGTCATATCCATAGGAAATATCTCCACTCTTATCGGTTACCTTTGTAAGCTGTTCCTTATCACCATAGTTGTATACCGTCTTTTCCGTGCCAATCTTCTTTTCAACCAGACGGTCCATATCATCATAGGAATAGGTTGTTACATTGCCTGCATAGTC
>JAFQOE010000099.1 GCA_017395635.1 Lachnospiraceae bacterium | reverse complement strand
TACCTTTCAGCGTATGCACCGCATTTGTTTCAAAATAAAAAGCCAGGTCAAAATAACGAACGAAAATATATCGGTATTGTGTTTCAGATCAATGGTCTTGATTATTTTGCCCCACTTTCTTCTTTTAAGCAAAAACACCATAGAATGAAAGAGACAGTGGATTTTATCAAGGTTAAGGACTATGCAGTAATTAATCTTAATAATATGTTTCCTGTTCCTTTGACAGAAAGAAAGTATGTAGATATTAGAAGCGAAAGAGATCCGCATTATCGTGCTCTGCTTCTTGCTGAGTATCGTTTTATTAAATCGATACAAGAGAAGATTCGCAAAAATGCTCAAAATGTTTACAAGATTAAAATCAAGGACGGAACTTCATCTGCTCTTGCAAAACGTTGCAATGATTTTCTTTCTCTAGAAAAAGCTTGTAATAAATATATCAAATAATTTGCATAATAAATGCCGTCCAAGTGGGCGGCATTTATTTTTTTACTTATTAGAATTTAGCGTACGTATCATCTGCATAACTGCTTTTTTCTGTTCGGCTGTGAGGCTAACCCAAGAGTCAAAGAGTTCTTTGATTTCAGGTGTCATCTCAACCATATCTCCGTCTGCAAAGAACTGGGATATTGTAATGCCGAATCCAGCGCAAATTGCTTCTAATGTACTTATTGAAGGTAAAGTGTTCCTTCTGAAAATATTTGCAAGAGTAGATTCGGACAAACCGCATTCTTTTGATAATCTATATTCAGTCCATCCGCGCTCATCCAATAACTGACGAAGCCTCTTATGTGTATCCATAGCCTCACCACCTTTCTTAATTATATTTTACCGCCAAACTTAACGGTTTTATACCCAAGACTTGTAATGTGCATACCGTTATGTTAAACTGTATTATATGATTAAGTTGAAAGGTATGGGTTATGTGTTAGATATTTATACGGTTGCCTTTTTCGGTCACAGATATATTGACAATCCTTTAAAGGTGGAAGCATTGCTTGAAGAGCAAATCAGAAAACTTATTAACGAAAAAGAATATGTAGATTTTCTAGTTGGACGTAATGGTGAATTTGACCAGTGTGCTTCGTCAACAGTTCTTCGTGTACAAAAAAATGTAAGGGATGATAACAACGGGCTTGTGTTAGTGTTGCCATATCCTACTGCAGATTATCTGAATAACGAAGAATCATTCCACAATTACTACACTGACGTAGAGATATCTTATGCTGCGTCAAAGGCGCATCCTAAATCAGCAATCCAAATTCGTAACCGTGAAATGGTTGACCGTGCCGATTTGATTATCTGCTATATTGAGCACGAAAAGGGCGGCGCTTGGCAGACGGTAGAGTATGCTCTAAAACAGCAAAAGCAGGTAATTAACATCTATAATCAAAATAATATATGAAAGACGCCGCATCAAACTCGATGCGACGTCTTGCTCGTTATGTTCGCTTTGGATCTTTATCCCCATGTAATATCCACTCGGCGTCGTAGCCGAATTCCATTGCAATGACTTTTGCAAGGGAGGAAGAAAGAGTAGTGATTTTTTTGCTTTCGCCGGTCAGAGTATAAACATAGTTTTCAGAAACTCCGATCCGTTTTGCAAATTCTCTTTTTGAGATATTTTGCTCTGCAATAATCTTATTTA
>JAFQOE010000098.1 GCA_017395635.1 Lachnospiraceae bacterium | reverse complement strand
TCTTGACAACGGGTGAGTTTGATACTCGCAGAATGAACTGCTCAATCTTCGTGGCAAATTCCTCGAATGCCTTTCGCTCAAAAATGATTAAATCCATACGCTTTATTTTAATTTATTACACTTGTTTTCTTGTTTCGCACTGCTAAATAAGGAAGAGATTTTCATACTTCAATGGCACTAACAATAGGTGTCATTCCTAGTCATATCGTTTCATCACAGACACGATCTTCAGCCATTGAAATAGGCTCTGTTCTCATACGCAGTTCCGTTTTCTGAGAGCAAAGAAATAGATAAGTTATCACACCTCAATCATACGGTGAGCCTGTTGCAGTATGTGGCACAGTTCGTGGCACTTTTAGATGTATATGATGATACATTCATAAGCATACATCACATTGTAACCAATATTATATAAGAATACCCCCAAGCAACTGCACGTCTCGGATCTTGTTCGTTGCATTATCGTTTGTCAGACCGATGTCTATCAGTCTGACAAACTTTTGCCCCGAACAGCCGAAACGGACAGCCACTAATCAGTCATAACAGGATTGTGGATAGACCAACTTCCGATGTTTCGGCTGCCCGTCTATCCGCTATCGTATTTAAGCCCTTAATTTCCTCAATTAAGCATTTCGTCCTAATCCATAATTACCTGTTCAACTTGGGAAGAATTATGCAGTCGGCACTGCCTACGAATCACCCCTAAATGCAATACAATTCATAATTGCCTACATAGACCTAATTAGTTGTGGTAGAATTGTATGCATATTTTCTTTGCAGCAGATAATCGGTCAAGATTGTGCACAAAGACCATATTGTTGAACATTCAAAAAGTGATAAGTATGAAGAAAAAACAAGTTGAGTTGACACAAGAACAGTGTCAAGAAATTATCGACCAAATGACTACAAGGTCTTTTTACAGGAGTGATAAGGGTAATAGCTCAGATATGGAGAATTTGCAAACAATGGAATCTGTAGGATCGTCCATTGATGACATTCTTCCAGAGCCTCTACCGTCAGCTGTGAAACATATTCAGACGGATACTGTATCTCCTATTTCAGAGGAAACTGATGAAGTTCTTCCCACCAATGTTGTCGAGCAACAGCCACCTACACCACCCATTCAGCGCAGAGTGAGTAGCAAGCAACGCAAGCTCTCTTTGGAGGAGTACCGCAACACCTTTATGCGACCTTACAAGATTGAAGACCGCAAGCCGGTATTCATCAGTGGAAAGTTGCGTAAGATGCTCGATAAGTTCGCCTGCAAAATTGGTGAGGATAGAATGAGTATGTCTGGATTATTGGAGAACATCGTTCGCCACCACATCGAACTCTATTCAGAAGATTTTGAGCATTGGAAATGGATGTAATCAATGGTTAGTGTACTTGCCCAATTGTTTACTTGCTTGTGATATATCACCACAAAGTAGGGATAATGAAAAGGTTAGTATCCACACTATGAAGGACTATAAAAACCTGTTTACAACATCTTATTTCCATTCAATTAAGAATTATTCCAACGGTATTTCATTTTGAGACACTCAAAATTGCTTGACCTTCGGTTAGTGGGGAAGCAAGTTTATGTTTTGGGCAGACCAAAACCACTTGCTTCCACTCCCGAAGGTCGCAGA
>JAFQOE010000097.1 GCA_017395635.1 Lachnospiraceae bacterium | reverse complement strand
ATGCTATTGTGTGATAACATTTGTATACATGAAGAACGATATCACATTGATTGATAAAATCGTACGATTGGTATATCAGCATATATGTTGCTATCCCGCTCAAGAATGTCAAAACATTCTTGATGGTTTTTATTGCATTCTCAATAAATCTTTGGATTATACATTTGATCAAATAGATGCAATTAGCCTAAGTGATTTTCAGTTTGCGTTATCTAAGATTAATGAAAAGGAAACTCGCAGGAAGAATCAAGGAGTATATTACACCCCCAAAGATGTAACAGAATACATTGTTGCAAACACATATCTAAATTATACCGATAGAAATAATTCTCAGGTATATTCTCAAGATGAGTGTATTCATCGTATTGATGAAATTGGAGTCAAAAAGTTATTTACTGCAAAAGTTTTTGATCCAACATGTGGTACAGCGGAATTTTTACTTAGCGCTATTGAAATCAAATTAGCATTATTAAACACGAAGAGGTCTTTTAATGATGAAGATTTGTTGATACTTGCATCATCTATCTTTGGTAATGACATTGCCCCTGAATCGGTATTATTATCTAAGATACGCATATATTTTACTATTGTTAGTCACCTTAAGGACAAAACTAACACAAAACGACTGGCAAAGATTTTAAATAAAAACTTTACTTGTAACGATTATATTACGGTACAATCAGCCCGACCTAAGTATGATATAATAGTTGGCAATCCTCCATATGTTGAGTATGGTAAATTACCTGTAAAACCTAATTCAAATTATGGTAATATATACGCAGATATATTATGTAATGCAGTGTGTGAATTGAAAAGTACAGGAGTAATAGGTTTTGTAATTCCATTGTCATTTGTGGCAACATCGAGAATGCAATCTATTAGAGAGGATATGTACAAAAAAATGGATCGTATTTTTATCCTAAACTATGCAGATAGACCAGATTGTCTATTTGATGGTGTACATCAAAAACTATCAATTTTGTTCGGAATAAAAGGTGCACATAAGTGTGTAACATATACATCAAGTTATTATCATTGGTATAATAGCGAAAGACGAGATTTGTTGAATAATTGCAAGATATTCCCTAGCTCGCCTAAGAATCAATACATACCTAAGATCGGCAATGTGTATGAGTCTAGTATATTTGAGAAAATAAACAATGTAAAAGGAGAAAGTCTGTTGTCTTTATTGAACACTCAGAATAAGCAAAGTTTAGTATATGTTAATATGCGTGCGTGTTTCTGGATGAAGGCATTCTCGTTTAATCCTGGATCTAAAGAATATAAAGAGTTTGGATGCTCAAGTGAATTGAAGCCATACTTGCTGGCCATATTGAATTCCAACTTATTCTTTTTGTATTGGACAATTGTTTCAGATTGCTGGCATATCACAAATAAAGAATTGTCGGAGTTTTTTGTCCCAACAAATGGCGTATGTTTAGATATGTTCAGAATATTGACATCAAAACTTGAGCGTAAGTTAGAAAGAACCAAAAAATATATTGGTAGTGTACAAACACAGTATGAGTATAAGCATAGGGAGTGTAAGCCAGAAATAGATGCTATTGATGATGCCCTACAAGAAATATATGGTTTAACAGATGACGAAGTAGCCTTCTTGAAGGAGTATAAATTAAAATACAGAATGAGCAATGGGACGATATAATGTTATTGATTTATTCGCAGGATGTGGAGGCTTTTCTGTCGGTTTTGAACAGGCTGGATTTAATATTGTCAAGGCCGTAGAATTTGATAAACAGATAGCTCAAACATATCTACATAATCATAAGGAAACCAAACTGTACATTGACGATATTGCAAAAGTTGACACCGATGAGTTTTTTGAAAGAGGCGAAAGCGATGTGATAATTGGAGGCCCTCCTTGTCAGGGATTCTCAATGGCGGGTGCAAGAATAAGGAATGGTGCTTTTTTAGATGACCCTCGCAATTACTTATTCAAGCACTATGTAAATATTGTAAAGATTGTTCGACCTAAAATGTTTATACTCGAGAATGTTAAGGGCATTCTCACAATGCAGAAAGGTGAGATATTTAACGAGATTCTCAAAACATTCTCAGATAAAAAGTTGTTTAATGGGGATAAATATTATCTTCATTACAAAGTGGTTCGTGCTGTTGAATTTGGCATTCCTCAAAAGAGAGAACGAGTTGTCTTAATAGGTATGCTTAATACTGATTTTGATATTGATTTAATGTTTGAAGAGGTAAAAAAACAGATTAATATAAATAATCCTCACTTTTTTGAGCCGGTATCAGTCTGGGAAGCCATTTCTGATATAGAGACACCTACAGAGTCGGGGATAACGACTTTATTAGAGCCAACGACTCCTTATCAAAAGGCATTGCGTTGTGGATGTACGGTAACGACGAATCATATTGCAACCGAGCACAATAAAAGATCTTGCAAAAGAATGAAACAAATACAAGAAGGAGAAAACTGGGTCAAATTAAACGAACCAATACATTCTGTTCATAGTGGTGCATACGGCAGACTTGAGAAAGATAAACCTGCTGCAACCATCACTACAAGGTTTGATACTCCTTCTGGGGGAAGATTTATACATCCAGTAGCTGATCGAACAATAACACCTAGAGAGGCTGCACGACTGCAATCATTCCCAGACAATTTTGAATTTGTAGGCACCAAAAGTTCAGTATGTAAGCAAATTGGCAATGCAGTGCCTCCCAAACTTTCATATTTTTTAGCAAATTTGGTAAAATACGCATTATATGAGAACAATTGAAGAAAAATTAGCAAGTCTAAATGCTACTAGTGTTTGGTATTTTGCCAAACAAGACACAAACTTTGATAACGCTTTCAAAGCAGTTCAAATAGTTGATGAATTAGGTCAACAGTGGGTAGATGACGGAACAACAGCTTGGAGTACGAAAGCTGCAAGCAAGGGGTTGGATTCCAATCACCGTATATTGTCTGTTGCTCAATTATTAGGTCTGTTGACCAAGAATAATCCATTTGGAAAGAGCCAATATAAAAGCGAAACTCCTACACCTGTGTATAGAGCAATCAGCAGATATGCTATTGGCTCTCCTGAATACAATGCTCTAAAAACAGAGCAGTTGCTAAAATTAAGGATGAATGCCATTACAGATACTAGACCTGAGAGTGCTGATTATAATAT
>JAFQOE010000025.1 GCA_017395635.1 Lachnospiraceae bacterium | reverse complement strand
TTCTCGAATATTTACGTGGGGATAACCGTGGTGAACTTATTGGTTTGATAACACCATCCCAATTTTGGTCACTACTCATGATTCTGCTTGGAATTATTCTTATCTTTGTAATAAAGAATTTATATCAAAGGAACGGGAAATAAAATGAAGAAATATATTGACTTATTTATTACAATGTTAAAAATTGGTTTATTTACCTTTGGCGGTGGTTATGCCATGATTGCTCTACTCGAAAACGAATTTGTTTCCCACAGAAAATGGATCGAAAAAAATGAATTTCTCGACATGGTGGCTATCGTCGAAATTTGACATGGATATTTGTTTTTAGGAGACAATCTATATCCAATAGAAATAAACCGATATCCTTCTTGTGCGATGCACTGTCCGACAAAATCAAAAACTTTGGAGAACCAGCATTCCATCCTCCGCCATGTATCCAAATGACCACTTTATCAGAAACAATATCCAAAGGCTCGTAATATAAAAAATATTGTTCCTTATCACTTCCAAAAGAAATTTTTTCCGAATCGATTATCTTTTTTACTTTAAACATTCTTTTATATAATCCAAAATAACTTAAATTCTCACGCAATGAATCGTACATATAAATTGTCCTCCATTGTTACTTGCCTTTTCCTCTGACAGCAATATGGTTATCCGTTGAAGCATTTACAATCTCCGGTTTATTGTTAGTCAGTTGAATTTCTTTCTTAAAAGCAAATCCGTAATTACCTCGTAAAATTCTTCTAACACTTTGCATTTTTATATGAAATCAATATATGTGTAGGTGCGAATATTAGTGATGCTACAATTAACAATACAGACCTACTCATAATTCCGCTAAACATGAAAATCACTGATGGAATAACAGACAATGCCAATGCTCTGAAAATTGTGTTCTTCCGAAAACAAATAATCCATATCACACAATACGTTATAATTAAAACACTATTTACTATTAGATAGACGGCAAAGGCTTCATCAGACCACCAACCAAACCAGGTTCCGGGGATATTAATAATCATAAAACCGAAGCAACCAAATCTACCTATCTGTTCTATAATTTCAACCCCTCTATTATTCCACTTATTCTCAAAACCATCTTTACATTTTAATGCATAAATAATATTGGGCACCATAATTACCGTTATAAACACAGCACCAAAAATGTTTATCCATTCCATCTATTCTCACCACCAAATCCAATATTCTAGTGTTTTGATTTTACCATACTATCCCTATCACTTCCATCCTGTTTCAAACTATAAACGATAAAAATAGACCTTGAACCGAGCGTTAAGATGCTTCCACACAATAAAAATAACCCAAGCACTGCTTCTCTCATTCTTAATCTGCGGAAGATGGGACTTGAATGAATTTGTTCCTAAAAAAACACGATAGAAAGGGGCTTTTCAGCACATCATCTTCAAGTGTAACAAAAGTGTAACAAACTTCCGCTGACCTATCCTAAGCAAATCTTCCCATTTGCAATATCAGATATTACTTCTACTAAAAATTCATGTTCTCTTTCTAATACTCTTGCACCTAGTTCTTCTGGTGTATCATTTTCTAATACTGGAACAGTTGTTTGAGCAACAATTTCTCCACTATCATATTCAGCACTAACTCTATGAATTGTAACGCCTGTCTCTTTTTCCTTTGCTTCTATAACCGCAGTATGAACATTCATTCCATACATACCTTTACCACCAAACTTAGGAAGTAATGCAGGGTGTATATTAAAAATTCTGTTATCATATTTTTCTAGAATTGATATATGTAACATTCTCATATATCCTGCTAAAAATATCATATCAATATTGTATTTTTCTAATACATCAAGTATTTCAACTGCTAACGCTTCTTCACTTCCAGACTTTTTGGCACTAAGATGATATGAAGGTATATTTTCATTATTTGCTCTTTGTAAAGCCATTGAACTACCATTATTACTAATAACTACTGAAACATTAGCCTCTATCATATTATTTTTACAACCGTCAATAATTGCTTGTAAGTCACTACCACCATGCGAAGCAAAAACTGCTATATTCATTTGCTTACCTCCAAATCATAATTTTCTTCGTTCATTATATCACGCTTTCCAAGATGAGCAATCAAATTTATTCACTTTTCTTAATCGTGATGTAAGTTGTTTCAATTCCACTCTCTTCATCTTTTACCTTTTTAATCTTCACAAGGTCTTTATTCTTGGAAAGAAGCAACTCCATAAATTTTAAATCTTCTTCAAATAGTGTTTCACTTTCTGGCTTGGCTAGGTTCTTGCTGTACAAATATCGGTGCTGTCCTTTGGACATGGTTATTAGTTCTTTGGTTATGTACTTTTTGATGTAGTTGCTCACTTTTTCGGTGCTTTCTATTTTGGTGGCGGTAGTGAAACCATATTTGAAACTACGCTTGTTGATGTTGTAAATTTCTTTGCCATTCTTAACAATTCCACTCTTTTCAAATTTCAACTTGTGACAATTTACACCAATCCCATGAAAATGCCAACGCTTGCTCTTGTGCAACTCTGGAACAAATAGATATTTAAAATCTGGGTTTTGGTCTTTCACATTCTTTAAGAACTGATAGACACGATTATAACAATCTTCATAGTTAAGACTATCAACTTGTTCAGGGTCAAAAGTGATTGTGAAGAACCAACCACCACTCCAATCATTTGCGAACGCATATTCATAGATTTTCTTCTTTGTACGCTTCAAACTAGAAACCGCACTTTTTTCAATGCTTTCATCTGTACGAACCGCACCCGTTTCCAAATTATACTCTTTTCCGTCTGTACCTACAAAATACTCTATTCTTTTTGTCTAATTTGCAAAGTTGGTTACGATTGGCAAACTATACAAAATGTATTCTTCTTTGTTGAAATAGGTGGTGTGCTTCACATTGTAATTAACCACCTTTTTCAAATTCTTCTGTTGTAGTCGTTTCTCTACAATCTTATTTTTAAATACTTCTTTCTTTTCATGTTGCTCACATATCATATCAAATATTGTACATCTTCTTAGTCATATTATACCTTTTAATCATTCCATGCGCCCATGTATCAAGGTATAATTGCGTCATATTCTTAAGGGGCATATGGATTAACTCTGTTTCTTTTGTATAAAAGCGTTTCCATTCCAATGCAATTCTTTGGATATATGATGTAGAATCTGTGTGTACCTGCTTATAATCTAGCCATTTCGGAAATATATCAAAAAGGGTTATTTCTGATTCCTGTTTCAGTTTCTCTTCCTGATGATTCCTGTAAAAATCAACAATAATTTCATCTATTGCCTTTCTCGCCTTCTGTGATATATTTTTCTTGTTTTTGAAAATTGTTGCATTGCATCATATTCTGGTTTTAATCTTTCATACTCGACTTTAAATTCAATATCTTTCAGTAAATTATTTTTCAATTCTTCAAAAGAAATACTTAAGTTACTCATCTTCACTCCACCTTTTATAGTCATACACCTCGTATTACACTTCAAACTGTTTCATCTCATCATTCGTCAATGGCCTGCCTAATTCCTCAGAAGTACGAATCGCCTCCCTCAAATTGTATTTCTTCCCGTCTGAAGGTTCTGTTAAGCGACCATCTTCCATTGCAGTTCCAAATTCGTCTAAAGAAACATCTTTTAAACCATGTATCTCCTCTTGCAATATTTCAAGAAAACCCAGAATCTCTTCAAATTCCGGCATGCTACCATATATCATATTTTGCATCGCCTTATAATCATCCTGTAAGGCTTTATGTATTCTTTGCTCTGGCACAAGTACAATACTACTTAATGTAGCAGTTTCATAATGTGCACTTTTTGCATAGTAGAATTTCTGTTTAAATGCTACATCTTTTTCTAGCAACTCTTTTCTTCTAAAGGCGCTCTCTTTCACCCAAGAATTCCCTAGATTATATACATCATATAAATGTCTTGCATATCTTGATGGTAATACTTTTCCTTCCGGAAAATGCGCCAACTTATGTAATATTGTCAACTTTTCCCAAAATGTACGTTCCGCATCTATCGTCAACACCTCTGTTTCTTTCTGAGAAAACAATGCCGGATATTTCTCTGCTGCAAATGAAACAATACTAGTTTCATGGGAGGGTATCCATTCTGCCAAAGGACCAATTTCTAGCCTTACAGCAGAACGCAAATACTCAGTTTCAAATATCTGTGGATAATAAAAGTTCACAACCATCTCATCCGTTGAATCAACCGAAACCCACTCTCCCTCGCCTAATTCTTCCTGTAATTCTTTGTTTAATTGTGGCACAAGGTCTTCTTTATAAAACCGTACAGCATCAAAATTCATCTGCTTATTAAACAAGTCTTGCTTTCTGTTAGACCTCTCCTCCCAAGGATTCTCACCATCGT
This sequence comes from Lachnospiraceae bacterium, assembly GCA_017395635.1. Taxonomy (GTDB): domain Bacteria; phylum Bacillota; class Clostridia; order Lachnospirales; family Lachnospiraceae; genus CAG-590. The sequence continues at coordinate 38,398 of JAFQOE010000025.1, read as the reverse complement.
TAATCAATTCTCGCCAATCTAAAATCAAATCTATATCCTCTGAAAATCTTTCAATGACATGATATGCTTTCGACAGGCTTGTTCCACCTTTAAAAACAAACGCTTTCTTATATTTACAGGTATGAAAAAGATGGTCTAGCATATAACATACCCAGAAATCCTTTTCCACCACTTTCGGCAATAATCCCATTGCTATTGCAGTTGCTTGAAATAGTTCTGTTCTATCCTTTTCTGGTAATTTAGCAACCATTTTCATCCCTCTACACACACCTTTCTAATTATGGCATATATCCATTCACTTACTCCTAACGCATCCGCTAATATCCTTGTTTTGTGTTGTTCCGATAATTGATTCTTCAGCTTTAAAATAACATTTTCGTCAATACGTTCTTTTCCTAGTGTTTTCAATGCTTCAATCACTAGTATTGTCTCCTCTGACATAAAAGAAATTTCGCGATTGGCACGATGTTTAAATGAAAGTGTGATATTATCCCATTCATATTCCCTGTACGGTCCATCACTAATATAAGACCAAACAACAGGAACCTGTGTGGACAACCCTAATTTATTCAATGCAACATCTCCACATGGTGCAATCGTCCAACGAAAGTTTTTTGCTATAGCATAGGCTACTGCTTCTGGATTAGTAGGAACATATTCACCAAGCAGTTTACTATATATCGGCTTCTCATAAACACCATCCAATACCCTTCTGATAGATTGCTCCTCAACTTGTCTTCCAAGACATTTCCTTATTGTTGTATTATTGGCAATATCTCCAAAATCGGATGTAACAAAAATACACCCTTCCTCTGCTAATTCTATTCTCTTTTTAATTTCTGTATAAATACCACTTGCCATAATACCACCTTCCTTGTTTTTGTCACGATTATTATACAATAATCGTGACAAAAATACAATAGTATTCTACACCTTTTTGTTTTCAAAGCTCTCTTATATATGCTACCACTACATTACTATTCCTTTAACTAAAATCCAAAATACTGCTTTCTCAATTCCAAATTAGCTAAAACACTCAAATATCGTTTCAACCTCAATCTACACCCCTCTTCCACCTCTCGTATTACAGAATAGATAATCGTCATCGTTGCCTTTACGATATTTCAAATACTCTTTTAGAATCGAATATAAAGTATCAGACATCGGAATAATCTGAGCTTTTCGATTTTTAGTCTTATTGACTTGAATCAAACGATTTTCAAAATCTAAATCCTTTGTCTGAATTGATAAGGCTGAAGAAAGACGATTACCCGTCGCTAGTAAATAATTAGAAAATACCCACATCTTATACTCAGTAAAACTGACTTTTCTTAAATTTGTTTTTTTCAGCAATACCGCTAGTTCACTATCAAGATAGGTTTCCTTTATTTCTTTTGTTACTTTTGGGATAGTAATTTTAAATGATTGAAGAAGATTTTCTTCCATAGCATAGTAGAGAAATGCACGAACTCCTCGAAGATAGGAGTTGATGGTTATATCATTACAGGTTTCATTTTTTCGTTCCGTCAATATAAATCGTTCTACATCCTTAATTGTTATATCTTCTATCAACTTATCCTTATCATCAAGGGTTCTATAAAATATATTAAACTGATTTCGATACAACTTAATCGTTTCGGGTGATAAATTTTTGATTGAGCACTTATTAATATACTCTTCAAAGCACTCTGATACAATAAGAGAAGTAGGGGTTTTCAGTGATAATTTTTTACTCATCATACGCATTTTCCTCCATTTCTTAAACACGTTATATCCGTTATTTTGCTGATAGAAGTCTTGCGAGTGAAAAGATAATCATTCTCTTAGATATTACAGAAATGAACAAAGAAAAAACCTTGCAGATGCGATACCTACAAGGCTTTCAGCTGCGGAAGAAGGGACTTGAACCCTCACGGTATTACTACCACTAGATCCTTAGTCTAGCCTGTCTGCCAGTTCCAGCACTTCCGCATATTCAATTATATGTTGTTCTTATCCAAACAGAACTCAAATAAGAACCTTATATAGATTACTACTTTTTCAAAGAAAATGCAATAGTAAAATGCATTTTTTATTTAAGTTTGAGAGTTCGGAACAGACACACAAGATGCCTGTCCCATTTCTCCCTCAACTCATATAAACGGTATACCCGTAATATTAACTATAATTAAGCTAATTTGCCCTTAGCAACCTCTACTAATTTAGCAAAACCTTCTGCATCAGAAACTGCTAACTCAGCAAGCATCTTTCTGTTCATATCAACACCAGCTAACTTTAAGCCGTACATGAACTTGCTGTATGATAAACCGTTCATTCTAGCTGCTGCATTGATACGAGCGATCCAAAGACGTCTGAACTGTCTCTTCTTCTGCTTTCTACCAGCATATGAAGAAGTAAGTGCTCTCATAACTGACTGCTTTGCTACTCTATACTGTTTAGATCTTGCTCCTCTATAACCTTTTGCGAGCTTTAATACTCTGTTATGTCTCTTCTTTGCGCCTAAACCGCCTTTAACTCTTGCCATTTCTATTTCCTCCTAATTCAATCAATCTTATAGATAAGGTAAAATCTTCTTCATTACCTTCTCATTTGTCTTATCCATCATAGTTGCTTTTCTAAGATCTCTCTTCTTCTTAGTAGTCTTCTTGGTTAAGATATGACGCTTGTAAGCTTTACTTCTCTTTAATTTACCAGTTCCTGTTTTCTTAAAACGCTTAGCTGCTGCTCTGTTAGTTTTTAATTTTGGCATTGTTATTTCCTCCTTAAATGTCTGTTATCTCTTATATAATCGGAACCATGTTCCAGCATATAACGTAATTATTACTTCTTCTCTGATAAAAACATAATCATGCTTCTACCTTCGAACTTTGCAGGCTTATCTATTACTGCAACATCCTCTAACTGCTTTGCAAAATCATCCAAGATAACTTTACTTGAATTCACATGTGCAAGCTCTCTTCCTCGAAATCTCAAAGTAACCTTTACCTTGTCACCCTTAGCCAAGAATTTCTTTGCCTGGTTCACCTTTGTATTCAAATCGTTAGTATCAATATTAGGTGATAAACGAACCTCTTTGATATCAATTGTCTTCTGCTTTTTCTTTGCTTCTTTCTCTTTTCTAGCAAGCTCGTAACGGTATTTACCATAATCGATAATCTTACATACAGGTGGCTTTGCAGTTGGTGCAATCTTTACTAAGTCAAGCTCAGCTTCCTTTGCCAATTTCATAGCATCCTTTGCTGACATAATTCCCAACTGTTCTCCATCAGAACCAATCAATCGAACTTCCTTATCACGAATCTGCTCATTAATCATTAACTCGCTAATGGCTTTGTACCTCCAATAATAAATGTTATAAAAAATAAGAAGTGAACAGCAAAACTATCCACTTCTATTAGAACTCAAAATAAAATCATCTAATATTTAACCCGAGTCGCCTCATGCGCTAAGGTGAGAGTGGATACTCTACTTTGTTGTTATCTGTCACACGACTTAAACAGACTAACACATACATTCACTAAAGTCAAGGACTTTCTGAAATAAAATCATAATATTTTTAAAAGATTAGATTAAGACAAAAATATTACTCTGTTCCATATTATATTTTATCAATTTATCTTATGAAATGCCGGCTCAAAAACTGTTTTAATCACATCTTCATTTATCTTAGATTTCTTTTTCATTGCCTGCTTACAAAATTCATCCTGTGCTGCAATTTTATCCAAACCACGTAAATCCTGTTTTTCATATTCTCTTCCATTCGGTTGTAAAATATGAGCTTTCAAGGTATCATCAAGTTGTAATTGCAAAATACGAATCACTTCTTGCTTCAACTTATCATCCTCTACAGGGAATGTAATCTCCACACGTTTATCCAAGTTACGAGGCATCCAATCCGCACTACCCATATATACATCTTCAAATCCATCATTATAAAAATAGAAGATTCTGGAATGTTCCAAAAAATTGCCTACAATTGAACGTACGTGAATATTCTCAGATATACCGGGAATTCCAACTTTCAGGCAACAGATACCTCTTATAATTAAATCAATCTGCACACCTGCAGCACTCGCTTTGTATAATGCTTCAATAATCATTGGATCACAAAGGGAGTTCATCTTCGCAATAATCTTTGCCGGCTTACCCTTTCTTGTATTCTCAGCCTCTCGGTCAATCAATTTCAGGAAACGGTCCTTCAACCAAATCGGTGCAACCATCAATTTATTCCAAGCCGGTGGTTCAGAATATCCTGACAACATATTGAATACTGCTGTAGCATCTTCACCAATTGCATCATTACAGGTAAGTAATCCCATGTCCGTGTACAATTTCGCCGTTACATCATTGTAATTACCGGTTCCCAAATGTACATATCTTCGAATACCATCTTCCTCACGACGGACCACCAACGCAATCTTAGAGTGTGTTTTCAAGCCTACCAAACCATATATTACATGACATCCTGCTTTCTCCAGTTTTCTTGCCCATACAATATTATTTTCCTCATCAAATCGAGCCTTTAACTCCACAAGAACCGTAACCTGTTTACCATTCTCTGCTGCTCGCGCAAGTGATGCAACAATTGGCGAGTTACCACTCACACGATATAATGTCTGCTTGATTGCCAATACGTTTGGATCATTCGCCGCCTGAGAAATGAAATCAATGACTGGTGTGAATTCATAATACGGATGATGTAATAAAATGTCACCTTCCTGAATTTGCTCAAAAATCCCCCGTTCTCTCTCAATTCCCGGAACAGGTTGTGGTACGAATTTGGGAAGCTTATACTCTTCAAATCCATCCAAACCATAAGCTTTCATTAAGAACGTTAAATCTAAAGGTCCTTTTATCTTATAAAGATTCGTTTCTCCTACATTTAATTGCTCCATCAGTTTCTTAAGCAAACGCTTATCCATAGTATCAGCAACCTCTAATCGGATTACTTCCCCCCATTGACGTTTCTTAATCTGTTTCTCGATTTCCTTCAACAAGTCCGCTGCATCATCTTCATCAATAGTCAAATCTGCATTTCTCATAATACGATACGGATGTGCACTCAAAATGGTGTAATTAAGGAACAATTTATCTAAATTGCGCTCAATCACTTCTTCCAATAAAATGATTGTTTTCACACCTTCATTATCAGATGGAATTTCTACAATTCTCGAAAGCACACTTGGAACTTGAACAGTTGCAATATCCACAACATCTTTATTCTTCTTATCTTTAATCAACGCCCCAATGTTCAACGTCTTATTCTGAATCAACGGAAATGGTCTTGATTGGTCTACTGCCATTGGAGTTAGTACCGGATATACATTCCTCTTAAAATACTCATCCACATACTCCGCCTGCTGTTCCGTTAAATCCTCATGATGTCGAATAATATGAAGTCCACACTTCTCCAACCGAGGTAACAATGCCCGGTTATATGTAGTATACTGATCCGTCATAAACTCCTTGGTCTCCGGAATAATTACATCTAACTGTTGCTGTGCCGTCATGCCAGCTATATCTTTCTTGTTATATCCTGCATGCACCATATCCATCAATGACGCAATACGAATCATAAAAAATTCATCCAAATTAGATGCAGAAATACTAAGGAACTTCATTCGTTCAAACAATAAAATACTCTTATCCTTCGCTTCTGCCAAAATACGTTTATTAAATTGAAGCCAGGAAAGTTCTCTGTTTTCCAGATATTCCGGCTTTAAAAACTTACTTTTTTCTTTCATATCTACATACTCCTTTTCTGCTTCAACACCGGTTCGATACCATATACCCGTTGGAAAAATTCTGCTTTATCCTTAAACAATCCTCTTTCTAACGCCAAATCATCCAAAGTATCAACTGTAATGATTAACTGCTTTTCTTTCACCGCCATACTATATTCACTCGCCTTTTGTTTATGGGAACGATCCATGGCATTGGCAACTTTAAGAATTGCAGCCAATTTAGCAATCGTCATATAATCACAATCCCCAATCGACCCTGATAACTCATCATAATCCGGTAATTGCTGTGCATTATAACGCACAATATTGGCTATCTCTTCCCTTTCCTTATGCGACAAACCTACTATTTCAGTTGACATAATAATAGAGTAAGAATTAAATGTTGCATTATTCATATTAATAAATTTGCCGCAATCATGAAGTGTTGCCGCAATTTCAAGTTGCAATCTTTGTTTCTCTTTCAGCCCATGTATTCTCTTTGTCTTATCAAAAATTTGGCAAGCAATCTTTGTAACATTATGATTGTGCAAATTATTACAACGATATCTTTTCGCAATCTGAAATACAGAAGAACGGATATCATCTTCGAAGTTACGTTCAAAAGTCAACTTTTTGGAACGCTCTAACTCTTCTACAATAATACCATCACACAAATCAATACTCGGAGTCCATATCAAATCTGCCTTTGCCCGTCTTAAGAAAATATCGTAAATAATAACTGCTGGCAACAAGAGTGTGGCACGCTCATAAGGAATCTTATATTCCATAGCCAAATCCATCACACTCGTACTGATCAGTTTATCAAAAATTGCATTTAACTGTTCTTCATTAATATTATCTTTAATAGATAACTCCGGAACAATACGAATCAAATTCTGAATCTCGTCACCAATCGCAATAATATTCTTAATTTCTTTCTCTCTCAGATAATAATGTTGAAATGTATCAATCTCGTTGGCAATCAACTCTTCCATCACATGCACTAATTGCGCATTACCAAAACGAAGCGTTTTCAAGCGTTCTCTCACACGGAGCGCACCGATTGGAATATTCTGTGTCGCAGTCAACTTCCCATTATTCATAAGAGAAATCTGAATACTTCCTGCACCAAGATCTACAATCGCTGTATTCTTCTCCACAATCTTATCAAAATAATCTGCTTTCACAGCCAATCCTTTGTACATGAGAAATCGATGTTCAGAATTACTTAAAATCTGTACAGTAAGCCCTGTTCGCATTTTAATTAAATCCAATACCATCATATTATTTTTAGCCTCACGAATCGCGCTAGTGGCATAAGCACAATAATCTACTGTGTCATACTCCCTCATTTTCTTCATAAAGCCAAGCAAAATATCGCAAAGTCGTTCTACCGATTCCTGCGAAATATACCCATTCGCATAAGTATCCGAACCCAATTCAATTATATTAGACACATAATCAATCTGACGATATCCCTTACGAGTTGTAATCTCAAAAATCTTCATAGATACACCACTTGAACCAACATCAATTGCCGCAAATGTCTTATATACCATGTGTAGATCCCTCCGTTTCATACTACTCTACCATTATCAACCTATAATACCTTCTTCCCGAACCAAACATTTATCCTTTTTAGTATCTTATTTTTCAGAAACAAAACATCCTAGTATTCTGAATTCATCCGTTTCTGCCATAATCCCCTTTAATGCGTTCTTCACTTCATTATCACTTAAATTACCCTCAAAATCTACAAAGAAACAGTATTCCCATTGTTTCCCAGTCAAAGGAATCGATTCTATACTCGTCATATTCACATTATTAAAAATAAAGTGAGCCAAAATGTTATACAAGCTACCACATTCGTGTGAAAGCGCAAATGAAATACTAACCTTATTCGCTTTCTTTACATACTCTTTCTTATTGGAGACTATCACAAAACGTGTAGTATTATTATTGGACATATTAAGCTGTGGATTCAAAACAGAAAGTCCATATAACTGAGATGCTCTTTCACTTGCAATAGCAACCTGTGTCATATCGCCATCATCATGTACTTTCTTAGCACTTAATGCTGTATTACTCATACTAATCTGTTTCCAAGCCTTGTCTTCCAGATATTCCTTTGCCTGCAATAGTCCCTGTGGATGTGAAAATACAGTCTGAACCTTAGATAAATCCGTTCCCGGAATACCCAACAAACATTGATTTACCTGCACCATCTGTTCCCCTACAATAGATAACTGATAACGTTCTAACAAATCATAAATTCCACTAACAAATCCTGCAGAAGAATTCTCAATTGGAAGAACACCATAATCTGCTTTCCCCTCAGACACCATCTGTGCCACCTCGTAGAATTCCTTTACGTTACTGCCATCAATGTCGTCACCGAAATATGCCACCATTGCAGCCTCAGCAAATGCTCCCGGCACCCCTGCATAAACCACCTTCGTTTGTGGACTAATTTCCAATTCATCCACGGATGCAAACATATCATCTATGACATGGTCCTGATCCCCAATCACACTGTATTGGTAACGTCTCGAACCAGTCATAATCTGCAAAAACAATTCCTGAATCATCTTGGAATTAAACTCAGTACTAGCTAATCCACCAAGCTTTTCTAATTTCTGCAGCTCTCTTTCTCTATCATAGATTGGTTTACCCGTTGACATCTTGTATTTTGCAACTTCCAATGCCAAATCCATTCTCTTCTCTATCAATTCTACAATCTGCTTATCAACTGCATCGATTTCTTCTCTTGTAATACTCAAATCCTGTATCATGGTTATTCTCCTCATTGTATGTTAAGTTTTTGTGAGTTTCGCAATTACCTATGTTAAGTTTTAGTCATCTTACATTCTCCGCTTATGCCACCACCGACTTCAAGCATTCGTATCACGCACTTTTAACAACCTCTTTCCTGCAACTTCTCCAACATCTCCTGTACCGACTTATGATACACCGGATGCATATAATAAGGTGCTATAGTCGAAAGTGGTTCTAATACAAATTGGCGTTTCGGAATTTCCACATGCGGAACCTTTAGACTGTCCGTCATTATAATCTCATCATCATAGAATAAAATATCAATATCCAAAGTTCTCGGTCCCCAATGAATCAATCGTTCTCTTCCGGTTTCCTTCTCAATGCTTAGTGCCGTTTCCAAAAGTTCTTCCGGTGTCTTTAAGGTCTCAATTTCCAATGCACCATTCAAAAAGTCATCTTGTTCCACACCACCATAAGGTTCTGTCACGATAAAATCCGAAACTGCAGTCACTTTAGTATCCGATAATGCATTCAACTGGTCAATCGCAAAATCTAAATAACCTTCTTTATCACCCATGTTAGAACCAATCGAAAGATATGCTTTGTGCCAACCGCGTTTAATAGTAACTGCAACCGTATCCATTGTCATCAACACCGGTGCCCACGGTTTCTTCACTGTAATCTCCACACTCTGCAACATGGTAAATGTCAATAACAATTGCTCCGCTATCTCTTCTGCCAAACGTTCTATTAATTGATAACGCTCTGTCTTAACAATCTTTTTAATTAACTGACAAGCCACACCATAGTCAAGAGATTGTTGTAAATCATCTGTTTTTCCTGCTTTTCTTGTGCTAAGATTCAACACTGCCGTAACAACAAATTTCTGTCCTAAAAAAGCCTCCTCCTCAAATACTCCATGATATCCAAATAATTCCAAATCTTTAATAATAATCTGATCCATTCACATTCTCCCACTTCTATATGTTAACTATCAAAAATACATATATTTTTTCAAGTACCTAATATCGTTTTTATCATAATTATTGCGTGATAATTTCACTTTCCACTTTATCATAGACATTCAAAAGCTGAACAGAAATCTCACCATCTACCCACTTTACATATACAACAGCTTCACCATCTGCCGCATAAAAATCATCCTTTAACTCCGAAAAATCTACGCTTTCATGATTGCTTCAGTCATTCGTAATGCACGAAGATTTTTCTTTACATCATGTACTCTAAAAACAGAACAACCTGTCATCAATCCCATAACCGAAGTTGCTATCGTTCCCTCTTCTCTTTCATTTACAGGTAAATCAAGTGTCAATCCTATCATCGACTTTCTTGATGTTCCAAGCAAAATTGGATATCCCAACTTCTTCAACTGTGCTAAATTATTCATAACCACTAAGTTCTGATTCAAATCTTTTGCAAACCCAATTCCCGGATCAAGCATAATCTTCGATGCTTCAATACCGTTTTTCGTTGCAATATCAACACTTTCCTGCATATCTTTCAATATATCCGTCATCAAATCTTCATAATCGGAATCCTCACGATTGTGCATCAAACAGCATGCCACTCCTGTTTTTGCAATCACGTCTGCCATATTCTTATCCCATTTCAAACCCCAGATATCATTAATCATATCAGCACCAACTGTAATTCCAGCTTTTGCAACTTCTGATTTGTATGTATCCAAAGAAATTGAAATATCAAATCTGTTCTTAATCCCTTCAATAATGGGACATATTCTTTCTATCTCCTCTGCATCTGTAATCTTTTCATGTCCCGGTCGTGTAGATTCACCACCCACATCCAATATGTCTGCGCCATCACGAATCATACTCTCTGCTTGAAAAAGTGCATCATCCAAGTTAGTGTACCTTCCACCATCCGAAAAGGAATCCGGCGTAACATTCAGTATTCCCATCATGTAAAAATGATGTTCCAAATCAAATTCTTTATTTCCGATAATCATATTACATTCCTTTCGCATGTTTGACATTCCCTTGCTTTCACTACCAGAAAAAGCAAAAATTTTTGCACATAAAACTAGTGGAAGATGTAATTGGTTATATTATCTAATACCTAATTTGTAGATTTCTTTTTTCTTGTGACCAATAACATTCTTCTTGTGCCTTACAATCAAAACAATTCCTGCTAAGTTTATCTGCTTTATAAAACAAATCCGTAAACAATATATTATCTTCCTTGACAGCATCATCCACCTGTACAGAAATTCCATCTTGCAAGTATGCATTACCCGTATGATGACCCGCAATTGCTTCCACAATCATTGCAATTTCATCCTCGACAAAATCACAATCATTTAAGATTTCTTGGGCCAATCGGGCTCCCGTCTCATGATGAGACACATTTTCCATATACTGCAAACCTCTTCCAATATCGTGAAGAAGTGCCGTCGCATAGATAATATCTTTCTTATAGGAAAGTCCCTGCTCTAATACCAAAATGTAAAAGATACGTGCTACATCCAGGGAATGATTCACACCATGGCAACAAAATATTCTGTTTTGCTCTAGTTCATTAATCCTCTGCTGATTCATTACATACAGTGGGTGATTCTGAATTCTATCAATACGTTCCATTTCTAACCTACTAATTTTCATATTCTTTATGTCATATGCATATCTGACCAATATATGACAAGGAACCCCAAGCAACTATTACAGCTTGTTCATCCTTTGCAATACAATCTGAATATGCGTTCTTTGCACACTTAATCGCCTGCTCAACGTCGGCGCAGGCCTTCACTTGCGGACAGTATTTCCTAACACACTCACACAAAACATCACCGGAAAGACCGCGTTCCACCGGCGGTGTAATAGTAAATATTTGCTCCGCCATAGGACAAAGAACTTCCATCATACGTTCATACTCTTTATCCCCTAATACTCCTATTATAAAGATAATACGATGGTTTGTAAAATGCTTTTGCAAGCTCTCTTTGAGGGCCATAACACCATCCACATTATGTGCTCCATCCCTTATAAATAGTGGGTTATCTGAGATTTTTTCAAAACGCCCCGACCAAGTTGCCCTTTTCATTCCGGATTTTACCAAACTTCCGTCCAACAATAACTTCGTTTCAATTGCTGTAACCGCATTGTATATCTGATATCTTCCCGACATTCCAATTTCATATTCTTCACCTTTATAAATAAAGCGACTGACCTCTAGCGTTTCAGATACAATCGAAACATCATCCTTAGAAATTTCAGTGAATTGACCACGCATCTGTTGTTCTTGTGATGTTTCATCTGTGTTATGCAAACAAAATTCATTTTTCAATACATTTATCACTTCTAACGAATTCGGATAACTCACTACCGGACATCCGGCCTTCATAATTCCCGCTTTCTCATAAGCAATCTTCTCAACAGTGTCACCAAGAAACTGCATATGATCCATTCCAATGGAAGCAAAGACTGTACACAATGGTTTTGCCACCACATTGGTTGCATCTAATCTGCCACCCATTCCAGTTTCCAAAATCACAATGTCTACATGTTCATACAAAAAATATAAAAACGCAATTGCCGTCTCTACCTCGAATGCAGTAGGAAGTGGTTGTTGTTCTGCTTCCATCTCATCCAAAACGTTTATCACCTCTGCTAATATCTTCGCAAATGTGTCTTCTTCCATATAGTTTCCATTAATTTGAAAACGTTCCAGATAACAATGAATGGTCGGTGAGATATATCTCCCTACACGTTTACCTTCTTCCACATACATACTCTCCAAAAAAGTACATATACTTCCTTTTCCATTCGTTCCTGCCACATGAATAACCGAAAGTTTATCCTGTGGATTTCCCAATCGTTCTAACAGCATTTTCACCGGACCTAAACCCAAAATGCTACCCTTCTTTTGAACTTGTTCCATATATTGCATTGCTTCATTATATGTCATAATCTTTACCTATTTTCTATCAAAATCATATAAATTCTGAAAGTATTGTAGCATACTCAGACACTTTTTTCTACAAAAGGAAAAAGAGCCGCTTGAAAAACAAGCGGTTCTAATATACACAACAAACAACTTCCAGTTAACCAAACCAAAACTTATACAAATCAAAACAACGTATAACTTCCTACTTCTCCCGCCATTCTTTCAAGCATAATCTGAAGTATTTCTGCATCCGAATCAGTACACTCCACCACAATACAAAGTGTACAACTTCCACCAATACTCACTGCAGATACCTGCATACCCGGTTTCTTATTCATAGGCCCACCAAACAATCCAAAATCAGGATTCATACCACCTAACGACAAAAAATCATTCGCCATATTTCCGAGATTGGTAAGGCCAATTGAAAAACTGTCATAAACCTTACTTGCAAGCGGTAATAATAGTTTCATCGGTAGGTTCTTGGCAGCGCCGTGCAAAATTGGCATTCCTTCCAAACCGGCAAGTGGATTATCTTTAATCGCTTTTGTCTGTGCAGCAATCTTATCTAATGTAATACCAAAACTCTCTCTCAACCCGATTGGTAATGTAGTTGGTAACGCTCCTGTCATATTTGAAATTCCCTCTGAATCTCTACCGGTACAATGTCTCCTCAAATCAATCATAGAAAGAATACTCATTGGCTCTCCAGGATTTTTGTTCGGCATAGATGCATACGCATAATAACAAGAGGTAATCAACAAATCATTTAATGTTATCTCTTTTAAATCTAGACGTCCTATTACTTTTTTCATTGTTTCCGTCGGAATATTAACCTTTACAAGATGCGGTTTCCCTGCTTCCTTTGTAGGATACGGAAACTCTGACTTTATCTTAGAAATTGGATTTTTCATCAAAAAGCGATAATCCTTTTTACTTATATTATCATATATCTGCATTGCATCACGTTTTCCGTCCTTTATCGCAACACCTTTTGCCGTTCCTTTTTCTAAGATGTCATTATATGCTTCTATAACCTTTCCAAACAAATACTTTCCGTCTATACCATCTACACAGAGATGACTGATAAGTATCACAATAACATTCTCTTTGTTTCCTCGCACCAAATAACAGCGAAGTTTTGTTTTATCCTTTGGTTGCAAGGACATTAAGGCATATGTATCGGCTGCTTCTAACGCATCCTCTTTGGTTTCTATGATTTGAAAATAATCCTTTTCTTCATAATCATCATGAACTTCCCAATAGGCATCCGAATCATTCGCCACAAAGGATGCGTGTAAGATATCCACACTGTCAACCACCGTCTTCGTAGCCACACGCAAAATATCCGATGCAACGCGCCCCGGATATCGCACCACAAAACGAATGGTATTATCATTAAAATCTCGCACAAGATATTGTAGCTTATCGCCTATATCTGCTTTTTTTATCCTTGAATATCCCATCGCAACAACCTCTTCTCATATACTGGGTTCTCATATACTACATACTATTATATACATTCTAGAAAAAAATGGCAATTATGACATATGCTGAAAATTCATATTCCTTACTCTCCCTGCTTCTTCCCAGTCAAATAATACACTGCCAACGCAGTTCTGTGAGATAAATTTTCCTTTGCCAAGATAGAAGTAATATAATTCTTCACCGTTCCTTCTGTGATAAAAAATCGATTAGCAATCTCCTTATTCGATAGCCCTTCTGCAATGAAAAAAGAACTATTTTGAATATGACTTTAGTCATGTTTTTGAAACAATTGACTTTGAACACGTAAAAAGCAAGCAACTTTTCTTTGAAGCTACTTGCTCTTTATTCAGAATCATGTGAGAATAGAGAACTTATTTTCCCCTTCCTTTTATCACGCATGCGACAAAGACGGAATTCTCAATTTTTCATTTAAAACCACTTGCATTGCTTCCCCTTTTATGAAAAAGGTACAATCTTCTTCATGATATTCTATCCTATTATATTCATTCGCTTCCCTTGGAACAAATCCAAGGGTAACATTTTTTACATCCGCTCCTAATAATGCAATTACCTCATCCAGCTCTTCAAGCTTTTCAGAAAAAACATTGTGAATAAATGCATCCTCACCTTCTATTTCTGCAATCACATACGTCCCGGTCTGACTATGATAATACACACATTCCTGCATGAATTTGGTTACATAGAACATTACAAGTTCATTGTTATTTACCATGTCAAATTTGCCATGATACACATTATTGTTCATCACATGTTCCAACTGTTTCCACGCAATCGGATTATCCATAATCACTTGTTCCAACTGACATTTTCCACTAATGGACACCGGCTTCGAATATATATATTCTACGGACTTCTCAAAACCGAACTTCGGATAAAATGTAAGCACACTATCACTCGCAAAAAGATATATTCCATCCACTTTATCCTTATAATCTTTCTCAATTTCCTCCATAATTTCTCTGCTAAGTCCCTGATTCCTATACGTTTTATCCGTCATAACCGTTCCCAGCTGCAAAAAATGCTTCACTTCGCCATCAAGCAGCATATCTGTTTTATTAACAGACACATTAGAAATCACTTTTCCATCTTCAACAATAGAATACGGAATGTAATTCTCTCCCCAAAAACCATTCTGATACCAATCTTCAAAATTGAGACCAAATGTCTTTCCTGCCAATTCATTAAAACTTTTTCTCAGCTCATCATTATTTCTGTAATTTTTTATTATCTGGTACATCTTATCTCTCCTTTTTGTAAATATAATTCTTTCTTTTACCATAACATCTCTATGTACAAATATCCACCTCATACTTTTTTATAAAAAAAGATGAGCCGATTAATACCGACTCATCTGGTTCTTTCGTTTTTCTCTAACAATACGTTGAATACTTTTCTCTGACAAATAATATCTGGATGCCAATTCTGAAACTCCATCCCCTGCAAGATAATCCATATAAATTTGCTGGTTTCGTATATTCAATTCCTTTCTCGTTTCTGTACTGGCTCCCCAACTTTGTTTATTTTCTATTTTTCTAGGAATATAGATATTTTGTCCATCTACATATTGCTGTATTAATTCTATTACGTGTATCGGCAGAATCTCTTCTGCTTTTATATAGCCCATGTTTGCCTCCTAAATTCATATTTCTTTTAGGAATAGCATTGGCTATAACAATTTTCATTTTCATTGCAATAGCCAGTGCTATGCAAACAAAACAGCTCTTGTCATAAGTATATATCACCTCTCCTTTTTTCTTTCCAGTAACTAAATAGTACAAAAAGTCATTCTGCTATCACAATCCGGTTTTTTCCTTGTCTCTTTGCTTGATATAACGCCTCATCTGCTTTAGCGTATAATTCCTCCACAGAGTCACCATGTGTAGGATAGAGGCTGATACCTATACTTCCAGACAAATTAACCAACGGATACTTTGCACAAACTTTTCGAATAATATGAATCATTTCTTCCGCTTTCTTTTCCACAACGTCAACATCAGGCGTTTTGTTCATAAATGCAAAAAACTCATCACCACCAATTCTACCGACAACATCACTTTCTCGGAAAATATTTCTTAGTTCATTTGCCAACTCTATAAGGAATTCATCCCCCGTCTGATGACCCAATGTGTCATTTAATCCTTTGAAATTATCCACATCTATCATAAACAAAGCATGCTGATGTTCTGAATCATTCTCTATAATCCGTTGTATATATTCCATAGTTGTCTCACGATTATATAACATTGTCATTCTATCACGCGTAGCATCATCTATCAGCTTTTGTTCTGCTTCTTTTGCTGCATCAATATCCTTCGCAAAGAGAATGGCACATAAATGACCACTATCCACATTGGTAAGAAATTTGACTTCGCTATGTACCCAATGTACAGAACCGTCTACCAAACGTCGCTGATATTCAAGGGACAAATCATTTCTACCACTGGAATACACATCTTTTAAATATTGAGGATTAAAGTTACGATAAAACTCTGCCGCTTTACAATTATCGTCCACAATAGATTTAATCGCAGCTTCACACAATTCTTCCACTGAAACACATTCATGTAACGAGCTTCCATTCAACATCTGCCTACGTTGTGTAATAATGCGCCAATCATTCACATCAATATAGGATACTGCATAAGCATCTTCCGGTAGTGCAAACAAATATTGAAGCTCCGTCTGATATCTCTGACGCGCCATATAATCACGTGTAATATCTCTTGTAATCCCTAAAACACCGATATTATTCCCCATCTCATCTTTCAAAATATATTTCGATGTAGAACCATACCTCGCTTGATCATCATCATCATCTGGAAGTGGCTCAACATAATCCACTAAATTCTCTCCAGTCGTAAACAACTTATAATCATCTAAAACATATTTCTTTGCTAACATTGCACTCTCAAATATATCTGCATCTTTCTTTCCCACAACCTCATCCAGATTATTCTTTCCTGCCATCTTAACAAAAGGCATAGAAGCAGCAACATATATCAAATTCATATCTTTAATAAATACTAAATCATTCGTGGCTCCCAACATAGCTTGAAAAGCAGCAGGAACCAACTTACTGCGTTGTTCCTCATATTCAGAGATATTCTCCATATTACTGGCTCCTTTCCTCAAATTTATTTGCCAGTATTGTATCATCTTAAAATAGGTTTTGCAACGAAGCTGCAATCAAAAAGACGCCCTAAAGGCGTCTTTTTAGAAAATTTAATATATTTTTAAGATTTTTATTCTTTGCATAAAACTATTGGCTTTTTTTCTGCAAAATTTGTTTCCATCGTCCATGTCACAGCTTCACAATTTTTCATTCTAAATATCTGTAATAAATGAGCAATGCCTTTCTCCTTCCATGCCTGTAAAAACTTTCTAGAAGGATGATTAAATATCTCTTCCTTTAATTCATCATCAAACATCTGCTCTAACACACCGGTTACTCGAATCTGTGTACCGTCGCCAAAGAAGCACATTTCTACCTTTGGATTTTTCTGTATCTGAGCATATACATCTTTTGTCGATGCTGTATGAAAAATAATTCCATTTTCATCTGCACGGAACAGAAACATCCCACGTACTCTCGGCTGGTCACCATCCATAGTCGCTAAATGAAATCCTGGATTTGCATTCATTAATGCATACATTTCCTTCTCTGTCATATAAAACACTCCTTTACATAAATTTTCATTATTATACAAGGAGTGTTCCATTCATTCTTTTAAAAAAATTTCATTTTCTTTCAAAATAATGCTAATCCGCATATTTATCCCGATACTCAGAAGGAGAAATCCCTACGTGCTTTTGGAAACAAGAGGAAAAATGCGCGCTACTTCCAAATCCACATCGCATGGCAATATCTGTCATAGGATTATCCTTTCTCTTTAACATGAGCTTTGCCATCTTAATTCGAACTTCAATCAAGTATTCAATCGGTGTAATTCCAATCTCGTTTTTGAAACGTCTGTTAAAGGATGTTTTAGACATATACCCAAGGTTTGCCAACTTCTCTACTGTAATATTATCCATATAGTGCTGTTCTATGTAATGTTGTGCTCTAGCTATTGAATAATCCGAAGAGACAGCTCGCATATCCAAGGTCTCTCCAAAGATGCTTCGAATCATCCAATGTGTGATAATCTCCGTCTGGGCATCCAACGTGATATCTGAATTCATCATCGCTTTGCTATATTCAAATACAAAGGTATTCAAAGCTTTCAGAATGTCTGAGCAAAACTCAAATTGCTTATTGTGAAATGTAGGTACTCTCATCTCATACATTTGAAAACGAGTTTCAAAGTATTCTTTTTCAATCAGTATAGAATAGCAATGCATACTTTTATTCTTCTCATGCAAAACATCCGGTGATGTAATTGCCGCCCAATAATGTCTTGGCTTATCAGAATTCATATCAAAGTTAATAACAATCTCATAGGCTGGATGCTTGTGCTTAATTGTTTTCTGCTCCTTATCTTCAAAAATAGGGATAAAGATCCCAAAACTATCTCTCACATAGCAATCATATTCTGATGTATTAAATTGTGTGCTGTCACCAGCTAACTTTGTAATGAATGTATGCACATCGACTTGATTCATATAACTTTTACCTCCTGTATATACCAACTCCATCGGAAGATCATCAAAAAGCTCCGTCCTCGTCGTGTATTTCTTTAATTTCTCTAATACTTTAATACATATCATCTAATGTATATAACTTCACTATCTTTTTATCCACATTTTCTTCAAACCATTCTGTAAAACCACCTAAAGAAAATAAGAAATATCGCACTCTCCAATCCCTTCATTTTTCTCCACTCAATACGTTAACTCATTCAAATATTTTTTATTCAAATTAATTTCATTAAAACAAATTTGAATAAAATTGTATTAACAAGTAAGATATTTATCAAAAAACTCCAAATGTACGTTAGAAAGTCTATCATACATTTCGTTTGCATCCATCTTTCCAACTACCATTTTTAGAGGTATCATAAATTTAGCATCTGTAAATCCAATATGCTTCAAATTCTCAAAAATCTCGCATCGAACTGGAGCTTCCGTATTAAATAATGCTCTTGTTACCACATTATAATTGTCTGTACTGCAAATCTGTAAAAATGGTTTCTTCATTATCATCCCTTCATAATTACCAAATATTCCACCATCCACATTCACACCACAGACAAACTCCGCCTCATGATGACAGAGATAATATGCAGTTGCACCTCCCATAGAATGACCAGTTGCACCAATTCCTTTGGAAAAATCAATCCATTCTGCATATCTTGTCTTTAGCTCATCCACTACACACGTGGTATCTTTCGCCCATTCAGGAATACGCTCTATAATATACTTACAATACTTCTGCTGAAACATATCAAATTTTTCAAACAATTCCTCCGGTGTTCCTTTTGCTTTCAATAATTTTGACTGTGCCAGTACTGTCTTAATCACACTATCATACATCATTTTGTTAATTTTCTTATCATACAAATCATATGTACCATCTTCATATTCATTGACAATCGCTTCATAAGCATGTCCAACCGATGCTACAATATATCCATTTGATGCTAATTCACAACACAAAAAAGTATTACACTCCACATACGCATTATATCCATGATTGTATATGATAAGCGGAAACTTCCGGTTCTCCACATGAGCAACACCTTCATAATAATCTGCTACCAACATCTCCGATGGTATTTTCTTTGGATTAACAAAATATGCCTTTCCTAAGGCTTTCAATTTTCGTTCGGTAAAAATTTCAGCTTTTTTCGTATCCTTAACCGATTCCCTATTTATTGGATAATACATTCTAACAGCTATCTTACGAGGTCCTACACCCGGCCCTAACACCTCTGTTCTTGTATCATCCACAACTGTAAAACATTCTGTTCCTACTGCATATTCTCCTGAAATATAATTTGGCAACGTAATACTCATATCCTTATCCTCCATTCTATTCCTCAATTCCCAAAAGATAGTTCACCGTCTTAGCAAGCACCTTGAATTGTGTTCTAGGCTGAAAAACAGATGAAAAGGGACCTTTATTATAACAGTTATACACAATACAGCTAGTCTGAATACCCGTATATGCTGATGAAATATAAGTCAACAATTCTATCTCATTTACTTTCGCATGTAGTACACCACTATCTAGTTTCTGTTTATAATATTCCGATGTACGCCGCATCAAATATTCTTTATTCCCTTCGCCCTTTGCTCCCGCAAGAATCTTCTCTACACGTTCCGGAGCATTCATTGCAAGAATAGACATTTCAAAATCCACTTTCTGAACCCCCATCAGCTCCGCTTCCATATAGTCTGCTAACATATCGCAAATACGATACGTAACCTCACCGACAGGACGTGTTGCCGCTTCAAGAAGTATTTCATCTACTTGCTCTTTAATTGAAACCCTTTCTCTCATGTCTGCTAACATATCTCCAAATATCTCATCAATGTCACGGTAGAAACGATAAATCCCACCCTGACTAAGCCCTGTTCGATTGATAATGTCTTGCATCGTTACCGTACTGACTGTCTTCTCTAAACATAGTTCATATGCTGCATCTGTAACCTTTTTCTTTTTGTTAATAATATATTCCTCTGTTACCTTTGGCATAATGTGTCCTCTCTTCAAAAAATGAATATAGTTTCATATTAATCATACAGCAAGTATTTGTCAACCTTAAAATGAATATGGTTTCATTTTCATTATTACCTTTCGATTGCTCTACATAGCAACAGCCGATTGGTAATCACCAACCGGCCGGTATTTTATCTCTTATATATACTACATTTTCTCTTTACACACTTTCATCACTAATCAAATATTTTTGTGATATCCTGATAACGATTCACCACGCGATAAATCTCAACATATTCATCTCCTACCAAATACAGTACTACATAATTTCCAGATATCACATATCTATAATCCGTCTTAAAACTAACTTTTTTTGAAAGAGCTGCACCCATATACGGAAATTGCTGTATATTTTCAATTTGAGTATATATCGCCTGAACAGTCTTGTCTGCCATCTCTTCATTATCTTCGGCAATATACGCTTTAATACCTTTCAAACCCTCTGCTACCAAAGGGTTAATTCTTAATTTCATCATAAGCTATACCCCAACGGATGCTTTCAATTCTTCCATAGTCATCCACGCACTCTCATCCTTAACCGCTTCCTCTGCTTCTTGTAATTTCATAAGAAGCTTCTTCTCGGCTTTATCACGCTCATAATCTTCAATATCCATAACCACATATTTACCTCTTCCATTCTTGGTTAAAAATACAGGTTCTCCAACGGAACAGTTCTTTAATACTTCATTATAATTTCTTAAATCTGATACTGGTAATATATTAGGCATACACTCCACTCCCTTTCTTGAATATATTCTTTTCAAGTTACATATATAATACGCAAAACAGCCGTAAAATTCAACGTAAAATTTTACAGCTGTTATAATATAGACAATTACAAGTACCCTAATATGACGTAATGTGAATCAAGATTATCTCAAGATTGCATCTACAGCTCAACCACTTTCGTTGCAATTTTTTCCCGAAAACGCACATCATGTTCCACAAACAATATAGTTGGCTGATATTCTAATATGAGTTTTTCAATCTGCATTCTTGAAAACACATCAATATAATTCAACGGTTCATCCCATACATAAAGATGGGCTGGCGTCATTAAACTGGACGCCAATAATACTTTCTTTTTCTGTCCTTCTGAATACTCCTCCAGATTCTTTGCAAACTGCGTTCTACTAAAATCAAATTGGCGAAGAATTGCACAAAACAGGCTTTGATCTAAATGACGTTCTTTGCAGAAGGTTGTAATATTTCCTTTCAAGTCCGTTGCATCCTGTTCCACATAAGATACGACAAGCCCCGCTGCCGTTTCACACACACCATCTTCCGAAACAATGATATTGGTCTCACTCATACCTGCTCGCTGTAAAATCATTTTGATGAGGGTTGATTTACCACATCCATTTTTTCCTGACAATGCAATCCGATCACCTTGATTGACTGTAAATGTTAACCCTGCAAAAACAGATTGTTCTGCATCCACATATCTCAGGCTATAATCCCTCACATTTACCAAAGTTGCCTTATAATGAGAAAGTGGAGCGATTTTCAAATCAACTGGTGTTTCAATATCCTTTAACAGCCCTTCCTTTTCCTCTATCTCCCGACCAATTCTTTGTTCCATCTGCTTTACTCTGCTTTGCATTTTCTTGGTCTTTGCACCAATATAAGATCTTGTACTGATGCAACGATCCGGCTCTTTGATGGGATCAAAGCCAATCTTTGTGTTCTCATTTTTATCTGCCCAATCCGCAGTACGCCTTGCTGCCTGCCTGAGCTTTCTAATTTCCTTCTGGTGCTTTTCATTTTCTGCCATAGCAAACTGGTCCTTGCGTTGTTTATTCTCCCACCAGCATGAAAAATTTCCATGTTGTACTTCAACACTTTTGCGATTCAACACTAAGCAGTGGTCGGTACAAGCATCTAACAAATCTCTATCATGGGATACAAGGATGAATCCCTTTTTTGATGCAAGATATTTTTTTACCACCTCTCGTGTCTCCTGGTCTAAATGATTCGTCGGCTCATCAACTAACAAGAAATCATTTTCACCAGAAAACAAGACTGCCAGCATGATTTTTGTCCGCTCTCCTGGGCTTAACGTGGAAAACGGTCTATACAAAATCTCAGCACTTTCTTCTAATCGTTCCAATTCACAGGTCACACGCCAAAACTCACATCCTGCTTTTAATTCCTCTACAAATTCAACTGCCGGTAAGCATTTTTGTTTTTCTGTTATTTGATACGGAAAATAGTCAAACACTGTGGTTGTATCAATAAAACCTTTGTAATCATACTTCCCCAATAATAACTTTAAAAATGTGGTTTTTCCCTTTCCATTTCTACCGACAAATCCCAAACGCCAATTCGTATCAATCGAAAAAGAAACATTTTCAAATATATTGTCGAAACTTCCATCATAATAAAAAGTCAAATTATTTACACTAATTTGTGCCATATATACTCCTCCTCATGATTTCTATAAATTTACTAACAAACAAAAAAGAGAGGTTATGATTCTATTGTGTAATTGAACAGAAAGCAGGATGTGATGTTCCGATATTATATGCCCTCTAGTACATATAAGCGAGGTGATGCCTATGAGCTGAATTTCCAAGTATGTATCGAAAGGAGGGTGATGCCCCGATGAATACAATGGAAGTCTTGACTTTGTTGTTAGTAGTCTTTGCGGCTCAATCTTTTATAGATAATCATAATAAAAAGAAATAAGCATCCGTCCGTCCAAAGTCAGATGCTTATTACCTTAATTGGTTATTAATTCTTGACTGAGGGCAATCGGATATTGCATCCGATAACCTTTCTAAGTAGAATTATATACTAGGGTCACTTGTTTTGCAAGTAACTCTTTTTAACTAATTTTTGTAAAAAAACAGCAACTATTTATAGACACATATCTATTTTCATTGGTATAATATAACTGTTTAGAGCAAAGCATTTTCGAATGAAGCTCTAATTCATTACAGCATAATAAATACAACATGCGAAAGCAGAAACTAGGAGGTTATTACACATGGCATGGTATGATGAGGCAGTATTTTATCACATCTATCCGTTAGGAATGACAGATGCACCAAAGCAGAATAATTATGAGGTATCGGAGCATCGATTACTTACATTAATTCCATGGATTTCTCATATCAAAGAAATTGGATGTAATGCACTTTACATCGGTCCGCTTTTTGAATCCGTTGGACATGGTTATGAGACAACTGACTATAAGAAATTAGACAGCCGACTTGGTACGAACGAGGATTTGACCAATTTCGTGGCAGAATGTCACAAAGAAGGAATCCGCGTCATCCTTGATGGTGTATTTAATCATACAGGAAGAGATTTCTTTGCCTTTCAGGATATTAAGAAAAACAGAGAGAATTCTCCGTATCGTGATTGGTATTGTAATGTGAATTTTGGTGGCAATAATGAATACAACGATGGATTTTCCTATGAAAACTGGGGTGGTTATAATCTACTTGCAAAGCTTAATCCACATAACCCGGCAGTTAAGGAACACATATGCGATGCCATTCGTTTTTGGGTAAGTGAATTTGATATTGATGGAATTCGCTTAGATGCTGCAGACGTTTTAGACTTTAACTATATGCAGACACTTCGTCAGGTAGCTAATGATGTGAAGCCAGACTTTTGGTTAATGGGAGAAGTAATTCACGGTGATTACAGCCGATGGGTCAACGAAGGTACACTACATTCCGTTACCAACTATACCTTACATAAGGCTTTATATTCCGGACACAACGATCACAATTATTTCGAGATTGCACATACCGTAAAACGCCTTTACGAAATGGGTGGCAATCGTCCGGACGGATTGAAACTATATAATTTTACAGATAACCATGATGTAGAAAGAATCTATACAAAGCTTAATAACAAACAGCACTTTTTCCCTGCTCATATTTTGATGTATACCTTACCTGGAGTTCCTTCCATTTACTATGGTTCAGAATTCGGAATTGAAGGTAAGAAAGAAAAGTATTCCGACGACTCATTAAGACCTGCTCTTAATTACGCAGACTATAAAGACGCCGTGAATACTAATAACTACACCAAGTTTATCTCTGCATTAGGAAAAATCAGACAGAACACGAAAGAATTATCCTATGGTGATTACACTGAATTATGTCTGACAAATGGTCAATATGCATTTTCAAGAACCTGCAACGGACATTCTGTTATTGTAACGGTAAATAACTATGACAATGATGCTACCATGAATCTTCCGGCAGGAAATGCTACTGAATATGTTGGTGCATTATCCGGTACCAAAGTAACTGCGAATGGCGGTTCTATCTCCGTTAATGTAAAAGCAAACTTCGGTGAAATCTGGATACCGGCTGATATCGCTAATAACGACACCAAACCAGTCGAACTGACAGAAGAAAAAGTTGAAGAAACTACTGCAGAAGCTGTAACAAACGTGGAACCAGCAGAACCAGCAACGAATGTTGAAACTAATACAGAAAAAGAATCCGATAAGACTGTGGATACAGAACAACCAACGGAATCTGCTAAGCCACAGAAAAAAACAACCGTACCGACAAACAAATCCTACGAGGAAATGACGGTTGAAGAACTTCAGGAAGCAATTCTGGAACGTATGAGAAGAAATGGTCCTGTTACTGACCAGATGAAAAAAGATGTAACAGACAATGTATATCATAATTCTTTAGTAAATTGGATTAAGAGTTTTAACTAACACAACTAACTAGAGCCATGCAGTAATGCATGGCTCGTTTATTATCTTTGCTCTATTGTCCAATACGATTTTCATTCGTAATCATTCCACCGAATCAGCCGATACATGCTGAATAAGTGGTGTATTCTCATCAATTGGTAAAATCTCATACCCTTCGGTCTTCAAAGTATCAATCAACAATTGCAATGACTCAACCGTTGTATGAGTTGTCTGCAAATCATGCATCAAAACAATGGAATCTTCATTCTGTGATACATCATTCATGATATTATTCACCAGCTGTTCCGGGCTAAGTCCATTCGTTACCGCATCACCGCTTAAGGAATTCCAATCATAATAATCAATATCATTCTCATTCAAATAGTCGATGTACTCTTCCACTGCCAAAGAGGAAACACTATTAGAGCTTCCACCCGGAAAACGGAAAATTGTGCTCTTTGTTCCGGTCACATTATATATCAAGTCATTCAACTTCGTTAACTCTTCTGCAAATGATTCCTTTGACGCATAAAAGTCTTGATACACATGTGTATAGGAATGCATACCAATCGTATGCCCCTCATCTACGATTCTTTTATAGTAATCGTAAAACTCTTCTTCTCTTCCGATTACAAAGAATGTTGCCTTAATATTATTAGCCTTTAACACATCAAGAATTTGTCCTGTGTAAATGGATGGACCATCATCAAATGTAAGATATACACGTTTACCATTTGAATTTGTCACAGTCGCATCCGGCTGTGTTACATCCGTAGAACCTTCTTGGGATTCAGGAACATTTTCACCATCTACTACAGTCTCTGCATTTTCCTTTTCTGTACTTGTGGCGCTATTGGTATCCACCTCTGCATTACCCAACACCGACTTAACAGAATCCACAAACACTCCACTCTTTGCATTAGGATTATCCAATAAAGCATCTCGACTGGAGAGAAGTGTGAGATAATCCTTACCCTCTGCACTCAATGCATAATCTAATTTCTTCTCAAGCTGTCCGATTCTATAAAATAGAAATAAACTTGTGAAAATAGGCAAAATCGTCATAACCAAAAATCCATATATAATTATCTTCTTATAAAAGTCAATTCGCTTTCTTTGAGCTAATTGAGCACGCGTTATTTTCGCCATTTCTCTCACCTAACATTCTTATATTCAAAACCTATTTTAATAGGAATTGATTCAAAATTTGTTTCATTTTAAAGGATGCAAATATAGTATTTGCAATTCATTACACTTCATACACAAGCACTCAATAACAATGTAATTTTTCTAGGTCTGCTTATTATAATTAAAGAATTTTTTTTCGTCAAGCAACCATTTTTCAATACTTAAGACATTTTGACCCTTTTTGAATACACTATATTATAAGGGAAAAGGAAGTGGTAAAAATTGCCGACACCAATACTAGAATTTTTTAATGTAAATTTTATTTATCATACAATATCTAGTGAAACGCTTTCACTTAAGGACATTTCATTTAAGATGCACGAAAATGAATTTATTTCATTTGTAGGTCCAAGCGGTTGTGGTAAAACAACACTACTCAATATCGTTGCCGGACTCATATCTGCCACAGAAGGAAACATACAATTCAACGGAGTTCCGAGAAATGAATCTAACATTAATATTGGCTATATGCTGCAAAAAGATCACTTGTTAGAATGGCGAACCATTTATAAAAACCTTACACTGGGTTTAGAAATCCAAAACAAACTAGATAAACAACATTTAGAAATAATTGACGACCTCCTGAAAACATATGGGTTATGGGATTTTCGAAATTCCTATCCACGCCAGTTATCCGGTGGTATGCGCCAAAGAGCTGCTCTTATACGTACATTAGCACTCTCTCCAGAAATACTCTTATTAGATGAACCGTTTAGTGCTTTGGATTATCAGACAAGATTGAACGTTTCTAATGATATCGGTTCTATTATTAAAGAAAAAGGAATCAGCACATTACTTGTCACTCACGATTTGGGTGAAGCAATTTCCATGTCTGACAAAGTAATTGTGCTCACCAAACGTCCGGGAACAATCAAAACGATTATTCCTCTTCATTTTGCTACACCTAATCTCACGCCAAAGACCAGACGTAACGCACCTGAATTTACCAAGTACTACAATGAAATATGGGAGGCTGTCCATGATGAAAATGAAGACTTCGAATAAACCCAAAACACATATTTCACAAAAAAAGGATTCAACCTCAACGCACGAAGAAACGCTAACACGACACACGCAACTACTATCTGAAGGTCAGATTGAATATGTGCGAAAAATTAAGCAAAATCAGATTCTCGTACATGTTTTTCAATTATTGATTCTCATATCCTTTTTGCTACTCTGGGAAGTAGCTGCAAACAACAACTGGATTAATGCTTTCATTTTCTGCTCACCATCCAAGTTATATGAAACATTCCTAAACATGATGCAAGACGGTTCTCTTTTACACCATATCAACATTACCCTTTATGAAACACTGCTTGGTTTCATCATCGTAATCTTTGGCAGTTTATTGATTGCAATATTATTCTGGTGGAACGAAACACTTTCTAAAGTACTAGAGCCTTATCTTGTCATGCTCAACGCACTACCAAAGTCAGCTCTTGCTCCAGTTTTAATCGTATGGTTAGGAGCTAACCGAAGTACCATTATTGTATGCGCCTGCTCCGTTGCTATCTTTGGTAGTATCCTTAACATTTATACCGGCTTTACCAATGTGGATAACGACAAATTAAAACTCATCACCACACTGAAAGGCACCAGACTTCAAGCTCTCCGCCTTGTTGTCCTTCCAAGTAATGTACCTAACATCATCAGCATCATGAAAGTAAATATCGGACTATGCCTCGTTGGTGTAGTAATCGGTGAATTTCTTGCCGCAAAAGAAGGCCTGGGATACCTAATCATTTATGGTTCCCAGACCTTCAAAATGAGCAATGTATTACTTTCTATTTTCATACTTTGCGCAATTGCCATGCTTTTATATGCTATACTTCAACGAATCGAAAAGAAATTATCGGAATATTTCTAAATCCTTTCGCTGTCTAATATTTGCTATTTTATAAATCACTTTCTCACGGACAATTACTACTCTTCTACAATATCGATAACCGAAACCGGACACGATGTGCGCGCAGACTCGGCTGATGCAAAATTATCATCTGTCAACTGACCGTTTGCTTCCGCAAGACCATCCTCATCAAATGCAAATACTTCCGGACAGGTGCTTACACACAAACCACAACTAATACAACCATCCTTATTAACAACTGCTTTCATAAGAAACCTCCTATTCCATTCATTCATCGGGAAATCAAAATTTTCATAACTATTCAGATCTTCATTCGAAAATGCTTAGCTCTGAACAGTTACAAATTTCCTAGCAACCGAAAACCGACACACAATTATGCGTGTCGGTTTCTTCTTGAGAATAGTATTTTCTATATTAAATAAATATATTCAAAAATTTTTATCCTGCGTTTTTCATCTCAATCAAATCAATATCAAAATTACCTAAAACAACACTTATCCTTCATAAAATGCTGTCACAAATTTCTTCAATGATTCATAATCAGTCACCGCTCCAAGTTCCATTGCGGAATGCATTGCCAAAATCGGCATTCCAATGTCTGCACAAGGGAACGGGATATGGGATGTTGCAATTGGACCTAACGTGCTTCCACCGGCAATTCCGGTTCTATTAATGGCAATCGTATAAGGAATATGGTTCTCCTCACAGATGGCTTTCACAATAGCAGCACTTTCTGCTGTCGTGCCATATTTCTGACCAACGCTCCTCTTTAAAGAAAATCCTTTTCCCATATAAGCTTTGTTGCTAACATCACTCTTCTCTTCATAATTCGGATGATTCGCATGTGCCACATCCACCGATAATAAGAAACTCTTCTTTGCCACGTCCGCTATAAATGTTGATGAACAATTCAATGCAGTTCCTATCTTTTCCAAAACCACACTAAGTAACCTGCTATCTGCACCTTGTTTCGATAAGCTACCTACCTCTTCGTTATCAAATACTACCATTACATCAATTGTATTATCCGGAACCTTTCCACAATCTGCTATTCCACCTAACAATGCAGCAACCGAAGTTAAGTTATCCAGTTTCGGTGCCAAAATCATGGAATTATCCACACCACAAACAGTAGCTGGTTCCATATTATATAGGAACAAATCATAATCTAATATATCTGCCTTATCTATATCCAACGCAGTTGCTATTACCTCTAACAAATCCTTATCCTCAGATAGCGCCATCAATGGAACCAATTCTTTCGCCGTATCCAATGCACCCTTTTTATTCAATTCTCTGTCCATATGGATTGCTAAACTAGGAATAATACAAAGTGCTGTTTCACTCTTATATAACAATGTCATCGGTTCAAATGCATTGGGCCCCTTAACTACCACTTTGCCTGCCACACCCAAAGGTCTGTCTAACCAAGATTTCTGATTCATTCCACCATATATTTCTACATTAAGCTTCGTAGTATGATTTCCGTTTATCATAGGATTCGGTTTAATTTGAAAACACGGATAATCGCTATGAGCCATAGCAATTCGAATTACCGGCTGTTCACTAATATTATTACCGACACGAAAAGCCATTCCATTCGTTCCATACAAGTCAACATAATACCCTCTGTTTTCCTCAATTGAAAATGCATCTCCCAACGATAACTGTGTGAATCCTTTTCCTTGCACTAATTCCTTTTTCATGTACTCAATCACATGAGCTGCACTGACCCCATATTCTAATAATTTCATCAAACGTTCCATATATCTTTCCTCTATTCTTTGTTATTATACAACTTATATCCAAAATTATAAATTACATTGCGACTTTTTGCAAAGCTTTTACCTTGCAGTTCCCTTTTTATAATGTTACACTTATCCCATAGAACAAAGAGTTTGCTTGCAAACTCTTCACGCGCAAGCGGTGTCCAAAGGACATATTTATTTTACTATAATTTCGAAAGGATAGATTACTATGCAGGCAATTAATATATTAGATATCAAACCATTTATGCAGTTATTATTTCAAACAACCATTTTAGATAACTACCAATTTGTTTCTGCTTCCATCCTTACTGATATGTCCTATAACCTTGATGGTCATATTAATCACGCATTCTTTAACGAAGATGATTTTGTCACATCAGACATAAACACACAGACTTACTTACCATGGTCTATTGCGAAAGAAAAAGTCTTTTTGCTTATTAAAGGCAAGAAAACACCTTCTCAGCTAAAGATTGTATTGAAAGTCAATGAAGAAAACACACTTCAACTCCTAAACACAACAAAGTCTGCACTCAATCCTAACGATATTGATGGTATGTTTTTAAACATCATCTTTCAAGAAAAAGATTTGAATGTAATCTGTGGAATTTCATATCAAATTTTCACAATGGAAAAAGCATTGGAATCGGAATTTACCGATCAGATTATCCAATTATTCAAAGCAAACAACATTACTTGTGAATAAATTCTTATTATGTTCCAAACTATTTTAACATTCTCAAAACAAATTGTTAGCACTCTCTTCCAACGAGTGCTAATTTTTTCTTGACTTTTCCACACTGCTGTACTATCATACTTCTTATATGAAACGACAGCAGATTTTGTTTTCTCATCGTTTCACTTATAACGTCTATAAAATATATATTATAAATGAAGGAGATGTTTTTATGAGCATGAAAAAAGGTAGCTTATCCATTAACAGTGATAATATCTTTCCTATTATCAAGAAGTGGTTATATTCTGACCATGATATTTTTATCCGTGAGGTTGTATCGAATGCCTGTGACGCAGTAACTAAACTTCGCAAATTAGCATTAATCGGCGAATACGAAGAAGCTGAAGATACGAATTACCGCATTGATGTAATTGCAAGTCCTAAGGATAAAACTCTTACATTTATTGATAACGGTATCGGTATGACTGCTGACGAAGTGAATGAATACATTAATCAGATTGCATTTTCCGGAGCATCTGACTTCCTCGAGAAATACAAAGACAAAGCAACGGATGACCAAATCATTGGACATTTCGGTCTTGGATTTTATTCAACCTTTATGGTTGCTGACAAAGTTACAATCAATACTCTTTCTTATCAGGAAGATGCAGAACCTGTATTCTGGGAATGTGATGGTGGTACAGAATATACAATGTCTACTGGTGACAGAGATGTACACGGTACAGAAATCACTTTATATTTGAACGAAGACAGCTACGAATTTGCAAATGAATATCGCGTTAAAGAAGTATTACAGAAATACTGTTCATTTATGCCGGAAGAAATCTTCTTTACCAATGCAGATACTGCAAAAGAAGAAACTGAAGATGTTGTAGAAACCGAAGTTGTAGAAGAAACAACCGATAACGAAGCAGATGGTGATTCTACCGACGCAGGCAACACCAAATCAGAACCGAAGGAAACTCCTATTAACGACACCAAACCATTATGGACGAAGCATCCGAATGATTGTGAGGAAGAGGAATACAAGGAATTCTACAGAAAAGTTTTCTTAGACTTCAAAGAGCCGTTATTCTGGATTCATTTGAACATGGATTATCCATTCAACCTAAAGGGTATCCTTTATTTCCCTAAGTTCAATTCAGAATATGACACATTAGAGGGAACCATTAAGTTATATAACAATCAGGTATTCATCGCAGATAATATCAAAGAAGTAATTCCTGAGTTCTTACTATTACTAAAAGGTGTCATTGATTGTCCGGACCTTCCTCTTAACGTATCAAGAAGTGCTCTACAAAATGATGGATTTGTTAAGAAAATTTCCGATTACATCACCAAAAAAGTTGCAGACAAACTTTCCGGCATGTTCAAAACAGAGCGTGAAACATACGAAAGCTACTGGGATGATTTGAGCCCATTTATCAAATTTGGTTGCTTAAAGGATGACAAATTCAACGATAAAATGATGAATTACATTTTATACAAGAACTTAGATGGCAAATATCTCACACTTGACGAGTATTTAGAAGCAGGCAAAGAAAAATATGAGAATACTGTATTCTACACCGATAACGAAAAGGTACAATCTCAATATATTAATATGTTCAAAGAGCAAGAAATCGATGCAGTTGTGTTAACTCACAATATTGATACTCCATTTATTACACATCAGGAGCAGAAACACGAAGATGTGAAGTTCACAAGAATTGATTCCGATATTACCAACACTTTCAAAGAAGAAGTATCGGAAGAAGAAATGAAGGATGCAACTGATAAATTGACAGATACTTTCCGCAAAGCATTAGAGAACGATAAGCTGAATGTGAAGGTTGAGAAACTTAAAAATGCTGATATTTCTTCTATGATTACCCTTCCTGAAGAAACAAGAAGAATGCAGGATATGATGAAAATGTACAGCATGATGGGTAACATGGATCCTTCTATGTTCGGTGGTGAAGGACAGACTTTAGTATTGAATGCAAATAATAATCTTGTTCAGTATATTTTAGAAAATCCGGAAGGCGAGAACACCAAAACGGTCTGTGAACAGCTTTATGACCTTGCACTTCTTGCACACGCTCCATTGGAAGCAGATGCTATGACGAAATTCATTGCACGAAGCAATCAAATTCTTGGATTTATTACAAAATAAAATTTGTTATACCTGCTACAAAACTAGTTGAATAGCAATAACCGAAACCGTAAAGAACAACCCATTTGTTCTTTACGGTTTTGCAATTTTCAACACCTTTGTAGTTACGAAATTTCTTATATTATATCTTCTTTCACCAATATATTAATCTTACTCTTCTATGTTTCAATTATCCGAAATTGTTCAAACACCTGTTGTGCATTGATAATTCCATATCCCCAAATTATACTGGGATAATTCATATCCGAAGACCTTGTTGCACTCTTATAAAATAAATTCTGTATCTGCGCAGCATACAGCTCTCCTAATTCTGTATTTTCTTGATTCCACTGTAAAAACAATGCAAAAATTCCAGCCGCATGAGCTGCTGCAACTGATGTTCCCGTCTTAGTGACATAATTTTTTCGAAGCCCCGGTCCAGTCACATCCACACCCGGAGCTGCCATATCCGGTTTCACTAGCTGCTTTGAAATAAATCCTCTTCCACTCTCTGCATAAACACTTCCATTCAAATGATTATACGCTGTCATTGTAGTCACCAATGGTGCATTTCCCGGATTCGTAATCGTATTGTTAGGTTCCGCTCTCAAAAAATAGGTTTCTCTTTGCAAAAACTGTCGCAACGGCATCCAAATATTAAAGGTTCTCTTTCTTCCATCAGCTGCACTTACCAACAGCTTCCATAATCCGGCAATTGGATTGGTAATTCTTATAAAAATCAATTCATCCCCGGAATACGTTTCAATCATTTGATAAGCAACATATATAGTTGACTTTGCTAACGGTAATCGTAAAACTTCTTCTTTTCCAAATCGAGGGGGGATTCTTTCGATTCGATCTCCCTGAGGTGATACCAAACCCACAGCGAATGTTGTAGGAGCGTCCCCCCAAAACTCTAGCACAAGGGTTTCCTGTCCTTCTGCTATATTGAATTCAACCTCTACCATATCTTCCTCTTCTGCCATATCTCCTGCATAATGCAATCTCTCATTGCCTTCATTACCTGCCGGAACACTTATCATAATCCCCGGATTCTCTAATATATTAGTCAGATACCGTTCCAAATAAGTTAAACCATTATGTCCACCATTACTACTTCCCACCCCAATATAAATCGAAATCGGAAGATTTCTCGCATCCGCATACCGAAGCAAATATTCTACAGCATACATCACATCAGTTTCCTGATAAGCCGTCGCTGTTTGTGGCACTCCAAAATACTCTTTTAGATAAGGCTTTGCTTCCTTCAATTTCACCACTGCAATCTCCGCATCACTGGCAATCCCCACAAAATCATTTTCTCTATTCTCTCCTCCTGCCACAATTCCTGTCATAAATGTTCCATGCCCATTTTCATCCCTTGATGGAACTATCTCATAAGGATTCTCTTGTATTAATGCTTCCTCTATTTGCGACTTAGCAAACACCGTTCCGTAAAGAGGAATCGGTATATTTCTATCATCTGTAATACTTTTATTAGATACTTCATCCGTTTCCAAGTTATCATCACTTTCCCTACTGCTATTTTCGATGCTTTGATCCCAAATAACACCTATTCTAGTACTTCCATCTGCACCTAAAAACAATGGATTTGTGTAATCTATACCTGTATCCACAAACCCAACAATTACATTCTTTCCGGTTATTCCAATGCCGCTGTTACTTTTAACCTGTTTCACCCCAACAGCTTCCATGTTAGAAGAATCCATCAAACCAAATAATTTAGGAATAAAGGAATAAGGCGTGCGTTCCAGATTTGTCATATAATCTCTAGGCTTTTTCATATGTAAAATAGCAATTTTGTCAATAATCGGATTGACACATGCATTTTGAAATTGCTCATCTGCACCTTCCTGCTCATCAAAATAATTAATCATATAATCTGCATAATCATTGCTGTATATCATTTCTTCACAAGTCATACCCACTCCATCCAATCTTCCACCACAACGAATCGTTGCTACTTTCTTCCTTTAGAATATGAAAAAAACGACAAAAGGTTAATTTGTTTTCCATTTCGTTTTTAGAAATACGAAAACAGGGCCTTGCCCTAACAAAAATAGCGTAGCAGCCTTTACAACTGCTACGCTTAAAAATCTAGCTCTTACGATGTCTCATTTCACAACCGTCTTTTCCTGTACTTCATATCTTGCTATAGGTGCCACCCACATAAATTCTGCAGTTCCATCCTTTTTGCCCTTTACGACACCTTTCTTTGAAAAAGCTTTATTATTAGTTACTTGTTACACCTCTAATAATTTCAAAATTTCCGGTTGTTTTATTACAATCTTTAAGTTCATCAAAATTTGTGCCGTCTAAAGTAACGATAAATTTATTTTCTACAGTTGCATTTTGCACATGGGATGTGTAGAGAACATATCCTGTCAGACTCTCCGGCTTAATGATCTCATTATTACTAAATAAATAGTTCACTTCTACATTTTCCACAGCCCATGCATTCACAAGTTGGAACTCTTTCTCTACTTTTGATAAATCCAATACACTATTACGCACAGTAACAGATGGTTTATATTTATCGTAACCTATAAAATTAGTATCCTCATCAAACCGAATTTTACAATCTTCAACAAGAACTGATTTTACTTTATGTGCTCCCACAGGAAATTTAACATCTGTCATATCGCAGGATTGCAATTTAATATAATCTGAATTTCCTGCAAAAATTTGCACCTTATTTAATGTACAATCTTTCAAAGTTCCTTTTAGCGTTAATCTTGAACAATCCCTAAAAGTAGATTTTTGAACATGATCTGATACAACACCTACTTCCCCGGTAAAGTCACATCCAGAAATATATTCATTTTCCACTGCTGTTAAAGTGGTTCCGTTACTAAAGTGATTTCCTATGTAATTAAAGCGATACTCAGCTGTTGAATGAGCTCTTCCGTTCGTTATAGAACCACCGGTAAAGGTATTATCATAAATCCAGATATCACTTCTTGCACCAAAAGCAACATTTCCAGTAGAACCTTCTATTTTTCCTGTGTCCTTAATCACCGTATTTTTTACAAAACTATAATAATTTGACTTGGCATAGAAAGTGCTACTTCCATAGAAAACATTATTATAGAAAACAGAACTGTACATGCCTGCACAAGTAATTACATTACTGTAAGATAAAAATTCATTATCACAAATCATATCACACTGCATATAATTCCAACCATCTTCCCAATCGATATCACATCCTGGCATACGACCACTGTTCTTTCTCCATGTATTGCCTTTAATGCTCCATCTCTGTCCACCACATGCAGCAAAACCTGTCGAATAATTGTTTTCAATGACACAATCCTCGATAAAGTTACGGATTGGAATATCTCTTTCTTCCAACATAGAAATTGCATTACCAAAATCTGTATTACCACTAGTTGGCAATTCTGCATCATATAATGCAATATTTATATAGCAAGTGCCTTCTGGCATTTCGTACTGGCGAAATCTCATAAGACCTTTTTCGTAAGAAATCATTTTCTTATTGGCATCATAGTAAAAAACATCGTAAATTCTACTATGAGACCACTGTTCAATATCCTGATATCCGAAATGGTATCCTAAAATATACTTATTAGTATTCCATTTGGTCACGTCATAATAATCAGAATTGCGAATCATAGTCTCGCAATCTATCTTATTTCCATTAGTATCAAAAGCTCCAAATTCCAAACCATTGTAAGAAACATATGTAGCGTTCAGCATACTTCCGTCTCCTGCTGACATATTAAATCCTACTGAATCTTTTACTGTTAGATTTTTAATTCCATTGTTTTCACCTTGAGAGAAAATAATGCTGCAGGAACTTTCTGTTGCCGCATCTTTTGCCCAATTTGGATAAGTGGATGATTTGGTACTTCTCTCACCTGTAATGGTTCCGTTTACAATCGAAGCATTACTCAATATTTCAGTTGTAATATCATAAATTTGACCTTTACAGAAAGTATAATTGGATGTTCCACCATAATTTGCACGTAACTCAAACTGCACACTATTATAGTCATAATCTGCTGTTAAACGCAGTTTTTGAGATGGTTGTAATAACGTATTATTTAACATTCCATGCAATGCACCCATATTCTCTATATATACTTCTTGTCCATCTTTTAAATAATGCGCATAAATTGACAAATTCGCATTGTTATCTCTAACGTGAGTGATATTAAATTGAACAACCCCACCCTTTTTCAACCATTTACCGGAATAATTCCCTTCTTCATATAAACTATTATTCATACAAACAGGTATCGGCTGAAAGAAAACACTATCTCCAATCTTCTCAAAGGTAAATTGTTTTGCATCCTTGTACTTATCGTAGGTTGTATCTGTCCCACCAACAAAACCATTGAATGCATTTATACCACCTTCTTTAAAATTAATTGCCACATATGACTGATAATCATTTGGAACAATACGAAGTTCTGATCCATTTAAATCAAGCGAAACATTTCTCTTCATATATATTGTATTTGCCGGATCAATATAAATCACTTTATTTTCCGGAAGTTTTACAACCTCATACCCATTTGTATGAGCATAATTCATCATACTCATAATGGCATCGCTATTGTTGTATGCTGTATTCGCTGAAACACTTAACGGATTATCTTCTGATGTATGACATATAAGTCCAAATTTATCAATTTCTGCCTCGTAAATGTTTTGACTATTATATGAATGTTCCATTTTAGGCAATACTTTTACATCAATGGTATCTTTGTATTTTCCATCTATTGTGTAAGCCGTAATTTGAGCCTCACCAACACCCACTGCATATGCTACATGAGCCTTATCGACGGTTACAACTGCCGTATTAGAACTCTTTAGAACATAATTATTGCTATTAGACCATGCATAAGGGAAGCAAATTGCAGTAATACCAATGAATTCACCTAGATGCAACGTTTCGTCTCCGTTGGAAATCTGAATTCCCTCGTTTATGAGAGACTCGGAATCTACAGCATTTACAACATCCGGAAGAACAATATCATCATCTCCTGGCGGGTATGGATTTACCGGCTGGTCTGGATTTTCCGGCTGATCCGGATTTTCCGGCTGGTCCGGGTTTACCGGCTCGTCCGGATTTACTGGCTGGTCCGGATTTTCCGGCTGGTCCGGATTGACCGGCTGATTTGGATTCTGTCCCTTATCTTCACTTGAACCATTATCATTTACAGTCACTGTACAGGTTGCTTTTTTGTTTCCATCTACTGTAATTGCTGTAATCGTTGCAACTCCTTCCTGTACTGCAGTCACCTCTCCATTCTGGGTTACTTTTGCAACCTCCTTATTTGATGTCGTATATACCACTACATTGGCTGCATTTGCCGGTGTTACCGTTGTTGCAAGCTTTACCTTTTCATCTGGCATTAAGGTTACATCTGTTTTATTCAGTGCCACAGTCTTAACCGATTTTTTTGCTACATATAAGGTAATTACCTGT
>JAFQOE010000096.1 GCA_017395635.1 Lachnospiraceae bacterium | reverse complement strand
GGTAACGACCTTCCAGCAGTTCTTGCTGTGCTGTCAAGGGTGGCGGCAAGCTACCACAACCTATAATATCTACAGTTTTCACGGTTCATCTGAGCCTTTTTTCATTACTCATTTTTTTCATAGGTCACTTGACACTATCATCTTAAAATAAAAATCATCAATCTACTTTTTGTCATTTTTACGCTTTTGCTTTTTTCACATCACTCCACTTTGTCCATTTATTACCTACCTTTAGTCTCACCTTAACATAGTAAGTCTTACCCTTTGAAACTTTTCCACTCTTTATTGTAAATTTATAGGACATCTTACGTGCTGTTTTTTTACCAAACTTGTATGTCTTTGCATTCTTCATACTTTTTTTCGTAGCAAGCTTAATCTGCACACCCTTAATGGATGTTGTTTCTGCTTTTGTATTCCACTTAATCGTAATTGACTTTTTATTTCCAGATATCTTCACACTACACTTATTATCGGTAACTGTAACTTGTGTACCACCTAATACAAATTCATTCTTATCTGATGAATACACTAATTCTTTGCAGATTTTACCAATTATTTTGGTTCCTGATTCAGAAAGAATTTGATAGGTAAACAAAAGCTTTTGATTCTTGTAAGAAATGGTTCGATAATAATTTAATGAAGAATCCATTTTTATTCCTATTTTTTTCTGTTGTTGCTTCACAAAGTTGGGAATTTGTTTGTAAACCTCTTCCGGAATAGTAATTTCTGTCCATTTTCCTTCTGTACAACCAAAAACCTGCACAGCTTGAAATGAACCAGATGCTCCACCAGAAATAATCAACACAATCTCTTCTTTTTCATCGCCAGTAAAATCATACGCCAACGCATTCGCATGAGCGTATCCAACGTCTTGTGCTAACTTAGAATTGATTGTGATATCCTGTCCATCAATCCGAATCATCCCATCCGCATAATCGTTTGGATTCAAGAATACATTTACTGATACATCCTTAGTATCCACATCCACTATATCAGAGTAAACCATTTCATAATCACTACCCTTATTGTCGCCAAAAGCAACTACTTTGGTTTGTGTTTCAAAATCCTTAGCACTACTGCACGTTTGATATGCTTGTGCCAACACTTGATTAGAACAACCACATACTAGTAACCCCGAAAGAACAATCCCTAATCCTATTGTTCCTATTTTTCTCTTTATCTGCTTCATCATTATTCAACTCCTTATACAATCCCAAATCTGCATTCTGCGCACCTTCCTATTCTACAATAGATACGCTACCAACCGCTACTTCTTTATTATAATACGATGTTCCTGATTTTCTAGTATAGAAATACTTCAAAATCTTCTTCCACGAATAGTCACTTTTACTAGCCAAACTTTGAGCTTTTTCCTGTGACAAAATTCCTTTATTCTTAGCAGCATATGAACTAACTTTTACATTCGCCACATGAAATCCTGGGAACAACTTTGAATCAGCATCTACTAAATAATAATCCCATATATAGTTTACCGCTTTATCACACTTTGTGATTCTCGTTTTGTTCGGGTTATATACTTGATCACTTGTATCATCCTTGACATCATATCCTAATCCTGCATATTTATGTCTTTTCACACGTACAATTCCATAGTTCTTTATTGCCATTGCACACGCTCGTAGTGCGTCATTATCCCAATTTGAATAGCCAACCTCACATGTTGTAACAACTTTACAATATTTTTTAAAATCAATGCTCTGTATTTTACCAGTAGCCATTCTATACACTTTAATTGTAGACGGATTGCTTGTTGGTTTCTTAACAGGAGTATCATACGACAACAAAGCTATTCCATTATTCATTGCACTGCCATTATTCATATCTGACATATCATCCAACGTCTGACATCCAATAATTTTATTGTTAGCGTTAAGTACAAAATAGAGTTCATTATTACCTTCAGTATACTCTCCATCATCAAGATGCTTTGTTATATCTACAATAACCTTATATACTGTCAACTTCTCACCCTTATAATCAGTGACATCTAACGCCAATCGCTCTGATGCCGAAGCCTTATCTATACTTAAGATTTCTGACTTCTTAATATTAAATACTCCTACATAGTTATCAATGTTTTCTTTGTTAGTATAGATGTGTTGCGCACTTTCACCATATTCGCCATCTAACTTTTCTAAAATATTATCAACATCCCCAGCATTCACATCATCAAAATATGATTGAATTACCTCCCTGCCATGCTCACCACCTGTTGCAGCGTGCACTCTTGGCACAAGTGATAGTGTTGCCACCATAATCGTCAATATTGATAATAATATTTTTTTGTGTTTCATTTTCCTTTTACTCCTTCTATTACATTATTCGCATCTTCGTCGCTTTTCTCTACAAAATTGCATACCGCAAACTGTATCAACTGAAGACAACTTCATATAGATTATATTTGCAACATTTTGGGTGCGATAATCTTTGTGTTTTTCATCAAACACACATTTAAAAATTAGCAATATGCATTAAAATCATACATAAAAATTTAGCTTTCTATCATAATCAACTCTTTCAAAATCTCAGGATGTTAGAAAGCCTTTTTCAATAAGCACTAACACAGCCCCCCCTTTCATAAATTTGCACTAATGATTTCCTTTACTCTATCTCATTCCCTTTTCTGTTTCAATGGCTTATGCATGAAACGACATTTTTCCTGTATTTTTGTCACTTTTCTCTTATATGTGAACAATGCTCGTTCAAATATTGCTCAAGTAATCCAATTAATTGCAAAACGCTTGCAAACATGATTCCCGTTGCAAACATGATAGCTAACGCATTCTTACTTAAAATCGAAAGCACAACGTAAAAAAGAAAAAGTACCAATGAAACACATCTACTATGTGTCCTATATGTTTTTCTCTCTGATACATCTAATTTTCGATTATCCGAATCTATCGGACTAAAAATCCAAATGGAACATACCGCAATTAATACAAAAATCGTAATAATACTATTATTCTCTATTATTGTAGTCCCATAGATTAATCCTATCATCAAAAGACTGGAATATAACCAACATTTCATGGGTGTCTTAGCATGATAGCCACCAGTATATTTTCTTAATGTTAAAAACGTCATAACCACAACAATTCCATTGATTATAGTTCCGGTCATTAAACAAAATGGAATAATTGTCAAGAACGGGAGCAATGTAAATATGCAATTAAATGTAGCATACTTATATAACTCCCGTTCTTCTTCGTCGATTACTTGCTTATCAATCAACCATGCAACAATACTGTCTGATATTCTATTTATCATTCTTTCTAAATCTAGCAAGTCCATCTGGTGCTTTCGGCTGATACAAGAATACACAAGAAGCACTGTTTGCATCTTTCCTTAGTTCGGTATTCAATACTCCCGTCACCATTTTTGCTGTTACATTTTCTAAATTTTTCTTCGTTTTTCTCATATTAATGTACCTCTCTAAAATATTAATCATTAGTGACAACGCAATATTACATCAATCATTTAACGATTTCTAGTCATCTCGCTTGTAATGACAAATAACCGTTATATTTGCATTTTTCATTAAAACAAACAAGATAAATGATAACTAATAATGAATTATTCGAAATTAGATTATTATTTTTAGCTAATAGTTAAACTGTTATCGATTTATTCAATTTCAGTTTGTTCTATTTTAGGTAGCTTCTTGGTAGAATATTACACATATTATATTAAGGAGTGTTTGTTATGTCCCATAATTTGAAAGATTTCGGTGAACGTATTCAAAAACGAAGAAAAAGCTTAAATATAAAACAAAATGTATTAGCTGAAACCTTAGGAATTACTCCTAACCATTTATCCACCATAGAAAATGAAAAAGCCAAACCCAGCTACGATTTAATATGTGGAATATGTGAATCATTAGATGTTACACCTGATTACTTATTTTTAGGAAATATGTACTCTAACAATGTTCCCAAAAACATTATTGATAATCTTCGCTCTTGCTCAGATGCTGACCTTGAATTAACAAATCATATTGTACAATATCTTGCCGAACGAAACAAAAAATAAGAATCCGTGAGACCACACAATCTGGCAGAAACCGGATTCTTTTTTCATGGTCAAAATAACATTTTCCTCTATTTTTCTGCTTTTGATACATTCCTTCTTGAACAATCTTCCTATATTAATTATTATAGTAATATATCATTCAAAGGAGCTCCTATCATGAGTACTGCCATTACATACTTAATTGCATATATCACTGAAGCTTTAATCGCATATTATTATTTATGCCATATATTCGAAAGCAAACGTTCTGCAAATAACATTTTCTTTACATATACGCTCGTTTACGGCGTACAATACCTCTGTTCATTTTCGCACATTATGGTACTCAACACCATAAGTTTTGTTATTACTAATTTCATCTTAATTTATTTCTTATACAATTCAAGTGTTTTTTTATCCAGTTTTCATTGTCTAATCATGACTATTATGATGGGCATAAGTGAACTCTTAGCTGCCAATCTATTAGGTTCTATTTATTACGATTACAGCTATGCTGATTTTCGTTATGTCCTTTTTGTAATATACTACTTAATCAGCAAAACCTTATACTTTATCTTATTGCTATTTATAACACATGCATTTACTCAAAAGCAAAAATCTAATATAACATTAGGCAAAAGCTCAATCTTATTAACCATAATGCCAATCCTATCCCTTGTTGTTATGCTGTCCTACTTTCAGATTGCAAAAGATATATCCCTTTCCAATAAGCATGAATTATATATCATCATCAGTTGTATTTGTATCCTTGTAATAAACATACTAATCATATGGCTATTTGAATATACA
The DNA here is from genome assembly GCA_017395635.1 of Lachnospiraceae bacterium. GTDB lineage: Bacteria > Bacillota > Clostridia > Lachnospirales > Lachnospiraceae > CAG-590. The sequence goes on along the minus strand of JAFQOE010000096.1, from coordinate 3,218 downwards.
AAAAACAAGCAAAAAACGATACTACACCTTGAACTCGAACTACAGGCACATGCAGATGCAATACAATATAACAAAATACTTGAATGTCAAGACGAGGAACAAAAAATACTCATTCATGACATGAAACGACATCTCCAATCTATTATGATGCTCAGTCAGAATGAAAACTTTACTCAAGTGAATGAATACATTGAAAACTTACTTGCAACACCTTCTCTTAGCCAAACTTACAAACCAACACATAACAAGCATCTTAATCTATTATTAAGCAAATACATTACTCTCTGCAAAGCCAACAATATTGATTTCAAAATAGATGCCCAAAATACAAACATTGACTATATGGCTAATGAAGACATTACCGCATTGTTTTGTAATCTAATCGACAATGCAATAGAAGCTGCCACATCAATTCCTAATGCAATAATCGAATTAAAAATTGTAGATAAGAAATCGGCTTCATCAACAATAATCACGTGTGTAAACTCTTGTCGAACTGCTCCAGTCCAATATTCCGACAATCTGTTTATTTCACAAAAGAAACATCCTGACAAACATGGTATTGGGATGCGTAGCATTAATAAAATTGTCAAAAAGTACAGCGGAACCATGCAACCATATTATGACGATATCGAAAAGAAATTTCATACTATAATCGTACTTCAATACGAACAATAGAACAAGGAGCACAACTATATGAATTTTGCAATATGCGACGACGACATTTTATTTTGTAGCCAATTACAAAAGTATTTAAAAGAATATTTTTCTTCCAACCAACTCAAAATCCCACAACTTCACATCTTCCATTCTGGAGAAGAATTATTGTCAAGCGATATCTCTTTTGATATTGTATTCCTAGATGTTGAAATGTCTGGAGTCAGTGGCATTCACACAGGACGGGTATTAAAAGAACGTAACCCTAAAATCATTTTCATGATTATTACGTCCTATAACGACTATCTAGATGAAGCTCTACGTTTCCAAGCGTTCCGTTATTTATCTAAACCACTGAACAAAGAACGCTTATTTCGCAATCTAAAAGATGCTTTATACATATATAACACTAACTCAAAGAAAATCGCAATTGAAACCAAAACAGAAACCTTTGCTGTTTTTACCTCTGACATTATCATGGTAGAAGCTACAGGTCGTAAAGTCTATGTACGAACTACAACCGACGACTATTTATCAATCCGCAACATGCAATATTGGGCAAACATCTTAGGTAATACGCACTTCTTCCAATCCCACAGAAGTTATATAATTAACTTTGAACACGTATCACATTTTGACAATAATCTTATATACTTATTTGAAAACCGATACACCGCTTATCTTACCTATCGTAAACATACCACATTTAAAAACGCTTACCTTCTCTATCTTGAAAGTACAACCTAGGAAAGCTTTTTATAAAGGGCAAGATTTCTCATATCTTGTCCCTTTCCAGTCCAAACAATTTCAATTCACTTTAGAATATTGCAGAATACGATTTCTTCCATCCTACTCCTAATCCCATTCACTCTCCTCACCCACTCAATCGAATTCCTCTTCTTCAACTCTTCCGTCACACCTTCCTTCTTCATTATCCGTTGTACAGCAAGCTCCACCTGTCGATTCATCTCTTCCTCTTGTTCATGCAAAAATATATTCCAAGTTCCTTCTAAGAGCATTCGACAATAATCCCTCTTCCGATTCTCCCAATAATATTCTGCAATCATTTGTCCGTACTTTCCAATCACATAAACCTCTTCCTGTTCCATGCCCAAATTCGGATAATAACATCCTTCTTCCGCCAATATGTACTCCATTCCATTTTCATAAATTGTTTTTTCCATTGTCTTCATATCAATCTCCGTCCTTTCCAAAATCCAATTCTCATATTCAACATCAAAACCATTCTTCCAATTTCATTTTACAATACACACCTACCAAACCATGACACAAATCTAGCATTTTTGCTAGATTATGCTAGACCGAATTTTTCCCAATAATATGCTAACAATCTTCTTCTGTACTTTTCTTGTCATTTCTGCCCAGTTCTGCCGATGTGTTTGCCAGATACGCGTCGTGTATCACGATGCTACTGGTCAGGGGAATCCCCCTGAAACCCCTTCTATTCTCTCCGAAAAAGTCCATATTTTTGCAGTGATATTACAATCTGATATCTATGATATTGGAATCTGCTATCACTTTTCAAAAATGATATTGCAATCTACTATCATTGATATTGTAATCTGCTACCATATTTTCAAAATGATATTGCAAAATACTATCACCATTTTTACGTTCTAGAAAATTGCTAGCATATCTAGCAAAAAGTGCTAGATTTCCGCCCTGTTTCTAGCATTTTCTAGCATCTGTTTTTCCGAATCTAGCAAATTTGATAGCACGTCTAGCATTCACTTTCTCGTGTCTAGCAAAATTGCTATTGCGTCTATCATCCGTTTTCTCGTGTCTAGCAATAATGCTAGATTTCCTCCATTTTCTAGCAAAATTACTAGACTCACCTTATATGTACATAAAACTCCAACTGCATTTATTCCGAAAGAAATAGGTGTCAGCAACTACGCCAACACCTATCTCATAGACTCGTACAGATAAAAGAAGTATTTTTCTTACCGCTAGCTCCATTTCATAATGTCATCCATCATTGCACTCGGCAATTCTGCTTGCGGTTCGTTATTAGGCACTGGATTTATTCCGGCAGTATAGCTACCAGTCTGTTTCTCCGATTGTACCTCTACAACCGTTCTTGATACATTCACCGTTGCCAAAAATCGGATCAAATCCTGATACACTTCATTACGAATCTGCTCCCTATCTTCCGCTCTCTTTTTTTCGTACTCTTCCACTGTGATATAATTTTCACGTTTTGCCTGCTTTACCAAATGTTCTGCTCCATAACCATTGATATAATCATACAAGGCATTGATAACGAATCGATTCTTTGACTTATGAATCGATACATTCAGGTCATGAAGTACCTTGAACACTTCTTGGTCAATTGGATTATCCAGACGAAACCTAATATTAAATTGCTTAGAACGTACCATACACTTTTCCCCCTTTACTCATCAAATTCGAATTGCTTATCAACATACTAATATCCAAGTTATACTTTCTTGGAGAAATAAGGTTATACAAGAGAAAAGACCATAGAAATTTCTATGGTCTTAATCAGCTCTGCACTTCTCATTTTGTAATTTTTATCT
>JAFQOE010000024.1 GCA_017395635.1 Lachnospiraceae bacterium | reverse complement strand
GTAGATATGGAGGTTGTGGTAGATGCGAAACTGTTCGCTGACATGGATATATCATTCAATGAAGGCTTTGTATATACCTACACCGGAAAAGAGATTAAGCCGGTGGTGATTGTTAAAGATAAGGATACTATTCTTGAAGAGGATAAGGATTACGAAGTTTCTTATCTCAATAATACATATGTAGCGCATAAAGATTCAACAGATGCACCTGCAGTAGTGGTAAAAGGTATTGGCAAATATGTAGGTACCAAAACTCTATACTTTACAATTGAAAAGGCAACACCACTGATTCATACAATGCCAACAGCCGGCAAGATTCAGGAAGGACAAGCTTTGGAGGTCTCTGCTTTAACAGGAGGAGTTGCACTAAGTGGACTTCCTACAAATGGAGATGTTGCAAGCGCTACAGGAGCAAATGTTGTGGAAGGAACCTTTAGTTGGAAAGATGGTACGGTTGTACCAACTGTTGCAGATAGCGGTGTGACAAAATATATGGTAGTATTTACGCCAGATGATAAAAACAACTATAATACTTTTGAATTTGGCATTACTGTTGTAGTAGAACCAAAAGCGAATACGGATCAATCGGGAACAGGTGGAACAGAAGAACCGGATTCTGGCAATACAAATCCGACCGATCCGGGTGAAGGGAAGGTCGAACAGCCACAGGTTGGCGAAAAGATTTCTGACAAGAAAGGCGATGCAACCTATAAGATTACAAGTTCTGAAAAGGATGTAGTAGAAGTTTCTTATGTTGCATCTGTTAAGAAAACGGAAAAGGTGAAAATTCCGCCTACTGTAACATTGGAAGATGGAACAACGGCAAAAGTAACATCCATTGGAGCAGGAGCATTTAAAAAGAATACAAAGGTAAAAGAGGTTACAATTGGTACAAATATAAAAACGATTGGAAAAGAAGCGTTTAGTGGATGTAAAAATCTGAAAAAGGTAACAGGTGCTAAGAATGTAACGAAGATTGAAAAAAATGCCTTTGCCAACTGTAAGAAGTTAAGCAGCGTTGCAATGGGTTCTAAATTAACAACGATTGGTGAAAAAGCATTTTATAAATGTACCGGCTTGAAAAAGATTACAATTCCGAAGAAAGTGAAAATAATCGAAAAGAGTGCGTTTGAGGGATGTAAGAATTTGAAAACCATTAATATCAAGACAACAAAGCTTACAAAGAGTAACGTAAAGAACAATGCTTTTAAGGGAATTCATAGCAAAGCGAAAATTGATGTTCCCAATAATAAAAAGAAAGTATATACTTCTTTATTGCATGCAAGAGGTGTAAGTAAGAAAGCTACTATTCGATAACAAAAATATAATAAAACAGATATTATCATAAATCCCCCCTCTTATTCATAGTATGAAGAAGGTGACTGCGGAAGTGCAGTTGATTTTGAAATCTATGAAGGAGGGGGTATTTTTATGGCTGAAAAATTGGCGGAGGTTTATGACAAATATAATATAGAAATAATAGGAACAAGAAGAGGTCGTGGTGCGAATATTCTTACAACCACAGACGGTTTGTATATATTAGAACCGTTTAGGGGAAGTGTTAATCGCTTAGAACAGGAATATGTATTGAAAGGCTTGTTTCAAAAAGAAGGATTTTTGGATTTGGATGCATTGATTCTGAATCGAGAGGGAGAACTCATTACCTATGATCGATATCATCAGCCTTTTGTGTTGAAACGCCATTTTGCTGGGGAAGAGTGTGATATGCGTAATCTTGCGGATGTGGTAAGGGCAGTGCAAAAGCTTGCAGAATTACATTCCTTTGGACAAAATGTGGCTACTTCTTTTCCGAAGGAGTGGGAAAAGGCAAAACGGGAAAAGGATAGAATAATGCAAAAGGAAATATGCCAGGCGATTGCGGAGGGTGAAGAACTGGAGCAGGTTGCACGTATATATGGAATGACGCCGGTGGCGGTAAGAGAATTGGTAAAGCAAAGTAATCAGAATGAAGTATCCGAAGAAGTAGATACAGAAGATAGTAGCGCATCGGATTATGATGAGAAAAAAGAGAGGTTAGAATCCGGTAAAAAATCGGCTGACCGGGTGTTGGAAACGTTTATTCGCAGAAATAGAGAACTTCGTAAAATTCATAAATTTGTCAGTGGTATGAAACGCAAAAATAGCTTTGAAACACTTTTTTTACAAACTTTTTCAGAGTACTATGATAAAGGGGTACGGTGCGAGCAGATTTTTACTGAGGTGATGAAAGATACAACAATATCCCAAAACATTTGGGAATGTCATTATGGAATCTGTCATGGAAATTATAATCAGCATAACGTGATTATTGCGGATGGAAAAGAAGCGATCATACATTTTGAACGTTTTTCGCGGGGGAACCAGTTGGATGATTTATATCAGTTTGCTCGAAAGGTGATGGAGAAGAACCATTTTGATTATGAGATATTAGAAATGATTTTAGATACGTATGCAAGGAAAATGGAACTGTCGGGGGATGATTACAAATATATGTATGTGTTGTTTTCTTATCCTGAAAAGTTTTGGAAAATTGCCAACGGTTATTACAATACCAATAAAGCATTTTTATCGCCTAAACATGTTGAAAAATTAAAGATGGTTATGGAACAGGAAAAAGAAAAAAATGAAATGTTGGCCCAATATAGTGCTTTTCATTTAAATTAAAATTGGGTATAATCGGAGTAAAATTAACAATAGTTTGAGGAAGTTATATGAAGATACGAAAGATAAATAAAACAGGCAATGTATCGAACATATGTCGATTTTTACTATTACTGGTTATGGTGGTTGTGATGGGGACAGGATGTCATAAACCTATTCAGGCACCGACTTATGATGAAGAGGTAGAACCGGCAGAAGAAGTGGAGTTGTTTGGTATCGTTTCGGGCTTGGATGAAGTGAATGGCTCGATTACCATTCGCAGTATGGGGTATGAAACGGAGTATGTGTTGACATTTACCGGTGCAGCGGATGTGAGAGATAAGTATGGCGATATTATGGCGATGGCCAATGTGGAGCTTGGAAGTGTGGTTGAGGCAACATATGATGCCAATCGAGATAAGTTGTTAGCGTTATATATTACGGATGAGGAAAGTGTTTCTAAGGTGGAAGCAGTTTCCGGTGCGGTAATTGATTATCTTGAAAATACGGTTCGAATTAACGGTACAACATATTGTATGAGTGATGATGTGATGGCATTTTCGGACAATGTAGAAATTGAAATTAATGAAATTTGTTCGGAAGACCAGTTGACAGTTTGGATGTACAATGATAAAGTGTGCTCGTTCTATGTGGAACTTGGTCATGGTTATGTGCGTTTGTCGGATTATGCAGGTTATATAGGTGGCATGGTGGAAATCGGATATGATGTAATTGTGCCGGTTACAGAGGATATGTTGTTAACGGTTCGTGAGGGTACTTATATGCTTCGCATTGCAAAAGGGGACGATGTAGGCACCAAGAAGGTAGAAGTTATTAAGAACCGGGAAGTTAACATTTCTCTGGCAGATATTGCGATAGAGCCAAAACAGATGGGTTCTGTATTGTTTGATGTTACACCGTCCGGTGCCAGTGTGTATATTGATGGCAAGAGGGTTAACACAGAAGGTGCCATCGATCTGGTGTATGGTAAGCACAAGATTAATATTATTGCAGACGGGTATGTTAGTTATAGTGCGATATTTAAAGTGAATGCAGCTTATAAGATTCGAGAATACGTATTGGTAAAGGAAGGAGAGAAATCTTCTTCGACGGAAAAAACTACAGAGGATTCTACGACGAAGGGTACAGAATCTGGTACGACAGAGAAGACAGATTCAACAACAGAGAATACGACGGAAAGTACTTCAGATACAGGTGTAAAGGATGTTTCTACCACCACCGGGAAGAAGACTTCGAATAAAGTGATTCTTAGTGCACCGATGGGTGCAAGTGTCTATTTTGATGGAGAATATTTAGGAATTGCACCGATTTCCTTTACAAAAGTTACGGGAAGTCATATAATAACCTTTAGTCAAACTGGCTATTTGTCGAAGAGTTATACGGTTAGCTTTACAGATGATGGAAAGGATGTAACTCTAAGCTATGATGATTTGATACTAATATCGAGCTTAATAGAGTAGATATAGGTAACTGTGAAATGTGGAACAGTTATAGGTATACTTGCCATATAGTAGGAGGATTTTTGGAGTAAGTATATCGAACATGATTTATCAAGGATAAGGAAAGGAGTTTGTTATGAATTACAAACAAATTTACGAGGAGTGGATGAGTAATCCATATTTTGACGAGGATACAAAGAAGGAACTTGCAGCAATTGCAGAAGATGAGAAAGAAATCGAAGAGAGATTCTATGCGGATCTTGAGTTCGGTACTGCCGGTCTTCGTGGAATTATTGGTGCAGGAATTAACCGTATGAATAAGTATGTGGTTCGTCGTGCAACGCAGGGACTTGCTAATTATATTAAGAAACAGGGTGGCGAAGAAAAGGGAGTTGTAATTGCTTATGACTCACGTAGAATGTCACCGGAATTTTCGGAGGAAGCAGCGCTTTGCCTGGCAGCGAACGGAATTAAGGCTTATCGTTTTGAGTCTCTTCGTCCGACTCCTGAGTTATCATTTGCAGTTCGTCATTTGGGATGTGTGGCAGGTATCAATGTAACTGCAAGTCACAATCCACCAGAGTACAATGGATATAAAGTTTATTGGGAAGATGGTGCTCAGATTACACCACCTCATGATGGTGGAATTATGGCAGAAGTTAAGGCGATTGCAGATTTGTCTACCTGTAAGACTATGGATAAAGAAGAAGCAGTTAAGGCTGGTTTGTATGTGTCGATTGGCGAAGAAGTAGATGATGTATATATTGCAGAGCTTAAGAAACTTGTTTTGCGTCAGGATTGCATTGACAAGTATGGAAAGGATATTAAGATTGTTTACACCCCTCTTCATGGAACAGGTAATATTCCAGCAAGAAGAGTGTTGAAAGAAATTGGTTTTGATAACGTATATGTAGTACCAGAGCAGGAATTACCGGATGGTGAATTCCCAACTGTAAGTTATCCGAATCCAGAGGCAGAGGAAGCGTTTGAACTTGCGCTTAAGCTTGCAAAAGAAAAAGATGCCGATTTGGTTCTTGCAACTGATCCGGATGCTGACCGTCTTGGTGTATATGTTAAGGATAGCAAAACCGGTGAGTATATTACTTTGACAGGTAACATGTCAGGATGCTTGTTGGCGGATTATGAGATTAGTCAGATGAAGGAGTTAAATGGTTCTCTTCCGGAAGATGGAGCCTTAATTAAGACAATTGTTACTTCTAATTTGGCTGATGAAATTGCAAAGGGATATGACATTAAGTTAATCGAAGTGTTAACAGGATTTAAGTATATTGGCCAGCAGATTTTGAATTTTGAGACAACCGGAAAGGGCACATATTTGTTTGGTTTTGAGGAAAGTTATGGTTGCTTGATTGGTACACATGCAAGAGATAAAGATGCGATTGTGGCAACAATGGCACTTTGCGAGGCTGCTGCATACTTCAAGAGTCAGGGTAAGACATTGTGGGATGCAATGGTAGATATGTATGACAAGTATGGTTACTGCATTGATGCAATTCAGTCCGTTTCATTGAAGGGTATTGAAGGTCTTGCCAAGATTCAGGAGATTATGGAGACGTTGAGAAATAATACGCCTGCGAAGATTGGTAAATATGAAGTATTATCTGCAAGAGACTATCAAGCGGATACCATTAAGAATATGGCAACTGGTGAAGTGACACCTACAGGTCTTCCGAGTTCGAATGTAATTTATTATGACATGAGTGATTCTGCATGGTTGTGTGTAAGACCATCCGGAACAGAACCTAAGGTTAAGTTTTACTATGGTGTAAAGGGAACGTCATTAGAAGAAGCACAGAACCTATCGAAAGAATTAGGTGAGGATGTTCTTGCTATGATTGATAAGATGTTATAGATAATAAGTAAGAAGGAGTGTTGCTCTACAAACAGAGCAACACTCCTTCTTTTATACAATCTCTAATAGGCAATTGCGAAACTCTCAAAAACTGCCATTGCCTTGTGCAGGTTTAACAATACCATAAGCAGGTGCTTCACAATCCGTCGGTACTTAGTGAGACTTTGTCGAACTTAGTACCGTTACGCATTGTGGCAAGTGCAAACGTCCTGCGTTGGTATGTTAAATTTGCACAAGCATTACAATACCAACTTGAGTTTCGCAATTATCTATACAATCTCTAAGAGAGTATTAACCATGTTGTCGTTTTGTTCCGGCTTCAAGAAGCAGAAACGGATATATTTGTCGCCTAAACCTTCGTAGTCGGTGCAGTCTCGAATCATAAATCCTTTTTTGATGCAGTAGTCAAATACTTCTCCTGCGGATTGATCTTCTTTCAAGAGCTTAATCAGTACAAAGTTGGCTTCCGGTTTGAACACCTTGATAGTTTTACGGCTGGACAACGCAGAGTATATTAAGTTTCTTTCTGTGTGGATTAAGCTTTGGGTAAGGTTAATATATTTCTCGTCCCCAAACATAACACTTGCAACGGATGCATACGAATTGATGTTCCATGGAATCTTGTTGTTAGCGGTTTCATTTAAAAAGTTTTCATTGCTGGTAATGGCATATCCAAGACGGATTCCCGGTGCAGCAAAGAACTTAGAAACGCTTCGCAATACAATTAAGTTGTCATATCGTTTTGTTAATTCAATTGAGGTAACTAAATGCACATCTTTTACAAATTCGATATAGGTTTCATCTACCATTACCATGATGTTGTGCTGTGCACATTTGGCGAGGATGGAGTCCATTTGTCCTCGGTTCAAAAGCTTTCCTGTTGGGTTGTTTGGATTACAGAGAATGAGCAAATCAATAGAGTCATTCAATGCTTTGCAAAACATATCCACATCCAACTCGAAATCATCTAGATTTTTCAACATGTATTTTTCGACTTCGCTACCAAACATAATAGCAGTTCTCTCGTATTCGGAATAAGTGGGACCTACAATCATGGTTTTGTCAGGTGCGATTATTTCGAAAGTAAGACGAATTAAGTCTGAGGTACCATTGCCCAAAATTAATTGATTCATGGAACATTCGCAATATTTGGAAATAGAACTGCGGAGTGTTGCATAATCTCTATCAGGGTAAGAACTGATGGCATCAATATTCTCTAATAATGCCTCTTTTGCTTTTGGCGAAAAGCCTAAAGGATTGACATTAGAAGCATATGGAATGATAGAGTTCTTATTGATATCGTAACGTTTGGCAATAACTTCAATATCGCTTCCGTGAAAAAATTCTTTTGCTTTATCCATAAAAATAACCTTCTTTCTGTTTGTAATTTCTATTTGTTCTTTAAATATGTAACGAAATTTGATATAATCAAAGAGTTATATTGCAGTGACTATTATAACATCTTATATGACTAATAGGTTAATTATAACACTTTATATACAAACATCAAGAAGAATAACATACCGTTGGTGTGTGTGGAGTAACTATGAAGAGTAAAGTTGAACAGTATGCAAAAGGTGACTTCTATGTGGAGTACCCTCAATTAACGCTTTCAAAGAGCTACTTACAACTTAAAATTGAAGCGGGCAGCATCTATACTGGTAGCATATCGGTTGTGTCAGAGAATGAGCAACCGATGAAAATGATGGTATATGATGATGCTTATTTGTTGTGCCTGAATGAGCACAGTGTCATTGGAAAAAAAGGCGAGATTCACTTCAGCTTTGATGGAAGATACAAGAAAAAGGGCAGTGTTTATGAAGGTGCGATACATTTGATAGGTAACGGAATGGAGAAAGAGATTCCGTACAATATAGAGATTGTGGCACCATTTATTGATGTGAATGGAGTGGCGTTAGAAGATTTGATGAAGTTTTCTGCATTGGCAGAAGATGACTGGGATAAGGCTTTACAAATATTTTGTTCGGATGAGTTTGCAGGGACTTTGTTACATGGAAAAGAGGAGTATCTTCAAGCATATAGAAGCTTGAAGGATTCATCTGATCAGAATATGGCTTTAGAGGAGTTTTTGGTATATATTCATAAGAAACGTGCTTTAACAATACAAGTAGAGCATGATCGGTTTCAGTATAATTTTCCTAAGATGAGGGAAGAGCATCTTCTGGTTTTAAAGAAAAATACGTGGGGATATAGTAATATCAATGCATATACAGACGCTAAGTTTATTACGCTAGAGAAGTCGGATATATGCAGTATGGATTTTGATGGTGATACTTATAACTTGAAGTATACGTTAGATCCGGAAATGTTGGATGAGAATGAAACAACTAATGGAATCATTGTGTTAGAAAATACTTACCAGAAGATTTTGGTGCAGATTATTATTCGCAAGAAGGAAGAATCAGGCAGAATTTTGGTGCAGCACAATCATGACCGGAAATTAAGAAAGATGGAACTGTCAGCACTAATTCATAATTATCTGGATTATCGTGTAGGGCTTCTTCCGCTTATGACATTTGTTGAGAATACAAGAGATTCGCTTCGTAAACTGATTGGTTTTGAACCGAATAAAGGAATTTACAAATTAGGAATGATTCATATGAGTATTCTTGTGGGACAGGAAGAGAATGCAAAGCAGGAAATTCGTCGAATGGAAGCAGATATGGATCCGGCTCTGAAGGGAGAAAAAGAACGCTGTTATTCGATGTACTTGAAAGCACTTTTGTCTAAGGATGTAAGGCAAATTGTGAAAGCTTGTCAAGAAATTGAGAAGGCACTGGAAGTAGAAAAAGATAAGGTGTTTTATTTTTGGTTGTTGATTCATTTGGATGAGCGATATCAAAAGGATAAACAGTGGTTGTATGCACAAATCGAAGGTTTATATATGGGCGGTTATGAGAGTCCGATTCTTGCTATTGAGATTTGTGATTTGATTAATGAAGATCCAATGCTCTTAAGAAAATTGTCGACTGTAGAGTTAGCTGCGGTCAAATTTGGGCTGAAGAATCATTATCTCAGCAAAGAGGCAGAAACGGAGTTTTTACAGTTGGCGGCAAGGGAGAAAGGTTTTTCAAAGGGAGTCTTTTCCTTGCTTGCAATGTTATATGATGTGCAACGAAAACCAGAGATTATTCAGATTATTTGTAGTCTGCTAATTAAAGGTGGTAAGTTGGAACGAGCATATCATCCATATTACTTGGAAGGTATCAAATGTGGATACAAAATTGTGGGTATTCAGGAAAATTATCTGCGTAGTATGGATAAGACTTGTTATAGCTTGATACCGGATTCGGTACTACGTTACTTTAATTATAAGAGTACCTTGACGGATAGCGAGTATGCATATTTATATGCGAATGTGATAACGAATAAGCGTCATTACCTTGGTCAGTATGAAGAATATCTTCCTAATATAACTGCATTTATGGAAGGACAGATTGTGAAAGGTAATATGAGCGATGATTTGTCTGTGATTTATAGTGAGTTTTTGACACCACAGACTGTGACGCCACATTTTGCTGCAAGTATTGTCAATGTAATATTTAAGCGCAAGCTTACGGTGATGAATGATAATATTGTCGCAGTGATTGTTTCTCATAAAGAATTAGAAAGAGAAGAAATGGTTCCGGTGGTAAATCATGTTGCTTATGTGGATATGATTACGGAGTCTGCCGTGATTTCTTTGGTGGATAAGAATAAGAATCGTTATGTAAGCACAATTCCGTATAAGCTACAGAAACTGGTAGATGAATCTGTGTATATGGAGATATTAGGACAATACGCCAGTGACGATTATAGATATGTATTGTATCAGTATTTCGCTTTACATGCGTACGAAGCGACTAAGGCAAGAGAGGTTAACGTTGCAAGAGATGTACTGGCCTTTTCGGAAATTAGTACAGAGACCAAGCAGCAAGCTATCTATGGGATTGTTCGGTATTATCATGAGCAACAGGATACAGAGATTTTACGAAGTTATGTGAATAGAGTCGATATGAATTATGTTCCTGCTAAACGTGGTGTTGAATATATGAATTATCTGATTTCGTGCAAGCTTTATGATAAGGCGTATCAGGCAGTGAAACGTTTTGGCTATCAAGGAGTTACGCCGGAGAATTTGATGATGCTTGTTGAGAAAGTCAAAGAAGTTTCGCAGTATGAGAATGATGAAATGTTGATTTCCATTGCGGCGCATTTGTACCGTATGGGACAGGACTCGGCAGAAGTGTTGAGTTACTTGATCGATCATTACCAAAGTTGTCTGAAGGATATGTTGAAGTTGTGGAAGCGTGCTAATAACAAGCTTACAAGATTGGATGTATTTGAAGAAAATATTCTTTGTGAAACGTTATATACAGAACAGTGGCATGGAGACATTTTCAAAGTGTTTGCATCCTATGCCAATAAGAAACGTCGAGGATTGATGGTGAAGGCATTCTTGAAACGAGCGTCATTTGCATATTTAATCGAGGAAAAGGAAATTCCGGAGGATTTCTTTAATACGTTGTATAGCCAAATGGTGACAGAAGATTGGAAAGATGATATGTGTTGTGCCGCGTTGCTACTGTTCCTGAGTCGTAAGGTTAAGCTGGAAGAACACGAGATTGCATGGTTGAAGGAACATGTGGAAGCATTTGTCAAGAGAGGTATTTTGTTACCATTTTTTAGGAACTTTAAGAAATATATGAAATTACCAAAAGACTTATTTTTGATGACCTACGTGGTTGCGAAAGATAAGGCTGGATTACAGATAACATTTCACTATGGCATTCAGTCCGGTGTGGACAAGCCGGAATGCAATAAGACAGCAAGGATGATTGAAGTGGTTCCGGGGTATTACATGAAGGAATTTGTGTTGTTTCATGGTGAGAATTTGCTGTATCAAATGCCGGATGATAAGAAGAAATTCACTATGATATTTGAGAGTGAAGGAATGAAAGCAAAAGGTGAGACGGAAGAGTATGAAAATCGTTTTGAAATGCTGAATTCCATGTTGATTAATCAGGAGATGGGTGAGAATCAGGTTCTTATCAATAAGATTGATCGATATTTGAAGTTATCGGAAATCATGGAAGAAAATCTGCAGTTGGTGGATTAAGAGATAATTAGGCACCTGCTTATGGTATTGTTAAACTTGCACAAGGCAATGACAGTTTTTGTGAGTTTCACAATTGTCTAATTGAGAGAAGATAGGAAAGGAGTAGAACATGAAGGAAATTTATATCGGTTTGGATTTGTGTAAGAAAAATGTTCAATTGAGTTATTTTCGAGAAGACAAACAAGAACCGGAATCCATTTATCAATTGAATAATTCGGAGACATATCAGCTTCCGAATGTTATGTTCTATTCTGTGGAAGAAAAAAAGTGGTATGTTGGCAATAGTGTGAGCTCCATTCGCTTTCAAAAAGAGGGAGTGATAGTGGAGGACGTGGTTGCCAATATTGATTCTGCAAATCATGTGATTGTAGATGGCGCATCTTATACTTATGAAGTGTTGTTGTTGATTTTGTTAAAGACGCATATTTATGATTTTCTTTCCCGTTCGGAAGAATATCATTTGGCAGGGATAACGGTTACACTGGAGAACTATCATCCGTTGGTGTATAAGGTGTTAGGAAGACTTCGTGAGGAATTGGCTCTTGATAAGGATTCGTTTTATGTAATGAGTCATGAAAATGCATTCTATCAATATGTATTGCGACAGGATGATAAGCTTCGTACTAACAGTGTTGCAATGTTTGAATATGGTACAGAAGGAATGGATTATTATAGAATTGATAAGAAATATCAGGGAAGAACGCAGATATACTCTATTGTTCACGAGGATATGAAAGAAGAGATATCATACACTATGTTATTTCAAGATGTGGAAGAGTTAGATAAGCATTTTGCAGAGATTGCAAGAATGAAAATGAAAGAAACCTATATTTCTACTGTCTTTCTAACCGGACCGGGATTTAATGACAAATGGATTGAGGAAACCACAAAAGTGCTTTGTGATGGCAGACGAGTATTTATGGGACAGAATATCTATACGAAGGGTGCGTGTTATCATGCGAAGCATGGCGCATATGAAGAGGGTAAAGATTGTGTTTTTGTGTCTGCAGGAAGTATTCCTTTTGATATCGGTGTGAGTGTTGGAGAAGTGGAAGGACGTAATAAGTTTTATCCAATTGCCGTTGGTGGAAGAGAATGGTACAACATGAATGGAAAAGTAACTCTGTTTTTGGATGATACGAATCGAGTAGAAATGATATATCGTGACAAGATTTCGAAGGACTTGGTAAAGGAAATTATAGAGATTCATGGATTGCCGAAACGTCCTCCGAAGACAACCAAATTGTCGTTAGAAGTGGAATTGTACGATGGAAAAACAGGGGCAATCATTATTCGGGATGTGGGATTTGGAAAGATTTATCCGACTACCAATAAGATTTATCGAAAGGATTTTTCGATTGGTTAGAGTGAGGAATGGTTATGGCAAGAGTAATACTATGTGAAACAAAAACAGCGACAACTTCATATATTTTTCCGAATACGAAGATAGAGGTGTTTTCTTATGAGGAGCTCTGCTATTACATTTATAACAATATTGCTTTGCTTTCGGAAGAGTATGTTGGAAAGAAATTATTTGATTGGATTGAGAAAGAATTGGATATGGACGAGCTTGCGTTAAAGCTTCGTGTGGTAAAGGAAAAAGACAGCACGGATTTGACGGATTTACTTACCACAATTTTAACGCACAAGGAATTTTATACAATTCCTGAGGTGAAGGAGTTCATTGTGCAGATAGAGCGGATGAAAGGTTTAACTGCACCGCAGTTTCGCAAAAAACAGGCGGATGGTTTCTTGCGATATCGCAAGTATGTGAAAGCCGCGAGCATTTATGATGAAATTTTAGAGCAATATCCGGATTTGAATAATGATAAATTGTTAGGAGCCATTTATCATAATAGGGCAGTTGCACTTGCTAATAATTTTGAATTAAAAGAGGCGATGAAGTCCTATGAGAAAGCGTTTGAGTTGACTGCAAATAAAGATTCTCTGTATCAGTATTTGTTGCTGATGGCGACTGTAAAGGAACAATCAGAAGTACAAGAAGTGGCAAAGATTCATGGTGTGGAGGATTTTGTCCTAAAGATATATGATGCAATCGATGATGTGCAAAAAGATGTGAAGGGTTCACCGTTATATCACAGTATGGAAAAGGCGATATTCCACTATCAGAAGAATAATTTGACGGATTTTAATAAACGAATGGATGTAGTAGTAGAGAAACTGAAAACGGAGTTTCGTGAGCAGGTTGTGTAGGAGCAAAAATATGGGTTTTTTGAATACGGTCAAGGATATTTTTATTAAGACAGAAATTACCGAAGAATCATTTGAATATGAAAGCATTGACAGCTTCCTATCCAGACAGGAGAAACGGGATGAAGAAGGTCCGGATGATGATGTTATCTACAAATGTGATCAGATTGTTGATGCAACTTATCAGATGGAAGATTTGCGTGTGGAGTATGAAATGGTAACGTCATACTTTGCGGATATTCAGACGATTGAACAACTTCCGCAAGATGTGAGGCAACAGATTATAGACATCGCAAAGAAGATTGCTTTTTTAGAGAATGAAACAACACAGTTTCTTCGTTCGGATGATCGCATTAGTGATGAGAATTTTCGAATGATACAAGGTGTTGAGAAAGAGTTGACAGGAGTGTTTGGTCAACTGAAAGATTTAGAAGATATGGATATGAAGATTAAAAGGGATCTGAAACACTTGGAAGCGGAGAAGAATGCGCAGGAGTATACGCAGAACTCCATTGAAGAACAGCAGAGTAAGTTGCGTCTGTTTCAGATTATATTTGGAACAACATCGGCATTGTTGGTGGTAACGTTGGCGGCTGTGGGTGTGTTGACGGAGACGAGTTTATTGATGCCAATTTTATTGATTTTACTGGTGGTAGCTATTATGGCAGCAATTTCTGTTATTTCATATCGCAATCTTTCTTATGAATTTAAGATGTCGGAAGCGAAAGAAAATCGTGCGATTAACTTGATGAATAAGGTAAAGATAAAATATATTAATAATACATCTACTTTGGAATATCTTTATGATAAATATAAAATCAAAAGTTTGCGTGAGTTAGAATACCTCTATGAACAATACTTGATTATGGTAGATGAGGTTCGCAAGTACCAACGTTCAACAGGAGATTTGCGAGAGCTTTCGGAAAACTTGACAAAGCTACTATTTGCATATGGTGTGAAGGATCCGGACATTTGGGTTAAACAGTCGGCAGCTTTGATGGATAATCGTGAGATGGTTGAGGTG
This sequence comes from Lachnospiraceae bacterium, assembly GCA_017395635.1. GTDB lineage: Bacteria > Bacillota > Clostridia > Lachnospirales > Lachnospiraceae > CAG-590. The sequence continues at coordinate 5,993 of JAFQOE010000024.1, read as the reverse complement.
AAACATTCACTGAATGTAAGGAGACAGAAATTGCGTGAACAGATTGCTTATAACGAAGAATTGCGATTGTCTGGCTTGAAAGATATTAAAGAAATGTTAAAAGCAAATCCGGAGTTGCGAGAACAGGTAAGACGAGAATTAGAAATGTATCATATTATGATGTGATCCGTTCCTACTTGAAAGATTTGTCACAATAAATAAACTACCCCGGCAATAGGCTGGGGTAATGTTGCTTTATAGGATAAGAGTCTGGCTTATTAAACTTGTACAAGCGAATAACAGTTTTGGTGAGTTTCGCAAATGCCTAATTACTAACAAAGTAGAAAGGAGTCGAATATGAGCATAGGTTTAGTGTTGGAAGGTGGCGCTATGCGTGGCATGTATACTGCGGGTGTGCTGGATATATTTCTAGATCATAATATTTTGGTGGATGGAGTTGTTGGGGTTTCAGCAGGAGTTTTGTTTGGCGTGAATTATCCTTCAAAGCAACGAGGAAGGGTGATTCGATATAATAAGAGATTTGCCAAAGAACCAAAATATATGGGGATGAGATCGTTTTTAACCACGGGTAATATTATTAATAAAGATTTTGCTTATTATACAGTTCCACAAAAATTGGATGTATTCGATCAGGAAACATTTGAACAATCCGGAGTAGATTTTTATGCGACTTTGACGAATGTAGAGACTGGAAAACCGGAATATATTAAGTTGCATAATCTCTTCGACGAGATGGAAGTTTTACGAGCTACAGCAGCTATGCCGCTAGTATCTAAGATAGTAGAGATTGATGGTAAAAAATACTTAGATGGGGGTGTGGCAGATAGTATTCCAATCGATAAAATTCGAGAGCTGGGATATGATAAGGTGATTGTGGTGTTGACTCGTCCTATAGAATATCGAAAGAAACCATCTGACTTAACGATGTATAAGCTTGTTTATGGTAAATATCCAAAGTTTATAGAGACTGTGAAGAATCGATATGAAAATTATAATAATACCGTGGAACGAATTATTGATATGGAGAGCAAAAAAGAAATTTTTGTGATTCGCCCATCTAAAACGGTGGATGTAAAACGGATAGAGCGAGATGAAAATAAGCTACAGGAAATGTATGATTTGGGTGTATCGGATTGTTCACGCTGCATGGAAGCATTGAAGGCATATCTTGGGAACTGTGAATAACGCTAATGTATGGTTTTGAATAGAAAATGCGTGTGGATGATAAGGAAAGGAACAGAGTATGAACGCAATAAATGCAGTCGTGTTCGATATGGATGGAGTAATATTTGATTCTGAAAAATTAGTGGTAGAATGCTGGGTGGAAACTGCTAATCGATATGGTGTCGTTGGTGTGGAGAAGATGTGTAAGGAATGCTTGGGCTTGAACCGGCTTGCGGCCAAAGAGAAGTTCCTGAAACATTACGGTCAGGATTTTCCATATGACAGTTATAAGCAGGAAATGTCGGATTTGTACCATAAGCGTGCCAGAGAAGGTGCACTGGTTATGAAACCCGGTGTGGTGGAATTGCTGACATTTTTGAAAGAAAATGATATTAAGATTGCGTTGGCTTCTTCTACGAGAAAACAGGTGGTAACATGGGAGCTTACAGATGCGGGCATTATTGACTATTTTGATGAAATTGTGTGTGGAGACATGGTGAGCAAAAGTAAGCCGGATCCGGAAATTTTTTTGAAAGCCTGTGAGTTGTTAGAAGTAGAGCCGCATGAAGCGTTTGCGATTGAAGATTCTTATAATGGAATAAGAGCAGCATATGCAGGTGGTCTGCGACCGATTATGGTTCCGGATTTGGCGGAACCAACAAAAGAGATGGAAGAGCTGTCAGAGGTGATTTTGCCTTCGTTGATAGAAGTGATTTCTTATGTGAATAGAGGATAATCAATATGGATAACAAAATTATTAAAATAGAAAATAAAGATTCTTATGGCATCACATGGTATGAGCATGCGCAGCCTTACTTTGGGAGTCACAGGGGCATGCGTTTTCGTATCGCAAGAAATCCAATGGAAGATGTATCTTTGAAGCCGGCGGATAAAAAAGGGGATGCTGTATTTGAGGCGATTATCTGGCCGGAACCTTTTAGTTTTGATAATACGCCGGAGGAGCAGAAAACAACGAAGAGTTTTCCTTTTGATATGGAAGGAAAAGAACAAATGATAGCCTGGTTGAATCAGCAGTATGAGGAACGGTTGGATGAGTGGGAAAAGGTTCGTGCGAAACATTAATGGTATCTAATATATTATAATGGTGGAGTGAGATATGGCAAAGAAGTATTATGCAGTCGCAAAGGGAAAAACACCCGGAATATATTTTACATGGAATGATTGTAAGGCACAGGTGGACGGTTTTTCCGGAGCAGTTTACAAGAGTTTTCCGTCTTTGCAGGAAGCAGAATTGTTTATAGAAAGCGTAACTGGAGTGAAAGCGGACGTGGCTTTTGAACAGTTGCAATTGCAAGGGATAGAACAGCGAGATGTGAAGCAAAGTGACAGTCTTGTTGTTGGTATGGTTGAAACTGTCAGTACACAAGATCATTTGATTGCTTATGTAGATGGAAGTTATGACCACAGTCAATTGAGGTATGCTTATGGATGTGTGCTGGTTTTGCCAGATGAAGAGATTACATTGAATGGTAGTGATAATCAGGATGATTATGTGTCTATGCGTAATGTGGCAGGAGAGATTATGGGTAGTCAAAAGGCTATTTTATGGGCTCTTGAGAATGGATACAAGAAGATTACCATTTATTATGATTATGAAGGAATTGAGAAGTGGGCAAATGGAATTTGGAAGGCGAATAAACCGGGGACACAAAGATATAAAGCATTTATCGCTGAGAAACGTCAGGAAATAGAAATAGCTTTTCGTAAAGTGGCGGCACATACCGGTGTTAAGTATAACGAAATGGCGGACCAATTGGCAAAACAAGCATTGGGGATATAATAGCACTTGATTGCTGGTGCTTGTTTGCTTTGCACAACTAAATATGAGTGGTTGTAGTATATGTAATTTTGTAGAAAGTAAGAAAGGAATGGATGAGAAATGGAATTTAGTAAGTATTTTGACCATACAATTTTGAAGGCGGATGCCAGTGAGGAGGATGTTAATGCAATATGTCTGGAAGCAATGAAATACAAATTTGCTTCCGTTTGTGTGAATAGTTGTCGAACCAAACAGGTAGCGAATCTTTTGTTGGATACGGATATTGATGTATGTACAGTGATAGGATTTCCGCTTGGTGCAATGAGTACGATGGCGAAGAAATTGGAAACTTTAACGGCAATTGAAGATGGTGCTACAGAAATCGACATGGTGATTAATGTCGGTGCGGTAAAAGATGGAGATTGGGAATTTGTAAAAAAGGATATTGTAGAGGTGAAAGAGGTTTGTGTCAATAATACGATGGGACGTGATGTAGTGCTGAAGGTTATTATTGAAACTTGTCTGCTTACGGAAGAAGAAAAAATTCAGGCTTGTGAAGTATCGGTAGAAGCAGGTGCAGATTTTGTGAAGACATCAACCGGTTTTAGTACAGGAGGTGCAACGGTAGAGGATGTTGCTTTGATGAGAAAGACGGTGGATGCTAAGACGATTGCTATGGAAAAAGAAACCGGAATCACCAGAAATCGTGTAAAGGTAAAAGCGTCCGGTGGAATTCGAGATTTGGAAACGGCGAAAGCGATGATTGCAGCGGGAGCAGACAGATTGGGTACTTCCGCAACGGTTGATATTGTGGAAGCACAGTAACGAAAGAAAAGTAAGAACTGTGTGAAAATTATTAGAATCAGATGGTGGAAATGATACTACATTTACGGTGGTAAATGTGGATTTGCATGAAGTTGTATTTGGAGGAAAATATGAAATTCATATCATGGAATGTTAATGGAATTCGTGCTTGTGTAGGAAAGGGATTTTTGGAATTTTTTAAAGAAGTGGATGCGGATATTTTCTGTATTCAGGAATCGAAAATGCAGGCAGGACAGTTGGATTTGGATTTGCCGAGATACTATCAGTATTGGAATTATGCGGAAAAGAAAGGGTATTCCGGGACGGCTATTTTCACAAAGAAAGAGCCGATGTCGGTTGTCAACGGAATTGGCGTGGAAGAGCATGACAAGGAAGGGCGAGTGATTACGTTAGAGTTTGAGGATTACTATATGGTAACGGTATATACACCGAATTCTCAAAATGAACTTGCCAGATTAGATTATCGCATGACATGGGAGGATGCATTTTTGGCATACCTTAAGAAGTTAGAAGAGAACAAACCGGTGGTTGTATGTGGTGATATGAATGTAGCTCACAAGGAAATTGATTTGAAGAATCCGAAAACGAATCGTAAAAATGCAGGTTTTACGGATGAAGAAAGAGAAAAGTTTACTGTTCTGTTGGAGAATGGTTTTGTAGACACATTTCGTCATTTTTACCCAGACCAGGAAGGTGTCTATTCCTGGTGGTCTTATCGGTTTCAGGCGAGAACGAAAAATGCGGGATGGCGTATTGATTACTTCCTTGTGTCGGGTAGTTTGAAAGATAAGCTACAGGATGCTAAGATATTGAAAGAGGTAATGGGTTCTGACCATTGTCCGGTAGAGTTGGATATCAATCTATAATTAGCTAAAATATATAATATCGACGAGGAGAAGAGAAGTGTTAAAGTTAGGTTGCCATGTAGGTATGAGCGGAAAAGAAATGATGTTAGGTTCTGTTAAGGATGCAATTCGTTTTGGGGCCAATACATTTATGTTATATACAGGTGCACCACAGAATACAAAGCGCAAAGATTTGTCCGAGCTTCGAATAGAAGAGGCAAAAGTGTTAATGGATGAACATGGGATAGAAGAGTTTGTGGTACATGCACCATACATTATTAATTTGGCAAATTGTGTGAAATCAGAGACCTTTGAGATTGCTGTGGAGTTTCTGGAATTAGAGATTGCCAGAACGCAGGCAATGGGTTCTGAAACTTTGGTTCTTCACCCCGGTTCGCATGTTGGTGAAGGTGTAGAAGCGGGAGTGGAGCAGATAGCGAGAGGAATTAACGCGGTGTTAACTAAGGACAGTAAGGTGAATATTGCGTTGGAAACTATGGCAGGTAAGGGTAGTGAAATAGGATGTACATTTGAAGAACTTGCCATGATTTATGATAAAGTTATTTATAACGATAAGCTTCGTATCTGTTTTGATACCTGTCATACCAGTGATGCCGGTTATGATATCATCCATGATTTTGATGGGGTGATAGAACATTTTGACAAGGTGATTGGCAAAGAGCAGATTGCAGTATTTCATATGAATGACAGCAAGAATTCACCGGGAGCAAGAAAAGATAGACACGAGAATTTTGGCTTTGGTCAAATTGGATTTGATGCGTTGATGTATATTATGAATCACCCGGATTTTATGCATATACCGAAGATTTTGGAGTCGCCGTATATTAAGGACCCTGACAATACGAAGAAATCGTATGAACCATTCAAACATGAGATTGCAATGATAAGAGCTGGTGTGTTCGATCCCAATATGCCAGAAGAGATTTTGAGAGAATCAACTAAATAGTGATTGAGGGGGATATATGCCACTGCTACATAGGAGTTATATGTAGTGGTGCGTTTGTGTTATTGGGAAAAGGTATTGGATTTTTGAATGAATTAAGAAAATCTTAAGGAAAAAATGATATATAATGGGTTGCGTGAAATACAACACTGTTGTATTATTGCGATAGTACAATCATACATAGATGATTTACATGATATTGGAATGCAACTTATTTATTAAGTATTCTGTATATCATAATATAGTAAAATAGGTAATTGCGAAACCTAAGTTGGTATTGTAATGCTTGTGCAAATTTAACACACCAACGCAGGACGTTTGCACTTGCCACAATGCGTAACGGTACTAAGTTCGACAATGTCTCACTAAGTACCGACGGATTGTGAAGCACCTGCTTATGGTATTGTTAAACTTG
>JAFQOE010000095.1 GCA_017395635.1 Lachnospiraceae bacterium | reverse complement strand
TCTACAAAGACTAACGCTTTTTGTTTAGGAATTATTCTCTGTAATGTTTCTCGTTCTTTTGATTATTTGATATATCCATATTATCCTGCCTATACGAGCTAATGTTATCATTTTGTTATCGGCATTGATAACACCTACTCGATAACTGTGGATAATAACTATATGTAGCATGTCAAATTATAAGCTATTTTGCTTAGAGATTCAACACAAAACTGAAATTTTACTTTTCCTTATATTCATCTGGTATTGCTATTTGAAATGTTTCACACAACAGCATCACATCATGCACATCATTTTTATCGTGTTCATATCCCAAATGAAGCATTACCTGACTCAATGGTTCAATACAAGAAACAGTTATATCTCCAACTTTTCCAATACCGGAAAAAGTTTTTGATGGAAATATATCTCCCTCATAAACAATTCCGTCATCTGTAAATTCAAAACAATGTAAATCAATGATTCTTTGTTTATCATCTTTCCAGACAGTATGACCATCCGTTGTATAATCAGTATTTACTTCCTCAAATCCATGCTGCTTAATCACATAAATATAATCATGATAATGTTTCAGTTCAACAAACAAATCAATATCATTGTGTATTCTTGATTCTCTTTTAAGAAGTGCATCAACACCCCATCCGCCATCTAAATATACTTTAATTTCGTTTTGCAAAGCATATTTTATAATTTCACATGCATCTTCTGTACGTACCATAATCTATCCTCCAAATTCAAATCTTTGTATGCTTTCCAACTCACTAAAAGCCTGAAATTTGTCAGTCTTTCATCCTTTTTGTTATCAATCACCAATTAGCTGTAATCCATTAGGATTTAGCTGATATATTTTATCGCACACCTCTTCAATATACTTTCTATCGTGAGAAATGCTAATGACAGCCCCCGGAAATTCTCGGAGCATTTTTCTTATTACCGGACCGGACAATGGTGAAAAATTTCTTGTCGGTTCATCCAGAATAAGAACATTTGCACCACTTAAGCTCATCCTCAAGAGAAGCACTTTCGCCTTTTGTCCGCCTGATAACTCCCGAATCGGATGCTCCATTTCATCTGGTGTGTATTTAAGTGAACCAAGGTATGTTCTAATTCTTGTACGCTCTTCTTTATCTCCTGTTTTATCAAGGTAATCAACCGGTGTAACATCCAAATCCAGCAGGTCTTCATAAGTTTGAGGCATATATTCTGCTTTAATGTCATTCCGATTTAGGAGTTCTTCCGCTATCTTTTTTAGAAGAGTCGTTTTTCCTGCCCCGTTGGCTCCTATCATACAGATTTTTTCTGAACCTTTTATTTTTAAATGAATTCCTTCTGCTAAAATTCTTTTGCCATCCGGAGTCACAAGCTTTGAAAGTTCATATTCTATGACCGTTTTTCCTGCGGGAATGTGTGAGTTTTCATCCCCTAATTTGACAAAGATTGCTTCTTCCTGTTCCGGCATCTGAGTCATATTTTCATCTTCTTTTTCAAATCTTCGTTCCATTGCCTTAACCGTATGCATTTTGTCCTTTAAGTTTTTGGCAACAGACGGTGCTTGTCTGGTACAACTTCTTAATGCACCTTGTACACTCTGCATAACTCTTTGATATTTTTCATCGCGAATCTTTTTCTCCCTACGGTCACTCAGTGCCCGCTGTTTTTGGATTTCAAATTTATGAAGCCGTTCTTCCACATAGCGTCTATAGGGAAGCTTTGCCACGGTATATCTCGCCTTTGTTTTTCGTATAATCTGCTCGATATGTATCACCATGTTGGCAGTACGCTCTATCAGCGTTTCATCGTGTGAAATAAAAAGCACAATGTGCTTCCAGTCATTTATGATTTTTTCCAGTAATGTAAGCGTCGCAATGTCGATGTCATTGGAAGGTTCGTCCAACAACAGCACAGAAACATCGCGAATGAAAAGCCTCATAAGTTGTGTCTTGACTTTTTCGCCTCCTGAAAGACTACCCATTGTCTGGTTACTGTAGAAAAAATCATTTTTCATTCCAAATTTTCCCGCAATAACAGACAATTCTTTAGGCGTTTTCTCCCAGAATATTTCCTCTTCAGAAAAATATTCGTATATTGTTTTTTCCTTATCTTCATCGAGCATCTCCTGCGGAAGATAACCAAGACGTTCGTGTCCCATTATCCTTTCCCCATCTGCTTCTATATAGTTTTCTACAAGCGACGGATTGTATATCCACTTCATTAATGTCGATTTCCCATTTCCCTCTTCTCCAATAATAACTGCCTTATCTCCATCATTTAGCACAAGGTTGAAATCATTAAGAATTATTCTCAGGTCTTTTTTATGTGTTAAATTTAATTTTTTTATCTGCAACATTAAAGTTTCTCCTTTTCGAAGTCTGAGCCAATTATTATTTTGAACACACAAAAACGAGTCTTTTTTGCATACGCAAAAATAGACTCGCTAAATAGACCCTTATTTCTTTTCCAAAAGGAAAACAAAGGAAATGCCTCTTGCGATAATCCAACTTAAGCGTACACAAAACAAACCTATTCTCTACAGGCTCAATAACTATATGTGTCTTACTTAAATCAAATTATCTATTAATCATTTCCTCACCTTACACAAAATGTGCCTTTCTTTCTTCTAATGGCAATACTATCATACTGTATTTTTTGTGTCAATACATTTCACCTTATGGAAGTGCAAATT
>JAFQOE010000094.1 GCA_017395635.1 Lachnospiraceae bacterium | reverse complement strand
TTGAATTATGCAAAAGGCATTAAATCCAATATGTATTTGAGCGTTTATAATAAGAATATCCGTGCAATTCAATTTTATCAGAGAGAACAATTTGTAGTTCAATCAGAAAACACGGATGATAATACCAACGAAAAAGAGTTGGTTATGGCTTGGAGCCGATAGTCAAATTCCAATTTGTCGAATAGATGAGATTTATTATGGCAAAGAACTAATTTAATATCGAACACCTAAAGGTGGCATGGAAATTATAAAACCATGACCATCTTTTTTGTTACAAAAAATCAAGAAAAAGGAGATTGAAATTATGTTACAGAACAATGAAAAAACAACAGAGGTATTAAAGGCAGAGAAGATTGTGGAGCAGGCTAAGGCAAGACTGGCAGAAGCCAAGAGAAAGGCAAGTCAGCAGAAGCGAAAAGAGGAAAATCAGCACAAGTACATGATGGGTGGTATTGTTCATAAATACTTTCCAGAGTGCTACCAGTTTGACGAGCAGGAGCTGAACAGAATTATTGCTTCGGGGATGAAGTCGGAGCAGTGCCAGCGCATTATTGAAATCGTGAAAAAGGAAAGTGCTGAAAAGCGTGAGAATGCAGTTGTAAAAGCTGAAAGTGAGGTGGCAGGGGATGAAGGTACTGGCAAGAGCGAAAATGCCTAAGACCAGTCAACGAGATTTTCTCGTTGCGCACAGATATACCATCTGCGATGGTATGTGCGCTCTCCGAGGGGTCTTGCAGACAGCTGTTGCCTGCCGAGGGCAGTCAAAAGGGAACACTGCGTTTTCCCTTCAGTGCAGAGGGCGCACCTACCCATTTGCATACTTTGCGTTCAGTGAAGCTCCAAAGAGCGGAGCTTCACTGTCCACAAAGTCAGCCGATACCGCACAATCCACAGTATCGGTCTGCCACAGCCTATGCAGGAGAGTGAGGTGTGGCTATGGCAGTTAAAAACCTAAGTACCCGAGTTGCCATTATCGGAAGAGGTGCAAAGTGCAGAGGTGGTTCATCCGCAGTTGACAAGTCTGCATATATCAGCCGTACCACCATGTACTCTGAATATGACGGAACAACCTATTACCCGAAGTATACCGAGGATTTGGTGCATAATGAGGTCATGCTTCCGGTCAATGCACCAGCAGAATATTCAGACCCATCGGTGCTATGGAACTCCGTTGAAATGAGAGAGAGTAAATCTGCCAAAGCACAGCTGGCGAGGTCATATAAAATCAATCTGCCGAATGAGTGGAGTTATGAGCTTGCCATAGAGGTAATGAGGGATTATGTGAAAAGGAACTTTGTGGATGACGGAATGTGTGCGCAGTTTGCCATCCATGACTCTGAAAATCCGAATACGCACCAGCGTAATCTTCACTGCCATATTATGCTTACCATGCGTCCTATTTTGGAAGATGGTTCTTGGGGAGATAAGCAGAAGAAGATTTATGCACTGGACGCAGACGGAAACAAGATAAGAAAAAAGAATGGGCAATATAAATGCACCACGCAGGATGTGACTGGATGGAACAGCAGGGAGAATGCCAGGAAGTGGCGCAAGGATTTAGCTGACACCATAAATGCGGTCAATGATAAAAACGGATTAAGGGAGAATTTTTGGGAGCATAGGTCATTTGCGGAGCAGGGGCTTGATACCATACCACAGATACATTTGGGAGAGAAAGCCAGTGCGCTGGAAAGGGCAGGAATACAGACCGAGAGAGGAAATGTCAACCGCAGGATAATGGAGCAGAATAAGGCTATTCTTACTGCAAAAATGCTTGTGGCAAAGGCAGAGGAACAGTTGCAGAAGCTTGTTAATTCCAAGCCAGTTGAAGCAGTACGAAATACTGCAAATGAAGTCCTTGATATGATTAGGGCAGTTGTCGGCAAAAAGGGCAGACTGGAATTGCCAGTAATCAAGAGCAAATATTTGAGGAAGATTTCTCAAAGACAGGCATTGCAGGAGCAGGAGAGAATGGAGCGTTTTGTTGTGGCAAATCAGATTGAGAGCTTTGAGCAGTTGCAGGAGTTTAAGGAACAGCGAGAGCCAGCCTATGAGAAGCTGTCAGCGGAGAGACAGCAGATTGCAGAGCAGATAGCAAGACTGGAGCAGTTGCTTGTGGCATACAGCGAGTATGAGCCTTATATCGTGTATCATAAGACAAGTAATTCGATGAAAGGATTTGCCAAGCGTAAATATGATAAGGAGCATGAAACAGAGCTTAGTGAATACGACAGTTATCGTGCGAAATTAAAGAAAATGCTGTCCTCTGATGAGAAGATTACACCGAAGAAATGGACAGCGGAAAAGGCGAAGCTGGAAGGACGATTGCAGGAGAGCAATCCCGACTATGCAAGAGTGGTTACAGAGCTTGCATCCACAGAGGTTATTGAGCATAACCGTAAAATGCTTGCCATGACACGAGAAGCCGAGCAGAATCAACGCAGTCAGATGCACAGCAGGAAGAAAAATGAACAGTCATTATAACAGCGAGAGGGCAGTTTACAAGCAATGGTTTGTAGCTGTCCTTTTTGCGTGAAGGGAGAAGAACATGGAAGAAAGCAAGAAAGTGAATACAGAGCATTTCAAGAAAAAGATAGGTAATACCACTTATCGGGTAAGAGTGCATTTTCCGCAGAATACCAAGCGGACTTTTACGGACAGCGTGAATACGCTGATTATGAATGAATGTACCAGCAAAAAGAAATAAATCCACATCCTACCTTGACAAATCCTCACAGAGGACAGCCTGTTGTCCGCAATGGAAAGGGCCGGTAGTGAGGATATGGGGGACGATGTGGAGCGTAAGGGACTTGGTACACCCGCAACCAGAGCTGACATCATCGAGAAGTTAGTCAAGGACGGTTTTGTGAAGCGTGAGAAAAAGCAGATGATACCGACAGAGGATGGTATGAAGCTGATTACGGTGCTTCCTGATGTGGTAAAGTCACCGAAACTTACTGCGGATTGGGAAAATGCCCTTACCCTTGTATCAAAGGGAGAGCTGGAGCGTGACAGCTTCATGGAGGATATTGTGGCTATGGTTAAGGAACTTATCCATACATACCATGAAGTCAGCAGTGAGCAGAAAGAGATGTTTGCACAGGAGCAGGAGGTACTTGGCAAGTGTCCGAACTGTGGCGGACAGGTGGCAAAGGGCAAGTACGGAGCTTACTGTGTGAATAAGTGCGGTATGAATGTCAGCAGAATTATGGGTGTTTCCCTTTCGGATGAACAGGTAAGGAACGTGCTTGCCGGGAAGAAAATTCTGTTAAAGGGTCTGACAAGCAAAATGGGAAAGAAATATGATGCCTATATTATCCCTCTTGGAATTGAGGATTACAGTTACACCAAGGACGGAGAAGCGAAGTTCGGGAAGCAGTTTAAATTTTCTTTGGATTTTCCAAAGCATAAAAAGAAGTAAAATCGGAGGATAGATAGATGGATGAAGAAGTAAAAAAGGAACAGGAAAATGAGAGTAAGGCGGAAAAATTTGTCCGTCTTGGCGAGTATCGTGTGAATAAGGTTATTGAAGCTATTGGAAGGCTTGAGAACCTTTCCAACCGTAGCAGTTATGAATACACGGAGGAACAGGTTGAAGCGATGTTTTCCATGATGGAAAAAAGACTTGCTGAGGTTAAAGGTCGATTTGCACCAAAACAGACAAAGGACAATACATTTTCCTTTGAAAAAAAGGCAGAATAGGGAGGTTGCGTGTATGTATTCAACAGGAGATAAGCTGTTACACATTATGAAGGAAGAAGCAGTAGGAATTGGAGAGCTTGCGAGAATGTCCAAGGTGCCGGAGCATACAATTATGGATATTTTGGCAGGAGTGAGAGAACCGGAGTTTGAATGTATATGCAAGATTGCAGATGCCCTTGGCATTTGTATCCATGAACTTCGTGCAGATGAGGAAAGCTATGAAATATCCGTTCAGAAAGATACGCTTGCGAAACTGATCGTTGTCAGTGAGATTAACGGAGTGGAGCTTGAGGAACTGATACAGACCATTCTGGAGGAAGGGATTGAGGAGCATGGGTTTTATGAGTAAATAGTGGATGTGGCTGCAAGGATTTTTTTCTTGCAGCCATTTAGAAGAGTAGAAAAATAGAGGTAATAGTGTTATAATAAAGTGTAGTTAGTCGAAATTACTATACTAAGATAAAGGGGAATAATAGCATGGCAACCTCAATTCAAAAATTAGAAGAAAGTATTGCGGATAAAATTAAAAATTATCAAAAACATTTGGATTTATGGGAGTTTGATGACAAGCATGTAGATATTTGGATAAAACAGTTTCCAGAAGAGGAAAGAGAAATTGTTTTGACAGAAACTGATAATCTGCTATCTCACAACTATTTCAAGAAGAGTAAAATAAAAGAATTCTTCGAAGAAATATGGGATACGAAGGAAATCATGGGAATAAATCCTATGATGTTCATAAATCAAGTACAGTTTTTAGATATTCAAACCAAAGGGCATAGCCAAAAAAGATTGGTTAAATTGTTGGAAGATTATTATTTGAAGTCAAAAGGAGTTGTAATTAATAAATGTAATCACGCGAATGTAAAAAAATATATTTACTTGGATGATTGCATGTATACAGGATTTACACTTATAAAGGATATCAGTAATTGGATTGAAAGTATGAGTCCTAATTTTGATACACAATTAGATATCATTCTTTTGGGTGAATATAATGGAAATTATAACTATGTTATGGAACAGCTTGAAAAAAAATGTGCGGGAAGAAGGATTGGCGTAACATTATATAGAATGTATGAGTATAATAATGACTTTAAGCATCTAATGCCACCATATGATGTTTTGTGGCCACAATATATTGATGATGACGAATATGTTAATGCCTATGTAAAAGGAATGGAAGAACAGAAAGCAAGTACTGGAAAAGGTGGTATAGGTTTTAGAAATGTTTATATGGGGGAGAAAGAGTCGGAGTTATTTACATCTACTCAAAATCGTATCATTTTTGAAAAGGCATTGCTGAAAAAAGGAGCTTATATATGTTCTCTTCCACAAAAGGCAAATGAAAGAATGAAACCAATGGGATACAGCCATGGTATATCTCTTGGATTTGGAGCATTTTTTGCAACATGCTACAATATATCTAATAATTGTCCATTGGCTTTTTGGTGGGGAGATGTATGGAGTGCTTCATCAGAAACGCTGGGCAAATGGTATCCGCTTTTGCCAAGAGAAGTAAATCAGTGATGAAAGGTGATTTGGGTGAGCAATTATAGTAAGAAGAGATATGTACTTAACGAATGTATAACTTTTAGAAAAACAAATGAAGAGTATGGCGGATTGTCTAATATGGCTGGTGGATACCCGATTTATATAGATGGGGTTAAAATACTTACATCGGAAGCCTTATATCAAGCATGCCGTTTTCCAGAGTATCCAGAAATTCAACGAGAGATTGTTGAGCAAAGAAGCCCTATGACAGCTAAGGATATAAGTAGAAAATATGATCATTTGACAAGAAAAGATTGGGCAAGTAATAGAGTTCAGATTATGAATTGGTGTATCCACTTGAAATTGTTGTATAATTGGAATAAGATGGGCAATTTATTTCTGCGAACGATGGATAAAGAAATTGTTGAATTGTCATCAAAAGATGATTTCTGGGGGGCTTTTGAGAGGGGCGATTATGCAGAAGGTTGTAATGTATTAGGTTTATTACTTAAGCAGGTTCGCAAAGATTATAAGATGAACCAAGATAAGAAAAATATAACTTTAGGGTGTCCCAATGCAGATAATTTCAAGTTGTTTGGGCACATAATTGGTAACATTAAGGTGGATGTTACGGAAAACTATCATGTTGGAGAAACATACAATTTATTTGATGATTATGGTTTATAATGTAATGAGATATGAAAGTCGTAGTAGAAATACTATGACTTTTTATTTTAAGGTTAAAATGATAGGTATTTGCGAAACTCACTAACGTTCGTTTGCAATTTTGAGCCAAAACAAGGGAGAATTCGTGATTCTCACGAATTCTAATATAAAATGTGGATAACAATCGATTTTAGGCGCACTTTAATAAGCTATAGGCTTTATTGAATTGGTAAGTCCTATGCAATGAGTGGTTTTAGACTTCGAATGTATTCAAGATGATTGATTTTATCTGCAAGAACAACGGTAATCAGCTGTGTTATGCCTGCAAGAATTAAATCGGCATGCAGAGTCTTTTCATTTTGAGTCCTTCGCCCTGCAAGGCAGAGATTATCTTTGATATGATAGATATCTCTTTCGACTACGGTTCTTATTTTATAAGTATTATCCCATTCCTCAGTTCCGCGAATGACACCGGGATAAGCACGAAGGTCTTTTTCGGGATAAATATAAACCATACGACCGCATTTTGAAGTGGTGCAGGGATTTTCACAAAAGCATTGTCTGTGAGCTTTTTGGATGGATTTATCATAAACCCATTTCATTTTTGGACAGACAAACTTAAAAGTTGGCAATCCACTTCTTAAGTTTGATTTACTGCCTTCCGGTCTCATTGGAAGGTTAGGGTCATGAGGGCAACATGGTATCCCATCTTCATTAATGGTGTAATCATGGTTTTCAAGACCAGACCTTGCATTTAGAGGAATATATGCTTTCCGGAAATGTCGGTCTTTGCCAAATGTATCACCAGTAAGAAGATTTTTGTAGAGTTCAACTGCATCAAACGCGGCATCACCCAGAAAGGTTTTTGGATTGATTAATGGATGCTTAGAGAAGAAATCTTTCAGTGTTGGAATTAAAAGTTTTGAATCATGAACACTTTTATCTTCGTCTGGGGAGTTGGATTTTTTTTCAACAATGATGTCAGGATGAGCTGTCATAAAGTCTTTGTTGTAAAAAGAAATATGACGGATGATACCAAGACCATTGGTTACAACACCAAACTTAAAAACATAGCAAAAGTGACCATTAATATATAATTGTTTAATTTCAGGATTAGCAGATGCATGAGAAGGCATAGAACCATAAGCAGCCTTATAGGGATTGTAAGATTTATCAAACCCTCGAGCCTTTGCATACGCTTTAAGTTGCTTGATGATTCTGTTAGCATACTTTGGATTGTTTTCCGTAACAAATGCTTCAATGCCGGAGGAATCGAAGATGGTCATATCCGCTTTTGCAGAGTCAATAGCCTGACAGATTGGTTCGGTAACGTCAACAAGGTTATGGAAAACGAGTTGTAGGTCTTCTAAAAAGTCTTGTTTAAAGCGAGTGATTTTAGAGGCGTCAGGAACCTTTGAGAAACCACAAAAATCACGAAGTGGTTTTGAATAAGAAAGAAAAGTTAAAAGAAGTTGGTCTGTGGGAATGGAAAAAATACGTTGAATAATCAATGCCCACAATAAAGCATGTAGAGAGTATTTACGGGTTCTACCCGTTGATGCATAAAAATGATTTCGAAAAGAAATCGGAATAATTTCATCAAGGTCGATATGTTTTTCTAACAGAGAAAGAAACGCAGGTTTGTCATTTTCAAATTTTTCTTGGCAATCTGAAAAATAATCTGCCAAAGAAAGCTGTTTATATGGTATCATAGTATCAGATAACTCCTTTCTTGGGTGAATGGTTTATAGTTTCTAGCAACTCTATTATACCATATCCAGTGAGGAGTTATTTGTTTTTGTAACAAAAAATATGCCGTATTTATGCGGTTTGTGGCGTTTCGCAAACGCCTAGGTTAAAATGAAATAGAAAGGAGCAGATTTAAATTGAATAAACAGTATCAACATTGGTGGCAATGGATTTTAAAAGACCCATAGTCACCTTTTTTATTGCAACTAATTACACAATAACGGAGGTTTACCATGAGAAAATATGATATGATTTCCGGTCTGGCACAATACACCGCAAAAGAGGTGGTAAGGAATGAGGAGAGCTGGAGGAAGTACCTGAATACTGCGTCAAGGCTGTATAAATATTCGTTCAAAGACCAGCTTTTAATTTATGCACAAAGACCGGATGCAACAGCGTGTGCTTCCATAGAGATATGGAATGAAACAATGAACTGTTGGGTAAATAAGGGTGCAAAGGGTATTGCACTGATTGATGATGACACCTATTCGGGTCTTAAATATGTCTTTGATATTTCCGATGTCCACAAGGCAAGGAGAATAGGAAGGTTCCCGAACCTGTGGGAGATGAAGGAAGAACATACGGAAGCGGTGCTTGACCGTTTGGAGGGCATTTACGGGGAAACAGATGCACAGGCAGGGTTTACAGACCGTATCCGAGAAATTGCGGGCAGAATTGCAGAGGAGTGTTACCGGGAGCTTGCCACGGATATGGAGTATCTGAAAGAGGGGAGCTTCTTAGAGGAGCTTGACGAGCTTAACATCGAGGTTCGGATAAGGGAAACACTTGCGGACAGTATTGCATACACGGTATTAAAGCGTTGTGGCATGGATGAAAAGGAGCTTGC
>JAFQOE010000093.1 GCA_017395635.1 Lachnospiraceae bacterium | reverse complement strand
TGCTCAATCTCCGAGCGTAATGTTTTGCCACGAGCTATAGCCGAAAGAATAGAGAAATAGACTCCGTAGTCCTTTCCAAACTCCTCGATAAGTATAGCCTTGCCCTCGCCCAAGAATACAGAGTCTGCCTTTATGATATGGTTAAGCATCTTTGTCTTGGTTGTCGCTCCCGCATCAACGAGCAGCTGAACATACTTTGCTACACCACCCGTAAACGAGTATAACGCCAACAAGTCCTCGGATGTGTAGTTAGGATTATATTCCGCCATTATCTCCTTCAAGACAGCAGGTGTAAATGGCTTGATTGACATAAAACGAGTTTGGCGGTTATACAACGGTTCCTTCTTGTCCTTGAAAATTTTTGTCATCATCGAGAATATAGAACCACACACAATAAGGTTAATATGGGCCTTGGTGTGATACATATCCCAAATGCGTTGCATATCACTATACACAGACTTGTTTACCTTGAAGAACTCTTGAAACTCATCAATAAACAGTGTAATTGGTCGCTCGATAGAGAGTTTTATCAGGTACTCGAAAATC
This sequence comes from Lachnospiraceae bacterium, assembly GCA_017395635.1. Lineage (GTDB taxonomy): Bacteria > Bacillota > Clostridia > Lachnospirales > Lachnospiraceae > CAG-590. The sequence goes on along the minus strand of JAFQOE010000093.1, from coordinate 4,810 downwards.
TCAAGGAATCGCTCTACTCTGCCCATTGTAGGGATACCCAACTTGTTCTCAATCTCGTGGATATAATCCGCACACAAATCACTCTCAGCTTTGCGTGCAACAAAGAAATAGAGTATCGGCTCATTCTCGTATGCCTTCCATACAAGCGATGTCTTACCGATACGACGACGACCAGTCACTACCGTAAACTGAGCATTACCCTTAGAGAGTTCAAGTATCTCCTTGAGAGATGCAATCTCCTCTGTTCTATCAAAAAATCTCATACGCTTCTATTTTAATTCCGAAATGCCTGTTTCCGAAACGGTGGTTTCGCAACTGCAAATATAGTGCAAACCGAGCGAAGAACCAAATAAATCCCTTTATTTTTTATTCCGAGGTGCAGCCTATATTGCGTCTAATCAAAATATAATACACTTTTCTTATCCGACAAAATTATGCGATAACATTTTGCAGAAGTAGAATAAATCAACTCGTGAGTGTGGCTCACGAGTTCAGTTGGTTAGCCTCACCCTCCAACTGATTAGAGCTGCTTACCAGTTGGGATGTTGAGATTTCAGTTGGCAACATTTTGTAGTCAACTGAAATAATTGCATCAACAGTCAAGAATTTCAGATGGCTGAATCCTGTTCATATATCTTTGGGCGTCTGAGTTCGTTTTCCTCTTTCATTCTCTGGATCATCTCTGAGTTAGGAGGAATAATCTCATAAGTAGAACTATAAAGTTTTCTATGCGTGTAATGCTCATTGAGCCTTTGTGTAACTTCATCCATAGTAGTCTTCCCCTCAATCTGTTGTCGAGCAAGTTGAATCAGAAATTCAGACACACTAAGCCCATCTACATTCTGTAAGCCTATTGCTGCACCCCAATTGTTAGCTCTTTCTCTAACAGCCTTATCAGGATGATCCTTGTATTCCTCAAATAATCCCATGATTTTTCTTATAAAGTTACGAAAAATATGGGAGATAGCCAAGATCTAAATATAGAAAATTGATGAAGGTGAGATTTGAATATACAATGAGAAAAATGCTAATTTAATTCCGTTGAAAGCAAAATAGTTCTCAATATACACCTTATATAAAAGGATTTTATTAACTTTGTACGATAAATAGCCTATTATGGACAAGGATATAAATAGACTCAAGGTTGTTCTTGCAGAGAAGAAAAGAACAAATAAATGGCTGGCTGAACAATTAGGATGTGCACCTACAACTGTGTCAAAGTGGTGTACAAATGCTTGTCAGCCAACAATGGAAACATATATTAAAATAGCCAAACTCCTTGATGTTGAACTAACACAATTGGTAAATATAGAATAATTGATATGTACAAGATAACCTGGGATAAGGAAACTGGAGGTGTGAGATTGCACTCTCGCATCGTGGAGGGGACGCTTGGCACCTCTCCTCGTCCTGTCTTCTGGGAAGAATTAGATTTGCTTAAATTAAACGAACTCGGATGGGTTTATCCTCATTGCGAGGAGCCTCTTTTGTGGGCAATAAATAAGCAATACTGGTATAGAGGTGAATTGGTTTTTGAGGCCAAAGGTGCCAATATATACGATGACGCGACAGTCGTTTTTCAAGATGGTAAGGAAAAACTCAAACTTAAGCCTGTCGATGTCAAGAAGATGCTGGAGCGATGCAAGGAGTATATGTTCCTTCTCGAAAGCGAAGCCATAGAGTTTATTCACGAGACCTACGAACAATATGCTGGAGCTCAAAAAAGTATTCAGGCAGTAGCTGCGAATAGGCTCGATTATGATGCACTTGCTGCAAGAGCCGAAAAGCGTACCAAGACCAAAATGGCGATCGTTAAGGAGAATTGTGATTCGTTTGACATCGTACCATTAGAAGAGGCTGAAAAGCAAGGTAAGAAAATCTTTCAGACAACCAAAATCGACCGCTTTTTGGCGTCCTTCTCTGGTGGTAAGGACTCACAAGTTATCCTCGATTTATGTACTCGTGCTATTCATTCCACAGATTTTGAGGTGATATATAGTGATACAGGATACGAGCTACCATCTTCATTGAAACTCTACGAAGAGGTTCAAGAGTACTATAAAGCGCTCTATCCAGACCTGAAATTCTCGGTGGCCAGAAATCACGAGAGTGTATTGAATTATTGGGATAAGATCGGCACTCCAAGCGATAATCACAGATGGTGTTGTGCAGTAATGAAAACAGCACCTCTTTATCGAATGCTTAAATTAGATGATAATAAGCAGGCTCGAGTTTTGACTTTTGACGGAGTTCGTGCAGAAGAGAGCACAAGGCGCTCTAACTATGGTCGCATAGGCAAAGGTGTTAAGCATGATACTGTTATAAATGCTCGACCAATTTTATTGTGGTCATCTGTAGAGATATTCCTGTATCTATGGAAATATCACTTGCCTATTAATCCAGCGTATAGACAGGGAATGACACGAGTAGGTTGTCTTATCTGTCCTTTTGGCAATGAGTGGAATGAAATGGTCGCTCGCACATATTATAGTGATGATCTTGCTCCATTTTTAGAGCGTATTGAAAAACTCACAGCTAAAGCTGGTGTGAAAGATAGACAACAGTATATTGGCGAAGGTGGGTGGAAAAGGCGTGCAAGCGGTAATCTAATTGATAGGACCTCCTTCGTTGACTTTAAGAGCACAACTCCCACTTTCGTTGCAAAAATGAAGAAACCAAAGGCTAATATTGAGTCATTCCTACCTGTTTTAGGTAAATATGCACTTAATAAATCACAACGAGAAAGAGTTGGTAATATCAAGGTTAGGGATAATATTTATGATATTTCAATAAGGGAGATTGGTTCTGAAGAGATTGAATTTAAGATAGACAACATATACGACCTACAACAAATAGGTCAAATTAAGAAAGTTATATGGAAAACCACATTTTGCGTTCAATGCGAAGCATGCGAAGTAGAATGTCCGACAGGTGCGTTAACAATCTATCCAACAATTTGCATTGATAAAGATAGATGTATTCACTGTCACAAATGTTTAGATTTTCATGATAAGGGCTGTATAGCTGCAAATTCACTTTATATGACAACTGGTAGTAATATTTCAAAACAAGGTAATATCGATATAAAAACTTTGGATTAAAGGAGGAATGGGTAGAGGCTTATTTTGTTGACCGCGATGATTTCTGGACTAGCAATCATGGTTTAAATGAGAACTATCAAATTCCATCATTAAAAGCATGGCTACGAGATGCTGAAATTATTGATGCAAATAATAAAATAACTGAGTTGGGAGAATTTTTAGCAGAGTGTTATACGGATAATCCAGATTTCATATGGGAGATTATTTGGATTAATTTATCGTATAATTCATTCATTGTAAATTGGTTCAATTGCAATATTCCGCCAATGTCTCAATATACAGCCAAAGGTATGGAGGTATTAATCCAGGAACAATTTGGCTCATACAAGGAGAAAACCATTCATAATGCTTGCAACTTTTCTGATAGGTTGTAGTAGAAATGCAAATACATCGCAAACGGCGAGTGTAAATCAGGGCAATCTGCGATTTGAGAAAAATCGCTTGATTGTAAGTGCAATGTTAGCAGATTCGACCTCAGTAGAACTCGAACTCGACAGCGGATGCGTCAATGGATATGCAAACATTGATAGCGCAACTTTGGAAAGAATCTCAAGACTCCAAACTCAATCAAACACCTCCAACCAAATCGCTTTGCAGGTTGATGGGAACAATCTTTCATACAAATACTTTATAAATCAGCATACTAGACCGTTAATTGGTCTGAATTGCAAAGACTCTTTGAGGCGTTGGGCTGTCAATCTCTCACAAAATCGACTTAACATAATACCCGATGATAGTATTGTTAATACGGATAAATACTACGCTATACCTATTCGTTCAAACGCTCGTTTTTAGTTGATACGGGAACACCAATGGCATTTTGTATTATGGATCCCGACGACGAATTGATGGCTTTTGTCAATTCTATACCGCATTGTCAATATGACGATGCACTGACTGAAATGTTTAATCGTCAAGGTTGTACAGGGAAGCATATAAAATTCATATTGGATAGCGTGGCAGTTCAATCGTTTGTTGTGGGGCGAGTAAGTTGCAATATCGATGTTGGCGTGCGTTCCACTCGCAAGGAGTTTGGCGATGATGTTATTGGCACAATCGGAATGGGCATACTGAAAAACTTTGATATGGTATTCGACTATCGTGATTCTCAACTGCTTATAGCGCCACATGGTATAGAAATGCCATATTATGAGCAAGCCGAGGGCGGTTTGGGATTTACTCATAGCAAAAGCCTGCGAGTGTCGTTTGTTCAACGAGGACATAATGCTCATAAAGCGGATTTGCGTCCAGGAGATGAGATTGTGATGATAAACGATATACCACACGATAGGCTGCTTGAATTAGGTGTTATGGACTCACTACAAATGCTGCCAGATAATACTCCGCTATATCTGAAAATTAGACGAGGGGAAGAGGTCTTGGATATAGACTATCTGACATTTTCGGCATTGAGATAAGTTCTGGCGTTGAGCATAATCTACAGTCGTTAGTTGACTATATAGCGAAAAAAGGCAACTGCTAGCAGTATTAAAAAACTCAAAGATTTAGTCCTTCGATTTGTATATATCTGTTGATGTGGATATATTTTGAACAGAAAAAGATGTTGCAATTCTTTTATTATTCAAAATATTACTATATTTGCAATATGAATAAGCTATTAAAGGAAATAGGTGCGACTCCAGTAACGACATCAATAATTGAGTCGTTGTATCCAGAACTCAAGTCGCCAAACAAGAAGGTGGCTTTGC
>JAFQOE010000092.1 GCA_017395635.1 Lachnospiraceae bacterium | reverse complement strand
TCTCATCGCCGTTATATGCAAATTTCCCCTCGCCTTGGTAAGTGTACGTTTTTGACCCTATTTCTATAGATTTGACGCTGATAGAACCGTGATCGCTTTGGTGTTCCACCTGAGGCCCGTCCCAAATTACAGGGGCATCGCCGCCGCCTCCAACAAATTCATCACCGAACCAGACTCTCACTCCAAGGAATTGCTGCTCGCCACCAAATTGGCTGGGATATGCAGTATAAGTGTAGGTATTGCCTGCGTCATTAAATACAGGCTCGGACAGGGCGCCCACCGGTGTGTCGCCGCCGGTGATCAGATTCGCTTTCATGCCCTCTGCCGGCGTCATGACGATTTTTACACTGCTGATATCGTTCAGTGGAATTCTCTCCTCGTTGCCGGCGTAGGCTGTTTCCTGACTGGCGCTGTCAACAAGCGTGACTCTGAATGTGCCAAGACCGCTGCCGTCCTTGGAAAGGGTAAAGATGCCGTTATTGACAGCAAGCGTTCCTCCTTCTATGCTCGAATCCGCGGAGAATGCAATAGAAGGCCCTTCGACCTGTGGTGGATTCTCTCCACCGCCGGCATTGGATCCTCCGCCGGTACCGTCGTTGTTGTCAAATTCTATTGTGAAGGTGATGTTTCCATCATTGTCTTGGATATTGTATGTCCATCCGGATTCGGTGATCAGTGCATCGTAATCAAAGGTTTCTGTTTGTTCCGTACCGGAGATCCTGCTGTAGTTTTGATTCACTTTTGCTTCCCCTGTAGGGATAGCCTTGATCGTGATGGACGTTACACCTTCAAGATTAACCGATGTGTTGTTATTAGCAGTTGTGAAATCTCCACTCCCATTCAGCTTATACTGCACGGTTCCCGTTTGACCGTTCGATTCTCTGATCACAAAGGTAGCCGTTTCTCCTGCGCCACCTTCTGCAAATACCTGCATGTTTGAAGTTTCCATTATCAGTGAGAATATCATTAAAAAACTAAGTAGCCACGCAATTCTTCTTTTTGCCTTCATCTTGCATTCCTTCTTTCTTAAATGTATTTTGTATCTATGTAAATGCTACTTCCTATTGTGAAACCTTTCCGGTTCCACCACAGGTAGTACAATTTTTTTCTTTTTCACACATGGCCCCTTTCTATTTTTACCAAATTTAGAAACGTATCCTTTATAATTTTAAAAAAATACCCAATATAATGAAATATACTTTCCATAAATGTCAATGACAATTGTGGAAAATCAACTTTTCTTATCTATAATATATGGTACACTAATATAGACTAATTTTTACAAAAGGAGACTATTTTATGACTTTTAGCGAACAACTGAATGCATATATATCCGAACTAAACTGTACTGCAAAAGAACTAACAGATGTATCTGGCTTGTCCGCATCTGTTCTCAGTAGATATCGCACCGGAAGCCGTGTACCTACAACCGCTTCCGAACAATTCATGCAACTTGTACAAGGAATTGCAACCATAGCAAATGAAAGAGGATATTCTGAATTTACGGTTGAAAAAATCCAAAAAACACTAGAGGATTGTTTGCAGGATGCAACTTTCCCATATGAGCTTTTTCAAATAAATTTTGATACACTTTTGACATCTCTTTCTATAAATGTTGCAGATTTGTCTCATTTTTTAAATTTTGACAGTTCTTATATTTCCTGTATACGAAACGGGCAACGAAGACCATCAAACCCACAGGATTTTGCACAAAATGTTTCAAAATATATAGCCGGACATTGTTCTGAGTCTGACAAGGTGACTATTGCAAAGCTAGTACATTGCACCACAGATGAAATCAACAATGATTCTCTTTGTAGGGACAAGATTATCCATTGGCTTTTAAATGAACAATTTGAAAAAAAGGATGTAACCCTTCCCTTTTTATCAAAATTGGATGAATTTGATCTCAATGAATTTATCCGCAGTATACACTTTGATGAATTGAAGGTAACATCTGTTCCTTTTCAGTTACCAACATCCAAAAATTATTATGGTATTGATGAAATGTGCGAAGGAACCCTGGACTTTTTCAAGGCTACTGTGTTGTCTAAGTCAAAAGAAGACCTTATTGCCAATGACGATACACCAATGGCGGACAAAGCAAATGGAACTGATTTTATGAAAAAATATATATTTGCTGTTGCACTAACCCTCAAAAAAGGGTTACATATTCATTTCATACACAATATTAACCGCCCTTTTGAAGAAATGATGATGGGACTTGAAGGCTGGATTCCTATGTATATGACAGGGCAGATTTCGCCATATTACCTCAAGGATGTACACAATAAACTTTTTGGTCATTTCCTTTATTCTAGCGGCGCAGCTGCATTATCCGGCGAATGTATTATGGATTACCACCAAAATGGAAAAATGTATCTGACCAAGAATAAAACTGAGATGTCCTATTACAGACAACGGGCACTTGATATACTTTCAAAGGCAT
>JAFQOE010000091.1 GCA_017395635.1 Lachnospiraceae bacterium | reverse complement strand
AATTATTTCAAAGACAAAAAAGATAACTAGCACAAAAGCAAAAATATAGCACATATCGATGCAAACGAACAAACAGCCACATAGCCCATAAATACAGGCTTTGTGGCTGTTTTGTCTTTTATTAACTGTCAAAGATGGGATTATAGTAGTAAATTTGTATTGGTGCAAGAAAAACTTAGAATACACTCAAGGACTATACCTTATTGTTAGTTTTCACGAATGAGTATGTAAAAAATAACATAATATATCAATGTATATTAACTATATTGTAGTAACTGGTTAGCTTTATGCACAAAACAAACAAATATCAATTAGCACAAATAAACAAGTATGTGAAAAGTGTAAAAAACAGGTGGTAATTTTAGTGTAAATAGTATAAAATGATGGCGATAAAATAACATTTAAAATATGTTAGACAATATTAAGGAGGAGTTATGAAGAAAAAAAGAAAGAAGTATGGTTCAATGAAAAGAGCGATAACTTTTTTGATGGCGCTTTCACTTGTTACTACATCAGGAGCTGGTGTGCCATCAATGACGGTTCAAGCGGAACAAAGCAAAGCTACGGATGAAGTTGTTTATAAGCTTGACATGGATGAAACAGGTTATTTGACACCAACAAAAGAAAGCCTTGATTTGGAGAATCGTGTGTTCTCATGGGACAATGCAACGGTATATTTTGTGTTGACCGACCGTTTTAAGAATTCGGATACGAGTAATGATCATTCTTATGGAAGAGGTTTGAAACAAGATGGAACAGCAATAGAAGGATTAGATACCTATACTAATCCAGGTACTTTCCATGGTGGAGATTTAGGTGGCTTGACTGAAAAAGTCCAGGATGGATATTTTACAGATCTTGGCGTTAACGCTATTTGGATTACTGCTCCGTATGAGCAGATTCATGGTTATACTTCTGGTAATAAGAGGAGCAATAATGCAAATCAATATCCAGATCCGGAAAATGGTGGCTTTCCATATTATTCTTACCATGGATATTGGACGTTAGATTATACCAATATTGATGAGAATATGGGAGATGAGCAGGATTTTGAAGAGTTCGTAGACAGTTGTCATGAAAGAGGAATTCGTGTGGTAATGGACGTGGTTATGAATCACGTTGGATATACAACTATGCAGGATGCCGTTGATTACGGTTTTGATTCTGTATTAAAATCAGGATGGAAATCATATTATTATGGTCCGGCAGCATCCTTGATGGGTGGAGATCCTGAAAGTGAAACATATTGGAATAAGGCGTCTAGTGTGTGGGCTGAAAAATGGTGGGGACCTGGATTTGTAAGAGCAGATTATCCGGGATACACATCGGCTGGTGGTGACGACTACCATATGAGTCTTTGCGGATTGCCTGATGTTGTAACGGAGTCATCGGCACAGACTGTTGACACTCCACCAATTTTGGTGACAAAGTGGACAGAAGAAGGAAGATTATCGCAAGAACAGGCAGAATTAGATTCTTTCTTTTCTAGCACTGGCTATAAAAGGCAGCCTCGTTACTATATTATTAAATGGCTTACTGACTGGGTAAGAGAGTATGGTGTGGACGGCTTCCGTTGTGATACTGCAAAACACGTTGATTTAGATGCATGGAAGGATTTAAAGACAGAAGCTGACAAGGCTTTAAAAGAATGGAGAAAAAATAATCCGAATAAGCCGGGTGCACAGTGGACAGATGATTTCTGGATGACAGGAGAAACATGGGGACACGGAGCATCAAAATCTCCATACCATACTTCCGGTGGTTTTGATTCTATGATTAACTTCCAGTTTAACAAGAGTGGAAACTTAGCGAATATGGAAGAAACATATAATGGATATGCTAGCTCAATCAATAGTGATCCTGATTATAACTTGTTGAGTTATATATCTTCACATGATGATGGACAATACGGAACAAGTAGTGTATGGTCAGCTACGGATGAGCATAATATGAATCTTGGTACCAGTTTATTGCTAGCACCAGGTGGTGTACAAATTTATTATGGTAATGAAGTGAACCGTGGTTTGGGTTGGAGTGATTTCTTTACCGGAAACGACTACTTAGACCAGAGATATCGTACAGATATGGATTGGAACAATGTTAATGAAAAAGTTCTTACTCACTGGCAAAAAGTTGGACAGTTTAGAAATAAGCATCTCTCGGTTGGTGCAGGACAGCATACAAAGCTTGAGGGAGATGCATATACATTTAGCAGAACCTATCACTTAGAGGAAGAAGATGAAGATAAGGTAGTATGTAGTCTTCCGGGAAAGGCTGGTACCTATACAGTTAACGTAGGAAGTGTATTTGAGGATGGCGAAACCATTACAGATTTCTATTCGGGCAAAACATATGAGGTTTCTGGTGGTTCCGTGTCAGTCACTTGTGATTCTCATGGTGTAATCCTATTAGAAGGCTCAGGAATTGTTAAAGCAAGTGTAAGTGCGAAAGCATCTGTTAAATCAGATAACTATTCCTCAGAAACAATAAAGATAACATTAAAAGCAAACAAAGCAAAAGATACATATTACACTCTTAACAACGGTACTAAAAAAGCATACAAAGCTAACGATGTGATTACAATCGGTGGTGACACAGCGTATGGTGAAGAAACAACCTTGACATTAACAGGTATTTCAGAAGATGATGGTTCAACTTTAACAAAAACATTCACATACAAAAGAAGTGCAGAACCAACGGTGAGTGATGGTGTATTTTGTGTTAAAGTTTCAAAAGCACAATTCCCGGAAGCACCAAATGTTTTTGTATATTCAAATGATGCTGCTGAAACAGCGTATGCAGGTGCATGGCCGGGACCGGTTCTTACACAGGATGAAGATCCAGAGTACTGGTCATATACTAATGAGGATATTACAGAAGCACTTGTTATTGTTTCTTTAGGAGCAACAAGTAATTCAGCAGGAACATGGAGAACAACTCCGGATGAAGCAAAAGGGCTTTTGGTTAGAGGAGCTATGCTTCTTGACCGTGAAACAAAGCAGTTTTCAGAACTTCCTTCCGGAGAACCAGGAAAAGTAATTGTGAATTATGTAGATTCTGAAGGTAAACAGTTAAAGAGTATTTATCGTGTAGGTGTGGTTGGTAAATCTTATACTACATATGCGGCGGATATTGAAGGGTATACATTAACAAAAACACCAGATAATGCAACAGGAACTTTTGAGAAAGAAAGTACCGTAACTTATGTATATTCTGTTTCTAACCCAGGAGATGACCCAGGAGATGATCCGGGAGATAACCCAGGAGATGATCCGGGAGATAACCCAGGAGATGATCCGGGAGATAATCCGGGAGATAACCCAGGAGATAATCCAGGAGATAACCCAGGAGATGATCCGGGAGATAACCCGGGAGATAACCCAGGAGATAATCCAGGAGATAACCCAGGAGATAATCCGGGAGATAACCCAGGAGATAATCCGGGAGATAACCCGGGAGATAACCCAGGAGATAATCCAGGAGATAATCCGGGAGATAACCCAGGAGATAACCCTAGCGACACACCGGGAGATAACCCAGGAGACAACCCAGGTGACACACCAAGTAATAAGCCAAGTGACACTCCAGGAGATAACCCAGGCGACACACCGGGAGATAACCCAGGTGACACACCAAGTGATAAGCCAAGTGACACTCCAGGAGATAAACCAAGTGACACTCCAAGTGATAAACCGAGTGACACACCAAGTGATAAGCCAAGTGACACTCCAGGAGATAAACCAAGTGACACTCCAGGAGATAAACCAGGAGATTCATCTGGACAGAAACCAAGTGGAACAACAGAAGATACTACAAAGGTTGATGCTACTCAATCAACTGTTTATATTGCAACAAATAACGAAAAGATTCAAACTGGTGATTTAGTTACAGATAAAACATCAAAAGCAACCTTTAGGGTAACGAAAACAAGTATTTCTGCTAAGAATGTAGAATACGTTGTTTCAAAAGCCAATACCGAAAGTATAGTTGTACCGGATAAGGTAGTTGTTGATGGTAAAACATATAAGGTAACTTCTGTATCAAATAGTGCATTTAAAGGAAATTTAGCATTAAAGAATGTTAAAATTGGAAAGAATGTTAAGACGATTGGTAAAAAGGCTTTTGATGGTTGTAAAAATTTGGAGGAAGTTATTCTCTCGAACAACATTACAACTATCGGTGAAAAAGCATTTTACAATTGTGATAAGTTAACAACTATTACGATTCCGTCTAAAGTAAATAAGATTGGAAAAAATGCTTTTGGTGGATGCAAGAAATTGAAAAAGATAGTAATTAAGACAAAAAAATTATCAAATAAGAACGTTGCGAATAATGCATTTAAGGGTATATCATCAAAGGTTACCATTAAAGTTCCAAAGAGTAAATTGAAAACATATAAGAAACTTTTCAAAAATAAAGGTCTTAGTTCTAAAGTGAAAGTTGTAAAATAGCAACAAACAGCAGTGTAGTTAATGATTACTACGCTGCTGTTTTATAATAGTCGCAAGTTTCTAAATTATGCTAAAATTTTCCCAAGTTGATATATAAAAAGATTTTTCTCTTGGTGATATGCTTTTATTTTATTAGTTAGTTACTCAACTTTCCTAGCATAAATCACTAAACATAGCCTGAATAAATCTGGCTTGAGATGCCATCTAATTGCAGACTTGTGTTTTTATCATTTCTGTGATTTGTGCAGAAAAGGTTGTTGCTATATTTACAAACAGAACCATTAAAATGATAACGCTGTTTTAACTGTTTAACCATACGTTATGGTCGTTTTATTAATGTAGAATCTTTTGAAAATGCAGTAAAGGTATTGCAGGGACATTTCGTAAGTAAAGAGGAAGAGTATAATCGATATCGTCACGTTGATATTGTTGAGGATGATGAAAAGAATTATGTAGATGGTAAGCCTGATTATGCTGATGCCTTTGAGGACAATATGATATTTCGTTGGGATTCACAGATTGGTCGTGGTATTGATAGCTCCTACATGGATGAAGTGAGAACAGCCACAAGGAGTATTAAAGCGAGAAATTATGGAAGAATTAGAAACGGAAATAAATGTTGGTGCATTGATTGATACGATGAATAATGCGTTGATTGCATTGGCAGTGTTCTTTGCTTTGTGGGTCATTTATACATTTTATCTGTTCAGGAGAAGGATTTTTAAGAAAAGATATGCGAGTTCGCCTGTCGTTGTATGGGAAGAAGAGTAGACATGGCAGAGTTAAGCGAGGAGAAAAAGAACTATTCAATTGATAAAAGAGATGTGGAATAGTATAGAAATCAAGATAAAGGAGTATATCCTTTACGCTTGGTTTCTTTTTTTATATAATTATCGAAAGTGATGATGTGCGAAATAAAGGGAGGAAAAGTATGGCTATACAAACAAAACCATTATATAATGTAGATGACACTGGTGTTACAATTAGAAGAGGGCCGTCCGATATACTGTGGTTTGGTTGTCTTATGTTTATTGTAGTAGTTCTGGTGGAGTTGATACCTTTGATTGATATGATTGGTTCGAGGAGTGTGAGTGTGTTTCAGATTTTGGGATTCATATTGATTCCTGTGAGTGCCTTCTTTTGGTATCGGTTTACAGCAAAACGATATGCAAATACATGGGTGAAGATAACAAAGGACACAATTATATTCAATACAGCTGGGCGTATAAAGGAAATCGATTTACAAAAGATAGAGAAAGTTACATTGGATGGAAAAACATCGGGAATTACAACCTACGATTTGGTTATGAAATTCATAATGAAAGATGGTAGCAGTTTTTCATATAGTTATCTGGGAGATAATACCTTTCTCTTTTTGAATAAGCTTTCCATGAGAGGTATTCCAGTATATGACAAAGATATTCCGTATGAAATTCAACTTGTACTTATGGACATTTTGGATGAGGATGGTGTAGAAAAGGTTCTTGAAGAAACGGAAATGTATTTGAAGGAATTATCGGATAACAATCCTCATTTGGGAATATCGTATAAGATACATCGTGTTGGAAAAATGAATGAAAATTGGGGAAGTCTTAGTATGTCGAATGACAACGGTTTTAGTAGTTTAATAACAGCGAAAAGATTTGGTCAGATATTTTCATATAATTTTATTGAATACTGTGAACATTATATCAAGACAGAGTAAAATTCAGTTTACGCATATATTTATAATGATAATAATTTAAGATAATAATACCAAGGATAAAAGGTCATGTGTTTCACAAAAGGTTCGCATGGCCACTGCCGGAAAGGGGTTACATATGTCATTACCAAATCATCTTTTATTTCCACCCAATTATGATCGAAATAAAGAAACTCCTATGAAGGATTTTAACTTTATTAAATCCCTTCAAATCGAAGATATGGTTGTGTTAATCAAAGAAAGCCATCGTGGTTTTATGGATTTAAAATTAGAAAATTATTTTACAACCAACGAAGAAGTGTTGGCGTATCGTTTAGAGATTGTATCCGATCTTGTGAATAATCCTTCGCTATATGAGGTTTTTCAAAAATCCATTGTTCTTATACAAAACATTCATGATATGCGACGTGCCATGAACAGTGACTATTCGGTTGAATCTGCCCTTAGTAGTGTGCGTTATATCGAAACCTATCAGGAAATTGTAGATTTATTTGCAGTAGGATTTGAAAATGTTCATCCGACTTCCCGAGGACTGTCCGCATTTCGTTCAGAAATTTTAGATATCTATCATGGGGAAGAATACTGTAACCTGCGTGAAGAATTATCCAAAATGGAAGTGCACTTTGGCAGTTTGAAAAGTGTTACGATTGGAATTAATTTGGATGAAAATATGCAAGTAAAGGAAGCGGGATTAATTACTGTCAATAAAAAGCCATTCCATTCGGGAACCATTATAGAGAAATTACTCAAAAAGAATCCTCTTGATTCCCACGCGCTGGTTTCGCCACTTTATCCTTTGACAAAAGTACTTCATGGAGAGGAATTAAAGGCATTTAACTTTTCCGTTCAATCAGCAATGAGTGCGGTTTTCACGAAATCTTTGAAAGACTTTGAACCTGTATTACAAAAATATTTTGGTGTAAACACGGCTGGTTTTACCGCTCTTTTGGATGATATTCGTTTCCTTACAGCAGGGGTGAAATTCATTTTAGAGATGAAGGAAAAAGGCTTTGATATGTGTGCGCCAACCATTCGCCCTATGGCGGATAAATACTGCCAGCTTGAGCAAGTATATAATCCGATTTTGGCTAGAAAATGTATTGAACAAACGATTGTTTCCAATACATTTTCGTATGATGAAAACGGACGGTTCTATATCGTTACAGGACCAAATCATGGCGGTAAATCAATATTTGCATACTCTATTGGTATGGCACAGGCACTCTTTCAGTTGGGATTGTTTGTCCCTGCCAAAAGTGCAGTTCTTAGTCCTGTTACCAACATATATACTCATTTTCCGTCTTCTGATGAAAACAACTATGGAAAAGGACGTTTGGAAAGTGAATGTGCCCGTCTTGGAGCAATTATGAAAAAATTATGCGATACAGACCTTTTACTTATGGACGAATCCTTTTCAAGTACAAGCGGGTTAGAGGCCGGATATATCGCAACGGAAGTATTAACAGGAATTGGTATCATTGGATGTGGTGGGATTTTTGTTACCCACATTCATGATTTGCCGCAACAGTTGGATACATACAACGCACATCCTCAAAACAAAGGAAAAATTGACAATCTTGTGGCTCAAATGGAAAACAAAGAGTCTGGAGTGCGTAGTTATAAGGTTACACGTACCACCCCGGAAGGATTGAGCTATGCGAAGGATATTGCTAGCCAATATGGACTTGATTTGGAGAGTATTATGGACAGATCATGTGAAAAAATTATGTCAAACAAGGAGTGAAACTATGAGTAATTTGATTAAAGATACCACAAAGCAGGAGCGTATTGATTTGATTCGCAGTTGGATACCGGCGGATGAGGTGATGGACGGTTGTGATATTGATTTGTGGGAAATGTATCGTGATTATATTGATGGAAAAAGAGAAATTGCAGAAATTAATGCATCCTTTCATGAAGGATAGTGTGAAAGAAAGTAGAGGAAAGCCATAAAAGGGCGCACTTCAGCAAGCTGTCTAAAAATAGGCAACTTTTTGAAGTTAGATAAGTAATGTAAATAACCTAAGAAGCCATTGGCTCATCAGGTGGTAATACCCCTTCTT
>JAFQOE010000023.1 GCA_017395635.1 Lachnospiraceae bacterium | reverse complement strand
TGCTGTTTGATTTTAGATGTTATACTATCCATACCTTTGAAATTTGTCACAAAAATACGGCAAATTTGTGACACAGCAAAGGAAATTCACTTAAAACCTCCAAAAGATTTGTCACAAAAATACCGAAAGTTTGTGACAAGGTACAAAAAATGGGTAAGAAACGGCATCACGCAGTCTCTTACCCGACCATATGTATAACTACAAAACCATCAGTCTATCTTCTCATTCGCTCCAATTCATCATCTCGCCGCATCTTTTCGTTCAACTTCACCTGCATCTTATCAAGGAAGTAGGTACGGCTATCATTCTTTCTTCGCTTGATGTCTGTATAGAAGCGATAGCAGTCCTTTGAGTTTACACCGAAGAAGGTGTATAGCATTGGAGCAAGTTCATTCAGTTGGATATTACCGTTGTTGATACAACCCATTTCACTGATACCGTATATCATTTCAACAAGGTCGATAGCATTACCGGTCCATTGCAAGGCTGGAGTATTGTTCTTTTCGTTGGATGATGGATTTAGTGGTGGCACTTGGATAGCAATAGAAGAAAGGTGTCGCTGCATCTTTTTCACAAAGGCAAGAGCCTTTTGGATATATACCGACATTTCGCCATCATCCTGCACTTGATGAAACTGCAACTCGATTTCAGCATACATCAATGCTACGGCAATATGTTTCACTTCGGTAGCAGAATGGCAATGCTCAATCACTCTTGCCACAAAATCATTATAAGCCGATGGCAGTTCCTTATATTCGCAACTGTTTATGCGGTTGAAAAACTCGGTATTCGTTAATATGGTATGGTTCATCTTTATTCTGTTTATGGTTTTACACTTGTTTATCAGTGTGCGCACATAAACTATAATGGCAAATCGGCGACCTATTCGTGCCAAAAATAGGGCGTAACAATCTATTTCGTTGATATTCAGCAAGAAATTTCTTGAAAATAATTTTTAAGAGATTTTTGAGCAAAACGAAAAGTGTTCAGAATCCGAACATATGTTCAGCTTCAGAACATTATAATGTGTTCATTTCCTGAACACTATGCCTATTCTTGGATATGCCTCTTGCGGTAAATAGTACAAAGTATGTCCCCGTTATATTCTTTCTTGTCTGCCAATTGCCAATGTGATGTAGGCAAATTCGACTTGAACAGATATTGTCCTGTTCCGGCTATAAACGGTACGGTATAAATGATGATTTCATCTACCAGTTGCAGACGCAGAAGCCCATTGATATAAGTGGCTGTTTCCTGTGTTGCCTCAATCAAGAAAAGAGAGTCAGATTTATCTTCTGCCAATCGTGAGGTAGGATAGAGAGAGGTCAGTTCATAATCTGCCGTATCAAACAATTTGTCGATGCCGTAACCTTTGGGACGCAAAGCCCAGTTTGCATCACCTTTTTTCTCCGATAAGCAACCGTCCAATGACAGAACGGCAAGAACCCGAACCTTCGCCATAGCATTCTCTTTTTCTTGTTAGTGACAAAAAAGATAGCGTGCAAATCACACTATCTCTAATGGAGGCTCTGGAATGCCTTAACAGGAATAGGTAACTGCACGCTATGCGTAGGCATAGCATAAGCAATCACGCATTTGTTCCTGTTAATGTAAATTTTCCAGATTTCCATTAGAAACACCTTGCGGTCTTATGTCTATATATGCAGGCAATGGCTATGCCAAAACCTGTGCTATATCGTATGTTTTCGGCTTCAAATGACTAATTCTTGCCGATTTCAACTGCAAAAGTAATCATTTTATGCCAATTATCGCCTTTATTGGCTGTAAAATCTAATTCAGCCCGTACTCTTTCATCTTAGCATACAAGGTTGTACGTCCGATTTTCAAGAGTTTGGCAGCTGAAACTTTGTTACCACCGCATTGTTCCAATGCTTGTTTGATACGTTCTTTTTCCTGTTGTACATCTTTTAGCGAATAACAAACAGGCGAGGTTTCTTGTTCAACATATAACTCCAAATCATCTTCGGTTATGTTGTTGCCCTCGCATAATAATACGGCAGTTTGTATCTTTTGTTTCAGTTCTCTCACATTGCCACTCCACGGATGCAGTTGCAATGCCTTCTTTGCCGATGAATCAAATCCTTTGACGGCTTTTTCCAATGTTTTGTTGCTCTGCTCACGGAAGAACTCAGCCAACGGCATTATATCCTCTTGGCAATTACGTAGGGGAGGTAGCATTATCTTGAAGTCCTGCAAGCGATAGAGAAGATCTTGACGGAAGCGTTTATCTATAACCGCCTTTACTAAGTCCTCATTCGTTGCTGCTACTATGCGAACATTACAATTCTTGTCCTCCTTTGCACCAACCGGACGATATTTCCTTTCCTGTATCACACGCAACAACATCTGTTGTATTTCGTAGGGTAGGTTGCCTACTTCATCAAGAAACAGCGTACCACCGTTTGCTTCTTGAAAATATCCGACCTTGTTTGTATCGGCTCCCGTAAATGCACCTTTAACATGACCAAAGAACGCAGACTGGGCAAGTGATGGAGATATAGAGCCGCAGTCCACAGAAACAAATGGCTGTTTGGCTCTCTTACTCTTTTCGTGTATTCGCTGTGCGATGTGTTCCTTGCCCGTACCGTTTTCACCCAATATCAAGACGCTCATATCAGTTGGAGCAACTAATCTAATCCTTTCTTTGATCTGACGGAATGCTTCGCTGTCTCGGTTGAATATAGGAGTATTACCGAAAGTTTCACTTGCTGCTTTCTGTTTTTGGACTATACCTTTTATTATAGGAATCAGTTTGTCTTCCAACATACGTTTCGGAATGTAATCCATAGAACCCAACTTCATCGAAGCAACGGCTGTGTGTACCTCTGCATAGTCGGTCATAACAATAAACGGCTGTTCCATCCCGTTCTTACGCATCCATTCAAGCAGTGCGGTACTCTCACCGTCAGGCAGACGAAGATCTGCCAATACTATATCATTGGCATCTGCATTCTCCATCAGTTTCTTAGCCCGTGATATTGTGGTAATGGTTTCTGTCTGCCATCCTTCATGTTGTAACCATCGGCATACTACTTCTGCAAAAAGGATGTTGTCTTCAAGTACTATTATCTTACCCATTCGCTAGCTCCTCCTTCATTTCGTTTGCACATCTGATTATATTTTCCCCCATCTCTAACACAGCATTTATCGCATCTTGCAATTGTTCATCACCATATGTTTCAGTGTCATTCAATAGGATATGTAGTCCCCACAATGGTTTAATGGCATTCAGCATCCCCCATGAACTTCGAAGATGATGTATAAGGTCGTTCAACCGTTCTATGTCTTTGCTTTCCCCGGCCTCCTTGAAGTTCTGCATATCCTGTTCTGTAACGGATATAACCTTATCAAGCATCTCTATTTTATCTCCATAAGCTAACATTATGGAAAAGTCCGGCTCATCATATATCTTTCTTGTGATAGTGATGTTTTTGTCTGCAACTTCCAACAAGTCTTGCTTGGAGAATGGCTTGAAGATGCAATCCGAGAAACCTTTTTCCAAAAGTTCTTCTCTGGTACAGCTTCCAGAAGCTGTTGCTGCTATCACCGGAATAGTCTTCGAGTTGTTTACATTTGATGTGCGGAGCAACTCCAATATATCATAGCCGTTCAATCCCGGCATACTCAAATCGGTTATCAGTAGGTCATATCGCTTGTTGCGTATCAACTCTATCAGTTCTCCTGCATTTGTACAAATGTCGCACGCTACATCATACTTGGTGAACATCGCCTTCATCATATCCAATGTTATGACATTGTTGTCTATGGCTACCACACTGTAGTTGCGTTTCGGGTATATTGTTTCTTGCTGGGATTTACTCATCAACCTTTCATCAGTCCTTGTTACAGGAATATCTACAAAAAAACTTGTACCAATACCCACATCGCTGGTTACTCTTGTCTTTCCACCAAGTAGTCTTACTAAATTATCCACAATGGAAAGGCCCAATCCGAAGCCCTCTTGTGTAGCTGCATTCGAAAGACGTTCAAACGATTTGAAAATCTTAGTCAGCTCACCTTTGGGCATACCTGTACCTGTGTCGTTCACAAATAAGTTGTAGATCCCATTCTTGTAGGTTGCCTCTAATGAAATCAATCCATCATTTGTAAACTTCAAGGCGTTGGACAGCAGGTTGTCACCAATCTGTATTATCCGCTCCTTATCGCCGATAACAACATAATCCTCGCAGTTTTTCACAAAGAATGCAACATCCTTCGCCTCTATCTGTGTGCGGAACTCCCGTTCTAATGTTTCGACAATATCTGTCAGTCGGAATGGTACAAGATTTACTTCCTCTTTGCCGCAATCCAAGCGGAAGAAGCTGAGCAGTGTATTCAGCTGCGATGCCATGCGTCCCGAAGCATGCTTGATATTCTCTTTGTACCGTCGTTGTATATCTTCATTCGTTTCCTCGATGAGCAGATCATTATAGCCAATGATTGATGATAACGGAATACGCAGTTCATGAGTGATGGTGTGCATCATCTTCTGGCGGGCATTCAGCAATTCGGTATTTTCTGAAAGCATCTGATTCTGCTTGGCTATCAGCCTGGCTGCATCTTCTTTGTATTTCTTTATCTTTAATGCGTCCTTGTGAATAATCGCATATAAACCGGCTAACAATACAAGTAAGAAAACTGTGGCAATGCATATAATCACATAGCACTGTTTATGTGCTGTAACAATAACATCTTCTCTTGCTTGCAAATCATTTTGAACCCTTGCGTCTAATTTTCTGATGATTTCCTGCAGACGAATATTCAATATGGTATTATGCTGAGCCAAACTATCTGCATAGTGGGATAATTCTTGGCTCTGCTTTTGATATTGCTTCACGACATCACGATTCAGAGAATTGAGCATTTTTGATGTCGTAGTTGCTGATTTTTCTTTTTTCTTAAACAATCCAAGAAATCCACCTTTTTTCTGAGACTGCTCCTGAACACTTTGATTAGCTATAATTGGTATTTGAGTCGCTAACTGAGCATTTAATTTTTCTTGATTCTCATATAATCGCCAAATGGTAAACAGATGCTCTTCTTTTTCTGCCAACAATAATTTAAGACTATCAAGTCTTGTAGGTGGATAGTGCTGCTTGAACTCGCACAAAATGCTATCCATGGCATTGCGTTTACCTATATATACCAAGGTGTCTTCTGCATTCCACTCCAACACTTTTTCACCATAAAGCGTAAGGTCAAGCATTTTTGCATAAGCATCATGAACCTTTTGACGAAGCATATTGATATGCTTTGCCTCATGCTCTAATTTCTCTAACTGCCGCCACTCGCTGATATATAGATAAACTATAGCACCTATCAATAAGGCTATCACTCCATATCCGACGGCTAATTTTCCTTTTGAATAATTTGCACTGTCTCTATGTGTCATACGAATCCTATTAACGGTGCAAAAATACACAAATTAGCCTAAATCAAAGAACTATTACGCTAAGAATCAACAAACAAAATGTTTTAGACTTATAAATCTACTCATTAAAGTTTTATTTAGACCATTCTTTCAAGTTATAATTAGATTCTATCTCATCCTCTATATCATCAGGCAATTCAGAGAAAAAATCTAATGATGTAATACGTTCAACTTGGTCTATAGAATTTATGTATTTATCTAATTTGTTATTGCCAGATTCATTCTTATATATAAAACCTACAGCACGTGGTATACCGCTTTCTAAACCTGTTAAAACAACCTTAAAAAAAGCATCTGGTATTCTTATTTGATGTTCTTTCCCAATATATCCATATTTAGGGGTTCTGTATAAAATTGGGCCACACACAATATACACAGGTTCAATCTCAGCCCATTTTCTACATGCTTCTTCTAACTCTTTCCAATCACCTCGATTAAGATTGTGATTTTGTGGGCAAATGTTGCTCATGTAGAAACTTTCATCCATTGCCTTCCAATGCCATCTATTGTCACCGGCTGGACACATATGTCCTCTATCCCAACCACAACCTTTATATTCATCTGTTGTTATTGCCAAGACTGGATCTATATCTGGGTCAGGTAAAAACTTGTTACTTCTACTTTCTCTTTCTATTAGTTTTTCTGCATTCAATTCCCAAGCAACCCAGTTCGGTATATTAGTTTCTGTATTGAAAGAAACAGTATAACCTGAACGCTCAAGATACAATTCAGGTAGCTCTTTGTTTGATATAGGAATTTCGTATTTAATTGTATAATTACCTCTATTTGTACATGAAATTAGTGGCGCAAATGATAATACACATAGCAAAATCAATTTTAGTCGTTTCATATAAATGTCTATTAAATTTGTTTCTGAACTATTCTATTAATTATGTCAAAAATTTCTTTTCCTGAATCAATACCTTTTGATTTCGTTGTTATTGCTTTGTTAATTTTTAGCTTGGAATGTCCAGGAATAATCGCAATTTTCCCCTCCTTAACGAAAGCCACATCAACATCACTATCTCCAGCTGTCACAACCATTTCATTGGGAAACAGACTTTTTATATACCTCAAAGCTAATACTTTATCTAAAAAAACAGGTATTATATACAACTTTCTGCCTTGCTTTTCTATTTTATATAATGATAAATCAACTTTGCTTATAATTTTATCACTAAAATATTCTGCATCAGCGATGTTTTTAAATATGACTGTAAAGAAAGCATCTCTATTACTTTTTATTTGACTTATAGGGATATTGGCTGTAGTGATTAAATCATCTATTTCTTTATATGTTTCCGACATTGGATACTTCACAATGTAAGACTGCATTTTTTTATCCCAAGATTTATCCAATACTCCTTTATTATAGATTGAGAATCCATTATCACAAATAACAACAGGGGTTAATTCATCTGTTATAAATTCAATCCTCTTTGTCTGTTCAAACGAACGAAGTGTACAAGGAATCATACGAAATCCTTCCTTTTTGAAAAG
Organism: Lachnospiraceae bacterium; assembly: GCA_017395635.1. Taxonomy (GTDB): domain Bacteria; phylum Bacillota; class Clostridia; order Lachnospirales; family Lachnospiraceae; genus CAG-590. Next base: position 3,261 of record JAFQOE010000023.1, on the reverse strand, counting down.
ATTGTCTAATTGCCTTTTACCCTCATTTGTCATATAGGTTATCTCTTGCTTCTCTTTATACTCTACACAATAGTGCTCTGGATAGCCAGAATAAACAATTGTTTTATCTAAATCCGTAAAAAACAGCATAGAGAATTTACTTTAACAATGTTATACACTCATAATCCATTGTGTCATAGATACAAATTCCTACTTTTTTTATCTTTGCGAGATGCAAAACAAAAGCAAGATTTGGATTCTTAATATTTTTTACCAACAACTTATATGGTTTTCTCCTGATTAATGCTCTAGAACTCTCACCGATACTCAACTTTATTTTGTTTATATCAACTACTGGAAAATCTTTTTTAATTTTTTCCAATAATGGATTTACACAACTATCGCCTTGTTCCTCAAGATTCATTTCTGGGTATATTCTAAAATGAGCTTCTATAGTATTTAGAAAATGATTTGTAACATCTATATTTCTCAATTTATCATATCTAACTGCTCCATGAAAATCCATTTCAGAGATTAACTCCTTATTTAAGATTGTTCTACTAACTAAACCGCTTACTGTAGAATTCAAGCACGCATTGGGAATACAAATATCTTTTCTTGTTCCAGCTATTGTAGATAGATGTGCTGGATCTGCTAATACCGCCAAGTCATATGATATATTTGTAGAATATTCCCTATTATATTCGATAACTGCTTTGTGAAGTTCTCTCGTAATAGAACCTTTACCAGTCCAGGCATCAACAAAATTAATTATTCCATTCGGGTGTTTGCTTCTAATGAAGTTTAACGCATTCTTATCTATACCTCTCCCTCTAATGATAGAAATGCTATAATGTGGCAGTTTGACATTATACTTAAATTTAATATATCTTTTTATTATAGCACCAATTGGAGAGCCTGCTCTTGCTAAAGAAACAATAATACAATTCATTTCTCCTCTTCTGTATATTTGCTCAGCAACAACTCCTACATAATATGCCAGTTCTGAAGCGTTATTCTGAAGTGAATCTTCAAATATCTTACAAATTTCATTCGAAAGCTGTTCTTCCTCTGTAATCATTTCAGAATAGTTTACTCCATTAGATATTAGTCTTTCTTTATCTTCAAATGAAGTGAATTTTATAATCCCAGTAAGGTCTTTAAGAAGATAAACGCAATCTTCAGTATTGAATGTTGATTCCATATATTACAAATTAAATATCATCAAATTATTACATATCATTTTATTGAAAGGAGTGTCAGCTAACATTATAACTTTATCATATTTCTCGGCTTCCTCTCTATTATAGAAATGATAAATTACGCCTCTATCATCAAACGTCTGAACGTCTTTAATAATTTCTCCATCGCAATATATAGGGGTTCGGGATGTTGTTCTAAAAGACACTTCATAACCGATATTTTGCAAATAGAATGCGACACGTGATGGTATATATATATTTTCTCCGTGTCCTAAAATAAGGATACGCTTATTTGTGCCTAAATAGTTTGACACTTCATTTGCTGTTTTATTTGAAAATACTTCAACTTTATTTATACACTCATAATCAATACCAAATCGACCTGTGTATGAGACATATTTAGTGCAAGGATTTTCTAATGTTGGAACTATTTGCCGGCTAAATATATTTAAAGATATACTATCCAAAGTCTTTTCAATGTGAGTTACATTCTTATTCTTGTAGATTGTTGTATTTTCCTCAAAAACATACCCTGACAGTAAAGAATAAACATAGATTTCTATTCCGGTTTCTGAAATATACTTTCTATAATTATCTTTCATTGACTCATTTCTCCAATCTAAAATAGTCATAATGGAGAATTTTCTAACACTACTATTTTTGACAATTTCTTTGATTAAATTAAGTAGAGAAATACCTGTTGTAATTTCGTCATCGACAAGTATTATCTCTTTAAATCTATTTAAATCAATGGAATCACTATACAAACAATGAGTTGAAGCGTGACTATGAGGCTCTTCAAATCTCAAGAGTTGTTTCATATTATGTATAGTTTCACGAGTCGTTGTTATATAACTACTTCCATGAATTGATGATGCTACAGACATTCCTAAAGCAGTAGCAGTTTCACAAAAACCTATGACTAGAACATTTTTATCAAATGCGTGTTCTTCAAATGATGGTTTACCAATTCCTTTAATGCATGATATATGTGTGGCATTATTAAATCCATATTTTAAGGACGAAAGTAAAAAACCAGTAGATTTCACCACATCTGGATTAACAGATAAATGTTTACCGAGTAACTTACTAATGAATAAGAAACTTCTTTTTTTATTATTATCTCTTTTCCCTATACAGAATAACAATTCCTCTGGAATATTAAATTGATTTTTTACAACTTTATACATTTAGAATCTTGCATTTAAGTTTGCCACACCGAATATTTCTGCTTTAGCCAATATCTTTTTAGCCCAACTACGATGAGGATTAACTTCATTCATTCTATTACCTTTGTACCCAGCAAAGACCCCTCCTTTAGCATTCAATATGTTATTAGCATCTTGCCATTCTTCAAATTTTATAACATAAGCTTTATTTACCACATCTATTTGTGAAGGATGAATAACTGTTTTTCCATGAAAACCATTTTGTATGTCTAAATCAAGTTCATTTTTAAGACCTTGTATTTCTTGAGAATTTTCATCCCATGAATAATATTCCCAAACAGGACCAGATACAACATATTGACAATCTTTCCTTATAAAATAATTTAAAATATCCTTTAGACAATCAGCAACAACCTTAATGTCGTATATTGATGTAGTTATGTCTCTTCTCAATCCAAATATGGAAGAAAAATCTGTACCACCGACTCTAAGATTTAATACATAGTCATCATATCTTTTCAATATTTCTTGAATCTTCCCTAATTCTGCAAAACGTGTATCTTTATACATGACCAATTCATCTTCAATAATCGGCATTCCATATAATGGTTCATTATATTTAAAAGAAAGGTCTTTTAATATTGAAAAATAATATTCTCCATTAATACTATTGAATTTTGGGAAATTCACCCCACAAAGTACATTTATATGTTCTTTCTTTAATAATTTTGAGAATGTAAGAAATTGTTCATCATTCCTTACTCTTATAAAACTTGAATTCAAATCACAGAGAAGTGAATAGACAGTATTACCCGACAGAGCAACTACGACAAAGCAATGCCATCAAAAAAAATGACAGCACACACAAAGCATAGACTGATTGTCTTGCCCTAAAAGATTGATTGGAATTT
>JAFQOE010000090.1 GCA_017395635.1 Lachnospiraceae bacterium | reverse complement strand
CTCTGCACTGATATTCTGTACAAGCTTATCAGTTCTGACAACAGTCAATGTATAAGTTAAATCTTCATAATTCTGCATTGATACCGTTACTGTTACAGTTGCAGACAATCCGTTACTATATGCATTCAATGATTTTACATCATAAGTAAGCTTACCGGTGTCATCTACTGACACATTCTCAAGCATGTTATTTGTATCACTAATAGAAGAAATTTCATAGGATACCGAGCCGCAATCTTCAGGAAGTCCTTCAATACTAACGCTCTCACCGTTCTTACTTTCTGCATATACATATGTTTTATTTGCATTATTTAATGCGGTTGCTTCGGCTTTGCTTACTGAAACAGTAAGTTTCACCATAACTCCCTTATAATTGTCTGAATCGTCAGGCGTAAATAAAACATTATACAATGTAGTCTCACTGTCCGAAACTGCAGGCTTTACAGTACCAGCTTCCCATGCAAAACTTCCTGCCACTACCGTGCTGTCCGTCTCACTATAATGGATTACACCATTTGATAATACTGACTGATTGAGTGTCTGTCCATAAGTGAGTGCTGATGCTGTTGGCTTTGTTGCTACATAAGGTGTTGCCTTTGTTACAGTTACCATAAACGTTCCGGTTACCGTCTCATAATTAGCATCCACCGGTGTAAATACTGCCTCATAACCGGCATTTCCAACAGTCGGAACAGTGTCGGAATTTACCCAACTCCAGGTTCCTTCAATAGTCTTTCCATATACATCCTTCACCGTACCACCTGACAGTGCAACATCCGCTAGTGTCACAGAAGGGTTATATACCCGGTCTGCCACAACGGGAACTGCTTCTACCACCAAAGGTGCCCGATGTACGGTAATATCCAGAGTACCTGTTACCACTTTGTATGCATCACTATCCGGTATGAATCTCCACGATGCTTTGTCGGTTGCCACATCCGGTACCTCATTAGAGTCTTCCCACTTAAGAGTACCGTCTACTATTTCCCCAGCTTCTCCCACAAAGGTAACCTCATTAAACGCCAGTTCACCAAGCCTCTGACCATAGATAAGCTCATTGGTTTCCAGAGACACACTCATGCCGTCCTTTACTGTTACCGCATATTTATCCCTACGGGTAATGGTAAGTGTATAGAATGCTGTTTCATAATTTTCCATTTCAACATTAATACCAATAATTCCTTGTAAATCTTCCGTATAGCTATCCAACGCTTTCACATCATAGGTAATTTTTCCGCTGCTTCTATCAACTGATATATTCTCAAGCATATCGCCTGATACACTAAGTAAAACATATTCCACTCCGCCACAATCTGTAGGAAGTCCGGTAATGCTAACTAACTCACCCTCATAGCTCTGGTTGTACACATATTCTTTGCTTCCTCTTGACAAAGTAGGGGCAGCTGCCTTGCTGATAGTAACATATGGCACTAGACAAACATCTTCAGCACTTGCTGCAATGGAATAATTTGATGCTGCATCACCTGTTAATGTAATGCCAGCCAAGTCAACCGTACTGTATTCACCTATATATATACTATCAATTGTTGCAGTAGCACTTACAGATACCTTATCTTCATCTTCAACTAATATGCCCTCAATAATTACCTCTGAAATCTCAACTGTATTTGTTCCGTCAAACGCTCTATCGCTTGCAGTAACACAATCGATTTCAAGAGTTTTTGGAGCAATCGATACCTTAATGCTTGCAGGTTCCGTATCGTTATGGTTTTCATCACCGTCCACCTTATACCATATGGTGTAGGTCTTTGCGTCTGTGCCTGTTGGAATTGTACGTGAATAGTTTGTGCCATCAAGGCTATACTGCATTTCACCATCTGTTGTTGTTCCTGCATTGATTAGGTTCAGTGCAGTACCGTCATATTCAAGGTCTGCAATAGGTGTCGGAGCTGCTGTAATTACGGAGTCTACCTTTTCAATGGTAAAATCAAGACTTGCCTCAACACCTTCTGCATATTTAAATGTACAGGTTGCTGTTCCTGCATTGATATTAAATGAATAGGTACAATTATTTTTGCTTGGCTCTATCTCATCTCCGCCCCAGCCATCAGGATAAGTTACGGTTACAGCAGGTTTTATTTCTTCACCTGTATAATAGATAGGCTCATCAGAGCTTAAGCTGAAAGTTGCTGTACTGCTACTGTATTCTCCACAGGTACATCCGGAGCAATAAATTTCATTTCCCGAACTGCTATACTCACACAAATGATATTTTTCTAATGTTGCATAGAATGTGTTATTCCCTGTACTGTAACCATTACCCTCATTATAACTACAACTATATCGTATTGTAGCACCTCTATAAATACTTGAGAACGCATGAGGAGCTATATATGTCACGCTTGTCGGCAGTGTTATTGTAAAATTTGTTCCTGCATCACACCCCACTCTGCAAAACGCGTAATCTCCAATAGATTCTACACTATTACCTATAGTTACAGAAGTTAACATTATATTCTGATCAAAAGCTTCTTCTCCTATACTTGTCACACTATCCGGTATTACTAAAGATGTCAATTTGTAACAATATGAAACAGAACCATTACCTATGCTTTTTACTGTATTCGATATGGATATGGAAGTTAATTCTGTAAAGTCTTTAAATGCAGAGTTTCCAATATGTGTTACGCCTTCTTCTACTACAACTTTTTTTATGTTGCTGTTTTGATATTTACCATCATTATCAGTATCATGCCATGGCGTAGTATAATGATAGGGGTATTCTAAAACCAGCTCATAATCTGCCATAGCGCCCGTTCCGCTGATGGTAAGGGTGCCTTCGCTGTCTAAAGACCAAGTTACGCTACTTTCATTGCCCTCTGCACCGCAGTTACCGCTCGCCAAAATTTCATATGCAATTACTGTATCCTCGCCCTGACACGCACTTACTCCCTGTATGCCGCAGACATCACACCATACATTTAAGGTGTCCTCTGTACATTTTTCTGCGCAGTAACACTGCGGATTTTCCGGTGCTATATATGCCGGACAGTTTGTTGCATGGAATGCCGGGTCATCGGTTTCGCAGGTGCATATAGCAGACGCAACATTCGATGAAACACTCTCTACTATCAGTTCATCACTTATAATTGTATCCGTCCCTTCTGCCGATACCGTCAGGATATTCCCCCGCATTAGTCCTACCATTAAGGCTACGTTCAGCACAAAGCTTAGTATTCTCTTTCCGAGTTTGTTTGTTTTCACTTTTTTCACTTTTATTCCTCCTATCAAAAAATCCTATGTATATCTTGTATCCATTATCTATACAAATGGTGAAAACCATAATCTAGTAAATTATTTCTCTTTTACTCTTCTATCGTTTTCCATAGTTTTCTTTCATTTTTTCTTCCACAAAGCTGTAGAACTCCTCAAACACATAATTACCGCTACTTCGATAATCCATTGCCATGACCTCTTTTAAAACACTTTGCCGAATCTCTTTCGGCACTTCATATACTTTCATGATTGCATCCAAGCCACTCGTGACTCTTTGTTCAAATGTAAGCGTTTCCGCATTCTCTGTCATAAACATGGCACAGTGAACTACCCATTGTCTAAAGCCAATGGGCTTCCTGCTTCGCTGACCTCGTAACCTACTATCTCCACAGGCGTTAATTCGGGCAGTCCCTGCCCTATATTGTTATTTTTATGCTATTTGTCTTAATCCTTCTTCTAGTAT
>JAFQOE010000089.1 GCA_017395635.1 Lachnospiraceae bacterium | reverse complement strand
TATCCTCTACCATTCGGTTGCCCGTCTGATACAAGAATAAGTATTTTAACAGTTTCAGGTCGTTTAGATAAACGCTCTGCCACGTAACGAAGTGCTGCACCGTCTCTATTACAACCCCTTGCGCCAATATCCATCATTCTATATTTATCATTATTATCAATACTATCAAACTCCGCATAGGAATACAGTTCAACGTTGTCGTTGTGACCTGTTGAATGCCCGTAAACCATAACTGGAATATCTAAGCTTTGACAAAAATCATATAAAATAATGGCTGACGCTCGTGCATAAGTCGCACGGTTTGAACTATGCATAGAACCCGATTCGTCAAGCAATAATCCAACGGCAAGTTCAGGAATATCGTTCGGCAAATTGTTTTTATAAAAAACCTTACCGTCGTTTCGATGCAATGCACGTGCATCCAATTTTCGTCCCATCAAAAGTCCAGTCATTTTACCGCCCTTTCTTTGGTCTTTTAATTGCTTTATTATGCTACGTTGCAATTGCCTTGAAATCATAAGTAATGGACTCGAAACAGCTTGATATCTTTCAACCATACCATCCGAAACACTACTCATTCTATTCACTCGAATATTAATTCCTTGATGAACGTTACCATAGGAAATATTTTGTGCTACTTCGTTCAGCTCTTTTAAGCGTTCGTTCTCAAGTTCTTCACAAGCGGCTTTTTCAGCCATTGATTCTAAAAGATTTTCAATATCACGACCAGCATTCTCGTATTCTTGGGATTCATAGTCGTCGTTTTTCTCCAACCTACCTTCACCAAAATCAATAACGTCGTCCGTTTTTATTAAAGGAATTCTTCCATCCTCGCCTTGCGAAATCTCTTGATATTCATTATCTCCCGAGCCACCGCCTAAGTTCTCAGCTGATTGTGATGCACTTTCGCCACTTTCTCCCGTTTCTCCACCAGCATTTTCAGGCTTTTCACCTTTTGCTTTTTCAGCTTCTGCTTTGGTTTTTTCACGGTTTTTAACGTTTGGTGTTCCACCTTCACCTGCGTTTGCTCTAACGGGAGCACTATTACCTTGCGCTTGCTTTGTACTTCCTGCAAGAGAGCCTAATATTTTTGATAATGCTTCTTCCAGTTCTTCATCAGATGGCGTTTGACCAGCTTGTGCTAACGAATCCTTAACGTTCTCACAGAAATCTTTTATATATTCCCAGCAACGGATAAGAATTAAGTTCACCGTTTCCAAACGAACCTTCATTGGTTCTTCTGTTACGCTTCTATCTATTTCAGATAAAAGACCGAATACTAATTGAATTCTTTCGTTTGAAAAATCTTCATCGCCATACTTGATTTCACCGAATTTTGCATACGATAAAATGATTTGCATAATAGATTCAAGAATATGTCGCTCTCCGCTACGCTCAGACTCCATTAGCTGTGTCACAGTGCCTATCTTTTCAAAGTGTATTGCTCTGAATTTAGCAAGCCCTGAACCAAGCATTCCTGGAAAGTTATTCAAAACACGGCTTTCAATATACCCGTCTTCTAAAATATTAAGCAAGTTGTGCGCGACAAAGATTACTGCTTTAGCATTTTTCTCGTCTGCTTTCATATAAGCCCAAAAATCTTTTTCATTTTGCATATCCTTGCTCTTCGTTAATATCGGAGGACAAGGAAACCAATGATACCTTTCTAAAAAATTGTGATAAGTCTGCATACTCAAGAAATCGGTATATAAAACGTGCCCGAATTCGTGTCCGAAAATACCGTTTATAATTTGATAACGGTTTTCTCTTCCTCTAACCTCAGTTATCATTTTATTTCCCGTATTGATATGCACTACTGCGTTATCCGTATAAGCGATTTCTTCATCTTTCGGATCCCAATACAAATCGACTTTCACACGACGGTTATATTGATACCGTCGTGATTGAGCCGCTGCAATATCTTCATAGTGTCCTGCAAGTATTGCGGACGAGAAGAATTGACTATCGGATATCTTACTTCGCTTTTCGTTTAAGCGCTGTCTGACTATCCTATGATTCACCCTCGACATTTTTAGGGTTTAACCTCCTTTATGCTGATTTTTTTGTTTTAGGCAAGAATTCTTGCTCTAACGTATTTGTTATAAGCGCCATACGGGCATCTTCGTCCGTGGTTGCTTTACTGATAATTGTGGATAACGCCGATTTGTAAACGTCGCCGGTAATCTGCGTACTGATAATCCAGTCAATTAGACTTCTCATACCAACCGAGCCATCTAAAATACTGTTTTTCTTACAATATTCCGCCATACTATTTACAACGTTAACCATTTGGCTTACTTGATGTTCGTCCGTTTCTCCCGTTACACTCATTGCTCTTTGAACCATTACTTCAGGCGTTGGAAGCTCTATGTCTTTTATAAGACTCATTCTATCAACGACAGACTGATTAAGCCCACGACAACCTTCATAATCTACGTTCGTAGTAACAACAACGACTGCATCTGGATGACGTTCGATTATCTCACCTGTTGGCAAAGTAATTGAGCCTTCCTGTTCAAGAAGTGAGTTCAATCCAACAAGTACCCCTGGTTGCATAATCGTGGTCGGTTCCTGAAGTTCAACAACGTACCCGTTTTTAAGCGCTCGTAAGAAATCGGTTTCAGTATAAGAGAACGTTTGTCCCCCAGATTGCTTTTCACCGTTCTTGACCTTAGTAAGTGCTTGAACTTTGCTGATAGTTTTATCAAGAACAACAGCCATACAATCCTGCACCGATGCATCTTTTTTATCAATACCCGTAAGAATTTTATATGTTCCCTCAGGATCATATTCCATATCTTCAAGGTCTGGTAAGTTCAAAAGTTTTGCAACGTTTTCGTAATTGATGCCACCCATTGCCTCTACCTTTTGAAGTTCTTCGTTCGTAGCAACCGATTTATTTTCAGAATCAGGTAAAATTTGTCCGATAAAATCAAATATTTCAGTACCAGCCGAACAAGTATACTTCATATAAGGAAGATTAAGTCCCGCAGCAATTGCTTTTGCACACATGGTTTTACCGGTACCGGCTGGGCCTCGCAACAAGAAGTTTCTCATTTGCGTTGCTTTGCCTGTGGTTAACTGCGCATGCTTACAAATTTCAACTGCTTCTTCAGGAACAATATACCATTCTGGAAGTTTCGGCACTAACGCTTGTTCTTCTAACGTCAAGTTTCTTGGTTGTAATTCAAACTGTCCAACAAAATCGCTTTGCTCTATTACTGTTTCAGCTGCTTTAATAGTTCCATTAGAGGTTGAATGTGCAAAAATACAAAAGTTTCCTGCTTCAACCTTGGTCGGCGTATAAGCACCCGAATCTAACTGAGTTTTAGAAACACGCATTAAATTACCACTCTTATCAAGCGATGTTTTAACGTGTGCGTCACAACTCTCGTCTTTTGCTCTACGATAAACGTTATCACAGATACAACCCATAAGGTTTAACATTTTTGTTTGGTCGGGAAATCCCGATTGAAACTCAGCATAATACTCATAAAACTTAGTACGATATTCCATGTCTTCCATCAGCGTTGGATGAAGCGCCATAACAATTGCTGCACCGTCTCTGCCCGCTGCGTTTAAGACGTAGTTTTCTACCGTTTCCGTGTTTTTATCATATACGCTAGCCATAATCGTTCCCGAATCTTTGTTATAAACGACAAGATGATACGCATCAGCATTAACAGAAGATTTATATTCCGCCATGCTTTTATTATCCTGTGTTCCAACAGCGCCGTCATTACCATTCATACAGCCACAAATGGCGTGTACTGCTTTAATAACCGAGGCACTTAAAGTTGCTTCTTTTCCATCACCATACTTTGATGCAACGCTTACCTTTTTACTCGTAAGCTTATCGTAAGGCGGTGGTAAATTCCTACTAAAACTGAATAAATTTGTTACATAACTACTCATTTTTTGATAATTCCTTTTTTAAATTAAATTTGATTCCTTCTGGAACACATTCAACGTCCTTGATTCCTTCACGCATAAGTTCACTGCAAATATTACGCCAGCTCTCTTTAATTGGAAGTTCTTCAGACGGAATAATAAGTTCCGTTTGCTCTTGTCCTATCAGTTCATTGATTCTTTCATTGAGAAGTAAGATGTTGTCTTGTACCCATTCATATGCTAGTAAATCATAATTTACATTATCTTCACCACGTGGAATTCTTGACAATTCTTCATCCTCAGTTTCGGTTTCATCACTGATATTTCCTTTTACGTTTACCGTAAAATCTAATCCTTGAACGGTTAAATCACTTATAATCACCTTTGCAAACTTGTATCCAGCGGCTTTGTTTAAGCAAATCATTACTTCTTCGCCTGCTTCTATACTTTTGCGAGCATTAGGATTTCTCCAAACCCATTTTGCATCAGGATATGCATTCTTAACCTGTTCGTTAATCTGTTTGAGTATTACGGCAAACCAATCATCTTCGCATCTTGTTTCTGGACTTTCTATAACTGACATTGAACTTGAATTATCTTCTCTCTTCTTTAATTTGCTTTTAATTACAAGAAATAACATAATTGCAAGAGAAATAAAGAATACAATCCAAACTCTACTTACCAACGATAGCAATAAAATCCAACCAAGAAACACAAAGGCTCCATGAGCCAGTTCTTTTTTGCTAATTCTGTTACGCATAATCACCTCAAAAACCTTTAGATATGAGCGTAAAAAAACGCACAAGAGATTAAATCAATAAAACCCTTGTGCGTTTAAATATACGCCTTTATCATGTTGTCACCCGCAAATTAGTCTTCAGAGAAGAACGCATTCGTACCGCCAAACGATTCATATCCTTCAAACGTGGATTGTTCTGGAACATATTCGTCTGCTGGTTTGTTTTGCGATTTCGGTTTCTGAGCATCCGACTTACCTGCTTTGTCGCCTTGTTCATTCTTATCCCCAGTACCACTTCCGCTTGTAGCGTACTCGATATCAGTAATAATAATTGCTTCAGCGCTCTTTTCTTCTTTAGAATCGTTATCAGTCCAAACGTCTAAAGTAAGATTGCCAGTAATGTTGATGCGTGAGCCTTCTTTAAGTTGCATCTTCTTAATTCGCTCACACACCGAGTCAAAAGCCTTCACC
>JAFQOE010000088.1 GCA_017395635.1 Lachnospiraceae bacterium | reverse complement strand
TTTCAAGCTTTTTTGTCCCGTTTTTTGCGTAATAAACGGGACATTTTGTTATCTTTGCAGCATGATAATGAAACGATTATGAATATAACAAAAGAAATAAGAAGAAGAATCGCTGGATTTTCTGAAGATTACGTCTTTACTGCATCTGATTTTGAGATAGATACACAGAATCAATCAGCTGTTGTTAAGGCGTTAAATCGTATGGTTAAGTCTGGAGAAATCTCTAAATTGGCAAAAGGAAGATTCTATAAACCTCGAAGGACTCAATTTGGAGAGTTAAAACCTTCCGCTTATCAGATTGCTAAAGACTATATTGAACGTGATGGTAAACTCATAGGCTATATAACGGGGTATTCTGCATATAATGCATTAGGACTTACCACACAGATATCTTCTTATATTCAAATCGGCACAAATAAAAGTCGCCGTTCAGTCAAACGTGAGAAATATACAATATCTTTTATCCTACAACAGAATCCGATAACCAAAAAGAATATTGAAATCTTACGAATATTGGATGCCATAAGATTTATTCGTGAAATCCCGGCAACCACTCCTAATGATGCTTGTCTCAGACTTAAAGAGATTGTTAGAGACCTAAATGACGAGCAAAGGGAAATGCTTGTTAAATGCGTAGCAAAATATACGAACTATGTTCGTGCTTTATGTGGTGCAATATTGGAGGATATAGGTTGCAATGATAGTCTTTTAGAGTCTATACGCAAAACTCTAAACGGGGTGACTGAATACAAATTACCAATATCAGAATCTGTTTTGCCAACTAAACAAAATTGGAAAATCTATGAACCTACACGAAAATAAAAAACTGTTTACAGATGCCGTTCTCGCAGCATCTGAACACTTGGATATACGACCTGTATATATTGAGAAAGACTATTGGATTACTCGATCTCTTAAACTTATGGTGCAGAACTCCAATGCAAAGAAGGCAATATTTAAGGGTGGTACATCTTTATCCAAGGCTCATAAAATAGGAAATCGCTTTTCGGAGGACATTGACATAGCCATATCTGATGCTGATACTTTAACGGGCAATCAATTGAAGATGTTGATTAAAAAGATAGCCAAGGAAATGACATCGGGATTGGAGGAGGTGGTAGTACCTGGAGTTACAAGCAAAGGCTCTCGTTACTATAAAGCAATGTATTCGTATCCAAATGTCCTTGGCAAAGCGATTAAAGAAACAGTCAATATCGGACAGTTATTGGTGGAGATAAATTCATTTGCTAATCCTTATCCATACGTCTCAAAAAGTATAAATTGCTTTATTGCACAGTTTTTCCGCCAAACAGGTAATGAAGCATTGATAGAAGAATATGGACTACAGTCCTTCACTTTGAATGTATTGGATAAAAGACAGACATTGACAGAAAAACTTGTATCTCTTATCCGTTTTTCATTGTCGGATAATTATACGTACGATATGGCAGCCAAGATACGCCACTTCTATGACTTGCATTATTTATTGCAAGACACAGAGTGTGCTGAGTATCTACAATCGGAACAATTCAAAACGGACTTCAATACCTTATTGGCTCATGACAGAGAGACATTTGATAAACCTGAAGGTTGGAATACAATGGGAATAGGACAATCTCCATTATTGTCAGACTTCCCTGCTTTATGGTCTAATTTGAAAGAGACGTATCTGAAAGAGTTACCAGCAATTGCTTTTTCAACGATTCCAAGCGAAGATGCTGTCGCTAAAAGTTTTAAGGAAATAATAAATCACATATTGTAATATGGCTACATTTGAATTTAATCCCATTGCAGATTTTATCGTTCTTAAATTTGTATGCCCATTTTGTGGAGAAGAAAATGAGACTGATGCTCTTTATGTCCCTACACCAGATTTTAGTGCCGAAACCCATCACGATAGTGTAAATTCGGAGGATTATGAGCATCAATGTCACAAATGCGACCATCTATTCGATATTACTGTGTATAATGGATTTTATGGAGGAGATGGAGAAATATCAGATATTGATGAAGGTGTTTCTGTTGAAGAGGATTTCCCAGAAGAAGATTATGAAGAAGAATATAAGTCTGCGTATTTTGACGAGCATGTCAGAGAAACTATTGATGTATTAGATAAGATTGAAGTTTTGGATGAAGTTTCTAAAAAACTCTTGTACAGAACTTTATACGCCAATGTCATCAGTAGTATGGAAGCATATTTAAGTGATAGACTCATTCAGAAAGTCTTATCTTCTGAAGAAACTAAAAGAAGGTTTGTTGAATCATTCAAGATATACGAGGAAACAAAATTTTCTTTATCGGAAATATTCAAAAAAATGGAAGAATTGGATGTGCGAATAAAGAAAACTTTGCGTGATATCATATATCATAATTTGCCTGTAATTAAAAATATATATAGAAGTACTTTAGATATAGATTTAGGAGACATCTCTAATCTAATGAAATGTATATCAATTAGACATGACATTGTTCACCGAAATGGTAAAGACAAAGATGGCAATTTGAGGATAATAAACAAAGATGATGTACTTAATATAGCAACAAGTGTTTCTGAGTTTATATTAAATATAGAAAATCAACTTACAGATAAGGATATAGACAATACTCTAAAAGCTTTTTTGCAATAAAAATATCGGGAGAATCAAAGTGTGACTCTCCCGATATTTTTTACTTCTTCTGCAACAGATGGCTCAGATTCTCATCATTGGCAATTCGTGCCAGCTCGTCTTTGACTATCTGTTTCACCTCTTCCTTAATGCGGTTATAGTTGGAGTGTATCATATCCCGCATACAATCGTTGCCGTTCTCGTCCGTGAAGTCGGTAATGACAGGTATAGGCTTGTAAGCCTTTGTTTCGGTTGCTACTTTCTCATTGTCCACCACAATCTCGGCGTGGAAAATCTTCTGTTCAATTCGTTCATCGAAGTTGTCCGACACTGAGCCGACAAACATGCCCTGCGTAAGACCGGAAATCTTGCTCGGAGGGATAAGGCTATCCAT
>JAFQOE010000087.1 GCA_017395635.1 Lachnospiraceae bacterium | reverse complement strand
GTGAGTTTTACAATTCCGCCGACCTTTGGTGCTGATATTGCATCCTGCAAGGTACTTCTTTGCATAAGTCCGATTTTTCTTCCGGCAAGCATCGCCATTGCCACAGACAGTGTTACAATTCCAAGACCGCCAATCTGTATCATCAAAAGAATAACAAATTGTCCAAACATCGACCAATGTGTTGCTGTGTCATGTACCACAAGACCAGTTACACACACCGCAGATGTCGATGTAAACAGTGCATCAGAAAACGGTGTCATATTTCCGCTCGCCGATGAAATCGGGAGCATTAAGAGGAGCGTTCCTAAAATTATTGCACCGGCAAATCCGAATATTATTATCTGTGAAGAAGTAAAATGCTTCTTAATTTTTGCATCCATAATTAAAACCACCATTCAAGTGTATCTTATTTTCTATTATCATTTTATCATAACATTTTTTAAGATGGTATTAACGCTTCAGTGTCCGTGTTAAGATTTCATTAAGAAAAAAAGATGCCAAAGAAAATTTAACCTTTGACATCTTCTCATTTATTATTTTATTTAGATCTTTTTTTAATGGCATCTGCCTCATCTTGAGATATGTACTCAAGTTCTACCATACACTCTAGGACCTTATCCTGTCTTTGATGAGCAAGGTCGGGATTGACCTTTAACGAATATATCGACGGCGCATTTGGTATGCCTACAAGGAGTGTACATTCATAGTCATTCATTTCTGACGGTGCTTTTCCGAAATATCCCATCGATGCATCATATATATTATAATATCCGCTGCCATAGTATATTCCGTTCACATAGAATTCAAGCACATCCTCCTTCTCATACTCCCTTTCGATTTTAAGCGCCATAAATATTTCAGCGATTTTTCTTTCAAGTGTATGGTCATTTGGAAAATAGAGATTCTTTGCAAGCTGTTGTGCAATGGTGCTTCCTCCCTCAAGGAGTTCCCATGCTTTAATATCATTATACACAGCTCTGCATGAGCCTATAAAGTCAAACCCGTTATGCTTATAAAATCTTCGATCCTCGACGGCAACAAGAGCGTCAAAGTATATTTTGGGTATATCTTCATACTTCGTATAGTTCTCTTCGCTCTTTAGCTCATCAATTACCGTCTCGAGTGGTTTCTCTTCAAGGGCGGATTTGTATCTGTCATACCCGCCCTTTACTTGAAAACCAGTAACTACAAGAAGTATGATTACAAAAATTATTAATACACGTTTAATTAATTTCACGAACCATCCCTCTTTTGTAAATTATTTAACTATAACTAATTAATTAAGTTGTCATCATAGTTTGCTCTTGAACCACCGATAAATTTCGGTCTTGTTCTTGCAGCCGTAACAGGAGCTTCACCTATGGTTTTAACTTCAAGTCTAACCGGTACTGCGACCTTTTTAAGATGCATACCGATTAACGTCGAACCAATATCTATTCCGGCATCGGCTTTAATCTCTTCTACTGCTACAGGAGAATTAAAATGTGCATATGCCTGTGTTGCGAATGAGCCGCCTGCCTTTGGAACCGGAACAACATTTACATACTCAGCAAATGGTACTGCTTCCTTCTCAATGATTATCGCACGATTCAGGTGCTCGCAGCACTGCGCCGCAAGATATATTCCCTTTTCATTTAGCACATTGTATATGCTTTCAAAAAGAATTTTTGCAGTATCAGGACTTGAGTTTGTCCCGATTTTACTACCAAGTACCTCACTGGTAGAACATCCTACAACAACTATATCACCCTTTTTCAAATGGGCTTTTTCTATCAAATCTTCAATTGCAGTTATGCATTCCTTTGCAATATCCATTGTTAGTCACCTCTTTTCTATTTTACTACAAAAGTATTAAATTTTCAACAATCAGTACAAATTAATTCAATGTAAATTTTACGAATCAGGGACATTACCAAACCTTAACCCTGTCTTCAGGAGCTACATACATTCCGTCCTTTTCTGTAATACCAAATGCTTCATAGAATTCGGGACAGTTTACAATAACTCTGTTTACACGGAGCTTATCCGCACTGTGAACATCCACCTGTGCCATATAGCTGCTGCTATCTCTCGATGTAGTGGATGCCCAGCATCTTGCAATACTTTCATACAGTGCTTTATAATCAGGGTTATCAAGTCCGGATACTATTTCCGTTATGCAGGAAACAGCACCATTATCCGCAACATTCTCACTTAATGTAAGTGTTCCGTTCATGGGTACGCCAGGAATAGCTTCTTGTCCATCATAGAATCTTGCAAGTGCTTCGCATCTTTCGTTAAATGCAGCATAATCCTCTTCAGTCCACCAATCTGTTGCATTGCCATCGGCATCAAACTTTGCACCATTGTTATCAAAAGCGTGTGTTATTTCGTGTGCGATGATATATCCTATTCCACCGAGATTCTGTTCGTATGACGCATTTACATCATACATCGGTGCTTGAAGAATTGCTGCAGGGAATGTAATATCATTAGATGTTGCACTGTAACAAGCATTTACAGTGTATGGATACATAATCCAATCGGTTTTATCAACCTCATCATCCTGAAGGCTTAGTATTTCCTTAACATTTGCTTTTGAAATTGCAAGCATATTTGTAAAGTAGGTTCCGCCGTCTTCAGGAGCCAATATTTCTACTGCATCCATGAAATCATCCCACTCATCGGGGTATCCAATTTTGATTCCCATTGAATCAAGCTTGTGAATGGCTTTTTCTTTTGTAGCTTCGCTCATCCAGTCGTTATTTTGAAGACGCTTTCTATATACTGCAATAATATCGTGTACCATTTTCTCCACGTCTTTTTTAGCCTGCTCAGAGAAATGCTTCTCTACATAGATTTCGCCGATATAATCAGCCATTACACTTTGAATCTGTATAGCTGCTCTTTCTTCGTCAGTATATGAGCCGACAGTTCCAAGAAACTCTTGATTAAATTTATCTGATGCGTCAACAAATTCCTGATTGAAGGCTGCGCCCCAACCGGCAAGAATACTAAGCTTTACATAGGCTTTCAAGGCATCTATATTTTCGTTAATAAAATATCCTGCAAAAGCCTTTGTTCTTTCTACATCCGTTATCAATATTTTATCGGTTTGTTTAAGACCGGTTGTTTCAAAGATTGAGTCAATGTTTACATCCGGGAACATATCTCTGATTTGTTGCATGGTGAATACATTGTATATAATATCAACATTATTCTGATCCGCTACATCAAGTGTCTTTTCGGCAATTACTCTTTCCATTTCAAAGCAATTCTGAGCCATAATTTTTGCTTCTTCTTTTGACTCTCCGCCAAGCTCAAATAATGTTGAAAGATATGTAATATATACATCCTTCTTAGGATTATCTTCCAGATAGAGTTCCTTTTGGAGCGTCGGTGAAGGTGTACCGAAATGAAGCATATATTTCGTACTGTCCTTCATGTCAACAGTAATGCTGAAATTAAAGAAAGCAGAAAGGCAAATATCCTTATACAAGGTATTATGTAGTTCAATTAAATCGTTGATATTTTCTGTTGTATCAACCAAATCAAGATACTTCTTTATCGGTTCTATACCAGTCTTATTTCTGTTCTCCGTATCAAGAATAGAATTATACAATGCAGCAATCTTGTATTCTTTTGTTCCTTTTTCCCAGCTTGATGTTGTAATCTCGTTGATTATCTCTGAGACCTGTTCCGTTGACTGATCTGATAAATCATACAAGGTTCCTGCCATCATTCTTCCAGGCTTTATTTCGAGAGAATTGAGTGCTTCTTTATTTACGGCAGCATAGAAGTCATCCTTGAGATTTGTTCCGTACAGTGCAAATACACGCTTAATAAACAAATCCATCTGTTCGCGTGTTACAAGCTCATCCGGAGAGAAAACTCCTTCTGCTGTTCCGGCAACAATACCGGTATTGAAAACACTTTCAAGTTCACCTTCAGCCCAAACAGGAATATCTGTAAAATCTCCTGCTTTTAATGCAACTCTTGCATTGTGACCTGTTGGAACAGGCAACTCCCCAAAAGCTCTTTTGAGCATCACAAGTGCTTCTGCACGGGTAACAGCTCTTTCTTCATGAAGCTGACCGTCCTCATATCCTTTAATAATATCCGTCTTTTGGACTGTTGGGTTGTAATCATCAACTGCATTCAGAAGCATTTGAACAACTTCACCACGAGTTGCCGCCGCTGGTTCTTCTGCGAAAACAGATGGAAGTGCCGAAGAAAGTATCATTGATGCT
>JAFQOE010000022.1 GCA_017395635.1 Lachnospiraceae bacterium | reverse complement strand
AACTGTCACAGGGATACTATACCCTTTTGTCAGGAGTAAAATGATTAGTTGAGTCTGCATGAATTATTTTTATGATTCATGGGTCAGTTTTTAGGAAAGAAACTGTTCCGTGAATAATTTAGGCTAAATAATTCTCCCAGCTTTTTTCTTTCATCCTCTATGCCTTCTTTGAATCCATAAATAATATACGCACAATCTGAAAAAGTATAGATTTTCCTAAAATAGACCGTATGATCCAAATCATTTTTTTGATTGGTTTCAAACTCTCTATGAAATATTTTGTTTATATGGTATAACTCCGAAAAATCTGTTCTCCTCTGACTCCCAAGAATATCCACGAAAATAACCAAATATTTTGAAAAACATTTGTTTTCATCATCCATTGTGATTAACCTCCATTAATTACTCTTCATCCTCTCAATCGTTTCCTCCGCAGAAATACACTCCGCATATCTGCCTTTCCACATAAACTCATTATAATACTTATAACTCTGCTCTCCTGTCATAAAAGCATTATCAAATGTAGAATTTGCATTCTCCGGTACAATCATTTTAAAACCATGTTCAAAGCCACACTTGATCGTTGCATCAATACAGTAATCCGTCTGTAATCCAACAACAGCTACTGTGTGAACATTCTTTTCCACCAAGTACTCCAACAGGCCGGTCCCCTTAAAAGAACTATTTACAGTCTTATCAAAAATCTTCTCACCCGGCTGCGGGCTAAAACCTTCATATATCTCAAAACCCGGTGTCCCTTTCGTCAATTCTGCTCCGACACCATCATCGTGTCTTACATAAATAACCTCAACATTATTCTCTCTGGCAGCTGCAATTAATGTTTTAACAGCGTCTTCATACGCATTAAAATCATATAAATCCGGCGTAGTTATTAATTTCTGTGTATCGACTACTAAAAGTACCATCTGTTCTACTTCTCCCTTACTTCCTCAAATTATTTTCCTTATCAAAAAATGCTCTCTCCAGCATCTCATACTCTGCATCCGAACAGACCTCTTTGCACCGTTTTTGATATTCCTGGGAACGCTCCAACATGCTACTAATCTTTTCACACGGAAACTCTGCACACTGATTGCATTTAAATACGTTATGCTCCTTCGTGCATTCAACCAAATAATATGTACACTGTTTATGCGAAGAACATCCTTCACATTTGATTTCTTCGTTTGATACAATGCGTTCTCGCCAGCCAACCCGGTACCATAACTCTGCTACATTCTGAAGTTCTTCCTCACTATGAGCATTATATCTGGGACATTCTATACAATTATCTCCGCACAGGGTTATTTTCTCCCAAATACTATTATTACCAAAATCTAATTGCACCAGTTTCTTCCCATTTGGTAACGGATACTCTAAGGTCTGAATTAATTGATATCCTATCCTTTCCATACTCTTTTGCAGTTCTTGTTCCTCCATTTGATGGTGAACACACTCCAATCCATCAAATGCATGCAAATATGGAGAATCTGACACAAAACTCTCATCCGTATTAATCTGAATAATACATGATACATATTGCGGATTTACTATCTTTACTGCTTTTTGAAAACACTCATATCCAATGTACTCAATAAGCAAATTTGCAATCAACAAATTTGCTCCCGGAAGCTTTTCTGCATCATTACACAAATCTACACAAAGACATTCCAAAATACCAGAAAGATTCTTATATCGTTCCTTGGTGGTCGCCAAATATTCCTCATTAATATCCACACCATAAACCTTGGTTATCTTTTCAACATTAACATGTTCCAATCCATTTCCACCTGCAATACCAAGTATCATAGCGGATTGTATATCATATTTATTAAACTGATCCTTCATCATCTGATTCAATGCCTGTAGCTGTTTAACTGTATCCAGTGCCATGTGGCTTTCATAATCAGATAAGTTAACATCTTTCCATGGGTTATTCATATGCTTCTCTCCGTAGAATTAATTTCACTGCATGGATCAAATTTACCTTACGAAATATAATCCAATTCCGTTGGTAAATCATCCCAAAGTTCTGTTCTTGTCTTGTTGTTTTTAAATTTCTCCAAGATTTTAATGTCCGGGGCCGGATAAATCACAAATCCGTCTTCTTCACCTTTTTCATGCCGAATCGAAAATGCAAGTTGTTCGCGTTCTAATGAAAACTGTGCATTTACACCTTCTTTGTTTCCTCTTGCATCAAGGCGTATCCACATTTTATATTCTTTGATATACACTCCATTCAGTCCGTGATAAATCAGAATAGGAGCTGTTTCATCATCTAAAATCAATTTCTGATAACAAACCCCCGTTGGAATAGATTTACAACGTAACAACGCCGCTAACAAATGAGACTTTGCAAAACAAATTCCATGCCCTGCTGCTAATACTTCTGACGCAGAACAAGTTAACAAATCCTCATTGATATCTGCTGAATGTGAAATGTTATCTCTCACAAATTCGTATGCCTTTTTTATATAATCTACATTACCATCTGCATTACTCCATAATGAATCTGCAAGTTGGATAATGTTTACATTTTCGTAATCAACTATATCATCTCTTTTCAAATATTCATCTATGTTATCTGTATATACTGATAAGTTCATAGCTGTTCCCTCCGATTTTAAACTTTGTACAATCATTTCTTCGGACTATATTTTATCCCTGTAAGAAAACACATAAATGGAATCCTTATACTTATTTCGCAACAAATAAAAGTTGCTCCATAAGCCAATAACACAGTACCCATAAACAAAACAAAGCTGTGGTCTCCAACAACTCCATACAATATGTACTGAAATAAAACAACCCATATAAAATGGTAAATGTAAAATAGGAATGACCTCTTGTTCATGTAGCTCGATACATTTCCAGTAAAATTTAAATATTTTTTCGCCAAGCCAATCAAAGCAATTATCATAATCCATTCGGACACATACTTGGTATCTGTATTAATCAAGACAACTTCTTTATCTGCCCAAATAAAAAGGTATGTATTCAGAATTGTTGCAACTAATCCAATACCAAACAACAGCCAACAATTCTTTTCTGCCTTATCTATAATCTTCTCATCAGTAAATACATAATAGCCAAGCATAAAGAGATACATATATTCTACAAGGCTTTTCCCACCTATTGATAGCAACTCGCTTAACAATGGCAAAGGCAAGCCCAAAAGACAAACAATCCAAAACGGAATTGTTATTTCTGATTTCAAAACAATTCTTTTTGATAGGGTTATTACTCCTACACCTATAACTGAAACAATTAACAGATATAATAGAAACCAAAACTGACCTAACGAAAATCCTCCATCTGCACCAATCAAATCCGTATATTTTGTAAAAAATATAGCATAGTGTTCCACGAAGCCACCACTGTAGGAATAGTTAAATCGATCCGCCAAATATGCCATAATTGGCATTAAAACGATTGTTCCAAATAGAAACGGAATAAACAATCTTTTTACTCTCTCAACCAGATATTCCTTATTAGATCTCTTTTGCAATGCATATTTTGTACTTACTCCTGCTAACACAAACAGCAAAGGCATAAAATATGGACTGACGAATACAATGATACTACTAATCCATCTATTTTCATCAAAATAAATATAATTCGGTTCGCCCCAAGTATTCCACGCCTGAGCCGCATGATATGGTATAAGTATCAATAATATTATCCATCTTAAATTGTCAATATAATGCTTTCTCATACTCAAATTCATATCTTTGTTCCATATATACTCTCAATCATTTCCAACACTGTAGCTCTTTTATCATAAATCCAGTTCAAAATAAAGTTCCGCATGCTCATTATCGTTATATCTTTCAGTTTCCTGAAAACCTACACTTCGTTATAGATGTTGCGCCACCGAAAACTCTTTTCTGGTATCTAAACATATTTTCTGATACTCTTGCTCCTGTGCACATTTTACTGCATGCTCTAATAATAATCTGCCATAACCATTCCCTTGAAATTCCGGCAACACAAACATTCTTTTCAATTCAACTATTCTTTTTGCGTCATCTATTTTACGAATTGCTATAGTTCCTATCACATTGTTATCATCAATTAGGCACCAAAAACAACCATTATTCATATAATGACTTTCTACATTTGCCACATCTGCATGTCTATCTTTTGGGGAATATGGTATCCCCACGGCAGAAAAACATTTTTCAAAAAAATCATTCACTTGCTCCTGCATATCAACATTAAATTTAACAATATCCATTTTATTTCACCCATTTCCGATTTCGTTTTTGTTTCCCATGTCCAAAATAAATTATTTTCGCTCCCATTTCACCAATGCGTTTTGCACTTTCTAACATTTTATCTTTATCTGTGTACAGCATTGATATGGTTGGATAAAACATATTCATTAAAGCATCTCCCACAAACAGTTTGTCTCCTTCTATCTCTAACCCAATAGAACCCTCTGTATGCCCTGGCAATTCTACAACCTTTGCATCAACACCATATTCATTCAAGTTGTCTCCATCCTGTAAATACAACATTGGTTCAAATATATCTAAAGTATCCTTTTCAAAACTACTTAAAGATACTAATAATACTATCTTTCCCAAAAGAGTTTTTGCCGACATTTTTTGTTTCCTATTATCCGGTATCATATTAAGATCTTTTTTACTCATTGCAACCGGAATATTTAAAGCGTTCGCAAGATAAGCTGCATTCTGACAATGATCCATGTGTCCATGTGTGAGTACTATTAAACTCACATGATACTCTTTGCATTTATCCAAAATTCTTTCCCGATATTTTTTTCTTCCTGTGTCAATTAATATGGCTTTATCTTTACCAACCACGATATAACAGTTTACATTACCGGCACTAATCCTATGTATATTAACCATAATTTATGTTTAACCTCTTTCTATTACACTCATGCCCCCATTATATCATCTACAAAACTTGACTACAACCAACAAAAACACCCCAAGCAGCATCCCTACCACTTGGGGCATCCCCTACCGGCTCATTCCGGCAACTTTCCTATGTACCCACTGGCAACATCCGATGTAACTGCTCCAGCAGAAACATCGAAAAAACCCAAACCACAGGGCACAAGGTTCAAAGTCGTAAGTCCAAAGGATAAAATAAGCCCACAGCAAGTCCACGAGAATGACTTAAGCCCCTGCGTCGGCTTCAACCGACGCACATAAAAAGGCTCAACCCCTTGTAAACAAAGGGCTGAGCCAATTAAGTCAATTGATACTCAAAAAGTATTTTATTATTCAATGATTGTAGCAACACGACCAGAACCTACTGTTCTACCACCTTCACGCTACATGAACAGCGTTTTACTAGGTATTCTCTATGCCTTGTATCGCTAAAATACGCTGTTTTTCGTTTGCAATACAAGGCATATTTTCATTATCGCCGATTCTTGGCACCGTTTTGGCACCAGTACTAAACAACCCCTTTATCAATACACTTAATAGTCTCATACCAAATAGATTCTTAAAACTATATTCTTACCACATCACAATACCAAAGAGATAAAAATATGAAAAGTGACTTAAATAATAAAAGAATTGTATAGCAAAGCTGATTACCAACACGCCTACCACAACCGCCACCTTATTCCTATTCTCTTTCATCAGCTCGTATTTTTTTATCCTTCTTATTACATCTATAATTGCAATAACAAGCAACACGAATGAAACAGTAATCGAAAAGCTACAAGCTCCATAATGATATTTCCCGCTTCCTTCCGTAAAATCATAGAACGGAAACAATGATGATATCGGTTCTAAAAAAATATTATATACTACAAATGCAATCCAATAGATTAAAATCACAGCCCAGAATTTATTTTTTTTCATCGATTACTTCTCCTATTGCTTAAACGAGTGTGAAGCTTCATCCCACACATACATTACACCTTGGTTATTTGCATTTTCAAATGTTACAGCTGATTTTATTGCTTTTGACATCTTCTGCTTTTTTCCATATGGTACATAGTATTGCCATCTATTCTCAGAAAACGCCAAAATAACCATCTCAATGTCATTTTTATTTGCATGATTTCTTGGCACCGTTTTGGCACCAACCGTCATACCTATTATCTATAATATCCGCTGTATAATCCGCTCGTCAATCCTTCTTACTACACTGCTGGTATATGGTGCAAAATATTTTAGCCAGAATCCCCGGGCCGTCGGATTAAAGCTTTCAAAGTTCACTCCAAGCCTAGTATACCCTTCACTTTTCAACTTAGATATAGTATAGTTCAGCAAATTTTGATATAAGCCCTTACCTCTGTGTTCTGGCAGGCAATATGCACCTCTGATATGCCGATAACCATTGCTCCCAAAAGTGCGCAGTAAATAAAGCATTTTTTCTTAGGTAATGTCTTATATAGAATTCCTGCCACTGCGCCATAAGCGGCAAGTTCAAATGCCATACATACTGCCGTTGGAAATAACGGTGGCATTCCTAATGTCACAGAGCGAAGTATCGGTGCAAATAAACCTACTAACAGTCCCCAGGGCCATCCGCAAATAAATCCGCAAAGTAAAACCGGAATGTGCATGGGACAGAGCATGGAACCAATCTGTGGTATTTGTCCTGTTAAAAACGGTATCACATAGGCAAGTGCTTCAGCCCTGAAATTATCCTTCTGAATAATGTATACATTGTACCATGACTTTCTTCTTTTCGCAAGCAGTGACGGCTTTCATTTGCGGCTTCTTTCATTGTTATTATCTTATATACATTACTTTTCCGATTACATGTTTTTTACATAGAATCCTGCTAAAAACTCTAGTACTTCTCACAAAATATCAATCCGAATGTACCGGGACCACAGTTTGCCGCAACAGATGGAGAAGCTTTTTGAAAATAAATTTTCTCAAATCGCATTGTTTTTTCCGCCATGCCTCTTATCATTTCAAGCTCCTTTGCCGTCATGCCAACATAGGTAATAAACAATATCTGATTGTCTATTTCTCCCTGTTTTTTTAATACTGAAGATACATATTTTTCCCATGCATGTTTTCTACAGCCATAGTATAACCTTGAAACCACTATTTTCCCATTCTTCACTGAAAGTACCGGATGAACCATCATGGCATCTACAAACCGTGCAATATATTTTGGTACTTGCTTTTTGTTTGCCAAATAGTCAAGGGAATCTACTATAAAGCTTGTATGGACATGTATTTTTTCCTTCTCCAATTTTGTTTTAATTTCATTCGGTAATGCACCTGACTGTGCTAGCTGCGCCGCTTTCATTGCCATAAACCCCTGTCCGCTGGACAAATGAGCACTATCTATAACTGTAACATTTTCAAAGCTTTCAGCTGCCTTTTTTGCCAGGCCATATCCGCTCTTATGTACTTTCTCTGAAACTGCCAAATGAATAACACTATTTGCCTCATTGAGTGAATCCGAAAAGAAACTTTCATGCTCCTCAACAGACGGAATTTTCGTTTCGATAAATGTCTTTTTATCTTCCATTAAATACATAAGTCCTCTGGTATCAATTTCAAGTCCGTCTTTATATAATCCATGCTCTGTAAGTACCTTGTGCGGAATCACTGCAATATTGTATTCTTTTAGAAGCTCATTGGGAAGATCTGCCACACTTTCCGTTGTAATTGCAACTGTCCGCTTTTTCTTATGAATATTCGCCCATGCTACATCTTCTGCAATAATATTTTCACTAATTTCCTTTGCAATGATAAGATTTCCCGGAAGGTTTCTGTATAATGTACTTTCCAGATGCTCTCCTGTCACAGGCTTCATCAGATAGCCGTCAAAACCTTCTTTCCGGTACAAGGCTTCAATCGAACTTCCCACATTAGCTGTCAATGCAATAATCTTTGCATCCTGACAACGACCTCCGACTTGTGAACGTATCGCATGTAAACATTCAATTCCATCCATGTACGGCATCTTGTGATCCATTAAAATAACATGATAGCTCTCTTCAAAGGTTTTCTTCAGAGCTTCTTCTCCTGATAATACAGTATCAAGCTGTACCTTTGTTTCCTTAAGGAGTTTCTTAACTACCATTAGGTTTGATGTTGTATCATCCACTACCAATACTTTTGCTTCCGGAGCTTCGAACGAACATTCATCCAAATAGTTCCCACATTCCTTGCGCTTCCTTTTCATATTAAGTTCACCCATACACTCGCCATTAATGATCTTCTGGGGAATTTTAACCACAAATGTAGAACCTTTCGTATAAATACTATTCACAGTAACTTCACCATTCATCAATTCTACCATTTCCTTGACAATAGAAAGTCCCAGTCCGGTTCCTTCAATATATTGATTTTTCTTTTCATCCAATCGCTTGAATGCTGTAAACAGATATGGAATACTCTCTTTTTTGATACCAATTCCCGTATCCTTTACTGTAAAGAAAATAAATGCAGTATCTGTTTCATCCCTCTCACAACTGACTGCCAGTTGTACAGCCCCCTTATCAGTATATTTAATGGCATTATTAAGCACATTTATCAAAATCTGCTTTATTCGCACCTCATCTCCAAAAAGTTCAACAGGCAGCTCCGGAGAAACATCTACATGAAACTCAAGATTTTTCTCTTTTGCACTGTTACACAGCATTCCCACAATATCAGAGAGCATATCACCTATATGATAAGGTGCTTTATTTAATACCATCTGTCCTGATTCGAGCTTAGACATATCGAGAATGTCATTAATCAAATGAAGTAACATCCGACTTGCCGCCTGAACGTTCTCTGCATCTTCATGTATCTCTTCTGATGCATCCTCACGAAGTATCATTTCATTCAAACCAATAATTGTATTGATAGGTGTTCTTATCTCATGGCTCATGTTAGAAAAAAACCTTCTCTGTGCCTGTGACAATTCTGCAATCTCTTTTGATTTATTTTCAGAAACAATTATCTGATTAATCAAACTTTTTCTCACATGAAAAAACTCAACACACAATAAAAGTTGAAATCCAAAGAAAATAACCAGGTTAGATAAGGACGCTGTGGCCCCCGGCATGTTCATGCATAAATAAATCATAACAACGTCTGCCACGCAAGCAATAACACAATAGGCTTGTACCGAAATATAAAAACACAACGGAACAGCAAGCGAATACGTCATGAAGGCTATTGTATCAACAGTTCCATGTCTAAGCGCATCTAAATATGTAATGGCAATATTCCAAAAAAAGATAAGTGCACAAGCTACCGGATAACCACCATTTAGCAGTTTGTATCGTCTTTGAAAATCCTGTTCAACATACCGCAATAGCAAGAAACAGGTAATAGATACCACTAAAAGAAATATATACAACCCCCGATAATACAACAGATATTGCTGAAACTTGGACGGAATCATGAATGTCAGCCCTATCATAAAACATTCAAGAAATGCCAGCGAAATAAGTGCAATGGCAGAAGCTTTAGCCGATGACATATATGCTCTCACAAGAATTTCCTCTGATGTTCTTTTCCTATTCCAAATCATTATTCGCCACCTCCCATATCCGCATCAAATTCCATAAAAATCTCGAATTCTGAGGTTTCCGCATGATTGGCACATTCATTATCTCTACTTATTTTGTCATCATCTGCTATAAACAAGCCACAAATTTTTTTGGATAAATCCAAATATGCTTTTATTGCTTCATCATGAGCAATAAGTATTTCATCTTCTCTGCAAGCCTCTGCTGCCTCTTCAAGCTTTTTTGTCATCTCATACAGATGTAAAGCGCCTATCATTTTTGAGTTGCTCTTGATAGAATGCACAAGAATCTCATAATTCTTAAAATCCTTATCACCAAGATACCTATTTGCTTCTTCTTGTTTATCCATAGCCTCTTTCGCATACTGAAGCAATATTTTCTTGTAAAGCTTCATATCATTCTGGCAATATTCAAGCCCCATATGTATGTCGATTCCAAGTTTTTCTAATTGGATATCACTATAATCCGGTTTCTCTTTTAATATATCCTTTTGAGCAACATGCTCTTTTTCCATTATAATTGCAGATTTGGGAAGTACTCGTTTTAATACATGTTCTAACTCATTTATCTCAATTGGTTTCGCAATAAATCCATCAAAACCTTCTTTTATAAACATTTCCCTTGCCGTACTTGCTGCATTAGCCGTAAGTGCTATAATCGGTATATTTTTCTTTTCTCTTCCGAGTCTTGCCCTTATCTGTTTCATAGCTTCCACACCATCCATACCCGGCATCATATGATCCATAAATATGACATCATATTTCCTTTGGAATACCGCTTCAATTGCTTCCTGCCCGGATAACACAAAATCAACCTCCATACCATATCCGCTAAATATCTCATCTGCTACCATTTGGTTCATAGGTTCATCATCTACCACCAACGCCCTGACATTATTAACATAAAACCTTTCTTTTTCCTCTTCTATATCTCTTAATGAATTAAGTATAGATATTACAGGGAAACAATAAAAAGGTTTTCGCATAATTCGTATATTGGAATTTTCAGGAGGAATGAATAAATCGTCAGCTACAACTATCACAAGTGTATTCTCTGCCAACATCTCCATGAATTCTATATCTTCTGCATATTCATCATATCCGACAAATATATGGGAAAAATGCATGGTTTTTAAAAGTTTTTTAAAAGACTCTATATTATCAGCTCTCTGAACTTTAAGATTTAGGCCTAACGACAAATTCTTTATCATTGAGTTATAATAATCTCTTACATGTGTTTCATGATATCGTTCAAAATTTAAATATGCACCTACATTTCTGTCTTCAATGGCTCTTAGGCTCATACAATTTTGGTAATCAACTACCTTTTGGGGAATACTAACCCTGACGGTTGTTCCCTTTTCCGGTTCACTGTCTATAATGAGAAAACCATTTAAGCTTCTGATAAAACCGTTTACAATAGATAAACCTAAGCCCAGACCACCGGTATTCCTGGTTCTTCCTGAATCAGCCTGATAAAAATGCTTACATATCTCTTCTAATTCCGAAACACTCATTCCTATACCTGTATCTGTTACTTCGATACACAGATTAATACCATAGTCCCTCTTTTCGGCATTGATATGCACATATATACCACCTTTTGGGGTGAATTTAAGCGCATTAATAATCAGATGCTCCAAAACTTTTTTCAATTTTCCCACATCTGTGTTCATAACAGACGGGATATCCGGTTCTACATCAATTACCAATTCAATATTCTTTCTCATATAACAGGAGACATCTGCTACTATATCATTTAAGAGCGAAGAAAGCATATAATCTTCCGTATTAACTACCAGCTTATCCATTTCTATCTCAGAATAATCCAGAATGTCTCCAATAATTCTCGCCAGTTTTTGACCTGCTTCGACTACAAATCTAAGATTATTTCTGGTCTTAACACTATTGTTTTCTTTCATACATACATTAGTAAGACCAACTATCGCATTAACAGGTGTTCGGATTTCATGAGATATATTAGCAAGAAAATCGTTTAATCTCTCAATCTGATTCTGAAGGTCCTGCAACTCTTCCTGTGAATTCTCAGTAACTATTTTCCATTTATCTATGATAACTCGGGACACCCATCCTGTAACAAGTATAAGCGTTACATGCAGAAGCGAGCGGGTGATTACCAACGCATTAAACACTTCCTTTGCCTGAAACATTTCCATAATATCAAAAGCAAATGTAACAAAAAAAGTGCCTTGACAAAGATAGACAAGTGCCTTTTCTCCAGTCATGGTATATATGATAATAACACATAGCATCACCGCACAGATATCAAAAGTAGACGTCATATGAATACCATAGAAGAAATAGGTTGACATCATAAGTAATGAGTATATCCACAGCCTTGCTTTTGTATCTATTGTTTGACCTATGTGAATAACCCACGATAATATCACACTTGCTAATATAATAGCTATCATCCATCTTTCCCATCCTAACAGGAGCGATTCTCCTATTAAAATAACAGAAAACAAGGTATAGCTTATCAATATCACTATATGTGCAGTTTGGAACAATTCATTTTTCTTACTTTCTCTATCCATAAGATTCTCCTATACACAAAAATACATCTCTACTTTTACTTTTCACGCAGACTATATTCCGTATCCTCATCCATCATAGTAAGCATAATTTTTGCGAAGGTCGGGTCAAACTGTGTTCCGATACCTTTCTCTATCTCCCCACGGACAACTTCTTGCGGCATCACTTTTCTGTAACTTCTGCAACTTGTCATCGCATCATAAGAATCTGCAACCGCAATAATTCTTGCTTCTTCCGGTATATCTGTTGCTTTTAATCCATCCGGATACCCTTTCCCATCATACCGTTCATGATGCCATCTGGCTCCGTTTGCCAATCGGGGGTTTTCCTCTATATTTCCAAGTATCCGTGCCCCCAACGACGGATGTTTTTTAATAAGCGCGAATTCTTCATCTGTTAGTTTACCCGGCTTGTTTATTACTGCATCTGGAACTCCGATTTTTCCAACATCATGAAGTAATCCCATCATATATATTTCTCTCATCTTTTCTTCACTATATCCGAATCGCCTGGCCATTTCCCTTGAATATTCAGCCACACGGCTTGAATGTCCGTTCGTATATTTATCCTTTGCATCAATAGCTGCTGCAAGAGAAGATACAATATGTAAAAATAGTATTTGATTTTCTTTTGTTTTCTTTTCAACCTCCTGTGCAAGGTTTCTCTGTAATTGGTCTAAGTCTATCATATGCCTTACGCGCAATTTCAGTACTTCAGGTACAAAAGGCTTTTTAATAAAATCAACTGCTCCAAGAGATAGACCGATTGCCTCTGTTTCACTTTTATCATCAGCTGTGAGAAATATAACCGGAACTTCCTTTGCCTTTTCTAATTTTCTAAGTTCCGTCAATGTTTCAAATCCATCCATACCGGGCATTTTTATATCTAACAATATCAAATCCGGTACTTCTCTTTCTTTTAAAAAAGCTAATAGATCTCGACTTGATTTCATCGCAGTTACTTTCATATGCGCTGTACTTAAAATATGTCCTGCCATCATTAAATTATTTTCATCATCATCAACTACAATTATCCAATCTGCCATGTTGTGCTCCTTCTATAGAAATTTCCACAATATCTTCTGTTCCACTTATATCATCAATGTCAAAGTCTCTCATCATTTTAAAATAAAATTTGGAAAGATTCTTTGCCTTAAGAGACAACAAATTAATAAACTTCCACTGACCCTTCACAATGCTTTTTGTCTTAGAACAATTCAATGGAACCATACTACTCAATAATGAAAGTGTTTTTACAAAATCAGGATACAAATGTGAAAATACCTGAGCGTAATATCCACCTGCACTATGGCCAATTACATTAACAGAAACTACGTTATGCTGCTTCAAAATCTTATATACATTTCCAAGAAATTCTTCCATTGAATAGTATTCAGAAAGTGCTGATTCTCCAACACCCGGTCTATCAAAAGAAATAATACAAGCATAGGGAGTATCCAAAGGGAAATACTCTTTTGAACCGGTAAATCCATGAAAAAATAAAACTACATTATCTTTCCATTCATTGACTCTTATATATGCTATCTTTTTTCCATCTACTAATTCGTATCCTTTATAATACATATTCACCTCTATAAATTTAAAGTTTTCTCTTAGTCCAAAATGAGTATATCATAACAGAAGTTATTTTGCACCATGGATTTAAGAATGCGGAGCATTACGCTCCGCACCCACACTACACATATATCAACTCTTTTAATACGATTTCCTCTGCCGAACTTCTCACATTATTCATCAGCCCTACCCACTTCATCTGGTCGGTAGCTTTTAATTCTTCCGTAATCCCCGCTCCAGCTTTCATCTGTTCTACAAGCAGCTCCACTTTTTCATAGCACTGCGTATCAATCTCATGCAAATACTCATTTAATCGTCCATCCATGAGTAACTTGATATATTCCCCTCTGCGGTGGTTCTTCAAATACTCCCACCGCATCCGTCCATACTTGCCAATCTCATAGTGTGTACTTTCCGGTATCTGCAAATCCGGGTAATACATTCCATCCTCTCCAAGCGTGTAGCCAATTCCATTTTCTCCTATAATGTGTTTCTCCATAAACTGCTCCTATCTGCCACCTCTTTCCGCTCTGTAATGATGGCTCTGTCTATTATTTTCTCGTTCATTTACTTCTTGTTGCTTTCTCTGCGATCTTGTCTTCAAACTGTCCGACTCAGCCTTATTTCCGGTTTGCTGTTCCCACTTTGCAACTGTCGACTGATAATCTGCATATTCCGCTTTAGAAACCTTAAATTCAGCCAAGAACGCCTTCACATTCTTATAACCATACCCCTGCACGATACTTGATAGGTACTGTTTCATATTGGCTATCTGTGTCTTTAGCTGTTCTACCTGTTCCTGCAACTCTTTACGCTGTTTTGCCTTGAAAATGCCCTTTGCCCCGGCAAGCTCTTTCTCCACACTGGCAAGCTGTTGTTCCCTCTCATAAATGGCAGCATTCTGCTTCTCCAGCTTGTGGTAAATATCCATAAGTCTTGGATACTTGGAAGCAAGTGCTGACTTCTTAGGCATTTCCGGCACAGGCTCACTCTCAGCTTTTACAAACCCTTTTACCCTCTTAACAGGTGTCTGCTCCGGCTCTGCTTTAATAACTGTTTCTATGCCCTTATCTGCTTCTTGTGAAGCCATCTTGAACACCTTGCCAATAAGAAGCTCCAACGCATAAATAGCGGTCGTGATCAGGCTTTTTAGCAGTGCCGGATTTCTTCCCGACTTCTGAATGGAAGCCTTTACTTTCTGTCCGATTTCACTCTGCTTGACTTCCAAAATCTGTCCCTCCGGCACACCACTAATCAACGCTCTGTCCACAGTCTGATTCCACATGACACGGTACTGGTTATCAGTTTTTATCTGCTCCGCTTTTGGGTTGTTCTTGCCAATCTTTTTCTTAGGCAGATACACACCGTTTCTGTCAAAAACCTTGAGCTTTTGCCTGTCATCTTTTACATAAATATTGATAAGATCAGTGTAAGAGCGTTTCACTTCATCAAGGAAACTGTCGCTCTTAAACCTGCTGTCCTATCCACTCATGCACCTGTTTGGCAAAAACAGTATGCCGGATGTGGATAATCTGCTTACATCCTTTTATCAGTTGGATGATGAAGCCCGGAAAGAGGTTGTGGAAACGATACAATTTAAGCTGCAGTATCATAAGGATGCGGAAAGAGCAGAACAGGTAAAACAGATTAAGGGATGGTAAAAAAATATCTCCAGTGAATATGTGTGTTCACTGGAGTTTTTTATCTTATAATCATCTCATATATTTATTTTCCGGTCGCTTGGCTGATATGTTCTAGTTCATTGACTTTAGCTTCAAGTTCTTTTATCTTAGTTTCTAAATCTATTATTTGTTGCTCCTGCTCCCCATTTTTAGTTTCTAATTGCTCTTTATCCGAAATACAAGTTCTCAACTCGTGTAAAAAACTAGGAAAATATTTATTTAAAACCAATTCTTCTATGGCTTTATATTCAGATGAATTAATATCTATTCTGCCATCCTTCTGGTGATACAATATACGATTAATACTTACAGTGCGAATATCATTCAACTTCATCACTGAATCATGTTGTATAAACGAATAATCAGCTTTCTTTAACAAATATAAATCGCTTTTACTTGTATTATTATCAACCGGATGATAAACATCAGGATGTTTTTGTGGATCATATGAAAATATGGGCAATACATATAACAATTTCTTATTAACACCAATTACTAAGCCCCTATGCTCATATGACATCTCTGGAACAAAGTTCTTTCCAAATTCAAACTGATATATTTCTCCCTTCTTTATTTTTCGAGTTTGAAAACTCTTTCTCTTATTATCTGCCCATCTATAATCTGCCTTTGAAAATCTATCAATCTCATCATTCCCTAGTGTTCCATTTAAAATCAAATCATTCGTTTTGGTGATATTTCTTATGTATTCCCTCACTAGAACGCCTCCATTTACTTATGTATGAAAAAAGGGTATAGACTTAGCTATACCCTACTCTGAAAATCAGAGTGACCTCGTCGGTCAAATTAATCCTTTCATGTCATGGCTTTGTCAGCCAAAAATTTAAGCAGTATAACTGCGAAAATTCATTAATATTATTTGTTTATCTGCTTAGATTATACCATACTGCACATTGGTTTTCAATATTTTATCTAACAGAATGTGCTCATTGTATCAAAGAAGTTTTCTACTGTCAATCTCTTTATAATATATTCTATGATTTAATTTTGAATTATGTGTTATTCATTATAGCACAACATCTCATTTTATGTCAAAAAACAATTTATTAAGTATTCTTGGCACCGTTTTGGCACCGCCAACCCTATTTTTCGCTATTCTTTTCACCTTTTCAAAACGCAAAAAGGGCTTCCCGATTTCTCGGAAAGCCCCATAAAATCTAGCTTTTTAGAGACACCATCAAAGATTACTCTACGATTGTAGCAACACGACCAGAACCTACTGTTCTACCACCTTCACGTTATTCAAGTGCTGTTTGAGTGGTATAAATCGTTGATTTTGCGTGGTGCCTTTCTAATCATTTTAATTGTTTCTAATATAAATTATTATGTTTTTTTATTTTTTAAGGTCAAAACGAGGTCAGAAAAACGAAGACTACTCACCGCATACGTTCGCATTCTTATACCTACCTTCCAGCTCCGTAAAAAATTCCTTATAATTTCTTCCTTTACCATCTACCATATCTTGATAACTGTCTAATACCATTTCACGAACTATCTTCTGACTTTCTTCTAGCTCGGTCAAAAGTCTTGTTCTATCCATATTAATCACCACGTCCATTCAATCAACATCTCTTTTTTATACCTTTAGAAATTGTATAGGTATGCATTTTCTACTTACACTAACTCCTTAGAAAGCATATTCACTTCTTCCGCAGTCAAATTAAAATACTTCGCCACCTCTTCCAAGGATAGCTTGCCATCCTCTAACATACGCATTGCAATTGCAATATTACTCTCTTTTACTTCTTCATTAATCATATCTTCTACAACTTTGCACATAGATTCCAAGCCCTCCTTATCTTCCTTAAAATACCTTGTCCTATCTGCTAATACCTTGTAATTCATATCAGCAGGATTTGTACAAGAAAAATCATGCATCAATTTCCCTAATGGTGTTTGCATCGATTAAGCTACTATTATACCTAGCTCGTTTGGCTCCTGCTCCTTTATCTGCCCTCTGTATCTCTACATTATATTTCTTGTCAGTACTATCTTCTGCAAAAACATCCAAGCGAACCGAACGACCTTGTAAGTTTTTCACACTATATTGTGTACGAGTTCGTTTTACAACTAAGTCTGGCTTCTCCATTACAATATGCAATAATAACTCGGTACATTCAATATCATCCTCAAAACATTTTATCATAAAATCATCATCAAGCAGGCGGAAACCTTTAATACGCTGTAATATCTCTTCTCGCTTTTGCTCTTTTGTTTTCAATTGACTCAACGCTTATCTCCACCTACCCTTCTCATATGTATTTTTATTATCATACTATCACACCCCCTTCCTTTTTTCAATCACTGCCTTTTTCATTGCGCTCTTATAATATCTTCTTTTTTTGCGGGAAAAGTGGGCGCAGCGGGAATTTCCCCCTTTTCCCATATTTCCCACAAATCATAATGTTATTACTTCTTTTCGTTTAGCATTTCTGCTAACTTCTTTTGTTCATTGGGATACAAATGCCCATATGTATTAAGCGTAATCTGAATATCCTTATGTCCTAATCTCCGTTTAATCAATAATGGCTCTACGCCCTGATTAATCAGATAAGCAACGTGAGAATGTCTCAGGTCATGAACTCTTATCTTTTTCACACCTGCTTTATCAATATTATGTTTCATTTTATGCTGTACCGCTTCTGCTACAATAGGAAATATCCTTTCCTCACACGGTAATTCATACATACTTTCCACATATTCTTTAAGCTCTTCCTTTAAAAAAACAGGAATTTCAATCGTTCTTACAGATTGCTTCGTTTTTGGAGTTGTAATAACATCTTTACCATCAGCTCTATAATACGTCTTTGAAACATGAATTTGATTATGGGTAAAATCAATATCACCCTTTGTCAATGCGAGCAATTCACCAATTCTACATCCAGTCCAAAACAAGGTTTCAAACAACACATAATAGCGACTTCCTTCATCGATTGTGCTGATAAATTTGTTATATTCATCAATTGTCCAAAAATCTAATTTTTCTGCATCCGAGCATCCCATTTTCTTCACCTTCTTACAAGGATTATTTGAAAGATTATAAATGGTACTTACATGTGTAAATAATGCTGTTAATTGATTTTGTATCATTCTCAAATAAGTTTGCGAAAAACCCTTTTCACGTATAGCATTCTGCCATTGAATAATATCTGACGGAGTAATTTCATTCATTGCCTTACTTCCAAAATACGGAATAACATGAACATCAATCATATATCTTTTATTCCTTATAGAGCGTTCCTTTAATTCACCTACTTTATCTCTAAAATAGATTTCCACAAAGTCTTCTAATTTCATGCTCATATTAGCATTTGCCGATAGTTTGTAATTACTTTCCCACTCTAGTGCTTCTCTTTTAGTTTTAAATCCTCTTTTTTGCTTTTTCTTTTTATTACCTTGCCAGTCCTCATAGTAGAACTGGCAATACCAACTGTTACGTTTTTCATCTTTATATGCTGGCATTTTTCACATCTCCTTTCTTATGCTGTTTACGATGAATGATATCCAAAGAACTTCTTTTCCCAGAAAGCCCTGGGGACTTTGCCAGAAACCACAAGATATCCTTCTTCTTTTAGTTCTCCATTAAGCTGTCGAATCACCTTATAAGCTTGTCCTTTTGATACACCTAATTCTTTTGCAACATCGTCTGCTGTCATCATATAGTTTTTTCTCATGCAACCACTCCCTCTTGTATCAATTTTTTAATAATATTATTAAAATTTATGTATTGCAATCGCAATATTTATTTTTAAATACGTCAAGCAAAAATATTTAATTTTTAATATTTGTATTTGAATTATTATATTTTTATCTTATACTATTAGCTATCAAATTGTTTTGGAGGTAGGATAAATGCGTATTTCTCAATACTTACATTTAGATAAAAGATTAAAGAGTCTAAGAATCGGAGCAGATATCTCGCAAAAGAAAATGGCTCAAATGTTAAATTTATCCGTTCCAACATATTCGAATTACGAAAACGGATATAGTTGTAAGTGGTAAACTAAATCCAGCAGATTTTGGCAATTAATTTCCAGCAATTATCAAACCTCACTGAGATGATGATATACTGTCATTCGGAGGTGAAGAAAGGATGATTGATTGGATGATTTATACCAAAATCCAAGAGCT
>JAFQOE010000021.1 GCA_017395635.1 Lachnospiraceae bacterium | reverse complement strand
TTCACTTTCTGGTTGGTTACACACCTATAACCAAGCTCTACCTGTGCAATCGGAACCAACGCCTGTCTTTCCGGTGTAAAGGTAAGCTCGAAACGGTCACTGGTTCCATCTCCGTAAGTAACCACCACATCATGGTTCATAGTTTCCGTCATCTGATATCCGGTAGAAAACATGGAACCGCTCTTCACAAGCTCATAACCCTCTGCTATGTCATTAGACTCGGAAATCGCCATTCCCTGTATACCAAGATTCCAGCCATAACCAAAGTCACCCTGTGATTTATTACGGCTGTCGTACACACGGTTAACCGATACGGTAGTTCCACCCATCTTGGCAGTGATATCCGTAAAGCCGATATGCATGGCACCGACCTTCAAATTTCCTTCTATGGTTACATTTGTTTTGATGGTTTTACTGTTACCACCTTTATCCCATGCTGTCAGCTTAAGAATATATCTTCCATTGTATAGCATGGTGGTATCTAAGGTTCCCAATGTCTCTTTCTCTTTTGGCTCTGTTTCCTTTGCAAGAAGCGTATAGGAATCAGACCCTTCTTCGGCATACTCCAATGTATAATAATCCAATGCTTTATCGTCAGAAACACTTCCCACAATGTCTGTCACATCCGTAATCACCGCATCCTGTTCCGGTGATAGCATCGTGATGGTTGGTGGGGTAAGATCCGAAGTATCATATACCTGACACACTGCTTCTGCAGTATATCCATTCCCTTCTGCATCCTGTGCAGTAGCAATGAACGTGTAGGTGCCAGGTGCATCCGGTACGTAAGAACCTCTTCCCTCCACAATTTCTAAAGTCTCATTTCCCATAACTACTTTAACAGTAGAAACATCAATCCTGTCTGAAAGAACCATGCTGACTCCAATACTGCTTCCTACAGATGCACTTGTACGATTCAATAGAATACCAAAATCCTGATTTGGTATTTCTTCCGATTCAGCTTCTCCTACTACGGTAAACGCACAGACTTCCTCTGTCTGATTTCCAGCAATATCCGTCACAACTGCCTTAAGGGTATGTTCTCCTTCCATCAGCTTGTTAATCGTTATTACATTGTGGCCTTCATACAGCACTTCTGATTCATCAAAGGAAACAACAATTGATTTTATCGGACTTTCATCCTCTATAGTAAGCTGAAATGTACCATCTTCTCCATTGCTATAACTCTCTTTTTCCGGTGTAATGCGTACAACCGGAGCAATATCATCTATATATACAACATGCTGTCTATATACTTCCTTTTTATTCTGGAATGTAAGATAAATGTCAAATGTCACAGATTCTTTTGTCTTCGGTAATGTTGCTTGAAATGCACCATTTATCTCGGAAGGAATCTCTGTCCCATCCTGTAACACACGAATACTCTCTATCTGTTCTCCACCTGGCATATATATATTTCCAATAACGGTTTCGCCAGATTGTCCATAATCCGGCATATCTAATACCAGATAGATTTCCTTGTCTTCTACCAGCGATTCAATATTGGTTCGTTCTTCTGTTTTTCGAACCACAATTTTCTTACTGGCAGTCACTTCCTCCCCACCATAATATGTAACCGCTTTTAACAGATAACTTCCGGGACTGTTAATCTGATACTGAACCAGATGTGGAGTAATCTTATTTATCTCATAATCTTCTGTTTCTCCTGTCACAGTAGTAATACTCCACTGTACATCAGAAGATATTTGTTGTAAGCCACCGGACAGTTTGAAATAGGCACTCTGTATACTTCCCTCTCTTATCGTTTCATTACCTATCAACTCT
Source organism: Lachnospiraceae bacterium (assembly GCA_017395635.1). Lineage (GTDB taxonomy): Bacteria > Bacillota > Clostridia > Lachnospirales > Lachnospiraceae > CAG-590. The sequence continues at coordinate 28,486 of JAFQOE010000021.1, read as the reverse complement.
CCTGTTGGAAGCTGATCTGCTACTGTAATCTCTTCCGAAGCATGTTTGCTCACCAAAAATACTTTATCTACAACCGGACTTCTATAATCCTGTCCCTGTTGCAGTGTCATCTCAATCTCAATATATCTTCCTTTAATTCCTTCTAACGCTTCTTTATTGCAAACATCGGCTTCCGTAATTTCTCCATCCTCTGTATCGTATGCGCGTACATGAGCATATACAGAGGAATCTCCTGACTGTTCTGCCTGCCACCATAATTTGTTCCACCGGGTTCCATTTTTTTCACTATCATATATGGTTTTCCAGGTTCCTCGTTCTGTATGCTTCTTAACCGGTAAGCATAAGTCCCCCATTTCAATCCGATGACTCTTTCCCTCACAATCGTAATATACATAATAACTGTCTTTGATAACAGACTGATATCCTTCCGTTCCGGAAATGGTAATATCCATATCTAAAGAAATTTTGTCTGTCGGCATAAGTTTCTCTGCAAAATATACCACTGTCGTGGTTCCATCTTTATTTTCCAGACATTCAAAATCTCCATTTTCCGCAACCGTTCCATTTACCTCTATCACCAATTCCAGTTCTCGTCCTGACGGCATCGTAAGGTTCGCATCCATTTCCCATTCACATAAAAATGGACTCATAATATAATCATATCCATCATCCCATTTACCATTAGAATAGATATATGCATGATTCTGTCCGCTTCCGAAGGAATTGTTTGGTTCTCCGCCGTTCCAGTTTGTATAAACCACATCCTCACCGGTCACCCATTTCCATTGTCCTTCCTTCTCTGCGTCCGTAAATCCAATGGCAGTATAATTACTTCTGCCGCTGACCATTTCCGTCAGTATCTTCATTTCCTCCAAAGAAGATACGGTAGCCAGATGTCCGCCACTCTCTTCACAAAATTGTTTTGCATCATCCCAATGAAGACTTTTGTTGATAAATGCGTACAGATGACCATTATAACTGCTAAAATATGCATCCACGTTACTTTCACCCAGTAATTCACCAAATCCTCCATCGAGCTGAATATTATAATGAACCTGATTTTCGCCATCCTGTAATCTGTCTGCATCTAATGTAACTTTTGCAGAAACTCCATCTTCGTCCTGATTATATTCTTTCATCGTAATTTCAGACGGATACGTAGTTTCTTTCAATGTTATGACATCTTCACCAATCGCAATTCCTTCAACCGTTCCTTCTTCAAAATCGGCTGCTTTATCATATATTTTCACAATATCAGCTTCATCCCGGATCAGTTCTAGATCTTCCTCAGAAGAATACATGTTAAAACTTGTTCCGGACATCTCAATTCCGGATGCATAGATACGCCCGTTAATTGTAACGTTATTGGCACTAAAACGCACCGTTCCATTCGGAGCAGCTATGATACCATTGATTACAATATCGCTTCCACTGATATTGATATCTCCGTTCTCTGAATACAACACGACTCTTCCACCATCTTTATTCAGTGATTGCACACTATACTGGATAGAATCTTCTGCCATCAGATAACAATCTCCAATGAAGTGCGTTCCACTAATCTGTATTCCCGACGCAGAACGTTTGAAACCATTACACACCTCTTCTCCATTGACATTCATATAGTATTCTTGTTCTTCCCAAATGTCCGATTTGGACTCGATTCCGGAACGAATATCCGGCAATATAATCGGCTCTGCTTTTTCTGTCTGTTCTGCCACTGTAAATTCATGACACCATGCATTTACCTTACCACTCGTTTCTATCTTACCATCTATCGTTACCTTTGAACCAGAACAGGAAAAATCTTTCCCGCAATATAAGTTGGTATTAAAATATGCCTGACTACAAGATAACTGTATGTTATTCTTCTGTGCCACCATTCCGTAATGGGACAGAATATCCTTATCTTCCTGTTGTTCTTCCACCATCTCATCCTGTACATCCACCACTCCGGTTGCATAGGCACTCTGAGGTATTAATCCTAATAACAAAGACACTACCAGTATGAATGATAAATATCTTTTCAATCTTCTTTTGTAATTAATCATAAAACATTCTCCCTTCGCATAATAGGAGTATTATACAATTTTGATTATTGTTTGACAATGTTGGTTTTCGACAAACTTTATGTGCGGTTTGCACAACTCCATTTACAATTTTAACCAATTCATACAAAACCAACAAATACACACACTGCTTTCACCATAAAAACAGCAAATATTCTCAACCACAAGTCACTTCACAAAACAAAAAAAGAAGGATTTGCACAATGTTGTCAAATCCTTCTTTTTCTTATCTTAATGAATCTAATATATTCTATTAAGTTCTTATTTATCCTTATTCATACGAGCAAGCAACTCTTTTCTCTGATCCTCAAAACCTGGCTTGCCAAGTAATGCAAACATGTTCTTCTTGTAGCTCTCAACACCTGGCTGGTTGAATGGATTAACACCTAATACATAACCGGAAACACCACATGCAAACTCAAAGAAGTAGAATAACTCACCAAGGTTGAACTCTGTCATGAATGGAAGCGTAATCATCAAGTTAGGAATCTCACCATCTACGTGAGCAAGAACGGTTCCGTTCATTGCCTGCTTGTTGATGTAATCTACTGTTCTACCGGCAAGATAGTTCAAACCATCTAAATCCTCATCTTCCTGCTCCATAATAATCTTACGTCTTGGAGAACCAATGTTAATCACTGTCTCAATATGGTTCTTTGTACCATCCTGAATGAACTGACCAAGAGAATGTAAGTCTGTTGTGAAGTCACAAGCTGTTGGGTAGATACCCTTTCCATCTTTACCTTCTGACTCTCCGAACAACTGCTTCCACCACTCACCGATATAGTGAACAGATGGTGTGTAGTTTGCAAGAATCTCCATTGTCTTGCCCTTCTGATGTAAAATATTACGAAGTGCTGCATACTTTAATGCATCATTGTCTTCAAAATCATTGTCAATACAAGCCTGACGCATAGTAGCTGCACCAACCATCAACTGTTTAATGTCAGCACCACTAACTGCGATTGGAAGTAAACCTACTGCTGTAAGTACAGAGAAACGACCTCCTACGTCATCCGGTACAACAAATGTCTCATAACCCTCTTCATCTGCTAACTTCTTCAATGCTCCCTTTTCTTTATCTGTTGTAGCATAGATTCTCTTAGCAGCTTCCTTCTCACCATACTTCTCGATCAAAAGCTTCTTGAAGAGACGGAAAGCAATTGCTGGCTCAGTTGTTGTTCCTGACTTAGAAATAATGTTAACAGAGAAATCTCTATCCCCAACAACCTCTAATAAATGCTCAAGATAAGTAGAACTGATATTGTGTCCACAGAAGTAAATCTCTGGAGTACCCTTTCTCATCTCTTTATCAATTACGTTGTAGAAAGTATGTCTTAAAGCTTCGATTGCTGCTCTTGCACCAAGGTAAGAACCACCGATACCAATTACGATTAACACTTCTGAATCGCTCTGGATTTTCTTAGCTGCAGCCTTAATTCTATTAAACTCATCTCTATCATAGTTAACAGGTAAATCAATCCATCCAAGGAAGTCGTTACCTTCACCTGTTCTGTCTAATAAAGTCTTCTTAGCCTCTAATACTTTTTCCTTCATAGCTGCGATATCATTATCATCTACCATAAACATCGCATTGCTATAGTCAAAACTAATACTCTCTGCCATTTTCTTGCTCTCCTTTGTTTTTATTACTCTAAAACATCGCAACGATTCCGTTACGAAAAAATCAAACTTTATTTTACCAAAACGACCACTAATTATCAATACTTTATTGTGTGGGTTTGCTTTTTTTAGGACTTTTTCTTAATTTTATCATTTAAATTTTGCCAAATTTGTACATGACACATGTGCTTTCATCTTACTTTTTTGTATTTTTCTCATTTTTGCAAATCATATAAGCTTCCGAAAGCATATCCTTCCTTCTTCAAATCCTGAATAATCTGCTGTAATGCATCATGATTTGCACTAGACACATTGTGTAGCAACGGAATTGCTCCGGGATGATAGTACTTTGAAAAATGATCAATCACATGCTGTTTGGATGGTTGATTATTTACATCATAATCTAAGTATGCCATCGACCAAAAGACCGTTGTATAACCCAAGTCTTTTGCGATTTGTAACGTCCGTTTACTATACTCACCCTTTGGAGGTCTGAAAAACAAATCCATATCATACCCTGTTGCTTCCTTCATATAGCTTTCGCAAGTCAACATTTCCTTTTGCTGGTCTTCTACTGATTTGCTTGGCATAGAAGGATGGGTTACAGTATGGTTACACACAAGGTGTCCCTCTTCTTTCATTCTTTTTACCAAATCCACATTATCCCGAATAAATGTCTGTGTCACAAAAAATGCTGCTGTCACCTCTTCTTCTTTCAGTATATCCAGAATCCCCGGTGTAAATCCATTTTCATAGCCACAATCGAATGTAATATACATTTTCTTCTCACTGACCGGTACTGTGTAATGTGCATCATACTGCGTAATATCAAAATCCTCCTGACAACCAGATTGCTCATGATTGTCATTTCTTTTAAACCACCAGGAATATAACGTGTTATCATATAGTGAATAATCTGTATCATCCACTATAACTCGCTTGCGAGGTTTCATCGACTCCTTCGGATTCTTAGACGACTTCTCATCAGCATTTCTTCCATCCGAAGTATCTTCCTTACCTCTCCGTATACCCTTCTTCGAGGAATTCTCTTCCGTGACCAACCCAGCCTTCCCATTCTGATTGAATCCACTATTAAAAAACGCGAATATATTATTCCAATTCCATATCACCACACCTGCAACAAAAACGATAATTACAACACCGATTACCTTTTTATTCAAATAATGCCTCCTGCATTACGCAAGAAAACTTTGCACAAACTCCTCTAACAATTCAATATCGGACGACTCTTTACTTACAGCAACCTCCTGTTCTACTATTTCAGCAGAAGCATTCTTTTCTGAAATCATCTTTCCTTTTTTCTGTAACTCCTTTTCCTCTTCCAATATTACCCGCTTTAGGTCCTCATTTTTTGCTGTACCTTCCATAAATGCTTCCTCCATGCTAAAATCTAAAAATTTCCACTCCTTAGAATTGTCCTGACATTTGGTCACCCTATTAATCAGATAGTTTTCGAGATAGTCCACTAATTGAATCTGTATTTGCTGTTTCTTGCTCTTTATTCCAAATATATGCTCACACAAGAACAAACATACCAAAACTACGCCATAAGAAAACAAAATTTCAATCAATACTGCTGTATTTCCACCGCTTGTATATGTATAAAATGCGCATCCCCCTGCAATCAAAGTCACTATACCGGCAGACAACGCAGGTGCTTTCTCCCAAAACGAAAACGCACATCCCATAAATCGCAACTTTAACAAGTACTTGTCCACATAAGCACTTACATTTCGTACAGTGTAATTCATCTCGTATATCGTTTCAAACTGCTTTTTTAGATTAATCATAATCTTTTTTCTGGTTGTCTTCATATTCGCCGAAGCTTTTACATATCCCTTTAAGGACAAATTAACAACCCACTGCATAAATACACTAATTGCTCCAAATACTAAAATACCGCACATAAATAAATGATTCATCACATACTCCATTATCATAATGTTCTTCTCCTATCTCCTGATTCCAAAATGCTTTCGTAACTATTCAGTACCTTCATAGTTACGATTCGCAAATCCATGAAAATCAGCTACGCTGATGGGATTTGCTCACACCTGAATCACTTTCTTACGGACAAAACAGCAAGTGTTTTGTCCTGTACTGAACAGTTACATACTTTTATTTTATAGATAGTAGAACTCCAACTCAATAACACCTCATCGTAACATTTCCTTTCTTTTCAAGAGAAAATGGTGATTTTGTCCAGGAATTTACATAGGTCGACAATTTTACCACATTTGCAAATCCGGTCATGTGTGCTATACTCTTGCTAAGAGTATGCGAAAGAGAGGTATCACACATGACATATAAGACAAAGGGCGTTTGCTCACAGAAAATCGATTTTGAAATCGTTGATAACAAGGTAACCAATGTACAGTTTCTAGGTGGTTGCAACGGAAACACACAAGGAGTTGCCAAACTTGTTGAGGGAATGGATGCCAACGAAGCAATTTCTCGCTTAGAAGGAATCCAGTGTGGATTTCGTGGCACATCTTGTCCTGACCAGTTGGCACAAGCACTAAAGCAAGCTCTCGAACAGGAAACAACCAACTAATAATCCCATTAAAACAGAAAGGAACACAGCATGAAAAAGATTGTTCTTACAGGTGGAGGAACCGCCGGACATGTTACTCCGAATATTGCTCTGCTTCCAAGCTTACAGGAAGCAGGATTTGAAGTTCACTATATTGGTTCTTATGAAGGAATTGAAAAAAAATTGATTGAAGATATGGGGATTCCATATTACGGAATCTCTTCCGGAAAACTGAGAAGATATTTTGATATGAAGAATTTTTCTGACCCTTTCCGTGTCATAAAAGGATTTGGGGAAGCAGACCGGATTCTCAAAAAGATTAAACCGGATGTGGTATTTTCTAAGGGTGGTTTTGTTACCGTTCCTGTGGTAATGGCTGCAAAGAAGAACAAAATTCCTGCCATTATTCACGAATCGGATATGACACCCGGATTAGCAAACAAGCTTTGTATTCCTTCCGCCTCAAAGGTATGCTGTAACTTTACAGAAACATTTGATTTACTTCCGGAAGGGAAAGCAGTTCTTACCGGTACGCCAATTCGAAAAGAATTATTCGAAGGTAGCGCTACAAAAGCTGCAGAATTCTGTGGTTTGTCTACCGAGAAACCAACTATCTTAGTAGTAGGCGGAAGTAGTGGTAGCGTTGTAATTAACAACGCCGTTAGAGAAAGCTTAGATGAAATCCTTAAGAATTATCAGGTAATTCACCTATGCGGAAAAGGTAATTTGGATGATAGTTTAGTTGGCAGAAATGGATATGTACAGTTTGAGTACATTTCAAAGGAATTAAGAGATTTGTTTGCATTATCTGATCTTGTCATTTCCAGAGCTGGAGCCAATGCAATATGTGAACTTTTGGCACTCAAAAAACCAAACATTTTAATTCCTCTTTCCAGAGCAGCCAGCCGTGGCGACCAAATTCTCAATGCCAAATCATTCAAGAAAAATGGTTTTAGCTATGTTATCGAAGAGGAAGAATTAAGTACTGCATCTCTTCTCAATGCAATCCGTGATGTAGTGACACATAAAGCGGAATACATCCAGGCAATGAACGAAAGTAAGATGTCGGATTCTATTGGAACCATTATGAACTTAATTCTTGATTTATCTGAAAAGTAACATTAATATGCTATGCCAAAGAGCTTTCCTATTAATATGAAAAAGTCTTTCCCATAGCAAAAAAGAGAACCTTCGCATGAGCGAAGGTTCTCTTTTTTACTGTTCAAGAACTCCTTTTCCAGTATACAACTGTGAAAGAATTTCCAAACGAATCTGTTTATTCTCTTGCATATGTGTACTTTGATCTAATTCCATCTTTACACCATCTACATACGGGTGAATATCCACCTGCTGTCCGGTAATAACAAATTCCATCTTAATCATTGCACTTGTTGACAACTTACCCTGATACTCTTCATAATCTTTGAGGTTAATACTAACGCCTCTTCCATAGAAAGTAACTGTTTCAACACCTGTCATTTCATCCAAACTGTAAACCCAACATGGATTCTTAGTTTGAGCCTCCAAAATTGCCTTATATGTAACACCACCTAAATCTTCATTAAGCATGCTCTGCACTTGTGAAATTCTCACCTCTGCTGTCGTATCTACCATTGGCTGAATAACCGATTTCACAACACTTTGTGGATACTCAGGCAGTACAAAATATACACCTACCAAAATAGCTACAAATACTAAAAACCAAATAAGACCTCTTACAAACCCTTTCATTCTTAATTCCTCCTAAATACATAATAATATTGATAATTGCTCCATCCCTTATTATTGCAATTATTGAAAAAAACTTAAAACAATTCTTTTTCTAATTGAAAGAGGAAATCCTCTAACAATTTCATACGTTTATCATATTCTAATCTCGCAACATCCGTTTTACAACGGCGAATCTTTGGCTTATTACCTTTGTAATAATTCTTAATACGGTAATATGCTTTCTTATAATTTGCTTCCTCTTCACAGGCCGTTGCCATAGAGTCCCATAAAACACTCACTGCTCCAACCTCATCCAGTAAATCTGCATCCATCACAATTTGACATTCCAAAGATAAATCCGCTTCCGTATCCTTATCATCATGTATTCGGATAATCTCCCCTATTCGACTTATCTTCTCCGGTTCTATGCCGATGCTGTCCAGATAATTAACTGCTATCTCTGCTCCGACTTCCCCATGCTCTCTACCTTCTTCCCATCCAACATCATGCAAAAGGGCAGCAAGCGAAACAATCTCTAAATCTCCACCGAGTTTTGCTTGCAATTTGATTGCCCAACGGTATACTCGCATTGTATGTTCAAATCGGTCGCGAAATAGATAATTCGGCGGTCTGCCATTATCAGCAATTTGTTTCCTTACAAATTCAATTACATTTGTATAATTCATGCGTTTCGCTCCCATTCATTATAGTTCTATGCAACCAACCCCCTGATTCGTTACATTTTTCTTTGTATTTAAACAAACCGAAACTATTCTATCATTTTTTGACAAAATATTCTACCTTTTTTGTTAAATTCATAAAAAATATCCACGCAGTCTGTTTTGTGAATTCTCCAACCGTTACCATAGTAGTTAACTCAGTCCAGGCACCCTCACGGCACATGAAAGGTCCTACTTAGTGCTGCTTCGTTCCCGACCTGACACGGTTCATAGGTTTCCATTGCGTAAGACCCATACGTCAACGCCACTTGCTATGGCCGGCTTAAAGGAAAATCCCCGAGACAGACCAACACCCCTGCAAAAGCTTCAGGTACAAGGTGCGCTACCACCCCGGCTGCGTGGAAAGATTATACGTTGGCTAGTATACAAGAATTTGGGACTTCTGTCAACCATGCCAACTATTTTCAACATATTTTGAACTTCTATTATCGTATTGTTTCTTTCCCTATTATTTCTTTCGTAATTTAACCTATCGTAATCAAAATAACCATCTGCTATTTTGTTTCCTTACTTTTTATATTGCGCAGTTCCTTGAAAAATTCCGACAACATGGTAGAACATTCTTCCTCCAGAACTCCTTTCTCAAACTCAACCTGATGATTAAATGCAGGAATTTGAAATAAATTCAATACAGACCCTGCACATCCTGCCTTTTTATTCATTGCCCCTACAACCACTCTTGGGATTCTGGCCTGCACAATTGCTCCGGCACACATTTGACAAGGTTCCAATGTAATATACATCGTGCATTCCTCCAAACGCCAGTCATTTATTTTTTTTGAAGCCTTTTCAATCGCAAGCAATTCCGCATGAGCCAAAGTTGTCTTCTTTGCATTGCGTTTGTTATACCCACGGGCAATAATCCGGTCTTGATACACAATCACACAGCCAATCGGAACATCTCCTACCTTCGCCGCTTTTTTTGCCTGTTTAATTGCTTCTTTCATATATTTTTCATCTTTCGTCATTGAACATTATCCACCTTTTATGATAATCTATATGTAACTGTTCAGAGCCGAGCAGTTTCATATGAGGCTATGAATCGTTACCTCTACATTACGACAGGAGCTTAATTTATGTCATTTACAATTACTACTGAACGATTAATCCTTACAATAGAAGATGGTACAAAATCCCAAGAAATTCTTGCATTTTATCAAAGAAACAAGGATTTGTTTGATCGTTTTGAACCTACAAGACCAAGCAATTTCTATACAGAAGCTTACCAAAATGCTTCTGTTAGTTACGAATATTCTCAAATAATCAAAGGCAAAACATTACGCTATTATATCTATCTCAAGAATCAGCCGGATACGATTATTGGCTCTGTCAATTTCTCTCGCATGGAACACGGCCCCTTTTCCAAAGCTTCACTCGGCTACAAACTAGATGCCGCATACCACGGCAACGGTTATGCCCTCGAAGCTTGTCAGGCAGCTATTCCTGTCCTTTTTTCCAATTATCGGATTCACCGCATAGAAGCACGAGTTTCACCAAACAACCTTCCTTCTATCAAACTATTGGAACGTCTGAACTTCCGCTTTGAAGGAATCGAATACGAAAGTGTGGAAGTAAATGGACATTTTACCGACCATTATCGATACAGTCTGCTTGCCCCGACAAACCACTCATAACGGTTTGTCGCTTTTACAACTACCTGTCGTATAACAACCACTATTCTATAACCCGGGAATCACATCAATAATCCAATAGCCAAATTCACCGGTTTTCACGCCGGTCTGTTTCACCGGAACAAACTGCTCAAAACCAAACATGTTTGCCAAATATCGCTCCCGATTCGAATATACACCCGGAACGCCTATTACTCCCTGATACGTTCCGTCTTCAAATCTCATTTTCCCTAACAACAGATATTGATAGGTATAAAATCCATGACTGAGAAAACTGTTCACGCCCAGTTTCCAGTTTCTCATATCTAATTTACCAATATCTCGAGGATGAATCCTTACACAGTCAAACAATTCCGTCATTCCATACATCGGAAGCTTTGGATATTTCTCTATCATCTCCTCAAAAGGATCCACCTTCTGTTGCTTTTCTGCACGCTTTTGCTGATAAGGACAATCATGACAAAGCATAACCTTTTCTTCTTGATTCGGAGCAGAATCCGGCTTTACCTCTTTCTTCACCGCAGCCATACCAGCCACTTCCACCAACTTCTCTTCTTCCTTTACCTCTTCCACAGAATTCGGTACTTTTCTCGTTACATCTAAGGACTCAATCTCTTCTTTCAAATCATGCTCCATTGTAACAACCGTTGGTTTTCGATCTTTCTTCACGAGCTCATACCGGCTACGGTCTCTGTCTTTAAAATCACCAATATAATAATGCGTATCATTATATACTACTGCCACACCATCAAATGTGTACAAATCCCGTTCTGTTCGGAATATATTCTGCCAATCCGTACGATTCTGATAAGTCAGTACTCCATTTATACTTTCAACAGTATCCACCTTCACTGCCGACAAATGATCTCCCGCCTCATGATACAGATACAGTGCTGCCCGGTCATACGGAATCTCCATTGGCTCCTGAATATTAATAATAATCTTAACTTTATCTCCACGGATTTCCAGCTTCATAAAACCTGCTGTAGACCCTACTACTCCTTTATGATGCTCTCTAAAGTATGTAATTTTCCTTTTAAAATTCTGCACTTGTCCACACACTCCTTTACGCAATATTCTATGCAGGAGTGTGGACATATATTCCACAAATATTTTGTAACGGTTCAAAGTCAAACATTTTCGAATGAGGCTCTAAGCAGTTACGATAGTATTATTTACGACATTCACACAACACATCACTCAGTTGTGCAAACTCTTCCAAGGTAAGAGCTTCACCTCGAACAGTTGGAGATAACTCCATCTGCTCTAACGCTTCTACTACCTGTTCCTTTGTTATCTGGATTCCACCATTTACTAAGCTGTTTTGCAACGTTTTTCTTCTCTGATTAAATGAAGCACGAATCAATGAAAACATAAATGATTCATCCTTCACCGCTATCGGTGGATTCTCCCATTTGGTCAGACGAATTACCGCAGAACCCACACCCGGTCTTGGAATAAAGCAGTTTGGTGGGACATTCGCAACAATATAAGGTTCTGCATAGAACTGCACAGCAAGAGATAACGCACCATAATCCTTTGTTCCGGGTCCTGCCTGCATACGCTGTGCCACTTCTTTTTGCACCATAACTGTAATATTATCCAGTGGTACATGGCTTTCAAACAATCCCATAATAATCGGTGTGGTTATATAATAAGGCAAATTGGCTACTACCTTAATCGGTTTTCCGCCATTCTTCTCCTCCACCAATTTCGCAATGTCTACCTTCAAAATGTCCTCATTTATAATGGTAACATTATCATAATCTGCCAAAGTTTCATGCAAAATCGGAATCAGTGTCTTATCAATCTCCACCGCAATAACTTCCTTAGCAGCCTCTGCCAAATACTGAGTCATAGTTCCAAAGCCCGGACCAATCTCCAATACCACATCTTCCTTCGTGACTCCCGCTGCTGCAATAATCTTATCCAGCACATGACTATCTATTAAAAAATTCTGACCAAATTTCTTTTGAAATGCAAAATCGTATTTCTTTATCGTCTCAATTGTAACTTGAGGGTTACTTAATTTTTCCATATATACTCCTTTCATATACAGTATACATTTTTTGAATTTTGGTAGGTTGTCGCACATACTTCCTCGACTGTTACCCCTTTCAAAGCTGCAATTTCCTCTGCCACATGGGTAAGGTAGAGAGAACAGTTTCTCTTCCCACGATAAGGAGTTGGTGCAAGGTAAGGTGCATCCGTTTCCAGCACGATACGGTCAAGCGGAGTGTATTCCACGACTTCCTTTAATTTCTTGGCATTTTTAAATGTTACCACACCACCAACACCAATATAATATCCCATATTCAGGTATTCTCTTGCCATTTCAACACCATAAGAAAAACAATGAATAATTCCGGGTGTCACTCCATTATGGTGCTTCTTGATAATATCCAAAGTATCCTTCGCTGCATCCCTGCTGTGAATAACAACCGGAAGATTTCTTCGTTTGGCAATTTCTAACTGTGCAATAAACCATCGCTGTTGTAACTCTTTATCAACATTATCGTAATGATAATCCAAACCAATTTCCCCAATTGCAAGAATCTTCTCCTCTTTCGAAAGTTCTTCCAATTCCTTCATATCCTTTTCGGTTAGTTCATCAATATCACTTGGATGTACTCCAACTGTACCATATAGGAAATCGTACTTCTTAACAAATTCCACAATCTCTCGGGAGTTATCCATAGAACAACCAATATTTACTATATAATCAATTCCTTCTTTATTCATCTGTCTAAGAAGGAAATCTCTATCCTTATCAAATGCATCATCATCATAATGTGCATGAGTTTCGAAAATGTTCATTTCTTTTCCTCTTTCTTTAATGTTTCATAGAATAATTGCGAAACTCACCCAAACCATTACCTTGTTTGCACATGTTTAACAAGCACCATTAACAGGTGCATTCTGCGTCCGTCGGTACTTAGCGAAACCTCGTTGAGCTTAGTACCGCTACGCACTCAGAGCAGCGAAAGCGTGCCTGTAATGGTTTGTTAAACATGCGCGAACTTCATAACGTCAATTTGAGTTTCGCAATTATTCTACTATATTTTTTCCGATGTTACAATCATTTACACAATAGACACCCTTTTTAAAATATGTTATACTGAATTGGATATAGTGGTTAGAAATACGTAGTTACGTTTAACCCATACATTTTTGAATATAGAGGAGGCAAAACGATGAAATCTGTTTTGAAAAAATTAACAATTGCCTGTTTAATAAGCACAATGTTGCTTTCGTTGGCAGGTTGCTCATTATTTGACAGTAAAAGCAAAGTCTATTCCAGATATATTATCAGCTTATTAGATATTAATTATAAGAACATATCTAAGGATTACATGACTTTAACCGGTGTCTCATTCAACGATGCCGAAGCTGTTTATGTCGCTAACATGGATTATCAGGCTCATAATTTAATGAACTACTATGGTGTGAAAGAAGTGGATGATGGTACAATCCTTTCTGAGTTTTACTACTTAGCACAGACACTTTTCTCTAATGCCAAGTACGAAGTAACGGATGTAATTGAAGATAAAGAAACCGGGAATTACACTTTAGAGCTTACTATATATCCTTTAGATACTTTGGAAACTACTTATGATCAGGTTGTATCATATATTGAGAATTTCAATGCTCGTGTAGATGAAGGTGATTTCAACGACACTACAGAAATCGAATACGAGACAGAGTTTGCAGAAGGAATTATTGAGATTTTAAAGAGCACTGCAGACAATCCAGGATACATGGATCCGGTTGTTTTGAATATTCCAATCCAGCCATCCAATGATTACTACTATATTGCAGATGAAGATTTCTTAGAAATTGACAAACACATTTTGTATATCCGTGAGAATTCTGAAACGGATACTACAGATGTAGAGTCAGTTGAGGGCGAACCGATTGAAGATGTGGAAGATGCAGAATAGTATCAATAACATTTGAATACTTGAAACTTAGCCTGCAACTCTCTTGATTTGCAGGCTTTTATTATACAAAGAGGAATACCATATGACACAACACACCCTAAACCACAATGTGTATAATTCCCAAAATATACACATCTTCTTCATCATATGTATAACATATATAATTCTGTCGAACGTATACACACAGATGATCCGTATCAAAACCAAAGCGTTCACCAATCGAAACTCCTACACCAGGCATTGTTCTTAGATTCTCTACAGCATTCTTAATATCCTTCTCGACAACTATCGCAACACTTTTGTCGAACTCGGTCTTCAAGTATTCTCTTAAGGCCTTTAGATGATAACGAAACTCTACTGAATAATGAATCTTTCGCAAAACTATACCTCCCAACCAACTTCATCCTCTGATAACCAGCCATTTTGGTCGGCATTTTCACGAACAGAATCCAGGTATTGAAACAAATCCTTAGCAACCTTATATTCATCCGCCGTTAGTCCGGTTGTAACCTCAAAAGGTATCTTCTGTTCTCTTACGGCTTTTTTTGCATAAATAGTAAAAAAGGTATTAATATTCATACCTATACTCTCGCACATTGCATCTACTGCATGATACATCATTCTGCAATCAAAATAAGTCGTTTTGATATCATTTTATGATTACATTTACCAAACAGACCTCTGCATACAAGCATGCATGCTTGTCGACTTGGTTCATTGTATACACAAAATGCGCCACGGATTCAAAACCGTGACGCATTCCTGATATCACATATTCATTTAGCGAATCTCTGCTCCGTGTGGAACATCCTTTTCAGTTGTCACAAGAGAAAGATTACCCTCTGCATCCTCTGCACAGAGAATCATACCCTGAGACTCAACACCCGCAAGCTTTGCAGGCTTTAAGTTTGTCACAACCACAACCTTCTTACCTACCATATCTGCAGGAGAATAGTGTGCCTTAATTCCGGATACAATCTGTCTTACCTCGCTGCCAATCTTAACCTGGGAGCAAAGCAATTTCTTTGACTTTGGAACCTCCTCACAAGCGATAACCTCACCTACCTGGAGCTGTACCTTGTCAAAATCATCAATTGAAATCTCTTCCTTCTTCTCAATATCGATTCCCGGATTTTCATCCACCTCTGGTTCCGGTTCTGGTTCCGGCATCATTTCCGCTACCTTTGTCATAACCTCATCCAAATCTAATCTTGCAAATAGAATTTCCGGAGTAGCTGTTACCTTTGTTCCGGACGGATATCCACCGAAACGTACCAAATCATTCACTTTACGCTTTGATGCATTTAACTGAGCAAGAATCTTCTCTGATGTCTCAGGCATATATGGCTCAAGCAAGGTTGCACCAATAATAATGCTCTCCACCAAATTGTAAAGAACAGTTGCAAGTCTGTCCTGCTTATCCTCTTCTTTTGCAAGTGCCCAAGGCATTGTCTCATCAATATACTTATTACAACGTTTGAATAAGTTGAAGATTTCTGTCATGGCATCTGCCACACGTAATTTATCCATCGCCTTCGATACACGAAGTCTTGTATCCAATGCATAATCCATTAACTCTTTATCAACTGCTTCATTTACTTTCTTGTTGGTTACTACACCATCAAAATACTTATTCGACATAGAAATAGTACGATTTACAAGGTTACCAAGAGTATTAGCAAGGTCGGAATTCAATCTTTCAACCATCAACTCCCATGAAATAACACCATCATTTTCAAATGGCATCTCATGAAGCACAAAATAACGAACTGCATCTACTCCGAATAATGCTACTAAATCATCTGCATAGATAACATTTCCTCTAGACTTACTCATCTTGCCGTCACTCTGGATTAACCATGGATGTCCAAACACCTGCTTTGGAAGTGGTAAATCCAATGCCATCAACATAATCGGCCAGTAAATGGTGTGGAATCTCAAGATATCCTTACCAATCAAATGCAAATCACATGGCCAATACTTGTCATATAATCGGTCATGTCTGCCATCTGCATCAAAGCCTAATCCTGTGATGTAGTTAGTAAGCGCATCAATCCATACGTAGATTACATGATCCGGATCAAAATCTACCGGAATTCCCCATTTGAATGAAGTACGGGAAACACACAAATCCTGAAGTCCCGGTAAAAGGAAGTTATTCATCATCTCATTCTTACGGGATTCCGGCTGAATAAACTCCGGATTTTTATTAATATGATTAATCAACTGTTGTTGGTATTTGCTCATCTTGAAGAAATATGCTTCTTCCTTTGCCGGCTGAACTTCTCTTCCACAGTCCGGACATTTACCATCTACTAACTGAGACTCTGTAAAGAATGACTCACATGGAGTACAGTACATTCCTTCGTACTCGCCCTTATAAATGTCACCCTTATCATATAACTTTCTGAAAATCTTCTGTACCTGTTTTTCATGTTCCTCGTCTGTTGTACGAATGAACTTGTCATAGGATGTATTCATCAAATCCCAGATACGCTTGATTTCACCTGCTGTCTTGTCAACAAATTCCTTTGGTGTAACACCGGCCTGCGCGGCCTTTTCCTCGATTTTCTGTCCATGCTCGTCTGTTCCTGTCTGGAAACGAACATCATAACCCACAAATCTCTTGTATCTTGCGATACTGTCTGCAAGTACGATTTCATAGGTATTACCAATGTGTGGCTTGCCTGATGTATAGGCAATCGCTGTGGTAATGTAATACGGTTTTTTTGCCATTTTATTTTCCTCCTTATTTCCTATAAAGTAAAAAAATGCCCACCTTTAATAAATCTTAAAGGCGAGCTTATCTCTTCTCACGGTACCACTTTAATTCATCTGCATATTACTATGCTGACCTTACTAGCTGGCTGTTACCAGCTTACACTATAACGGGTGCTCCCGTCTTGTGCTTAGTACATATGCTAATCCGACCTCACACAAGAAGCTCCAAGACCATCTTCAACCTGTTCCATCTTTCCCCGTTCTCAGCTTACCAGGTTCTCTGTTAAAAACTTCCCAAATCTACTCTTCTCTTCATCGCTCATTCTATTTTTGGCTAAGGTTCATTATAGGTAATTTTACCCTTTGTGTCAAGGCTGGCTTCTTACATATTCTCATCGTAACTATTCAGTACCTTCATAGTTACGATTCGCAAATCCATGAAAATCAGCTACGCTGATGGGATTTGCTCACACCTGAATCACTTTCTTACGGACAAAACAGCAAATGTTTTGTCCTGTACTGAACAGCTACTTCTCATCAAATATACTCAAAAATCCCCTGAATAGCATCCGATACGTTAATTATTTCAGAAATTGGCAATCTATCCACTATCTTGTAACCACGAATCGACAAATCCAACAAGGCAAGCTTTTCACATTGTATATAACCTTCATTTTCTTCTGTAGCCATCCATATATGAAGAGGACCGGGAGTAGAATTTCTAATAATCGGACATCCTATTATTTCACCACTGGTATTAAAAAAATCCTTACTAACAACCAATACGGGATGTTTTATTTTTTCAATTTTAATAATATCTCCTTGATGTAAAAATTCCATTACCATACCTCTCTTCCGACAGGCTCACCCCAATCATATTCACCGTCGAGCATTAACTTCCCATCATACTCAGCAGCTCTCTCTTCCAATGTTTTATGACGAAAAGGTTTCACCAAAGTAATTACACCATTCGATACTGTCACATCCAAAGTTTCATTCAAAGCAATTCCTGCACTTCTTAGTACTTCTTTGGGTAATCTAATTCCTTGACTGTTTCCCCATTCTTTTACCTGTGCTTGCATACAAAAACCTCCTCACACTCAGTATATACATAGTATATACCGAATAACAAAAAACATCAACTTAATTCTCTTATAAGTATTTATTATGTTTTTCATAATTCATTCTTCTCGCACATATACTGTAGCAATATTGACAACCGGAGCTTATATGTCATTTTTACCTTTTCTAAAACGCTTGCCTCATTCTTCCAATCACAATTCGTCCAAAAACGCAATAAATGTTTCCTTTATCCGGATTCTTGTCTGCACTTTTGGCATCGCTATTCTACTAATACTGATTACCTGTTTTACAGTTCCTACTAACAACAGTAGTTACCATAGCAAGTTGCTGGAAAACATGGAAAACGCCAAGCGCTTTGAAGACTTCACAGATGCCCTATTTCGGTATGAAGTGACCTCCGATTCCATAACCACTGCCTATTCCATCAAAAATCCGGATAAATGGGACATTCCAACCTTAGAACCTAGAATAACTACCTTTTCCTATAAAGACTACTTAAAGGAAAGTACAGATAATACTCCTGACAAAACCCTTCTTTTTGTAGAAAAATGTCTTTCTCGCTACGACTTCGCAAATTTATCCGAAGATGAACAACTCACCTATTCTCTTCTCAAAGATTATATTCAGACCAACTCAGCACTATCCGAATATTCCTTTTATGAAGGATTGCTCGGCAGTTCCACAGGTATTCAGACAAATTTGCCTGTAACACTAGGGGAATACCCTCTTCGTACGGAATCGGATGTCAAAATTTATCTCGAATTATTAACCCAGATTCCTGCTTACTTTGAGGATATCATTTCTTACGAAAAACGTCGTTTAGAATTAGGTTACAATAATGCGCCATTTGTCACTGTCAGCGCTCTCAATAGTACCAACACTATGATTGCCGGATTTCAAAACGGTGACAACAGCTTTATAGATACGTTCGATGAAAGAATTACACAAATAGAATCTTTATCCCAAAAAGACATTAACAAATATAGGAAATTAAACCAGCACTATGTGAAAAAATATATAATTCCTTCCTATGAGATGGTGGTTGATTACTTGAAAAGTAGCCTTTCCACTACGAAAAGTACACCTCAAACTACAACCGATAATAAAAACAAAACGGAAAACTCGAAACCCAACAATACGACCGATTACCAACACAGATCACAAACCTTAGACTCCAACATCACAACTGCCGTAGATACAATCGACACCTCCAACATTTTATCATATATGGACGAAAATACTTCTTACGGAATCTGCACTCTTCCAAAGGGAAAAGATTACTACTCCCTCTTAACAAAACAGACTACAGGTTCCAACCGTCCTCTACCAGAATTAATTTCCATAACAGAACAATCTCTGAAAAATGCACTTAGTACCGTTCTAAACACTGCACTTACCAACCAGGAAGCTTACTTTTATTACTGTGAACATCCTTTAGAAAGCTATTATCAATCACCGGAAGCTATATTAGAAAATCTTTCTCTTATGATTCGGGAGGATTATCCGATTCTTTCCAATTCTCCTACCTATGAAATCAAGACCGTATCCGATAGTCTTGCCGGCTCCTTAAGTCCCGCATTTTATATGATACCTACTATCGATGACTACAAAAACAATACCATTTACATCAATCCCCTCTATACCAATGAAGAAAATGGTAATCTGTTCCCCACACTTGCCCACGAAGGCTTTCCCGGACATCTGTATCAAACCGTATATTTTAACGAAAGGGACCCTTCAAACATTCGTCAAATGTTGAACTACCTAGGCTACGTGGAGGGATGGGCAACCTATGTGGAAATTGACTCTCTTACCTTTTTGGATTACCCAATAGACGACGATTTGCTTTGTAAACTCTACCAATCCGATATTATTATCAATCTCGCCCTCTGTGCCCGAATTGATATGGGGGTCAATTATGAAGGTTGGACATTAGCAGATACCCGTGCCTTTTTCGAAGAACAGGGATTCAACAGCTATTATGCCCAGGACGTATATGCTTATGTAGTGGAAGCTCCAACCAACTACTTAAGCTACTATATTGGCTATCTGGAAATTATGGATATAAAAGATGCTTATCAACGACAAGAATTAGAACATTATTCCGAAAAGGAATTTCATCAAAAATTGTTGGATGTGGGACCGGCTGATTTTGATACCGTAAGAAAATATGTGTTAAAACATTAAAAAAATACCGAACCGTTATCATCACTGAAAACGGTTCGATACCTTCTAGTTACCAATTTTCTTTCATCTCAAAAATATTCTCTGTCGTGACAACAATCAAATCCTGTTCGTCAAAATTCTCCTGCTCAGTATCCTCTTCCTCATCATCACCAACAATCTCTTCCATTTCTTCATCCAAGCCTTGATTATTCTCATCTGCATAATCATCGTCTTCTACTTCATCTTCTTCAAAACCGGCGTCTTCCTGTTGTAATTCTCTTTTTTCGCGTATTTTCTCAATCACCCATAACACAATACCCTTCACGGTCCATGATTTATGTGTCCACAAATGATACAACAAAGCAATCAGACTGACAAACGGAACAATTAACAAAACAATTCGAATTACCAACAACACCATCTGTTCTTCTTCGATTACCCGGGCAACATTCTCCCAATACGGATAGGCAACGCTATTGGTTCGCATACTCCGAAGTTTCAAATGTTTCATATTCGTAAGCATTGTCCATGTTTCATAACGGTTACTATTTTCAATAACTTCCATTTTATCAAAATTCAACGGATTCTCTTCCTGCTGAAGTGTTTCTTCCTCTTCCTGCGTCAATCCACAGGCACTGCTCAAAGTATTATAGGCATAATTGGTTATCGGATTTGGCAACACTGCTTCATAGCAGGTAATATACAAATCCTCCTGTTGTTGCTTCAACTGGTCATAGGACATATAAATCCGGTTTCCCTTGCCATACGCTATCTTATGAAGAGAATCCTCCTCCACAGCCACAACACCCGCAACTACATAGATGCTATTGCCCATCCATATCTGCATTCCCACAACATCATTCGAACCAAACATCGCCCACGCAAGTCCCTGGTCAATCACTACCCGGTCCTGATTCAAATCTTCATCCGAAATATAACTTCCTGACAACAACTGCATCGGATGAAATTGAAAGAAATCACCTCCGACACCCATGGCTGTAACACTAAGTGTATTATTATCCTTACGGACTTCTGCCTTGCATTCACCACTATATGCATCAATCCACAATCTTCCTTTTCCATTTGATTCATTTAAGGAATCTCTGGAAAGCGTTTCCATCAATGAACTTCGAATGTTGGAAATGTCAGAAATCTGCATTCCCTTTTCCGGAGAAATGAATGCACTAACCTGGGCATAGGAATTATCCTCACTTTCCCAGCGTTTCGCCTCCTGCTGGGAATAGAGTTCCTTTACTCCATTTTGAGCAAAGAAAGATACCAGTATAAATGCTACAACAAGAATGCTATTAACCAGTAAAAGAACGACCGATTTGGAATTCCAATTGCGTATCTTATTCTTCATATCTTTCTCCCATCTAATCTACTAGTCTGACCTGCATTCCCTCTTCTAACGGTTTAGAAGAATTCGTCACCACATTATCGTATTCATATACTCCTCCACTGACACCGGATGAAGTATCGTCAGATGCAAGCACTTCCACATCTGCACGTTTAATCTTATAACGGTTTCCGAGAGGCGTACCTTTCACTGTTACAATCAACACAAATTTACCATTACTGTCTTCTTTGATGGCACTATTCGGAACCACTGCATCATAACGGTTACTCTTATCACCTACTGACAAAGAAAGATTCTGTCCGACATCCACATTTCCCTTTACCTCAAAGGTTACAATAGAACTCTGGTTCGGATTCTCCGGGTCAGCCTTAATACTCTTTACCTCTGCCACCAGGTCTTCATCCCACACATTTTCTACAGTTGCCTCATCACCAACCTTAATCAGCTTGCTCTGCGCTTTTGTAACCTTAATCTTTACAAGATAACCACTTTCTGACATTTGGATTTTGGCAAGCACTGTATCTGCGTTAACCTTATCCCCTTCCTTATAATCAAGTTGACATACCACACCCGCATCTGTCGCTTTGACTTCCTTAATATCACTGCTACTTTTCAGTTTTTCCACCTTGTCCCTTAATTCTTCTATTTCTTCCCGGGCTGCTTTCATCTCAAGGTCGCTTTTTTGTTCTGCCACTTCATTCAATTTTTTTGTTGTGTCCAAAGTACGAATTGCCTTTTCCAATGCCTCCTTGCATGTTTCAACTGCCTCTTTTGCATCTTCTAACGTTGGCTTTTGCTCTAATTCTGTTACCTTATCCGTTTTTTTCGTTAATTCTTCATTCAAATCTTCCAATCTCTTCTTTGCTTTTTCCAGTTTGTCCTTTGTCTGTTGGTAAGATGGTAATATCTTTTCTAAGGTACTTACTTTTTCTTTTGAGTTTTTCAATTCTGTTTCCTTCTTGGAAATCTCTGCCTCTTTGTCACGAATTTGTCGTTCAATCAATTTCGTATCCCCACCTAATTCTTGTTCATCCTTCAAATCTTCCTTCAAATCAGACAGTTCCAGCCTTGCTTTTCCCAAATCCTCCTCTAACGTTGTTACTGCTTCTACAGCCGCATTGTAATCTCCAACCTCGCCATAAGCATCAAACTGTTCCTGTAACGTCGTCACCTCATCTTCCTGTGTTGCCACATCTTTTTCCAATTGTGCTTTTTCCTTTTTTGCAGTCTTTAAGGCTTTCTTTGTCTTCTTGGCTTCCTTCTGTTGCTCTTCTGCCTTACTCAATGCCTCCTTCGCATTCTGAATCTCTACATTGTTATCTGTATAATCCGGTGGCAATTTATCTAATAAATCCTTTGTATAGGTTAATTCTTTCTGCGCCAACTCATCCTCTGCCGTATTCAAATCCTCATTCTCTGCCTCTTCAAAAGTAAACAGTACATCGCCTTTCTTTACAGTATCTCCAACTTCCACCTTTACCTCTTTAATCACACGACTTCCACTAACTGTAACTTCATAATCAGAATTGGTTTCCACCGCTCCCTGTCCTCTGACTTTGTTGGATACCACGCCAGAAGTTACCGACTCCGTATCCACTTCCGGTAGAGAATAATTCATTATTGTATTAGAAAAGAAAGTTAACACCAACATTGTTGCCAAAAAGATAACCGCAACCTTCTTTATAATTTGTTTGCGTCCTAATTCTCGTTCTTTTTCCATTTTATATTATCCTTTCATAATCAGATTATCTATATACTATCACTATATATTTTTTCCATCTTTTATCCAAACCGTGCGTTCACACATTGCCGCAACATTGGAATCATGCGTCACTATCACTATTGTATGTCCTTTCTCATGAAGTTTTTTTAGAATATTCATAATTCTAAATCCAGTTTCTTCATCTAACGCACCAGTTGGTTCATCCGCAAGAATCAACTGCGGATTATGTATTATAGCTCGTGCAATGGCTGTCCTTTGCGCCTCCCCACCCGACACCTCATCAGGATACTTAAAAAGAATTTCCTCTATTTCTAATTCCTTTGCAATTGCAAATACTCTCTCTCTTATCTTCTGTTTAGATTCATGTTGCAACAACAATGAAAATGCTATATTATCATAAATCGTATAATCCGGTATCAAAGCAAAATGTTGAAGTACAAACCCTATATGTTCTCTTCGAAAAAGAGTCATTTCGTCGTTTGTTACCAGTTTCATGTCTTTCCCTTGAAAAAAATACTCCCCATCATCCAATATATCAATTCCTGACAACACATTTAAAACTGTCGATTTACCCGAACCCGATTTACCCATTATCGCAACCATTTCACCCTTACTCAAGAAAAAATTAAACCCTTGTAATGCCTTCACTTTTTTTCTGTCTCCATAACTTTTAGATATGTTTTTTAATGTTATTAATTCCACAATACGCCTCCCTATTCATTGTCACGTAACAACATACTCAATTCGATTTTTTCAATTGCTTTTAAACCAAAAACTCCCATCAGGGAAAGCATAGTTATCTCCATAAGGAATATAACAACCAATGTATTCATTGTTAATCCAAATTCTCCAAAACCTCTATACGAATTAATTACAGAAAACACTACATACAATATATTCGCAAAAACCATTACAACCAACATATCCGCCAGTATAAACCAAACAAGCTGTTTTTTCGTAATTCCGTTTAACATAAACACTCCATATTTACGCTTATTTTGAAATATTTTGTAGTACATCTGTACGCCATAAGTAATCATACTAAATATAATTACAAGTATACTCATTATCATACTTGTCCTTGCACTACTTCGAGCGTCTTCTAGTAGTTTTTTAGCACCATCACTTTCGTCAACCAACCTCAGTTCATACAGCTTATTATCTTTAAAAATCTGTTTTACTTTTTTTCCAACTTCTTCAACATCCTCTTGATTACAGACAATTCGTGCATTCATAATTTTGGTTGAATCATAAGCATATTCAAAAAACAAATTATCTTTGCCCTCTTCCTTAGTATCGTCATATGTCGTTTCCATCGACGGTACAACAATATATCGATTTAGGAATATCTTTTCATTGTTATTATTATAAAAATAACTATCCTCTTCGAAAAATCCAACTACTTCTAATGTAATACTCTCTTCTGTTGCTATATGCGCATTGGTCAACGTATCACCAAGATTATACATATCTTTATATGCACTTCCGAGAACTATTGGCAAATGAATCTCAACCAAGCTACGGACATAGAATTCATCATCAGTAAACCATTCTCCTTCAGATAATTTCACATTTGACTCCGTTTTAAATAAATGATCTGCCAAAATGCACTTTAACCTAAGATAATCCTCGAAGACCATAGGATTTCCTTCTTCATAGCCATCTATACACTCTTCCGGATATAACGGAAAATCATCTTTTCCATATGTAGTGTCATTTTCGCTAAAAAAATCAACCCCATCTTCCGTCATATATCTATAATCAAACAACTGCTCTGCATTCAGTTGTTCAAAAGCATTTTTAATATTCTCAGCATTCTCTCCACTAAAAAAACTACTAAATACTTCCTCATTACCAGGCAAATTAATTTTGTAGTACTTTTTTTCACCATAACTCTCTTCCATTGCATTTTGTTCTTTATTTGCATAGGTATAATTTGACACTGTAATATTTATGGCAATACATGAAAAAGTGAATGCTATTGCTGATAGTAACAATATTCTAATATCATTGACAAGAAATTCTTTTATCTCTAACCAAATAATCTGTAACATGACATTCTCTCCTATCTTCCTTTCAAAACATTACTAATATCCACCTGTTCTGACTGTCTGACAACACACTTTGTAACATAAACTCCTAATATCATCAAGATAATTGCTGTTATAATATAATGTTGCCATGATAGTGTCTTTATCATATTAAAAAATCTTAACTTATTTGTCACAAAATACATAATTATTATAATTGAAATATAACTAAATACAATTAACATTGTTACTTTTTTTCCAACAAACAAATACAAATCCTTCCTTGTCATTCCACATAACTTCTGAACTGCAATCATATATTGTTTTCCAATCACAAAACATTCACTCATTACAAACAAATTCAATGTCGCTGAAAAAATCACACATAACAACAATATGTTATTCACTCCGTTTAGCCCATAGGTGTTTTGAGGAGTATAAACCACTTCCGATGCAGAATATTTATTTTCAGCACCCTCTTGTATTTCACGTATAACACCTTCAACAATATTTTTTTCCTTTGCATCTATATAATACAATCCATGATGACTAGCATACTGTAGATAACAGGTTAAGTTTAAATATACAGTATGATCTAAATTCGTACCTGTTTCTTCAAAAACACCTATTATCTCAAACAATTGATTCTCATATCCAACATATTTCTTTCCATTCTCACTATAAGTGTTTTCTATCATGGACGCGCCAATTACTGCTGTCATTGTTTTGTTTTCATAATCTTTATCATCAAAGAATCGTCCGTCTGCTATATACTCAGAATATCGAAAAACATCCTTTGTCGCATAGACAGCCCGAACAATTTCATTATATTCATCAGACAACCTCTTATATATCATAAAATCACCCAAATCAGTTTGGGGAATTTTAAAATCAACATTTTCTCCATAATTTATAACTAAATAATCATTTGATAATTGCAACCCTTTTACATTTTCTGTATACATACTTCTTGCAAAAAAATCTTTCTGCTTAACATCTACATTGTGTACACATATTACCAAAATAAATATGCCAATAAGGGTAATTTGAAAGTAATATAAAATATAAGCATACTTTCTTTTTATCACTTTACCACTCCTTGTTTGATTGATATCGATAGATTAAAGGCAACTATACTTTGTTACATCTAATCTATCAACAATTTACTACCGAATTGCTCGTTAAATGGCTATTCTGCAATACAAATATCGCATTTTCAGATAAAAATTATTTTTTATCTAAATTACTTTACTCCACCCATTTCTAGGTAGTGTCAAAAGACACCCCTTTTTTTCTATATAATTCTTTTATTTCAAAGGGTTTTGCACAAAAAAAGTGACTACCCCCTAAATAACCAGTATAATTGAATCTACGACAAAACAAATATCCGTATAGAAAGGTAATCACTTATGGACATTATAATGTATTTGATTCAATTAGTACAATACCAATATAAAATTATTGGCAATCTTTTAAACTTTATCTGTAGATATATCCCTCTTAAGCAGTGGGCTTATGACGATTCTCATTCACCCAAATATCAAAAATTCAAAATTGATGAGTTACCTCTAATCCTTAAGGTTGAACCTTGGGATTATCGTGATTTTATGTCTTACCTTGCTTGGCGTTACAAGGATGATTACAAACCCATCAAACCGGTTAACCGCAGATCTGATTGTGACATCGATGAAAATTGTAAATGTCCTTGTTGCAATGCACCTTACATCTACTTGTATAAGAATAATGGTTCTAAGGGGCAACTTTGGTGCAAGGTTTGTCAAACCAAGTTTTCTCCTGAAGAAAATCGCCATACATCATTAAAGCTTCGTTGTCCCTACTGTACACACACTCTCGTTCCTAAGAAGGATCGCAAACACTTTATTGTTCATAAATGCGTAAATCCTAATTGCTCTTACTATGTCAAAAATCTTCGCAAAATCAACAAAGATGATTTACAGGAAGAACATGGTAAAAGTAAATACAAGCTTCATTACATCTACCGTGAATTCACCTTGAACTTCTTCAAGATGGATCTTAATTCGCTACCTAAAAATGCGTCATCTCTTAAATTCTCTAAATTTGATGCTAATATCATGGGCTTATGTTTAACCATGCATGTAAATCTCCGTATGTCTCTTCGTCAAACTAAGTACGCCCTAAAAGACCTATACAATATCGATATTTCGCATCAACAAGTGGCTAACTACTGTAAGACTGCTGCCATCTGCATCAAACCATTCGTTGATAACTACGATTATCAAGCGGATAACATCATGACTGCTGATGAAACCTATATCAAAATCCGTGGTGTTAAAGCTTTCATCTGGTTCATCATGAACCCTAAAAACCGTTCCATCATCGGTTATCGGGTTTCTCAGGAACGAGATGTTGGAGCCTGTATCCTTGCCATGCGTATGGCATTCAGACACTTCACTAAGCTTCCTGAAAACTTCAAGTTCATCGCCGATGGTTACAGTGCTTACGTGTTAGCCGCTCAACAGTTTCTAAGAGAATTTGGCGATTCCTTTAAGTTTGAAATCACTCAGGTCATCGGTCTCACAAATGACGATGCGGTATCAAAGGAATATCGTCCTTTTAAACAGATGATTGAACGACTTAACAGAACCTATAAGCTATCCTATAGGCCAACCAATGGTTTTGATAGTGTAGATGGTGCCAACTATGACCTTGCTCTATGGGTTGCTTATTACAACTTCCTTCGACCTCATGAATTCAACAAATACAAGGTCTTAAATGATATCGAATTACTTCGTGGTGCTGATAACATGCCTGGTAAATGGCAACTTCTCATCTTTCTCGGGCAGCAACAAATCTTAAAACTACAAGCCGAAGGCTCTAACTGTTCTTAGATTCTGAGCCAGAGGTAATGAAACAGCCACCGCGCAAGCGGCATGCCCTTGATGGCTCATAAAAGAACTGCTACACTGCTGTAAGTGACGGAAGAAGAACTAACTGTTCTCATCATCTTCACCGTCGGTAACGACCTTCCAGCAGTTCTTGCTGTGCTGTCAAGGGTGGCGGCAAGCTACCACAACCTATAATATCTACAGTTTTCACGGTTCATCTGAGCCTTTTTTCATTACTCATTTTTTTCATAGGTCACTTGACACTATC
>JAFQOE010000020.1 GCA_017395635.1 Lachnospiraceae bacterium | reverse complement strand
CTCCTTTCGGTGAATTGATTTCGACAACTTAATTATACCATTCGGAGCTGATTGTTACTATAAATTTGGAGTGATAAATGAGGTTGCCATGCCTCGCAAAACCGCATAAATACTAAATGTGTGGAGTTTTGCTCATGGCTAAAGAAATTAAAAAGGGAGGGTAGCATAATGGATACTCCATTGGGAGCGATTGTACTAAAAGTAAATCATAAGATTATTAATTATAATACAACAGAACTAAAAAATACGACTTTACAGTTTTCTGTTGATAAGAGATATAGACTTTCAAGTAAGGTTTTGTTTAACAGAGGAGATTTACTTGAATGCTTGATTCTGCCTAAAAATAGGATTGTATTTGAAAAATGTATTGAAACAGGAGAAAATTTATCATTAATAAGTTTTTATTGGCAAGATATAAAACTAAGTATAGGGACACAGGGAGATTTAGATGATAGAGTATATGAATATAGTGAAAATGGGATAAAAATATGTTTTAAAGATTCAGCATCAGATATAAGATTTTATATTGCATGGAAGGAGATGAAAAATAAAGAAAAGGAAGATATTTATACGTGGTTCGCAGCGGATTCAGCATTTGATGAGAATTAGAATAAATGCTAAGTAATAGGATGAGATGACAAAGATAATAAAGGAAGAGATGAATAAATATATTATTCTTAATAATACAGATTGGTATGTAAATAGAGTTTTAACAAAATTTCCAAAATGAAGAAAAAGAAATCGCAGAACAATATATACAAGAAATAACTGACTATATGAGTAACAATAATGGTATCTTTTGTTATAGTGAAAAAATTATATATCAGTATGCAACCATACAAAAGGGTAACAGTGTAACCATTGAGTCCTACACTTACGATTATGCAGGTAACCGTACCTCTAAGACTATCAATGAGACGGAAACTATTTACTATGTAAACGATACAACTAGTAGTCTTACCATGGTAATGGCTGAAACAAACAAAGATGGTAAAGAAGTAGCATCTTACACCAGAGGTGACGAACTGCTTTCCATGGAAAGAGATGGAGAAGTATGGTATTATCTATACGACGGACACGGAAATGTCAGAACCTTAACTAATGAAGCAGGAAGATTAACTGATCGCTACTTTTATGAGGTGAGAGGAGAAGAAACTTCCTACTACCTCTTTGACGGACATGGTGACGTGCGTGCCCTTAACAATATTGAGGGAAGAATCACAGACAAGTACCGTTACAATGCCTATGGAGAGTTGATAGAGAGAAGTGGAGAAATCGAGAACCACTATCTTTACACCGGTGAATACTATGATGGTACAAGTAACCTCTACTACCTAAGATCCAGATACATGAACCCATCCACAGGAACCTTTATCAGTATGGATACCTATGAAGGAAGTGTTTACGACCCAGACACCTTGCATAAGTATTTGTATGCAAATGGTAATCCGGTGAAGTATAGTGACCCAAGTGGAAACTTCTCTGCTGTTACCATGGCAGCCGGAATGGCGATAAATGATTGTTTAACAACGACCTATAATGTTCATTTGATGGGAATATTGTCAGGTTTAAGTAATATGGCAATAAATAGCATTTTGGGCGAGTGAGGAATAGGGCTTGTAGCAGACTTCTTTGAAGGATATCAGACAGGTATATGGACAGCAGGAATCCTACATTTGACCGCAATGCTTAGCGTGAAAGCATTTGCAATTGTAATGTTTGGAACAGCAGTTATGGAAACGATTGCAAGTGTAGTACTTTTAATTTCAGCTATTGTCGAAAAGGATACAAAAGAAATACTTGTCTATGGAATATTAGCTATTCTATCAATCATTAACTTATATCAAACCTATAATATATGTGGAGAAATATTGGTATCTGGTAATAAGGGAAGTGCGACAATTGCCGTTGAGAGTGGTAGTGATTCTGGCAATTATGTATATAGAGCATTGAATCAAAAAGACTACGAGAGGTATATAAATGGATTAGGGTTGGAAGCAAAAAATCCAAATGGTACTTGGGGTTTAAAGGAACATTTAGTTGAGGGTTCGGGAAAACTTTCATGGGTAAATGATCCGTATATTTCAACTACAAGTGATTTAAGTGTTGCTAAGGGATTTAATCAATCTGGTAGTGGGTATGGAATTGTAAAAATTGATTTGAATAAAGTGAATTCTCCTTCATATAAAGGTTATGAAATTTACCCTCGTGTGAATGGAAAAGAAGGCTTACCATATCATTACTCAGTTTGGCAACAGGAGATTTCTGTATATCAAAGCATACCATTTGAAGCAATAGTTGATTATTTTAATTGAAAGGATTAAGTATGGAAGATTTTTATGAAAGAATTGATGAATTAGTACAGGATTTATTAATTCCTGCACGAACTGAAAAGACGATAGATAAACAAGCATTTGAAAAATTCTATGGCATATTGATAGAATTGGAAAAAGAAATGAAGGGAGAAGAATACATACCTAGAAAGAATGCAGGTTTACTCTTTTTTATATACAGAACATTATCTGCTGAAGCAGAACATTGTAGTTATAATGATGAATTATTTATTGCAGTGGCAAATCTTGAAGATATGCTTGATAGAATATTATGGGATTCTCCATTTAAAAATTAAAGTGAGGAATTGAGAAATGGCAATATATTTTTACAAAATTAATGATAAGTATGGTTGTTTTTCAAATTTTGCACATTACGGATTTGAGTTAGATGGAAAATGGTGGATGACGAGTGAACATTATTTTCAAGCACAGAAATTTTGTGGGACTGAGTATGAAGAGATAATTCGTTTACTTGATAATCCTATGAAAGCAGCAGAAATGGGAAGAAATAGAGAGTTACCATTAAGAGCTGATTGGGAACAAGTCAAAGATGATATCATGCGAAAAGCAGTATTAGCAAAATTTACACAAAACAAAGAGATTAAAAATGTATTATTATCTACTGGAAAAGAGACCATAGTTGAAAATACATCCAATGATTATTATTGGGGATGTGGTAAAGATGGTTCTGGGAAAAATATGCTAGGAATTATATTGATGGAAGTGAGAGAAAAACTTTAAATTTAATTATGGTTATACTTTAGGACACCAATCCCCTTAATTAAAAAAAGATACTGTTACCTGCCTTTCGTTGACGTAAGTCAATTGAATGCAGGAGCAGTATCTTTTTTTCATTACCGAAAGGGAATGAAAGGACACCTTATGATGGAATTTGCCCTCAGATATACGAAAGAAAAAAGTTGATATGAAAGTTTGATTTTGGAAAAATTCTATGATTTTTTCGACCAAAGTACATAAGAAGAATCGTTGTGCATATACTTAACAGAGAAGTAATAGGCGGTGTGTTTCGTGAACATATCAAATGATATTGTATTTGGAGAATTATTGATACGTCTATTTGGTAATAAAGAAATGATTATAGAGAACTATAAAGGGATACATTTATATACATCAAATGAAATTGTTATATCTTGTAAAAAACTATCTGTACAAATTCACGGAGAACAATTGCAAATTCGTTATTTTTCAGGATGTGATATGAAAATCACAGGAAGTATACATACTATAACTTATATTTCGAATGGAGAATTATGCTGTTAAAATTATTGCGTTTTTTAATTGGTTATGTGGAAATTGAAGTATACGGATTTGCACCGGAACGATTTATTAATTTGATTATTAAAAATGAAATAGTTATTTGGGATATAAAAAGTACAGATAAAGGATATATTTTTTATACAGGAAGATATAACTTGATGAAAATGAAACCGTATTTACAAAAGACCAATATGAAAATGAAACTTTTACAAAAATATGGCTTTCCGTATTTTATCAAAAACCACAAAAACAGAGTTGTTTTTCTTGCCGGTTTTGGCGTGTTTTTAACCGGAATTTATATCCTTTCTCTTTTTATTTGGGAAGTAAGGATTATTGGTGAAGATAAACTGGTACAAGAGAATGTACTAGAATATATTGAAGACAATTATGTTCCACTAGGAACCTTGAAAACAAAAATAGATTGTAAGGATTTAGAAGAAAACCTCAGAGCGAAGTATTCTGATATCTCTTGGATTAGCTGTGAATTAAAGGGAACCGGTCTGACAGTTTATTTAGAAGAAGGAATGTCTACCACGAAGAGCAACAACAATGATGAGAGTGGGGATGTTATTGCTTCAAAAGATGCCCAAATCACAAAAATGATTACCAGAGAAGGAACTCCTATTGCAAAAGTAAAAGACAATGTTAAAAAGGGAGATGTTTTGATTTCCGGTACAATCTATATTTATGATGATAACAACGAAGTGATTGAAACCAGTTATATTCCTGCGGATGGGGATGTGTACGGTATTACGACATATCAGTATGAGGATTATATTGATTTGAAATATTATGATAAGCATTATACGGAAGATTCTAAGAAATATATTACTTTTTATGTCGGTAATTATTGTATTACACCATATACTCCTAAACGGCCGAAAGATAATTATGATACGTATACAGATATTCATAAAGCGAAAATATTTGATAATTTCTACTTGCCACTCGGATATAAAATGACAGAATGGAATTCATATGTATTAGAGAGAAAATCTCATACTACGGATGAAGCAAAAAAACTATTGGAAAAACGTTTAAATGAAAAAATAACTTCTTTTAAAGAAAAAGGGGTAGAAATCATTGAAAATGATGTTAAAATAGAACAGGATGGAGAGCGATTGATTGCGAAAGGGACTTTGACTTTAAATGAATCAATCACATCATTTAAAGTAGGATCACAGGTGATTTTACAGAATCAAAATATTGATTAAGACTGGAGAGTTAATATGAGCACGCTTGAGAGATGTATCGAAATACCTTCTGACTACATTGCTAATGTATTCGGTCAATTTGACTGTCATGTCAAAAAAATAGAAAAGCATATGAATGTTACTATGATATTACGTGACGATCAGTTAAAAGTTATGGGAACGGAGAGGAATGTAGAAGGTACAATTGAAATAATGAATTCATTAATTGCGCTTGCAAAACGTGGAAATCAGATTACAGAACAAAATGTTAATTATGCCTTATCATTAAGCATAGAACATAAATCCAATGAAGTTGTGGAATTGGATAAGGATATCGTGTGTCATACGATAAATGGTAAGCCGGTCAAAGCAAAAACACTCGGTCAGAAGCAATATCTTAATGCAATTGACAAACATATGGTAGTGTTTGGTGTCGGTCCGGCAGGTACCGGTAAAACATATCTAGCTATGGCAAAGGCGATTACTGCATTTAAGAATAATGAAATTAACCGTATCATTTTAACAAGACCTGCGATTGAGGCTGGTGAAAAGCTGGGATTTTTACCGGGCGATTTGCAAAGTAAGGTAGATCCTTATTTGCGACCATTGTATGATGCTTTGTATGAGATTATGGGAGCAGAAAGTTTTCTGAAGAATATGGAAAAGGGATTAATTGAAGTTGCGCCATTGGCTTATATGCGAGGCAGAACTTTAGATAATGCATTTATTGTATTAGATGAAGCACAGAATACAACACCGGCTCAGATGAAGATGTTTTTAACCCGTATTGGTTTTGGTTCGAAAGCAATTATTACGGGTGATTTATCCCAAAAAGATATTCCCAAAGATGCAATCAGTGGGTTGGATGTTGCATTGAAGGTTTTGAAGAATGTTGATGATATTGCGGTTTGTCATATGTCTAGTCAGGATGTTGTAAGACATCCCCTTGTTCAACGTATTGTGAAAGCATATGATGATTACGAACAGAAGGCAGTGAAAAAAGGTAAACGTGTATAAATATAGTGGTGTCAACTTGATTTGCTCGTATATATAGTGTATAATAGCTTTTGGTTGTCTGACTATATAATAGAAGTGTAGTATGATAGGAACTATATAGTTGGACAATATAGATGCACAATATGTGAGAGGTTTTTATGACAATACTTTTAGAAAAAGAGACAGATATTTCTTTTGGAATTGAATATGAAAGAATCGCAGAAGAAATAATAAAGGCTACTTTGGAGTATGTTGGATGTCCTTATGAATGTGAAGTGAATATTTTGCTTACAGATAATAAAGGAATACAAGAAACCAACAAAGATATGCGTGGTATAGATACACCTACAGATGTGTTATCCTTTCCGATGATTGATTTTCAGGCAGAAGCAGATTTTTCACTTGCAGAGAATGATGTATCTTTGTTCAATGCAACCACGGGTGAATTGCTATTAGGTGATATAATGATTTCTCTTGAAAAAGTGAAAGAACAAGCGGAACAGTATAATCATAGTATTAAGAGAGAATATGCCTTCTTAATTGCGCATAGTATGTTGCATTTATCCGGATATGACCATATGGAAGAAGATGAACGGATTCGTATGGAACATATACAAGATGAAATATTGCAACAGATTGGCTATACAAGAGATATTACAGACTAAGGAGAAAAGACAATGAAGAAAAGATTATTAGCATTAACAATATTGGGTGTTGCGGCACTTTCTGTCTTCGGATGCAAGAAAGAAGAACCTGCAACAACAGAAGTTGTAACGACTGAAGAGGTTACAACAGAAGAAGCAACGACCGAAGATCCTCATAAGGGGGAATTTTATAACGAATTAACAGGTGAATGGTCAACGGATTATGTACCGAAAAGACCGATTGCTATTATGATTAATAATATCGTAGATGCATTACCATCCTCGAGCACACAGAAGGCAGACATCATATACGAGTGTATGGTTGAAGGTGGAATCACAAGAATCATGCCTATTTTCTCTGAGTATGACGATATAGAGAAGCTTGGTTCTGTTAGAAGTGCAAGACATTATTACATTAATATTGCAAATGAATATGATGCTATTTATTTTTGTTATGGACAATCTGCTCCAGCAAAGAAAATATTGAACAAAGGAGCAATTGATGCTGTTAATGGTTTGACATACGATGCCGGTTATTATCGTGATAATTCTCGTGTTGCACCACATAATGTATATACAACAAGTGAAAAAATCAAAAAGGGTATAGAGGATTTTGGTTATTCCGTTGAATATAGTGAGAATCACGAAAAAGTATTATCTTTCAACGAATCAGATACAGATTTGGAAAATGGTTCAGTAGCTAATACGGTACATGTAAGCTTTGGTTCTTATATGAAACCATATTTTGTTTACAATACAGATAAAGGTGTATACGAGCGCTATGAATATGGTAAGGCTCAGGTAGACAATATGGCAGAAGAAGGAAATAATATCTTAACATTTAAGAATGTTATTATTCAACAGTCTGCTTATGAATGTATCAATCCTAAGAATGATTTACAAGAGTTAACACAGGTTGGTTCCGGCGAAGGTTATTATTGTACCAATGGTAAAGCAATCCCTATCAAGTGGGAAAAAGCTGACAAGAAATCTAAGACCAAATATTATACAGAAGATGGCGAAGAGCTTTTGTTAAACCCAGGTAAAACATGGATTTCTATTATCGGAAATGGCGAGGGTGCCGGAGTATCATTTGAATAGTGATGGATATTGCTGAATAGATTTTTATGCAAGCATGAATTTGCTTGACAAATTGTTAACACATAGAGAAAGGGCTATAGTAATATAGCCCATTTATTTCTTTATAGGAAATTTCGCTGAAATCGTCCTATAAAGAAATAAATGCTCTGCGAGGATGCGCAGCTCGCGGAAAAGAAATATGTCCTTTGGACACCGCTCGCGCGCGAAGAGTTTGTAAACAAACTCTTTTTTTAAGTAAATGGAGATGATAATTATGACAGATTTTGAATTAATTCAGATTGCGAAACAAGCTGCGGAGAAAGCGTATGCGCCGTATTCTAATTTTTATGTAGGCGCTGCACTTTTAACAAAAGATGGTCAAATATTTCAAGGATGTAATATTGAGAATGCATCTTATGGTGCTACTAATTGTGCTGAAAGAACTGCTATTTTCAAAGCAGTTTCAGAAGGGTATCGATCATTTTCAAAAATTGCAGTAATTGCAAAGGACGGTTCTACAGCTTATCCATGTGGTATCTGCTTGCAGGTGATGCAGGAATTTATGCCGGATGGATTCGTTATATTAGAACAGGATGATAAGATTGTTACCTACTCGTTGAAAGAGTTGTTACCAAATGGTTTTACCTTGTGATTGCCAATGAATAAAGAATATATATTCTGGTCATACTTTTCCTATACCGGTGTATTGGAGGTTTGTATGAAAAGAAATATTATATTTGCAGTAGCATCTCTTGGGATTGGAATAATACTAGCTTTGTCTGTGTATTTATACGACTATTTTTATCCCCAGCAATATATCAAGACGGAATCCGGTAAATATGTGAATATTGCAGTTGTTAATAATCCGGAAACGTTTCCTGTTACAAAGGATACTCAATTCACAATTGAACACTTTTATATGGATGAACAGCGTACTTTGACAGAAAATGCAGGGAATATACCTATATTGATAGGGTGTAACAAACAAGAATTAAAGAAATATTTGAATGAGTATATGAAACATTTATCTGCTGATGAAAAAGCAGAAGGACTTTCATCCTATGAAATGGTATCCTATGTGAATAATACAATTACCTTACGTAAAACTTATCAAATACCAAGCTATGAAGGATATTATGCAAAATCCTTTAACGGAACAATTGTTATACTAAAAGGCGATGGAAAAACGGTTTATGAATACACTCAAATTTCTGTAAGTACATTACCAGAAGAATTAAAGAAACAAGTTCAGAATGGTTTCTTTTTGGAAGATGATAATTCACTATATAATTTTTTGGAAACCTATTCGAGTTGATAATCAAAGAATGTTACGTTAGCGTTGAAAATAGAGAAATAGATTATGAGAGATATGAGGGAAGAGAAATTGAAATTTGATATAATAATAATTGGTGCCGGTGCTGCAGGACTTGCATCTGCTTATTATGCAAGTACTAAAAACTCACAATTGAATATTTTAGTACTTGAAAAAGAAGCGGTTCCCGGACGTAAGTTAAATGCTTCCGGTAATGGTAAATGCAATTTAACAAACTCAGATTTCAGAATAGAGTGCTACCATTCAGATTCAGACAGCTTTATTAAGAATTGGTATCATGAATATCGCTATAAAGAAATCGCTTCATTTTTTGAAACAGTGGGGATTTTGCTCTATGAAAAGGGTGGATATTACTATCCTATATCAAATCAGGCAAAACAGGTTACTTCATTGTTGTATGAAAAAAGCAGGTCGGCTGGTGTGGATTATCGTTTCTGTTCAAGGGTAATCTGCATTCATCCAATAAATGAAAAAAACAATTACAACTATCAGGTGGTCGTTTCAACAGAAGAACATAAGCAACTTACGTTTGAAGCTACATATGTTTTACTTGCTACTGGTGGATATGCTTCTGCAAAATTAGGGGGCAGCAAAGACGGTTACAAATTGGCAAAAAATATGGGCTTATCCTGCAAAGCAATTTATCCTGTACTTAGTCCTGTTTATGTAAAAGATAAGTATTTGTCCATAGCTAAAGGCGTTCGTATAGATGCAAATGTTACATTACGAATGGAAAACGGATTTGTATACAAAGAAAACGGACAGATTCAATTCAATGATAATAATTTATCAGGCATTGTTATGATGAATATGTCTTGTTATTATAATAGAATGAAAAATAACACAGAAGATGCTGTGTTACATATTGATATTTTACCACAGTATACTTGGGATGAATTAAAAACATTTTTTGTATCACAAACGAATATTTTTCCTAAAGAAACGGTGGAATCTTTGTTACAGGGTATTTTACCGACAGCCTTTGTTTCATATTTGACCAAACGCATCGGTATAGAAAGAGAGATGTTTTTGGAAAAGCTAACCGAAAAACAGATAAACCGTATCACCTCCACTTTGAAAAAAATGGAATTTTCACCTATGTATGTGGATGATTTTGATAAAGCACAGGTTACCGGTGGTGGTATATGTACTGATGAAGTTTTAGTAGATACTTTTGAAAGTAAAAAATATAAGAATTTGTATATTGTAGGAGAAGTATTAGATGTCAACGGTAAATGTGGAGGATACAATCTTACATTTGCGATGCTATCTGGCATAGAGGCTGTAAAGGATATTCTTCACAAATTTAATGATTAAAGGACTGCAGTAGGAGGGAAAATGATAGAGATACGTGGAATCAAAGTTCCAATACTGAATTCAATAGAAAACTTAGAAGCGCAAATTATAAAGAAACTTCGATTAAAAAAGATTCCGGAATACGTAATTTTGAAACGCTCCATTGATGCCAGAAAGAAATCAGAAATTCGATATGTGTATCAGGTAGGTGTGTTTTTAGATAACGAAGAAAAATTCGCACGAAGAATTAACGATAATAATATTATGTCAACAAAAAGAGTTAAGTATATATATGCTGAATCAGGTGATAAACCTATGAGTCATCATCCGATGATAATCGGTTCCGGACCGGCAGGACTCTTTTGTGCTCTTATATTGGCAAAACAAGGATATCAACCGATTATAATTGAGCGAGGACTGGCAGTTGAAGAACGTATGCAGTGTGTGCAGGATTTCTTTGACGGAAAGCCACTGAATACAGAATGTAATGTGCAATTCGGTGAAGGTGGAGCAGGAACCTTTAGTGATGGTAAGTTAAACACACAAGTGAAAGACAAGTTTGGTCGGATTCGATTTGTCTTGGAAAAGTTTGTGCAACACGGAGCACCGGAAGAGATACTATATGACAACAAACCACATGTTGGAACTGATCTTTTGGTTCATGTTGTGAAGGGAATTCGAGAAGAAATTGAGTCTCTTGGTGGAGTGTTTCTTTTTAATACAAAGGCTATTGATATCATGATAGAGAATCATCAGATTACAAAAGTAAAGCTACTGCATAATGAATGTGAACGATGGGTGGATAGTAATCATGTTGTTTTTGCGATTGGTCACAGTGCAAGGGATACTTTTGAAATGTTATATAACAAAGAGCTTTCCATGGAAGCGAAAGATTTCGCCATGGGTGTTCGTATCGAACATAAAGCATCTATGATTCAGAAAGTGATGTACGGAAGCGGAAAAGAAGCAAGCGTTTTACCGGCAGCACCGTATAAAGTGACGCATCAGACCACCAGTGGGCGTGGTGTATATTCATTTTGTATGTGTCCCGGAGGATATGTAGTCAATGCTTCATCAGAGGAAGGATATACTGCTGTGAACGGAATGAGTTATAGTGGACGGGATGGAGAGAATTCCAATTCGGCTATTGTAGTTACTGTTCGAAGGGAAGATTATGGAAATAAACATCCACTTTCCGGAATTGAATTCCAACGTCAGCTAGAAAAGAATATATACGAAGAAGGTCAAGGCAAAATCGTAGTTCAACGTTTTGAAGACTTTGAAAATCATGAACCAACTCGCATGCTGGGAACCATTACACCACAGATGAAAGGGGAATATATTTCGGGTAATGTGGCGGATTGTTTGCCTATGTTTATGACAGATGCTATTGTTGAAGGTGTACATGCATTTGAGAAAACTATACCCGGATTTGCAGATCAAGATGCAATTATATCTGGCGTGGAAAGCAGAACTTCTTCACCAATCCGAATCCATCGAGATGAAGAATTTCAAGCAAACATCAGAGGGTTTTACCCCTGTGGTGAAGGCGCAGGCTATGCTGGTGGAATTATGTCTGCTGCCATGGATGGAATGAAGGTGGCAGAAGCGATTGTAAAGGAATATGCACCATTTTGTAAAAAGTAACAGATGATTACGCAACATGAGTTTTGTAATGCAAGTTGTAGAAATATTTTGTAATTATCTATGTATAATAATGGAGGAAAAGATAGAATGAACGAAGAAAAGATTGCAAGAATTAATGCGTTATATCACAAGTCAAAAGCAGAAGGTTTAACAGAAGAAGAAAAAGTGGAGCAACAGGCACTAAGAAAAGAATATGTGGAAGCTATTCGTGGCAATATCCGTGCAACATTAGATAATACAAGTATCAAAAATCCGGACGGTTCTATTACACCTTTGAAAATTGTCAGAGAAAGAAAAGAGCAAGAGAAATGAGATTAAAAGAGGAAGCGCAATTGACACCTGAACAGAATACGCAGGAAGAAAAAGCCTATCTTGCCAGAAAGGAATCTATAACAGAATCTCTGACGTTAACGCTTGATTCTTACGTGAGCCAATTCAATAATATTCCGAGCAGAATAAACAAACGAAAAACAGAAATGATAGTCGCGATTATTGTATTTACAATTATTACAGTAATAGATGGCTTTCTGACATTTTTATTAAGTACTCCGGAAGGTGTTGTTTTGGTTTTGGCTTGGGAAATATGGGCAGCATGTATTTTTCTTTACATTGCTTCGTGGAAGTTAGGATTTAAAATGGTTGAGAAAATATTTGAATTCAATATTCAAAATGAAACTTTATCTTTTCAAAAATACAAAGAAAAATATAACGTATACACATTAAGGGATGAACAGCGTTATTGCAAGGATAAGATAAATGAAACAAAAACGAAAATATCTGAATTGTCCAATCTGCAATATCCTGCATCTTTGGCTGTATACGCAGATTACAGTTATATGGAAAAAAGGGCCGATACCTATACGTTTGATTGGTTTCGTGATAATCAAATACTGTGTTACATAATTATGGGAGTTTTATTTGTTATTTTTATAAACTGACAATGTGGCAAATATGAGTTCAAAAATTGAGGTGACAGAAACCTATGAATAAAAAAGAATTACGACAATATATGAGGGAAAAACGTAATGCATTGACAATCCGTGAACAAAAATTATATTCCGATCAGATTGCAGAAATGGTTCTCACAAGTGACTTGTATCAAAATCTAGCAAATATCTGTGTGTATCAGGCATTTCGGAACGAAGTATCCTGTGACAAGATTACGGAACAAGCTTTACTGGATGGAAAACAGGTTTTTGTCCCTGTTATAGATAATGATAGTAAAACAATGGAATTTTACCAAATTACACTTGATACCAACTGGGTAGATGGTGCTTACGGAATTAAGGAACCGATTATAGATTCCAATTCGAAGATATTAACGGATAAAGCACTTATATTAATGCCTGGGCTTGTATTTGATCATCAGAAACACCGTTTGGGCTATGGTGGAGGATATTATGACAAATACTTGGGCTTACATAAGGAACACAGAACTTTAGCACTGTGTTATGATTTTCAAGTGGTAGAAGAATCGATTCCATATGAAGATCATGATATATTGCCGGATTATATTGTTACAGAGAAGAAAATATTATAACTATGATGGTAGTGAATCGTTACAATGTTTTCTGATTGGAGATGTAGTGGTAAATAGAATACAAATATTTTGCAAATCTATATGAAATAAATTATACTGTATTAAAAATATAGGGATACTTTATTTTATAGAAAAGAAAATAATGATATAAAGGAGTAGTGAAAGATGGAATTAGAAAGAATGGGACAACTTGCGAAGACAGCATCAAGAAGTTTAATGAAATTAACACAGCCAGAGAAGAATGCATGTCTGATGTCGATTGCGAGAAACTTAGTTGATAATACAGAAAAGATTTTAGAAGCTAATAAAAAAGACCTTGATAATGGTATTGCCAATAACATGCCGGAATCCTTACAGGATCGTCTTCGCTTAACCAAAGACCGTATTGAAGGAATTGCAGAAGGTGTAAGACAGGTTGCAGCACTAGACGACCCGGTGGGAGAAGTATTATCTATGAAATCTCGTCCAAATGGACTTATGGTTGGTAAAAAGAGAGTTCCGCTTGGAGTAATCGGTATGATATATGAATCTCGTCCAAATGTTACGGTGGATGCATTTTCTCTTTGTTTTAAGACCGGTAACGCTGTAATTTTGCGTGGTGGATCGGATTGCATTTATTCTAATATTGTACTTGTTGATATTATCAAAAAATCTTTGGAAGAGAATCATGTAACACCGGATGCAGTGTTCTTATTAGAGGATACTAGTCGTGAAACAGCTACTAAGATGATGAAGTTGAATGAATATATCGATGTTTTGATTCCACGTGGTGGTGCCGGATTAATTCGTTCAGTTGTACAAAATGCAACAGTCCCTGTAATTGAAACCGGAACAGGTAACTGTCATGTATATATTGATGCAACAGCAGATATCGATATGGCAGTTGAGATTGTTATAAATGCAAAAATGCAACGTTTAGGTGTATGTAATGCATGTGAATCTTTGGTTATTCACAAGGATATTGTGGATGTTGTTGCACCTAAGATTATTGAATCATTGAAAAAACAAGATTGTGAAATTCGTGGGGACGAAACAATACAGGCGTTTGATACCTGTGTGATTCCGGCATCAGAAGAGGATTATGCAACAGAATACTTAGATAAAATCATTTCTGTAAAAGTGGTTTCTTCTGTAGATGAAGCAATTGAACATATCAATACTAATTCAACCGGACATTCAGAGTCTATTGTGACGAAGGATTACGATAATGCCCAGAAATTCTTAAATGAAGTAGATTCTGCGGCAGTTTATGTTAATGCATCCACTAGATTTACAGATGGATTTGAATTTGGATTTGGTGCGGAAATCGGAATCAGTACCCAAAAGCTTCATGCAAGAGGACCAATGGGGTTAGAAGCATTAACTACAACGAAGTATATCATTTACGGTAATGGTCAGGTGCGACCATAGCTAATAGTTACAAACCAGAGTACTATAATTGAGGTGGGGGACAAATGAAAAGCAAATTTCACTGGATTTCGAAATTGAAAACGGACGCTGAGCGAATTGATGACAAATCCATATATATATGTTGTATGATATTTTCGATTGTTGCAATAGGTATGTGTATACTGAATGCAATTATGAAAGTGGAATTTATGGCAATTATTACCGGATTTATTTGCGCATGGATTGTATTGAGTGCA
This sequence comes from Lachnospiraceae bacterium, assembly GCA_017395635.1. Taxonomy (GTDB): domain Bacteria; phylum Bacillota; class Clostridia; order Lachnospirales; family Lachnospiraceae; genus CAG-590. The sequence goes on along the minus strand of JAFQOE010000020.1, from coordinate 85,743 downwards.
ATTGTGCATCATTTGTGTCACAAAAAAATTTTAATAATAAGTAACCTGCTACTTTTAGCATATATATTAATGATGTATTTACTCATAAGTGGTGGGGTAGATGGTTTTAGTATTGTATGGTTATTATTAGTTCCGCCGGTATCAATGTACTTTTTTAGTTTATATTATGGCGGAATCCTCAGTGTTGTCTTGGCGTTTTCTGTTGCAATTTACATGTGGACTCCATTGCATCAATTTGGTTTTGCTTATTCAGACACATATGTATCGCGCTTTCCACTTGTATATTTTTTTGATTTGATTTTGTGTATTGTTATTCATTATCGTATTTTTGATTTTAAAGAGCAGCAAAGTGCATTAATTGAAAATGCTGAACTTGCCAACCAGGCGAAAAGCGATTTTCTTGCAACTATGAGTCATGAAATAAGAACGCCGATGAATGCTATTGTTGGAATGTGTGAATTGATTTTGCGAGAATATAATGTAACTGAAAACATCAGAGAACATGCTTATAATATACAAAGTGCCGGCAGGAATTTGTTAGCAATCATTAATGATATACTGGATTTATCAAAAATTGAATCCGGTAAAATGAAATTAATTAAGGAAGAATTCAATATTGAATCGTTGCTCAATGACATTATTAATATGACTATGAGTCGAAAGGGCGAAAAGAAGATCGAAATTATGATTCATACAGATGTGGATATACCATGTGGTTTGGTTGGTGATGAGATTCGAATACGACAAGTGATTCTAAATCTTATGACGAATGCGGTTAAATTCACAGATGAAGGTCATGTTATGCTAAAAGTAACGCATACAAAACAGGAATACGGAATTAATTTGAAGGTTTCAGTAGAGGATTCCGGAATTGGAATTACAGAAGAGAATTTAGAGAAACTTTTCAAGAGTTTTCAACAGATAGATTCTCGTAAGAGTCGTTCGATAGAAGGGACAGGTTTAGGTCTTGCTATTTCTCAAAAATTAGTGACGGAAATGGGAGGATTTATTCAGGTTTCAAGTGAATATGGGAAAGGGTCGGTTTTCAGCTTTGTGATACCACTAAAGGTATCTGATAATCGTCCATACATAAGCGTAAATGCGTCTGAGAAATTGAATGTAATTAACTTTATTGATTTTGATAAGTTTACGTTTTCTGTTGAGGGTGAAAAATATAGAGAAATTATCCATCAAATCAACAAACAGTTGAAGGTAAAGAATCGCTTTATAGATAATATACAAGAAATGCAAACTACAATCAATCAGGATGAAATCACACATTGTTTTATCGGAAAATCAGAGTATTTGGCAAATCAAACATATTTTATTGAACTTGCATCAAAACTATCTGTTATATTGGTACAGGATATTATCGATGCAGTGCAGGTGCCAAGTAATATTCGTTGTATCTACAAACCGCTATATGCGCTACCTATGGCGCTTGTATATAATAACGAAATTATTGAATATAGTGCCAGAGGGAGTAATAGTTCTTCCATCACATTCTCTGCACCAAAGGCTAAAGTACTTGTGGTGGATGACAATGCTACTAATTTGAAAGTTGCTGTTGGATTAATGCAACCATATCATATGCAGATTAAGACAGTTGATAGTGGTAAGGCTGCAATAACACTCTTGCAATCAAAGGATATTGATTTGGTATTGATGGATCATATGATGCCGGAAATGGATGGAGTGGAAGCGACGCAAATTATACGCAATATGGAAGATGAATACTACAAAAAACTTCCTATTATAGCACTTACAGCCAATGCTATTAATGGTGTAAGAGAAATGTTTTTAGCATCAGGATTTAATGATTTTGTTGCCAAACCAATTGAAATTTCTGTACTGGATAAAACAATCAAAAATTGGTTGCCACAAGAATACATCCAACAACCAATTATAGATGAGGATAAGAATAATAATAACTTATCAAAAGAACAGATATTACATAAGAATGGTTCTTATATATCTGTTACACATGGTTTACAATATGCCGGCAATAATATAACTTCATATTTTGAAATTTTGAGTGTTTTTGTTCGAAAAGGTGTTGAAAGACGAAAGTATATAAATGAACTTTTTCGACAGAGAGATTGGAAAAATTACAAAATTGAAGTGCATGCACTTAAAAGTTCCTCCCAAATTATCGGAGCTATGCAATTATCAGAGCTTGCTAAAAACATGGAACAAGCGGTTCATTCCGGTGATATCAATACAATTGAGAACCATAATTATATTCTTTCTGATTTGTATAAAAATGTATTAGAGGAAGGTCAGTTGCTCTTAGATGAACAAAATGCAAAAGTTACAAATGACAATCCAAACGAATCGTTTGATACCTCTTTAATGGAAATCAGCAAGGAACTTTTGGTAAAATATATTGAAAAAATTGAAGAATATTGCTCTAATTTTGATAGCGATGAAATTGTTAATCTAGCAAAAACAGCAGCAAATTATTCTTATAATGATCAGAGCTTGCAATCCTATTTTAATTCGATTTGTCAATATGCTCAGGATTTTGAATACGATTTAATTTCAACACAGTTACATAGAATACAACAGGAATTGAATATTGAAGGGGAGCACATTAAAAATGGAGAATAAATCAATTTGTATAACAACAGATTGTGCATGTGATTTACCGGAACAATTATTAAAGAATAATAACATAGATATTGTATATTTTTACATTCAGACAGATACCGGCAATTTCAGAGATGTGGATGAAATGAATTCTGTCAATATGTTTGATTATTTACAAGATGAAGATAAACACGTGGTTACCAAAGCACCTTCTGTTGCTGATTTTGAAGCTTTTTTTTCAAACAAACTGAAAGAGTATGATGAAGTCATACACATTGCGATTAGTTCAAAAGTAAGTCAATGTGTCAAAAATTCAAGTAAAGCTGCACGAGAAATGAAAGAATACGGAAAACGTATTCACATTGTAGATTCTTGGCATGTATCTACTGGTTTAGGGCTTTTGGTATTACATGCAACCAAACTTCTTCGCTCAAACAAAGAACCTGAAGAAATCATTAGTGATATAAAAGCAATGCGAAACATTGTATCAACTACTTTTTTAGTAAATAGTGCAGATTATTTATATAAGAACGGAAAAATTGGTAAAAACATTAGGTGGTTTTGCAATTTGTTCCATATTCACCCTGTGTTGAAAATGGAAAAAGGATTTATGAAGCTAAAAGCCATTTATGTAGGAAGTTATGAACAATGTACTGCAGATTATATCCGAAAAGAATTAAAAAAATCAAAACGAATTAACACTGAAAAACTTTTTATTACGCATGCAGCGTGTAGTGTAAGTGATTTAAGTTACATAAAACAAGAAATAGAACGATATGTAAAATTTGATTCTGTTGATGTGACAAAAACTTCGGCGACCGTAGCCGGAAATTGTGGTCCGGGAACTTTCGGTCTCGCTTTTCAAAAAAAGATAATGACAAGTGACCTATGAAAAACCGAGTCAAAAAATGAAGGAGGCATATGATGAAACATATACTTATTGTAGATGATGACAAAACAAATTTAGTTATGGCGAAGAATGCATTATCAGATTTATACAAGGTTACAGCAGTAACCATGGGGGATCAAGCACTCAAATTCCTTGAAAAAAACACACCAGACTTAATATTGTTAGACTTAAATATGCCTGATATGGATGGATATATGGTTATGGAAGAAATTCAAAAGAAGGATGCTTGTTGTAATATTCCAATCGTATTTCTGACCGCAAACGTAGACGCACAAACGGAAAGCTTTTGTTTGGAAAAAGGGGCACAGGACTTTATTGCAAAACCATTTTCAACGATAGTAATGCGTTCAAGAATAGGACGTATTTTGGAATTAGAAGAATTGCGTAAAAACCTGGCAGATCGTCTACATGAGAAAATCAAAGAGGTATCTGATATAAAGAGCAAATCATTTCAGGATGCACTTACAGGTTTATGGAATCGTTCCTATACAGAAGAAAAAGTCGATATGCTTCTACAAAATGGTGTTGATGGGGCACTGTTAATGATGGATATGGATAATTTTAAAGCAATTAACGACAATTACGGACACATTGCTGGAGATCACATCTTGAAATTATTTGCAGATACTTTGAAAAAGTATGCTGAAGAAGATGATGTGGTTTGTCGTATTGGTGGAGATGAATTCATGATGTTTGTTTCCGGAAATAAAGACAAAGATATTCTTGGTACACGAGCTACTAATATCATTTCAGATATGGTTGCTCATATTGCTCAATGTAATTTTGATACCAATTCATCTGTTTCAGTTGGAATTGCACAGTATCCGGATGACGGTAATGATTTCAAATCACTTTACAGTGCAGCAGACAAAGCATTATACCATGTAAAACAAAACGGTAAGAATTCTTATCATTTTTATACTGACCAACATGTCGCAGAAGCAAAACGAGCAAGTAAAACAGTGGATTTGAATTATATACGTGATATTATGCAGCGTTCCGATTCAGGCAATGGAACCTATATGTTGGATTTTGATAATTTTCATCATATCTACAATTTCATCCGTAGAATTGTAGCAAGAAGCAATCGTGATGTGCAGACTATACTATTCACCTTGAATATGGATGATGCTCAAAAGGAAAATTTAACCGAAACAGAACGCGCGATGGAGATGTTGGAACGAGCAGTTTTTAACTCGTTACGAAGAGTGGATGTGTCCACAAGATATTCAAGTCGTCAGTTAATTGTAATATTGTTAGACGCAAACGAAGAGAATAGTATTTGTGTTGCAGAGAGAATATTAGATTCTTTTAATGAAATTAATACGGGAACTCTTACATTTGATTTTGATATAGTTAAATTAGAAAGCCCCAATAGTCAAAGCGTAGATAAATGATTAATAAGCAAAGGAGTACAACATGGTAGCAAAATTTACAGGCAGCAAAGATTATGTAGCAAGTGAAGAATTAATGGCTGCAGTTGATGTGGCTGTTGCATTACAAAAACCGTTATTAATTAAAGGAGAACCGGGAACCGGAAAGACTATGCTTGCAGAAGCAATTAGTCAGTCTATGAACAAAGAATTATATATCTGGAATATTAAGTCTACTACAAAAGCACAAGATGGTCTGTATGTGTATGACACTATTCAGAGACTATATGATTCACAATTTGGTGAGGAAGGTGTAGATGATATTGCCCATTATATTAAACTAGGCAAATTAGGAGAAGCTTTTAAGGCAGACAAACAGGTTATCTTATTAATTGATGAAATCGATAAGGCTGATTTGGAATTTCCGAACGACTTATTATGGGAACTTGACAAAATGGAATTTTATATCCATGAAACGAAGGAAACCGTGAAAGCGAAAGAACGCCCTATTGTAGTAATCACTTCTAACGCAGAAAAAGAGTTGCCGGATGCATTTCTTAGAAGATGTATTTTCCATTACATTGCTTTTCCTGATAGAGAACAAATGACGGAAATTGTGAATGCTCACTTTGAAAATTTGGAAGAAAATGTATTAAAAAATGCGTTAGACACATTCTATTGGATTCGCTCAATAAAAGATATTCGCAAAAAGCCGAGTACATCGGAATTAATTGATTGGATTCATGCATTAACACTTAGTGGTGTTTCAACAGATAAGTTACGAGAAGAATTACCGTTTATTGGCGTTTTGCTTAAGAAGGATGAAGATTTGGAAGCATTAAAGAAAGCGAAGTTATATTAAGGACGGAGAACGCTATGTTTATAGAATTCTTTTATATACTGAAAGCAAAAGGATTGGATATTTCCATGACAGAATGGCTGACTTTGATGGAAGCATTAGACAAGGGATTGGTTGGTTCCAATTTTTCTCAGTTTTACTATGTCAGTCGAATGATTTTAGTAAAAAGTGAATCAGATTATGATAAATTTGATATGGCATTTATGGAGTATTTCAAGAATATTCAGTCAGAAGATGCAATCCCTCCACAACTAAAAGACTGGTTGGATAAAGGGGAAGAAATGGAAGTAGATCATCAGAATGCCGAAATGTATGCTTTTAATCAGCAAAAAAATGCAGATGAAGTTAAGCGAATGTTCCGTGAACGTCTTATGGAGCAAAATTCCGAACATAATGGTGGTAATCATTGGATTGGTACTTCCGGTGGTTCTTCATTTGGTCACCATGGACGAACCGTTGGAGGTATCCGTATCGGTGAACAAGGTGGTATGCAGAGTGCATTTCAAGTTATGAGTGAAAGAAAATACGAAGACTTCCGTAATGATAAAGTATTGAATATGCGTCAATATCAAGTCGCATTTCGTCGCTTGCGTCAATATTCATCAAGGTTAGATGTACCGAAAACAGAATTGGATATTGATAAAACCATCGATAAAACATGTAACAATGGCGGTTATCTACAGTTAGAATTTGAACGACCAAGAAAGAATACAGTAAAGCTATTGTTATTATTTGACTGTGGTGGAACGATGATTCCGTTTATGAATCTGTGTAATGAGTTGTTTCAGGCTGTACACAAAGCAAATCATTTCAAAGACGTGCAAACTTATTATTTTCATAATTGCATTTATTCCAAAGTATATAAAACTGCGGAGTGTGAGATGGGTGACTGGGTAGATTTGGACTATTTATTCAAACATTATGATAAAGACTACAAAGTGATTATCGTCGGAGATGCGCAAATGGCACCAGAAGAACTATTTGATAAAAACGGCAATTACAAAGGACCAAACGATGGTTTGTCAGGATATGAGTGGTGCCAGCTTCTAAACAGCAAGTACAAAAAATGTGTTTGGATGAATCCGCGATATCATACACAGAGAAGTGCTGTTACCTGGATGGAATCAGAAGATGCTTTGTCTGAGTTGTTCCATATGTATACATTGTCTGTAGATGGCTTGAAGGAAGCAATTACATATTTATTGAAGACAAAGTAACGAGGGTATTAGGCGTTTCAAGAAGTCCTCTATTCAATTTATCGAAAAATAAACAGGGTGAATACCATGAAAAGTAAAAAGAAAACAATTATAATTGCAATATGTGTTTTAATGATTGCTCTATTTTGTTTTTGGCAAAATAATGTCCTTGAAGTTACACATTATACTTTTTCGTCAAGTAGAGTTTCGGCTAGACTTGATGGTTATCGTATCGTACAGATATCCGACTTACATAATAAAAATTTCGGAAGGAAACAGCAACATTTAATTAATAAAATCAAAGAATTACAACCGGACATGATTGTTGTAACAGGAGATATAGTAGATAGCAATCATACCAATATAGACGTTGCCATTACTTTTCTTGAAGAAGCAGTTAATCTAGCTCCTTGTTATTATATCACAGGAAATCATGAACTTTGGTTGGATGATACTTTGTATGAAAAACTAATCAATCAGATTAAGAATACCGGTACTACAATATTGGATAACGAAGTTGTAGAAATCAATCACAATGAAAAGGATGATACAGTAGAGGATACTACTGACTTTGTAATGATTGGATTAGATGATGGAAGTCTGTTAGGCAATACACTTCATGAGTTATCAAAGGATATTAATACTCAGAAGTTTGTATTATTACTGGCACACGAACCACAAAATATGTCATTTTATAGCAAAGAGAATGTTGATTTAATATTGTCAGGTCATGCACATGGAGGACAGTTCCGTTTACCAGGCATTGGTGGAATGATTGCACCAGATCAAGGATTGTTTCCTGAATACACAGAGGGTTTACACGTGAAAAACGATGTCTCCATGATTATCAGCCGTGGACTTGGTAATAGCATCATTCCGTTGCGTATATTGAATCGGCCGGAGATCGTATGCGTAGAACTCGAGCATGAATAATTTTTCATTTTCTCATGAAGAATACAGCAAGTGTATTATTCTGCACTGAACTGTTACATTTGAATAATTAATACTATGAACGAATGAATAAGAAAGGATACATCAATGAAGAAAATCACCATAGTTGCAGTTGTAATTTTGTCAATTATCATCATCGGAATGTTAACGATGCATGGCAATGAAAGAAACACCGAAGTAACAAAAGAACAAACAAAGGTTGGATTTGTGTACAACGGAACCATTGATGATAAGGGATGGGGACAGTCTCATTACGAAGGGATAAGTAAGACAGCCGATGAATTAAACTTACAAATAATATATGAAGAAGATGTTCCGTTTGATGATACTTGTATAGATGTAATGCAAAAAATGATTGATAGTGGTTGCAAGATTATCATTTGTAATTCTTTTAATTATGGTGATTATATTATTAAGATTGCACAGGAGAATCCTGACATAGAGTTCTATCATGCCACTGGTGTTCAAATTGCAAAAAATGTATCTACTTACTTTGGAAGAATGTATCAGATGCGCTATCTAAGTGGTATTGTTGCCGGAATGCAAACGGAAACGAATTCTATCGGTTATGTTGCAGCATATCCTATTTCCGAAGTAAATCGCGGCATTAATGCATTTACTTTGGGTGTACAATCTGTGAATCCGGATGCTGTGGTTCATGTTATGTACAGTGAATCATTAACTAAAAAGGATGCATGGACCGATTTTGATGCAAATGCAAATGCAGCAAGATATTTATGCGATGACTATAATGTAGACGTTCTTACAATGCATTGTGACACTGTAGCACCGTTAGATGTAGCAGAAGAAAAAGGCATCTGGTCTATTGGATACAATATGGACAATAGCAGTAATTATCCAAATAGTTTTCTGACAGCTGCTGTATGGAATTGGGAAGCATATTATACACCGCAGTTACTTAGATGTTTGCAAGGCAAATTTAAATCTGAGAGATATTGGGAGGGAGTAGAAACAGGAATTGTTTCCTTGTCACCACTCACATCTAATGTAAAAAATGGTATCGACAAAGTTCTTAAGGAAAAGGAAAAAGAATTATATGATGGCAGATTCGATGTGTTCTATGGTCCGATTGTTGATTCAGAAGGAAATACCCGAATTAATGAGGGGGAGAATTTCCCGGATGATGCGATGTTGAACTCATTTGATTGGTATGTGAAGGGAGTGGTAGTACATGAAAAATAGAAAACAGTTAAAATCCCTTCTTTTAATAGCAGGTATTGTTGTATTTATATTGATTATCATAAGTATTATATTTATTGTTATGACAGGGAACAAGAAAGAAAAACAACTTCGGGTTGGCTTTATTATAACCGGTACGACAACCGAACAGGGATGGAATAATCTGCATTATGAAGGAATCAAAGAAGCCTGTAATGAATTAGACGCTCAATTATTTGTCAAAGAAAATGTCAAGGAAAACGAAGGAAAATGTGAACAGGCTATTCGCGAACTGGCAGAAGACAATATGGATATTATTATTTTGTCAAGCTATGGATATGTTGCAGAAATAGCAGATGTTACAAAGGAGTATCCGGATATTACCTTCTATACCAGCTCTTTTGATCACGGCGTAGAAGGTATTAAGAGCTATTTTGCCCGTATGTATCAGGCGAGATATTTGACCGGAATTATTGCAGGAATGCAAACTGAAAGCAACACAATTGGTTATGTAGCAGCAATGCCAAATTGTGAGGTGAATCGCGGAATCAATGCATTTACTCTTGGTGTTAAGAGAGTAAATCCGGATGCAAAGGTAGTTGTTGCATGGAGTGATTCATGGGACGACGCAGCGAAAGAAAAAGAATTAGCTACAAATCTCATTGATGAAATGAATGTGGATGTCATTACATATCATCAAAATCAACCCAATATAGTTGAAGTGGCTGAGCAAAAAGGAATTGAATCTATTGGATATCATGAAGCATTAGAGGGACTGTCTGATAATTTCCTGACGGCTGCTGAATTCCATTTCGGTTCAACATATCGTGAAATATTACTTGATTATTCTCGTGGTAAATCAGACGCGGTTGATACCTATTGGATAGGAATCGAACAAGATGCTGTAGGTTTAACAGAATATTCTCCAAAGGTGACACAAGAGATAATCGCAATCATTGAAGAAGCAAAAAAAGAGATGATGAATGGTTATGATGTCTTTTCCGGAATTATTTACGACACAGAACACACAATTCGTTGTAATAAAGGGGAAACGATTAGTGATGAACAGTTATTAAAATACTTGGACTGGTATGTAGAGGGCGTGGAATTTTATGAAGAATAAGAGAAAACTATTAAGTAAGAAAGCAATACTCGTAATTACCGTTCTTCTGACAATTATGATGATAGTTGGTTGTTTGCTTGGTTACAAAATGAATCAAATGCTGACAGACAATATCGAAAATCAGTTGACAGAACAGGCACTCTTAATCAGTGAGCAGGTAGAACAGAGTATTGAGACGCAATTTGTTCAGTTGAATAATATTTCAAATGCAATTCAGAACAATATGGATTTTGAAAAAGGTTTTCTTATTGTTCAACAGGAGCAGGAAGGTGTTTCTCTGGGAATGGTAGCATTAGATGGAACAGTTTTATATGGAGCGCCAATTGTTGCATCTGATTTTACAGGAATAAGAGAATCTTTTCGTGGTAAACAAGCAGTATCCTATCAAAAAGAAAAAGGTATGATGTTTACTGTTCCGGTCTATAATGGAGACAATGTAAAATATGTATTATATAAACTGTATGGTGATCAGGTATTAAAGGATACTTTCGGAAGAGAGTGTTATTCAGGTGCAGGACAGGTATTAATTGCAAATTCAGACTTTGAAATTATTGTACCATTTGTTCAAGATACCTATGATGAGGAATTTCTTAATGCCGATAAAATCCATAAAACCTTTCTGATTATTCGGGATAAAATGAATGTTGCAACTGCAGCCAGCAGCTATGTAAAATATAATAACGATAAATATTTCCTATTTGTTTCTGAATTATCCCATTATGGCATCTATACGGTTGGAATTGTACCGGATGAAGCATTATCTGAAGGAATTATGTACATTACAAGCCTTGTTTTGTGGGTGTTTGGATTGTTTCTTGTATTGTTTGTGATTGTTGGCTTCTACCTTTTTGTTACAGCCGAAAAAGCACAGGAGAGTGAAGAGTTGCGTGCTGCTAAAGAAGAGGCTGAACATGCCAACCGAGCCAAAAGTGAGTTTCTTGCGAATATGTCTCATGAAATTCGAACACCAATTAATGCTATTATCGGAATGAATGAAATGATATTGCGAGAGTGCAAAGTGACTAGTATTCTCCAATACGCCTCAAATATCAAAAATGCCAGTTCTAATCTTTTGTCATTAATTAACGACGTGTTGGATTTTTCTAAGATTGAAGCAGGGAAATTTGAAATCAACAGCGATGAATATGAAGTGAATGGCCTTTTGCAAGATGTAGTTACTATGATTCAATATATGGCACATGAAAAAGGATTAGCATTTAATGTGTCTATAGAAAAACACTTGCCAAGTGTACTATTAGGGGATGCGGACAGAATTCGTCAAATGATGATTAATCTATTGAATAATGCCATTAAGTACACAAGAGACGGTTCTGTATCTTTTGAAGTCACGCATGAAAAGAACGATAATAATCATATCCTGTTAAAAATCGCTATCAAAGATACCGGAATTGGTATCAAAGAAGAGGATTTGGGAAACTTATTTGATAATTTCCAAAGATTGGATTTGGACAAGAATCGAAGTATCGAAGGTACAGGGTTAGGATTGGCAATCACACATCGATTAGCAGAAAATATGGGTGGTCGTATTGAAATAGAAAGTGTATATGGTGAAGGGTCAGTCTTTACATTGTATATTCCACAGCAAATTGTGGACTCCAAAGAAATCGGTGATTTCAAATCAAAATCTAAAGAGTCTGTTGATGAGGTCTATACCGGAAGCTTTGTTGCACCGGATGCCAAGATTTTAGCTGTTGACGACCATGAAATGAACCTGTTTGTAATACAAAGCCTTTTAAAGTCCACACAGGCACAAGTTACAGCTTGTGGTAGTGGACAGGAATGTATTGATTACATGAAAAAGGAACGTTTCGATTTGGTTCTGTTAGACCACATGATGCCACAGATGGATGGTATCGAAACAATCAAGTGTATTCATAATAAGGATTTGAAAAAGGATACGGTTATTATTGCATTAACTGCAAATGCAATTACGGGTGCAAAAGATATGTATCTATCCAATGGTTTCGATGATTATTTGAGTAAGCCGATTGATGTTGTGAAACTTGAACAAATGCTTGTAAAGTATATACCAAGTCATAAAATATCTTTGCTCAATACTACAAAAGAGATAGAAACTAAGGATCTTTCGGAAGAAACAATATCATCCCCAACAAAAGAAATTATGGGAGAATATATTGATTCTTCTATCGGAATGAAGTATTGTGCATTTAATAAGGATATGTATTATGAGTTTATAAAGATATATTATGATGGAAGAGTAGACCGAATTAATCAACTCAGACAAAGCTATACCAATGAGAATTGGAAGGAATATGTTACTTATGTGCATTCTTTAAAATCCACCTCATTGAACATCGGTGCTGTGAAACTCTCAGAGCTTGCTGCTAATATAGAGAAAGCGGGTAAAGATTATCTGAATGATAACAATCAGCAGCAGTTTGCTTATGTGAAAGAACACCATGAGGAGCTTATACAGCTATATCAAGCCACAACAGAAGAAATCGTAATCATGATGGCAAATAAAGAGATATGATTCATTCATAAAAGATAAAAAACAAGGCTACTAACCATATTGGAACTATAACAAAAATATTTGATTAAGAGACAGTGGGGCAATTTTTATGTTCCACTGTTTTTGTTCCTTTTGCAAGTAAATTCTTTATTTTGTTATAGAAAAAAACGTGTCACACATACGTTTTGCATACCAATTTCGTCATACAAAATTCATGAACAAAAGGTTGTAAATACAATAGAAATCAGATAAAATAAGAATAACTATGGATTATTGTGAGTTGATTGATACAAAGGAGCGCATCAATGAAGAGATTAAAGAAAAGATGGTATGCATTTACATTAATTAGTATTATTATTGCATTGTTTATTATGGTTGCATATAATTATGCAGTCCTTCATTCCAATGATGTTAAGAACATAGAAGATATCGGTTCTACAAATCTTGCTTTGGTTGCAGAAGAATTAGAGGCATATTTGGATAGAGGAATGAATGTCGTACAAACAACAACCGCTTCTGTAGAATATATGATTGAGAACAATGCGTCTAATCAAGAGATTGAAGATTTTCTCGTATACAAATCAAAGCTATACAAGAAAGATATCGATAAAAATTTTACCGGTATATATGGTTTATTTAATGACGAGTATATCGATGGGATTGGCTGGGTTCCGGATGCCGGATATGACCCTACAACAAGAGATTGGTATACGGTAGCTGTAGAGGGAAAAGGTATACCTTCGCTTGTTTCTCCATATGTGGACGCACAGACCAATACAGTTATGGTGTCAATTAGTAAATTATTATCAGATAACAAAAGTGTATTGTCTTTAGACATTACAATGGATCGTATACAGGAAATTACAGAATCCATTAATTTGAACAATATCGGATATGGATTTGTAATGGATAACAATGGATTGGTTGTTGCACATAAGAATATCGAAGAAAAAGGTAAGAATTATTTAACCAATGATTCTAATATGAAATCTTTACTAATGCAGTTAACAAATACTCAAAAATGTTTTCAATGCGACCTTAACGGAGAAACAGTTACTGTATTTTCGGATACTGTTATGAACAATTGGAAAGTTGTCATGATTGTTAATAATGATGCATTATTTGCGGAGTCTCAGAGTACATTACAGCGTAATATAGTTGTATGTAGTGCGATTTCTTTTCTTATCATTTCATTCTTTGTCATTACATTTATTCGAACCAATCAATCTTTAGGAAGAGAGTATGAGAGCAATCGCAAAATTGAAGAAATGAACCAGAAAATCATTCGCGCACTGGTTCGTACCATTGATGCAAAAGACCGTTATACCAATGGTCATTCTATCCGTGTTGCCGAATATTCAAAGGAAATTGCTAAACGTATGAAAAAAAGCGAAAAAGAGCAAAACGACATCTATTATGCAGGGTTACTGCATGATGTGGGAAAAATTCGCATTCCTGTTTCTATTATTAACAAACCGGGTAAACTAACTGATGAAGAATACGAACAAATCAAGGTTCATCCAATTACAAGCTATCATATTCTGAAAGATATTTATGATGATAAACATATCGCTCTCGGAGCCAAATTTCATCATGAACGCTTTGATGGCAAGGGATATCCTAACGGTTTGAAAGGTGACAACATACCCGAAATTGCACGAATTATCGGAGTGGCAGATACGTATGATGCTATGGCAAGTAATCGAAGCTATCGTAATGCATTACCACAAGATGTTATACGTTCTGAAATTGAAAAAGGAAGAGGAACACAGTTTGATCCTGATATTGCTAACATTATGTTGCAGATGATAGACGAAGACAAATCTTATACTCTAAAGGAAACCAAATCTCTTCAAAAAAGAGTACTCATTGTTGACGACGAACCAATGAACATTAAAATGATAGAGCTTATCATGAAAGATGAGCAAATGTATGAGATCATAGGTGCTTGTAGTGTTAAAGAAGCATTAAGCATTCTGGAAAACCAAGAAATTAATCTTATATTATTGGATTTGATTATGCCGGAAATGGATGGTTTTGAAGCGCTTTCACTCATAAAAGAACAATATAATATTCCTGTTGTTTTTATGACAGGCGACAAAAATATAGAAACTTTGGAAAAAGCAGCAGAACATGGTGTAGAGGATTATCTAACAAAACCATTCCTGCCTTTAGCATTGAAAGAGATTATGCATAGTATTTCTAACTAGGTATATTAGAATGGAGATAAAAATGAGAACCGAACAGAATATAAATGAACTAGAAGCTTTAAAGCAAAAAGAAATTATGGAACGTCTGAAAGTAAGAATTGCCAAGAAAACAGAAGAGCTTGGCCGACCACTTACGTATTGCAGTGTTTGTTTTGGCTGTCAGATGAATGCAAAGGACAGCGAGAAATTAGAAGGTATCCTGGAGACAATTGGATATGTTCGTTCCGAAAGTGAAGATGCGGATTTTCTTATTATGAACACCTGTACTGTTCGCGAAAATGCAAATCTTCGTGTATACGGAAGACTTGGTCAACTCAAAAAATATAAGAAGAAAAATCCTAACATGTTGATTGCCCTTTGTGGTTGTATGATGCAGGAAAGTTTGGTTGTTGAGAAGATCAAACAGAGCTATCGACACGTTGATATTATTTTTGGTACCCATAACGTATTCAAATTGGCAGAATTAATCGAAAACAAGTTGAATTCTAAAGGAATGGTAATTGATATCTGGGAAGGTACAACCGAAATCGTTGAAGACCTTCCAAGTGACCGCAAATACGATTTCAAATGTGGTGTTAACATTATGTTTGGTTGCAATAACTTCTGTAGCTATTGTATCGTACCTTATGTTCGCGGTAGGGAACGTTCGAGAAAACCGGAAGATATTATTGCTGAAATCAAGAATTTGGTTGCGGATGGCGTGGTAGAAGTAATGCTTTTGGGACAGAACGTTAACTCTTATGGTAAGAACTTGGAAAATCCACTTTCATTTGCTCAACTATTAGAACAAATCGAAGAAATCGAAGGATTGAAGAGAATTCGTTTTATGACTTCTCATCCTAAGGATTTATCCGATGAGTTGATTGCTGTTATGGCAAAGTCTAAGAAAATTTGTAAGCATTTACATTTACCAATGCAGTCAGGTAGCACCAAAGTGTTAGCGGATATGAATCGTCGTTACACAAAAGAAGATTATTTGGCATTGGTTGAGAAAATTAAAACTGCAATTCCGGATATATCCCTTACAACGGATATCATTGTTGGTTTCCCTACAGAAACAGAAGCAGACATTGAAGAAACGTTAGATGTGGTAAGAAAAGTTCGCTTTGATTCTGCATTTACGTTTATTTATTCCAAGCGTACCGGAACACCTGCAGCCACAATGGAATTTGCTGCAACAGAGGAAGAGATTAAAGAACGTTTTGATCGATTATTGAAAGAGGTGCAGGACATTGCGAAGGAAACCTGTAGCAAAGATCAAGGAAAGATTATGGAAGTATTGGTAGAAGGTTTGGATGAACAGGATGACAGCTTGTTAACCGGAAGATTATCCAACAATATTTTGGTTCACTTCCCTGGAGATGCGTCTTTAATCGGAACCTTCCAAAATGTGAAACTAATTAAATCCAAAGGATTCTATTATATTGGCGAACGTGTGTAAACAAAAGAAAGGTGGTAATGTGTATGGCACTTAAGATTAATAGCCCAATCGGCGGAATTAACTCTTTAGACGCATTCAACGCACAAGAACTGAATATTTCTGAAAATGCAGATATGTTGGAGGAAGTAGCAGAAAATGCTGCCTATGACACATACGAATCCACAGTTAAGGAAGATGAGAATGCTACAATTCCATGCGAAAACTACAACGATTTGTTACAAACCATGAAATATATGAAAGTAGAACATATGAGTGAATCTAACACAGAAGATGATTCAGCATATGAAGAAGCAAGAAAAGATAATTAATTATTTAAAAGTATGCTTTGATAGCTAGTATACTATATGTGGTAGTTGCAAGTCTAATTATTGTAGTGAATATTCTTATAATTATATAAAATTTACAAGAGAAGGAATGCTAAAATGAATGATGATTTTAAATTTGCATATCTAGATGAATATCCTGACAAAAGAGATGAACTAAAAAAAATGCATCTGCTAACATATGATGGACTTAGAATTCCGCTTGAACATATAGAAGATATGTCGTATTTTCATTTTCCGTTTGCTGATGCGAACAATAATGTTTATGTTATACCGATTTGTCTATCCCCATTTATTTTAAACAGACCTGATGATAAATCCAGACAAAACATATTAAAGCAAAAATTTAATACAAAATATAATGTCAATGAATATTATTTCTTGATTCTTAAAAAATATTATTTTAAATCAATGTATGTGTTTACAGAAGAACAAAGATTTCAAGACGGAAAGTATTTAAAAATAATAGGAGTAATTACATATTCTGGTTTTACATGGCAAGAACGTGCAATAATCAGCCCCTTACTTGAACAAGCATTTCGATTCGATAATAAATATGTACCCGAATTTCAATATGTATGTCCGAATAATATTCCATATACAGATACTAATTATGATGTGGAAGTAAAGGTGAAAGAACGTCATCCGGAATTTGAAGAATATTCACTAGAAAATATATCAAAAGTGATTAGTTATGCAACAACCCATTCCAAAATGAATATAAATGAAATTGCTCAGTTAACATCAATTAATCAAGATGATGTAAAAAAAATTTTATCTGAAACTGCAATAATTTGGAATCATTGAAATATACAACAAATTATAAGAAAGAGGACAAGCAAATGACCCCTATGATGGAAATGTACTGCAAAACAAAAGAAGAGTACAAGGACTGTATATTATTCTACCGACTAGGTGACTTTTATGAAATGTTCTTTGAAGATGCTATTACAGCCTCTAGAGAGCTTGAAATCACACTAACCGGTAAAGATTGTGGTATGGAAGAACGTGCTCCGATGTGCGGTATTCCATTTCATGCATACGAAAACTACATGAATCGTTTGGTTGAAAAAGGCTATAAAGTTGCTATTTGCGAGCAGGTAGAGGATCCAAAACAAGCAAAAGGACTTGTAAAGCGTGAGGTAGTAAAAATTGTAACGCCTGGTACCAATATGAGTACCGGAAGTCTTAACGAAACAAAGAATAATTATCTTATGAGTATTTTTTACGATGATAAATACGGAATTTCTTTTGCAGATATAACAACAGGTGATTTCTTTACAACAGAAGTAGAATCTATGAATAAAGTAATGGATGAGATTTCCAAATTTGCACCAGTTGAAATACTTGTAAATGAGGCTGTCCCAATAGAAAAGCATGGTAGTATCGGCATTAGCCTATCCACTCTTAAAGAGAAAGAACATACTATGATTTCCGTTATGGAAGACTGGTATTATGACTATGATATGAACGAGAGTCTTATCAAGGATCAATTTCATTTGATGAATGTGGAAGGACTCGGATTAAAGGATTACCCGCAGGCGCTCCGTTCTGTGGGCTGTTTGCTTTATTATTTGAAAGACACACAAAAGGGAGCAGTAGACCACATTAATCATATTCAAACATATCACGTAGAAGATTATGTAGTGTTGGATAGTGCTTCCAGAAGAAATCTGGAGCTTTGTGAAACCATGCGTGACAAAAATAAGCGTGGTTCTTTGCTATGGGTATTGGACAAAACTAAAACGGCTATGGGTGCCAGAACTTTACGTTCCATGGTTGAACAACCTTGTATCCGTAAAGAAATGATTGAAAATCGTTTGGATGCGATTGAGAATTTCAACGATTCCATGATTACAAGAGATGAGCTTCGCGAATACTTGAATGCTGTTTATGATCTGGAACGATTAATGACTCGAATTACGTTAAAAACAGCCAATCCAAGGGATTTGATTGCCTTTAAGAATTCAATTGCTATTTTACCGCATGTACGAACGATATTACGCGAGTTTGATAAAGGGTTACTTGCAGAATACGAACATGAATTAGATGAATTGACGGATTTATATCAGTTAATTGAAGATGCAATTACAGATGAACCACCTATTCTTGTAAAAGAAGGTGGAATCATCAAAGATGGTTATAACGAATCTGTTGATACATTGAAAAGTGCCAAGTCTGATGGCAAGGGGTGGTTGATAGACCTAGAAACCAGAGAGCGTGAATCAACCGGAATCAAAAACTTGAAAATCAAATTCAATAAAGTATTCGGATATTATTTTGACGTAACCAATTCCTATAAGGATTTGGTACCGGAACATTTTATTCGCAAACAGACCCTTGCTAATTCAGAGCGTTATTCTACAGACGAATTAGAAGATATTGCAGGGAAGATATTGGGAGCAGAAGACCGTTTGTACGGATTAGAATATGATTTGTTTGTGGAAGTGAGAGAAAATCTTGCAAAAGAGGTAAAGCGTGTTCAAAAAACAGCTAAAATCATCGCAGATTTGGATGCTTTGGCATCTTTAGCATATGTTGCGGAAAAGAATCATTTTATCAGACCATCTATTAATACAGAAGGAAGAATTGATATCAAGGAAGGACGCCATCCTGTAGTCGAAAAGGTGTTAGATAATGATTCCTTTATCACCAACGATACCGTCTTGGATAACGACTTGAATCGTGTATCTATTATTACAGGTCCCAATATGGCTGGTAAATCCACCTATATGCGTCAGGTTGCCTTAATTGTATTAATGGCACAGATTGGTTCCTATGTACCAGCTGCATCAGCGGATATTGGAATTGTAGACCGTATTTTTACCCGTGTAGGTGCATCAGATGATCTTGCTTCCGGACAAAGTACATTTATGGTTGAAATGAGCGAAGTGGCCAATATTCTTCGCAATGCCACATCTAACAGCTTATTAATATTAGATGAAATCGGTCGTGGAACCTCTACCTATGACGGATTATCCATTGCATGGGCAGTAGTAGAATATATCAGTTCTACGGATTTATTAGGTGCAAAAACTTTATTTGCAACACACTATCATGAATTGACGGAGTTAGAGGGCAAATTAGAAGGTGTTAATAACTATTGTATATCTGTCAAAGAATCCGGAGACGATATTGTATTCCTTCGTAAGATTATTAAAGGTGGAGCAGATAAGAGTTATGGTATTCAGGTAGCAAAACTTGCAGGCGTGCCTGAAGTTGTCCTTGCAAGAGCAAAGGAAATTTCGGCAGAATTATCCGAGCACGACATCAACGTGACATCGGCTGCAGATATTATGCCGAAAGTATTAGAGGATACTGTAACCAAAGCAAAGGGAAGCAAAGGAAAGTCAAAAGAAGCAGACGGACAGCTATCTCTCTTTGGTAACGCAGAAGAATCCAGTGTCGTTGCAGATATCAAGTCTTTAGACTTATCAAATATGACACCAATGAAAGCATTATTGTATTTGAGCGATTTACAAGACAGATTAAAGTAGAAAGCGCATTTTTTAACAATAGAAGAAATGGCGGAAGAGGTGATTAATTTTGTATTTGATTTCAGCGTATCTTGACGAGGAAACCAACAATAGAATCCAGCAATACATAAATCAAGTAGCCAAAAAAACCGGCAATTATTGTATGGTAGATGGAAAAGTGCCACCGCATATCACAATATCCTCTTTTAAAACCAATGATATTGGCCTTGCAATGTCTTTATTTGAACAAAGTATTGGCCAACTACAACAAGGTACAATTCAGTGGACTTCCGTTGGAATGTTTTTACCCTATGTAATATATCTTTCGCCGGTATTAAATACCTATCTTCATCGATTATGCGAAGATATTACCGACGCATTGAAACAAATAGATGGCGTTCAGTTAAGTCCATATTATCGACCATTTAACTGGATGCCACACACAACCATTGGCAAACAACTATCCAGAGAAGAAATGCAAATTGCATTTCAGGTGTTACAACATCAATTCGGACCTTTTGAAGGTAGAATTACAAAATTAGGACTTGCAAAGACGAATCCTTATGAAGATATCATGACATATAATTTGAGCGAATGAGTTTCGCAATAGCGTAATATCTCAATTAGAATGATAAGGAGCAAATATATGATTAAGGTTTTAGACCAGGCAACCATTAATAAAATAGCGGCAGGCGAAGTAGTAGAAAGACCATCCTCTGTAGTCAAAGAATTAGTAGAAAATGCCATTGATGCAGGTGCAACTGCAGTAACTGTAGAAATTAAAGATGGCGGTATGTCGTTTATACGAATTACAGATAATGGTGCCGGAATCCCAAAAGAAGAGGTTCCCACTGCATTTATTCGTCATGCCACCAGTAAAATTATGACAATTGAGGATTTATTAAGTGTAAGTTCCCTAGGATTCCGAGGTGAAGCTCTTGCCAGTATTTCTGCTGTAGCACAAGTAGAATGTATTACAAAAACTGCGCATGATTTGACCGGCCTGCGTTATGAAATTCATGGAAGTAAAGAAATTGCATGTGAGGAGATTGGCGCACCGACAGGTACAACCGTTATTGTACGTAATTTATTTTACAACGTTCCTGCCAGAAAGAAGTTCCTAAAAACTGCTATGACAGAAGGCAGTTATATTACGGAATTGATAACCAGACTTGCTTTGTCAAAACCAGAAGTTTCTTTCAAATATATTATTAACGGAAATAACAAAATTGCCACATCCGGTAACGGTAAGCTACAAGATGTGATTTATCACTTATATGGTAAAGATGTTTCAAGTAATTTGTTGCCTGTTAAACGCTCCATAGGAGATTTTACGGTGGAAGGTTATGTTGGAAAAGCTTATGTGTCCAAAGGAAATCGCAGTTTTGAACATTACTTTGTTAATGGACGTTATATACGAAGCAATATTGTAACAAAAGCCATTGAAGAAGCATATAAATCCTTTGTTATGATACATAAATTCCCATTTACAGCATTACATTTCACTCTAGATAGCAACAAATTAGATGTTAATGTCCATCCTACGAAAATGGAATTCAAATATGCCGATGGCGAACAGTTATTTGACTTTGTAAAAACCAGTGTTCGTCAGGTTTTATTGAGTGAGGAAATGATTCAAGATGTGTCTCTTCGAACAGCGAAAGAGGAGCGCGCTATTACCATAGAACAACAAAAGAAACAAACAACTAATGTACCGGAACCGTTTGAAAACAAAGCGAGAGCATTGCGTTATCAACAAAAAGTAACAGAGCATGAAATAAAGCAAGAATCAAAGATAACATCACCTGATAAACCACAAGGAAATAATGTGGATAAAACAATCGAGGTTCAGGCAAAACCGTTGCAAGATGTTTCATCCCATATCCCAACAGTTCATGTTTTGCCAGAAACGGAAGATGTAGCGAAATCTGTAATTCAGATAAAAGAAGACAATGTTACGCAAACGGAAGCAACAAATGAACAATTTTCTATACCAGTAGAACAATTCATTTCTGAGGGCGCAAGAAAGAAACATCGATTAATCGGACAGGTATTCAAAACCTATTGGATGATTGAATATGATGAAAAAATGTATATTGTAGACCAACACGCGGCACATGAAAAAGTCATGTTTGAACGTCTAATGAAACAAATGTCAAACAAACAGACATTATCCCAACAGTTATTACCTGCTAAGGTACTTCATTTGGATAGCATTGAACACACCACTGTAATGAATCATTTGGATTTTTTTGAACAGACAGGTTTTGATATTGAAGATTTTGGAGATGATTCCATTGTGGTTCGTGCTATGCCGGATGATATTATGGGTGTTAATCCACAGCATTTATTTGACGAATTATTAAATGCTCTGACAGAGGATATTGGATCAATTAGTATAGATTTCTTCGTAGAAAAATTATCTACTATGGCTTGTAAAGCAGCAATCAAGGGAAACACGGAAATTACAACAATGGAAGCAGATACACTGATTGACGAACTGTTGACACTAGATAATCCTTATAATTGTCCGCACGGAAGGCCAACAATGATTTCCTTGACAAAAACGGAAATAGAACGTAAATTTAAGCGTATTCAAAATTAGTAATGATTGCAAAAGTATGCCATATAACATTTAATTTCGACATTTATATAGCAAAGATTGGAATATAATATGACAAACAAAACAGTACAACATAGTGACAATTTAATACAAAAAAAACCTTTAGTCATTCTTACCGGACCTACAGCCGTAGGAAAGACTGCTTTATCTATCAAATTAGCGAAAGCAATTAATGGTGAAATGATTTCAGCAGATTCTATGCAGGTGTACAAATATATGGACATCGGAACTGCTAAAATTATGTCAAACGAAATGGATGGGATTAAGCATTATCTGATTGATGTGCTAGATCCCAAAGAAGACTTCAATGTATTTACATTCCAGACTATGGCCAAGCAGGCATTAGAAGAAATCTATGCGAAAGGCAAGATACCAATTGTGGTTGGTGGAACAGGATTTTACATTCAGTCCTTATTGTATGATATTGCCTTTGAGAATACAGAAGTTTCTGCATATCGCGCAGAGCTTACCGCCGAATATGAGCAATATGGCGCCCATGCCTTACACGAGCGTTTGAAAGATATCGACCCAATATCCTATGAGGAAATTCATGAAAACAATGTAAAACGGGTGATTCGTGCATTAGAATTTTACCATGATACAGGATATCCTATATCACAGCATAATCAAGAACAGCGAGAAAAAGAGTCTCCGTATAACTTTGAATACTTTGTTCTTAACGATGACAGAGCCGTATTATACAATCGTATTGAGCAACGTATTGATATTATGGTGGAACAGGGATTGGTAAACGAAGTACAGAAATTGTTGGATTACGGCTGTACACCGGATATGGTTTCTATGCAAGGTTTAGGCTACAAAGAGATTGTTTCCTACTTACAAGGAGATTGCAGCTTAGAAGAATCCATCTATATTTTGAAACGTGATACCAGACATTTTGCCAAGCGTCAGCTTACATGGTTCCGCAGAGAAAAAGCTATAACGTGGGTGGATAAGAATCTGTTTGAGACAGAAGATAAGATGTTAACATTCATGCTAGAGAATTTACAAGAGAAATGTATAATATAACGTAACTGGTAACTATGAAGATACTGAATAGTTATTCTATAACAATATTAAGATACAATAGCGAAGGAGAATTTGCATTATGCATAATCATATTACAGAAGCTTATGAACAAATGGGGATTTCGAAAGAAGTTCTTATGCTATGTCAGGAAATTGAGGAATCTCTTAAAGAACGTTTTGCTGAGATGGATAAGGTTACAGAATGTAATCAATTAAAGGTGTTGTCTGCTATGCAAAAACACCAGATTTCAGAAGCACATTTAGGTCCTACAACCGGATACGGATATAATGATATGGGACGTGAAGCCCTAGAAAAGGTATACGCAGAGATTTTCGGAACGGAAGCAGCTTTAGTGCGTGCACAGATTACTTGTGGTACTCATGCATTAGCTATAGCTTTATCTTCCAATTTGAGACCTGGAGATGAGTTGATTTCACCGGTTGGTAAACCATACAATACTATGGAAGAAATTATTGGTATTCGACCATCTAAAGGTTCGTTAGCTGAATATGGTGTAACTTACAAACAAGTGGAATTATTAGAAGATGGAACCTTTGATTATGAAGGTATTAAGAACGCAATTTCTGACAAGACTAAAATGATGACCATCCAGCGTTCTAAAGGTTATCTTACAAGACCTACCTTTAGTGTGAAACAGATAGGAGAATTGATTTCCTTTATCAAGAATATTAATCCTAACATTATCTGTATGGTCGATAACTGTTATGGAGAATTTGTAGAACTGGATGAGCCTTCCAATGTTGGTGCAGATATGGTAGTCGGTTCCCTTATCAAGAATCCGGGTGGTGGATTGGCACCAATCGGTGGATATATCTGTGGTACTAAGGAATGTGTTGAGAATGCCTATTATCGATTAACAGCACCGGGACTTGGTGCAGAAGTAGGTGCAACATTAGGCGTTAATAAAGACTTTTTCCAAGGTTTATTCAATGCTCCACAAGTTGTGAACGGAGCTCTTAAGGGTGCTATCTTTGCAGCCAATCTCTACGAACGTTTAGGTTTTGAATGTGTACCGAATGCAACGGAATCTCGTCATGATATTATACAGGCTGTAACCTTCCATGATCCTGAGAAAGTAATTGCATTTTGTGAAGGCATCCAATATGCAGCTCCAATTGATTCACACGTTACACCAACACCATGGCCAATGCCTGGTTATAATTGCGATGTCATTATGGCTGCGGGTGCATTTATTTCCGGTGCATCGATTGAATTATCTGCAGATGCACCAATGCATGAGCCTTATACCGTATATTTCCAAGGTGGATTATCCTATCATCACGCCAAATTTGGTATTATGAAGTCATTAGCACAATTAGAGAAAAAAGGCTTAATTAACATAATCTTGTAGAAATGTATGAATTATGATATGATAATCGAATGTGATTTTATATGAGGATAAAGGAGATTGAATCATGGCAGGAGCAGTTGGTAATTCACGTAAGAATAATTGGGTATTGGTTGTTATATTATTATGCGGCATTGTATTAGGTGGTTATTTAGGTACACTAGCATCTAATATAAGCTTTTTGAGTTGGCTTGCTTATGGCAACACATTTGGACTTACATCCCCGGTTGTACTAGATTTAGGAATATTAGTATTAACATTCGGATTAACCATTACAATTAATATTGCAAGTATTATTGGATTAATAATCGGTATCATTGTATATCGCTTTATCTAAAGGATGGTGACGTTATGAATTTTCGTGACAAACGAGAAATTCCACCAAAATATATCTATTTATTTTTGGCGGTAATTTGCTTTATTATGTTATTTTTATCTGTATTATTTGAGGATCGTTTTTCCCCATTGAAAGCTTTAACCAGCACAATTATTACCCCGATGCAGTCTGGTGTGAATAAGGTTGGTTCTACCATATTCGATAGTGTTCTTGATAGTCGTGAGAAAGAAGAACTCCTTGAAGAAAATGCACAACTACAAGAGAAAATGGAAGAATATATTGCACAGATTAAGATATATGAACAGGAAAGCTATGAGCTTCATCGTTTACAAGAGTTACTTGCACTTAAAGAACAATATGTACAATACAACACTATAGGTGCCAGAGTCATTGCAACAGATTCCACGAATTGGTTTTCTACTTTTGTAATTGATAAAGGGGAAAAAGATGGTGTTAAAGTTGGATGCAATATTCTAGCAGGTAGTGGTTTAGCTGGTATTGTTACAGAGGTGGGAAGTAATTACTCTAAAGTACGTGCTATTATTGATGATAACAGCAACGTAAGTGCTGCTATTTCCGGCACAGAAACATTATGTACTGTAGCAGGTGACTTATCTCATATGAAAGATGGATATATCAATGTTGGTTATATTAACAAAGCCGATATCATAGAAGAAGGAGCGGAACTTGTTACTTCTCATGTAAGTGATAAGTTTTTACCAGGTTTATTAATCGGATATATCACAGAAGTAGAGATGGATGCTAATAATTTAACCAAATCAGCCAAATGTCTTCCTGTTGTTGATTTTACCAATCTCCAGGAAGTACTTGTCATTTTAGATATGAAGTCTGATTTGAATATTAATTCAACGAACAAGAATATTTATGATAATATAACCAATACACAAGAACCATCTTCTAATACCAATGCAAATACAACACAAACACCTCCGGCAACTGAAGCAAACACAACTGAAGCAAACTCAACCGAGGCAAATACAACCGAACCACCCTCAACAACAGAAGCAAACACATCAGAAGAAGATACTGTTCGTAATCAAGAATCCGATAACGAAGACACCCCATCCGAGGGAACAAATGGAGAATAATATATGAAACGCTGTATTACAATTGGATTTATTATCATTATATGTTTTATACTGCAATCAACCTTGTTTCATTACCTTTCTTTGGCAGGCGTAGTACCCAACTTACTTTTGATTGTAACGATGTCCTTTGGTTTAATGCGTGGTCGAAAAGAAGGAATGCTAGTCG
Organism: Lachnospiraceae bacterium; assembly: GCA_017395635.1. Lineage (GTDB taxonomy): Bacteria > Bacillota > Clostridia > Lachnospirales > Lachnospiraceae > CAG-590. The sequence goes on along the minus strand of JAFQOE010000020.1, from coordinate 58,986 downwards.
GATTCTTCTCCGGTTTATTAATTGATATTTTCTTTGGAACAGTATTAGGACCATATGCATTAATTTATATGACTATGGGATATATTAACGGTTTCTTTCACAGAATTTATTATGTAGAAGATGTATTGTTACCGATGATAATGATTTCAATGAATGATTTGATTTACAATATATTGATATATCTGATCTATTTTTTGTTAAGAAATCGATTAGACTTTGGAGAGTATCTAATCACTCTGATACTTCCGGAGATGTTATATACAATATTAATTACTTTATTTTTCTACAAACTATTAGTACGTATTAATTTACGTCTCAAAAAAAGCAAAGAGGTAGAAGTTCATGATTAAAGATCTCTTTCGAGCAATGAAAGAATATATAATTGAATATGTATCACATCGCTTATTTGTTTTAACAACTATAATGTTTATTTTGTTTTCACTGTTGATTGGAAGACTTTTTACATTACAAATTATAGAAGGTGAAGAACATATGAATAACTTCACCTACAAATCTAAGAAAACACTTACAGTAGAAGCTGCCAGAGGTAATATATATGATTGCAAAGGCAAACTTTTAGCCTATAATCAACTTGCGTATTCTGTTACTTTCGAGAACAGTGCCAAACTGACTGAAGTAGCAGAGGAAAACAATGTATCAGAAAACATTTTAAAGAATTCTGTTGTATCTCGCACAATTAAGATACTAGAGGAAAACGGTGATACTATCAGTATTGATTTTCCTATTTCTCTTAGTAGAACAGGTAAACTTACCTACGGCAACACTTCCGATTCGGAAAGACTACATTTCCTTGCTGAAGTATTTGGCAAATCTTCATATGAAGATTTGACTGAGGAACAACAGAATATGACTGCACAGCAAGTGTTTGACCTTTTAGCAGGCAACAAGTATTTCGACATAAAGGAACATTATGACCTAGAAGAAGCATTGAAGATTCTTGAGGTTCGTTATGCTTTGTGGTTGAACCGTTTTCAACAATATATTTCTGTTACAATCGCAATGGATATCTGCGATGAAAGCGTTGCTGAATTGAATGAACACAGTGCAGATTTAATGGGTATCAATGTTGTTGTAGATTCTATACGTGTGTATAACGATTCAGAATATTTTGCGCATATTATCGGATACATTGGTGCAATTTCTCCTGAAGAAATGAAAGAATACAATGAAGAGCTGTCTAAAAAGAATCAATATGGCAGTAACGATATGATTGGTAAGACAGGGTTAGAGCAAAAATACGAAAGTACACTTCGCGGAAAAAATGGTATCGAAGAAATATTTGTTGATAATTTAGGTAAGATTATTGACCGAACCAACACAGAAGATTCCGTAGCAGGAGAAGACATTTACTTAACCATTGATTCGGAATTGCAAAAGTATTGCTATGATACTTTAGAAAAAGAAATTGCAAGTGTATTACTTGCCAATATGACAAACGAAGAAGTGGATGAGGACAACAAAATCAACGATAAACGAATTCCTATAACAGATGTATATTATGCTTTGTTTGATAATAATGCCTTAGACATTACACATTTATCGAGTGCAAATGCAGGACCATATGAAACAACAGTTAATAATACATTAAATTCAACCAGGGAATATGTTTTATCTCGCATCCATGCAATTCTTACACGTGAGAATACTGCTATTAATAACTTAGATAATGAATATACTGCATATATAGAATATATCTATAGTACATTGGCAGCAAACGCAATTTACAATACCAAAACCGTTCCAAGTACAGATGAAACATACAAAGAGTATGTTGCTGGTAACATTTCATTAGGAACTTATTTGCAATATGCCATTAATCAAGGGGCTATTGACATATCCTCTTTTGATTTAACTAGTGATTATTATGATTCACAAGAGGTGTATAATGCTTTAGTAGAATATATTCAAAATATTCTAAAAGACGATACACAATTCGACAAATTAATCATGAAATATATGCTAAAATCTAATAATGTCAGTGGTGAGCAGGTAATATATATCATGTTCGAACAAGGAATATTGGACAAAGAAAAAGATAGAGATTTTACTAGTTTTGTAACTGGCGAAATGTCAGCATACCAATTTATCCGTATGAAACTATATAATCTTGAAATAACACCTGCGCAATTAGCCCTTGATCCTTGTGAGGGTTCTGTAGTTGTGACCGACGTAGATACCGGAGAAATACTGGCTATGGTAAGTTATCCAAGCTATGACAATAACATGCTTACCAACTCTGTTGATTCAAAATATTATGCAAAATTAATTTCAGACAAAACAAAACCACTCTACAATCGTGCAACTCAACAAAGAACCGCACCAGGTTCTACCTATAAGATGTTAACAACTATTGCCGGTGTAGAAGAAGGTGCTATCGAATTAGATACTGTAATTGATGCAGAAGGTATTTTTACTGAAACAGATCCACCTCCAAAATGTTGGTATTATCCTGGAAAACATGGTGAAATCGGAATTGAAGAAGCATTAGAAGTTTCTTGTAACTACTTCTTTTATGAAGTTGGTTATCGTTTAGGTGGTGGCGAAGATAATTTCTCTGATTCAGATGGATTAAAAAAATTATCTAAATACGCATCCCTTTTCGGATTAGATACGAATTCAGGTATTGAATTAGATGAAATTTCTCCAAAAGTATCAGATGAAACCGTTATTCGTAGTGCTATAGGACAGGGTACGAATTCCTATACCCCAACACAGTTGGCTAGATATGTGAATACCATTGCTACAAATGGTACATGCTATGATTTAAGTATTATCAAAGAAATTAAGAATTTAGAGGGTACGACAACCTATGAAAACCCTCATAACGTCCACGGAACAGTGGATATCGATACCAATTTATGGCGTACTGTGCATAATGGTATGCGTCGTGTTGTAGAGGAGCATACCGATGAAAATATGTTAATTAATAAGATAAATGTTGATGTTGCTGGTAAAACAGGAACAGCGGAAGAAAACCTTGCAAGACCGGCTCATGCGCTATTTGTTTCATATGCGCCTTTTGTTAATCCGGAAATTTCTGTAACAACAGTTATCCCTTATGGTTATTCTTCTGGTAATGCAGAAGAGCTTGCCGGTTTCATTTATGCATATTATTTCGATCCGGAAAAACTTGAAAATGCATCTATTACCGGTAATGTTAATATGGCCGACTAATTTCGAACTTATATACATTTTGAGGATGTAATTTATTTTACGAGGTAGTTCAATGAAAAATACAGTCATTATCAAAGGAAACAAATACGGCATTACAATCGTACTAGATAAAGAAATTGAATTTTCGCAATTGTCCAAAGACTTATCTATCAAACTGGAAAATGCTGAAGAATTCTTTGATAGTGACAAACAACTTGCTGTGACTTTTCAAGGACGTGAATTGTCCAACGAAGAGATGGATGAATTATTGCATGTTATTACAACCAATTCCAAACTTAACATACAGTATGTTATGGATCATAATAATGACGTAGAAGCTACATTTTTTGATATTATACAAACCGCAAAAGCTATAGATGAGTTAGAACAAAAGAACATTAAGGACATTCATTTAGACAATTCAAACCTATTCGATACGGAAGACTTATTTTTAACGGATGTGCAACAGGAATATTATAATGAATCTGTCTTGCAATCGAATCATTTATCGGAGAATAACGGTTTGTTTTATAAAGGAACATTACGTTCCGGACAAAGTTTAGACGCAAAAGAATCTATTGTCATTATTGGTGATGTGAATCCCGGAGCAACAGTCACTGCCAACGGAAATGTAGTCGTAATTGGTTCTCTGAAAGGAAGTGCCTATGCAGGACAGGATGGTAATAAAAATGCTTTTGTTATGGCATTGTCTATGTCACCTATACGCATTCAAATTGCAGATATTGTTGCCAATAGTTCAGATACCAAAAAAATACCGAAATCCAAAAAGGATGATGCAATGATTGCAACTATAGTCAATGACCAGATTTCTATTGAACGTGTGTCAAAAACTGCAATCTAGTATATTATGTAATGATTTCTTGCAAGTCGTTACGATATTATTTAATAGGGATTATGGAGGAAAAGTATGTGTGAAGTAATCGTTATTACATCAGGAAAAGGTGGTGTAGGAAAAACAACCACATCCGCTAATATCGGTACCGGTTTAGCACAATTACGAAAGAAAGTTGTATTAGTCGATACAGATATCGGTTTGAGAAACTTAGATGTTGTTATGGGTTTGGAAAATCGTATCGTATACAATTTAGTTGATGTAGTAGAAGGTACCTGTCGCTATAGACAAGCATTAATCAAAGATAAAAACACACCGAATCTGTTTTTATTACCTTCTGCACAAACCAAAGATAAATCTGCTGTGACACCGGAACAAATGAAAAAACTCGTAGAAGAATTAAAAGAAGAATTTGACTATGTGATTTTAGATTGTCCTGCCGGTATTGAACAAGGATTTCAAAATGCAATTGCCGCAGCAGACCGCGCTTTAGTAGTAACAACTCCTGAAGTATCTTCCATTCGTGATGCTGATAGAATCATTGGTTTATTAGAATCCAATTCCATTTGTAAAATCGACCTAATTGTCAATCGCATTCGTATGGATATGGTTAAACGTGGAGAAATGATGTCCATAGATGATGTAGTTGAGATTTTGGCAATTGATTTGATTGGCGCAATCCCGGATGATGAGAGTATTGTCATTTCTACAAATCAGGGACAGCCTTTGGTAGGAGATGATTCTCTTGCCGGAAAAGCCTATATGAATATATGCAAAAGAGTAATTGGTGAAAATGTAGAATTTTTGGATTTGACGGACTCCGGATTCTTAAAAAGATTGTCCAGATTGTTCAAAAAATCCTAATAAGTAGAACTAATTAAGACAGCTTAATAATTGCGATTGGAGAGTCGAGTATGAGTTTATTAGATTTTTTTTACAAAAGAAAAGTATCTAGTGACTATGCAAAAGACCGTCTCAAGCTACTATTAGTATCCGATAGAGCCAATTGTTCTCCGGATGTTATGGAACAAATTAAGAATGATATTATTGAAGTCATTTCAAGGTACATGGAAATTGATGCTTCAGGACTTGATATTCAGATAACCCAGACAGAATCTCAAGAGGGAAACGGAAGCGTTCCAGCCCTGTTTGCGAATATTCCAATTAAAGATGTTCGAAGTAAAACTATCAAATAACAAAGGATACAACATCCAAGATTTACAAATTGTCACTAATAATTTTTCAGATTTACGTTTAGGAGATCAACTAAGATGTTACAAAATTATCACTTAAGGAATTATAATTTCAAATTGCTAATACTCGTATTATGTGCCACTATTACAGGAACTTATATGATTAATAGTGCTGATAGCTCTTACCTCAACAAACAGGTGATAGGTTTAGTGATTTGTTTGACCGGAATGATTACATTATCTTTTATTGATTATAAATTCATTCGCAAATTCCATTTTATATTATATATCATTAACATCATTCTTTTATTATGTGTAATTTTCTTTGGAACAGAAGTAAATGGAGCGCAAAGATGGTTAGGCTCTTCCAGTTTTATTACAATTCAACCTTCTGAATTTACCAAGATTATTATGATAATTTGTGCCGCACATTTTTTGGCAGACCATAAGGATACCATTAATACATTCAAAACTTTAGTAGAATATGCCATTTTATGTGCTATTCCATTATTCTTGGTTGTTTCACAACCGGATTTATCGACTACTATTGATATTTTTGTAATCTTATTTATGATGTTATTTGTAGCCGGATTAAGTTATAAGATTATCGGAATTGCATTCTTATGTATGATTCCTCTGGCTGGTAGTTTTTTATGGTATATCAAACAACCCAATCCGCCATTGCTACAAGACTATCAGGTAACTCGTATCTTAGCTTTTTTATATCCGGATGATTACACATCTACAACCAAATGGCAACAAGATAACTCAGTTATGGCAATTGGATCAGGACAGTTATTTGGAAAAGGGGTGAATAATTCTACACTGGCAACCGTAAAAGATACTAACTTAATTTCGGAACAACAAACCGATTTCATTTTTTCAGTCGTAGGGGAAGAATTAGGATTTGTTGGAAGTGTTCTGGTAGTTGTCATTTTGGGTCTAATTGTGTTACAATGTATAAGAACTGCGCGAAAAGCCAGTGATAATATGGGGATGTTAATTGCGACCGGAGTAGCTACATTGATTGGTTTTCAATCATTTATCAATATTGGAGTAGCTACATCTTTGTTACCTAACACGGGTATTCCATTACCATTTATTAGTTATGGATTATCCTCTTTGGTAAGCTCGTGTGCCGCAATTGGATTAGTGATAAACGTGTCACTACAACGTAGAAAATACTAACTAGGAGGGGATAGTATGAATATAGGATTAATTGCACATGATGCAAAGAAGAAGTTAATGCAAAATTTCTGCATTGCTTACAAAGGAATCTTAATTAAACATGATTTGTATGCAACAGGTACAACCGGACGTTTGATTGAGGAAGCTACGAATTTGTCAGTACATAAATATTTGGCAGGACACCTTGGTGGCGAACAACAGTTAGGTTCTGAAATAGAACACAATGATATTGATATGGTAATCTTTTTAAGAGACCCACAAAATCCAAAATCACATGAACCTGATATTAATAATATTTTCATGTTATGTGATATGCATAATATTCCATTAGCTACCAATTTGGCTACTGCTGAGTTAATGGTAAAAGCTTTAGATCGAGGAGATTTAGATTGGCGTGAAATGTTTAAGTAATTCCAAAAAACTAAGGATTTCAATTTTATTAATATTGGTTTGCAAAATTGCGTTACTTTCCGGTTGCAATTTCATTAATACTTACGATGTGAACGAACCATTAAGCATTAGCTCTACTGCGAACTTACCGATTGTTCGACCATCCGGTCTGGCTGATGAAAATGTTGTAATTCCATATGACGCATATGTATATGATACACCGGATGTGGAATATGAAGCCGGTCTACTCGTAAATGAAAGCAGACATTCTGTTGTTTGTGCTGTGAATCCTCATAAGCGAATTTATCCTGCTAGTATGACAAAAGTGCTAACAGGTATTATTGTCATGGAGGCAATTGAGCAAGGTGAGATTTCATTATCAGATACGGTAGTAGTGGGGAAACCGATTGAGTTTAATGAAGATAATGTTGCTGTTTTAGGTCTTCAACCAGGAGATTATATTACTATTGAGGAATTGTTACATGGCTTACTAATTTCATCTTATAACGATTGTGCTATATTATTGGCGAAACGCATATCGGGATCCGTTAGCAATTTTACAGAGCTGATGAATGCCAAAGCTGCAGAGCTTGGTGCATCGAATTCTCATTTTGTTAATCCACACGGTTTGCATGATAATAATCATTATACGACACCTTATGATTTATATTTGATATTCAAAGAATTTTTAACTAAGGATGTCTTAGTACAGATTGACAGCAATAGCAATTATGATTTAACCATGTATCGAGAAGATGAGAAGATTATAATTCCACTAACGGCAACCAATGCATTTCTATCCAATTCATTTGAAATGCCGACAGGTTATAGTATTACAGGTTGGAAAACCGGTACAACAGAAAAAGCTGGTAATTGTATCATTCTTGAATTTATTAAAAACGAAACAGATGAACGTTTTATTTGTTTAGTCTCCAACGCAAAAGGGCATGATGCTTTGTATCAAAACGTTGAAGATATGTTAAAGGAAATATATTAAACAATACGAAAGCTATCAAAACAACGATTATTTAATCGCATTTTGGTAGCTTTCGTATTTATGTTGCTGGAAATTTTTCTCACACTATACTTATTATATCTCGTTGTTCATACGACCATAATAAGAAATTGCATACAAACCACCAATTCCTACTGCAGCGTATATGATACGTGTAAGAAGAGACATCTGACCAAACAAAGTACTAACCAGATCAAAATCAAAAAATCCGATTAATCCCCAGTTTAATGCACCAACAATTACAAGTGTTAGAATTGTATAATCTAATATCTTCATAGTTTCTCCTTTCCTGTATGTTTACTACATACATATAAGTATTGTTATTGTTTGATTAATTCATTTTTTTTATTCATAAATGTTGTAGTTGTTAATCAAAAATGGTACAATAAATAGATGTTTAATTGGAGGTACATGCTTTGAGCAGAAAGAAACGTCGTAATGATTCAGAACAATTTAAAATAAATATTGGTACCATTGTTTTCGGTGTAATTTTTGTATATATGCTAATTCATGTGATTATGGCATTACGTGTAGAAAGACTTGCTATATACGAAGTTCAGAATAGCTATATTGATACCAATATAACGACTACCGCATTAATCGTCCGAGACGAAAAACTTGTAAATGCAGATAGTTCCGGTTATGTTAGCTATTACGTTCGCGATGGTGAAAAAATCGGAAAGAACAAAACAGTATATACAATCGATGAAACAGGAAGTGTATATGACCGGTTGAAAGATGCTAATTCCGATGAACTTGAGATGTCAACTGATGCATTGACAGAGGTACGCACAAGAATATCTACTTACGAAAATTATTTTGATTACTCTGACTTTTCAGAATTATATAACTTTAAGTACGATATTGAAAATGCTGTATTAGAACTCACCAATGAAGCTCTAATCGACCAATTAACTTCCTTAGATGATGATGCCACGAACGTGGCAACCTATAAGAAAGTATCTACAAAAGATTCTGGAATTATCACTTACTACAAAGATGGATACGAAAACTTTGATATTAATAATTTCAAAGCATCTGATGTTAATAAAAGCGCTTATAAAAAAACCACTTTGAAAACAGGTGAAATTATCAATTCCGGTGATCCTGTATACAAATTAATCACTTCTGAAAACTGGTATTTAATTGCTCCAATAACGAAAGAAGAAGCTAACCGCCTCAAAGAAAAAGAATATCTCAAGATTAATATCAGCAACAGTTCTAAGAATATTCGTTGCAAATTTGAACTAAAACAACAGGATAACAAATATTTTGCTATTATTTCTTTGAATCAACAGATGGTCAATTATATAAATGAACGCTATATTGATATTGTAATTTTCATGGAACAAAACAATGGTCTTAAAATACCTAATACATCCATTACACAGAAAAAAGTGTACAAGATACCGATTACATACTTGTCAAACGGTTCTAATTCAGCATCAAAAGAATTTTTTAATATAAAGAAATTAGACGAAAATGGCGAAGTGACGGTAAGACAAATAAAGCCGGATGTTTACATTACCGATGAACAGTTTTGCTATGTGGACCCGAATGATTTTTCAAGTGAGGATGTTATTATTAATACCGACACCAATGATACCATTGCATTGTCTTCTGCGGAGATGACTAAAATAGATGGTGTATATTGTGTCAATCAAGGTGTCGCAAATTTCCGATGTATTGACGTTTTGTTTCAGGATGATGAATACACTATCGTAAAAGCTGATGTACCGTACAGCATTGCCTGGTACGATAGAATCGTACTAAATCAATCGACAGTTACCGAAAATCAAATTATTAGATAAATGAGGTGTGAATATTGATTATTTCAAATTATAACCATATCAAGCAAGAAGTTATAGAAACTGCCAAGACCTGTGGTCGTAACCCGGATGACATTACTTTAATTGCTGTTAGTAAGACAAAGCCATTATCATGCATAGAAGACTTGATCACTATTGGTGTGGAAGATTTCGGTGAAAACAAAGTTCAAGAACTATGTGATAAATACGAGAATGTTTCCAAACCTGTTAAGTTTCATTTGATTGGTCATTTGCAGACAAACAAAGTAAAATATGTAGTTGATAAAACATGTTTAATCCATTCTTTAGATTCTGTAAAATTGGCCAAAGAAATACAGAAAGAAGCACTCAAAAAACAAGTCACTGTTAATGTACTTATTGAAGTCAATGTTGCCGAAGAGGAGAGCAAGTTTGGATTAAAAGTTGAGGATGTAATTCCTTTTTTAGAGGAAATCGCAAGTTACTCCAACATCCATGTCACTGGTTTAATGACAATTGCCCCATTTGTTGAAAATCCAGAAGAAAATAGAGTTCATTTTCGCAGATTAAAACAATTATCACTTGACATAATATCGAAAAACATTGATAATATTGATATGAATGTCTTGTCGATGGGCATGACAAATGATTATAAAGTTGCAATAGAAGAAGGCGCAACAATGGTACGAGTTGGCACTGCAATTTTTGGAGCTCGTAACTATAGTATATAAAGGAGATTAATAATGGCAAAAACAGGTATGAGTAAATTTATGGATTTTCTTAAATTGTCTGATCCAGATGATGATTTCGATGATGATGATTTATTTGACGAAGAAGACGATTACGAAGAATATGAACCACCCAAAAAGAAAGCTAAGCCATCAAGATTATATGACGATGATGATGATTTTATAGAGCCACCAAAAAAGGCAAAACCAAAGCCGGTTCGACCAACAGGACCAAGCAAATTAGTAGCAATTAACAGTCGTAATAATAATAGGAGTAATGGAACAGTGCGTGTAATTAAACCACAAGAATTTAACGAAGCTCAGATGGTAACAGATTATTTAAAAGAAGGCGATTCAATTGTCATTAACATGGAAGGAATTGAAGTCCATGCAGCACAGCGAATTATTGATTTTATTGGAGGTGCATGCTACGCATTGAATGGCTCTTTGCAGGCCATATCAGCTAATATTTTTATTGCCGCACCATCCAATATCGATGTAACCGGCGATTTAAGAGATGAAATTCTAAGCGGTTCTTCTTTCGCTCCTGAATTATCATCATTCTAAGTTATCCAATTATGATATATAATTGTGTATTGGATTAAGGGGGACAAGCATAATGTTAACACCAGTAGATATAGCAAACCACACCTTTAAAGGTGGTATTGGTTATGATAAAAAAGATGTGGATGTATTTATTACACAACTTGCATCTGATTACCAAGAACTTTATAGTTCCAATGTGGAATTAAAAGATAAAATTACAACTTTGAACGAAAGTCTTCAGCATTATCGTTCGATTGAAGATTCTATGCAGAAAGCCTTAACTTTGTCCGAAAAGACAGCCGAAGAGACAGTGAATGTTGCCAAAGATAAAGCTCGACAAATTGCCAATGAGGCTGAGCTCAAAGCTGAGGCAACATTGGTAAATTCAAAAGCAGAGTTGCAGTCTATAAAAGATGAAATTTATCTTTTACAACAACAATTCAATACATACAAACAACAATTCAATAAGATTCTTGATATGCAGAAGAAGCTTATGGATAGTGATATGGTTAACATTAACCTTGGAGATGATTATGAACCATCCGCTGAAGTATATGGTGGATTTTCGGGTCTTTTTAATAACGATAGCGGTCTTGGTGGTGGTCTCGGTTCCGGTACTTATGTTGGTTCTAATGATAATAGTGGAAGAGAACGTCCTAATCAGGAACCTGCATTCGATAGAGGTACATCACTTAATATGGATCCATTTGCAGATGCAGCCAATGGTGGTGGGCGATTTAGTCGACAAACTGGCGGTGTATATACCGGCGCCAAGAAGAATGCAAACAAGGCAAATAAAACAACTACTAGTGATGGATTAAATATGAAAGATGCAAGTTACAACAAAGTGAAACGTACTGTTGTAGCATCCGCACCAAATACCACCCCTGAACCTACTAATGTAACAGAAGAACAACTATCAGAAGAACCTAAGACAACACAAACTGTTACCAAAGACGATGTTTTAGAAGCAATCAACGCAGTAAGACAGGTTGTTGAACAGGAGCAACAACAGACTTCTGATGAGAAAAAGAGCGATTCTATAAAAGAAGAATCCAACCAGAAAGAATATACATTATATACAGAAGATGAGATATCAACTCCAAAAGAAACGGAAACAACATCCGAAGCTACAATACAATCAGAAACATTATCAGAGAATATTGATTCAACCAAACCGGAAAAATCACAAAAAACCGATTCTGCAATGGACATTGACACATCAACGAAATCAAATAATCCAGTTGTAGAAAATACAGAAGATACACTGACCGGTGATGTTGAAAGCAAAATTAATGAGTCCAACAGAATTGATTCCGATGATAATTATGATGCCGGATTTGACTTTATTGCGGATGATTCAGTGGATAATTTGGCGGATAATTCTGAGGGTGCTTTCACAACTACAAATACCAAATCCGAAGATGAAACTTATTCCGGTGAAGTAGAAAGCAAAGTAAATGAATCCCATATGATTGATTCAGAAGATAATCATGGCGATGCATTTGATTTCATCGTAGATGAGGAAGACGAAGAGGAGATTCCAACTATTTTTACAGCTACAACCAATATGAATTCTTTTAATGCCTCTAATAACGTCAACACAGCCGATGATAATACTATAGATGATGCTGTTAGTTCAAAGAATGATGTTGAGACAGAGAATGGTGTTCTTATGGGTGATGTAGAAGTTAAAACAAGAAAGTCTAATTGGATCGGCAATTTTGATGATGATGACGAAGGTTTTAACTTTATATCGTAAGATATTTTTTAGTATTGATAATTTATTATTTAGATAGGAATTTTATTATGAATCACACTAATCATAATTCAAACTTAATATCTAAGAAAAAGATTGCAGGTAGTTATCTACTTGCAATCCTTTCTTTTGTAATACTTGTTATAATCGATCAACTAAGCAAGTACTATATTACAACTACAATGAAATTACATGATTCTATACCGGTTATTAAGGATGTATTTGAGATACATTATATACATAACCCAGGTGCCGCATGGGGAATATTAGAAAACCAATATCTATTATTGGGCATCTTCGCAATTATAGCATGTATTTTCGGAGCAATTTTGTATGCCAAATGTCTTCACGCAAACACCCTGAAAGCATTACGTATTTGTATTGTATTAATTTTATCAGGTGCTATTGGCAATTTTATTGACCGTATGAGATTTCAATATGTAATCGATTTCATTTATTTCAAATTGATTGACTTTCCGGTCTTCAACATTGCAGACTGTTATGTAACAATTGGTTTTTTTGTTACAACATTTTTAATTCTGTTTGTGTATAAGGATGAACAACTAGAGGTTTTATCATTTAAGAAGAAATCGTAATTATGAAGATACTGAATAGTTACAAAAAATTATAATGTATGAAATCATAATGATGAATGAGAAGACTAGAAAGGATTCGGTGCAAATTATGAGATATGAATTAAATTATCCGGAAATTGCATCCCTGCGAATTGACAAATATATTAATGAACAGATTCCTGAATTATCACGTTCATTTATTCAACAATTGATTAAAAATGAAGAAGTGCTAATCAACGGTAAGGTCTGCAAAGCGAACTACAAATGTAAACCTTCTGATACAATTATTGTCGAATACGAAGAAGCGAAAGAACTAGAGGTTGTAGCCGAGAACATACCATTGGATATTGTTTATGAAGATGCGGACGTCGTAATTGTAAACAAGCCAAAGAATATGGTAGTTCATCCTGCTGCAGGCCATGAAAATGGTACTTTGGTAAATGCATTATTGTATCATTGTAAAGATTCTCTTTCCTCTATTAACGGTGTTATTCGACCGGGTATTGTGCATCGAATTGACCGAAATACAACCGGCATTTTGGTGGTCTGTAAAAATGACAATGCACACAAAAATCTTGCAGAACAATTAAAGGAACATTCCATTACACGAAAATACCATGCGATTTGTCATGGTACTTTCAAAGAGTTAGAAGGAACCGTCAATGCACCAATTGGACGTCATCCGGTTGACCGTAAGAAAATGGCAATCAATCATAAAAATGGGAGAGAAGCAATCACACATTATAAAGTGCTTGCAACCCTCAAGGATAATTATTCCTATATCGAATGCACCTTAGAAACCGGACGAACCCATCAAATTCGTGTTCATATGGCTTCAATCGGACATCCTTTATTAGGCGATGATGTATATGGACCTAGAAATTCCAAAATTAAAGGATTAGAAGGACAAACTCTACATGCTAAGGTTTTAGGATTTATTCATCCAACAAGTAATGAATATGTAGAATTTGATTCAGAGTTGCCCGAATATTTTCAAGCATTGCTTGATAAATTATGTATTTAAAATACTATATTGTATAACGAATAAAGTACATTTGGAGGAAGGAAATCCACATAATGTAATAAAATACTTTAAGATAATAACATTTCAAAAGACGTGATTTCTCACGTCTTTTTACTTAATCCTTATATGTCTTATATTTACCTTCTGATATCAATTTTTCTCACGCAAAGTCACTGCATCTTTCGCTTTCATACGTTGCCATTCATCAATATCCGCATAGTGTTTTTTGGTTGTATTGACATCCTTGTGGCCTAATACATCCGCAACTAGATAAATATCTGAGGTCTGTTGGTAAAGGGATGTACCATATGTACTTCGAAGCTTATGAGGCGTAATTTTCTTGAGAGGGGTGGTAATCTGTGCATATTTTTTTACCATGTTTTCAACGCTTCGAACAGAAATTCTACGGCGCTGACTACTGAGAAATAAAGCATCTTCGTGACCTTCTTTTGTAATAATATCTTTGCGTTCTTCTAGGTATTCTAACAATGCATCTTTAGCTTCCTGCCCAAAGTATACATATGCTTCATAACCACCTTTTCGAACTACCTTAATTCGATCATAATCAAAATCAATATCCTTGATATCTAATCCAACACATTCTGATACACGGATACCGGTACCCAACATAAGCGTTAAAAGCGCCAAATCCCGCGTTTTTGACTTTTCATGGTATGCTTGCTGGTGATCCGTTAATTTATTGCCATATTCGACGTTATCCAGAAATTGTGCAACCTCATTTATTTCCATTCTAACAATCGCTTTATCATGAATTTTGGGCGTATCTACAATACTTGCCGGATCAGCCTCAATTTGCTTATTTTTGTACAAATACTTAAATAAACCCCTTAAGGCTATTAATTTGCGTTTAACGGCACGTTCACCATTCGTATAACGCTTATTGTCCTTTGTATAAACTTTCAAATAGTCTAAATATTCCTCAATGTCTTCAGATTCTAGCTGACGGATAATATCAATTGATACATCCATCGTAGATTTTCCTTTTAATGACGGATTCGTGTCACATAAGAATTCAAAAAATGATTTGATGTCCCTGGCATACCCAAGACGAGTACGAGGGGCTTTGGAATACTCAATAGAGCGAAAATAACGTGCAACATATTTCGGTAATTCTTGTAATACGTCACGCATTAATTCTACGTTATGAATTTCTTCCTCTTGATGATATGTTTTATTCGCCATAACAGAAGTTCCTTTCTCTATAAAATAGTTAGGTAATTGCGAAACTTAAGTTTGTATTATAATGCCTATGTATTGCAATTCAATAAAACAAAATTACCAATCATACATGTGCTATATATAATACACAGCCAATTACGATTGTGGTACAATATACCTTAATTGTACTATATATTGTAAAAATCCGCAATATCTTTTCGTTAAACTTGGGTTTTGCGAATAATTGAATTTAGAACTAAAGTTAAACTAACTACCAGGTATTTATACTCTTTCCGGTAATTAGTTTAACTTTAAAATAATATTGATAAAGTTTGAATGCTATGTCTTTAAACTAATTTGCATTTAATTACAATATACTTATCCACTCCAACATATTTTGCACAAGAAATAATGGTCAATTCTCTTTGTTCTGTCTGTACACAATATGTACTTGTTTCTGTCATGGTTTCAAATTCTTTAGAATAAACGGTATATTTATGCAATGTACCATTCGAATTGATATATACAAAATCTCCTTTATTTAACTCTTTCAATCGATTCAATGAATATCCATATAATTGTGAATAATGTCCACAAATTATATAATTACCACCATTACTATATTTCATATCATCAGCAGCTGTAATTAAATCATATTGTTCCAAATGACTCTCTCGTAAACTTCCTGTATACACTATTTTTTCTAATGAAATGATTGGTATACTTACAATACAATCATATCCAATCGGTAATTTATCTTGGGTGTTATTCTTTTTTGTTATTATGGTACCATTCGACTCTTTTCTTTCTTCTATATCGTCATCTGGATTGATTATAGTCTCATTAGTATCCTTCTTTATGTTTACATCAACGTCTGTACTTTCTTGTAAAACAACAACCTGTTTGATATCCTTAATTATTTGTTCTTCAGTGTCTGTATTCTGATTCAATTTCGCAAGAAGTTGCCCATAATAAGTCAACACCAATAGAACAAGCAATAATAGAATCAACATACATATCACTATTCTTTTATTCATCATTGCCACTTCTTCTCGCATAGTAGTAACTTATAGACATTATACCAAATAAAATTGCAGATAGAATAGCCGTAACTATTAATGCTTTCTTATACCCTTCATTAATTCCTAATTTTAATATTGGAGAATTGGTAATATTTAATGTGATTGTTTCTTTACTATTAAGTTCAAAATAATATTTGTTATTACTTGAATAATAACCATCTTTACATTTGGTTTCCACAAAATAATATTTACCATATGGTAAATTCTCAACGAGAATCTTTCCTTTTTTGTTTGTTTTGTATACACCGATTTGTTCTTTATTATCATTATAAAGTGTAAATTCCACACCTTTAATACTTTTTCCTGTATTAGAATCTGTCTTTATAATCTGCACAGATGCCTTTGAGAGCTTGTTAACAAATGGTTCATCATCAACAGATACTTCAATCATTTGATTATTATTCGGTTGTATATCAAACGAATATATATTGGGGTCTAATTCATAACCCGATTGCGTCTGTAATTCTTTTATATAATAATTACCACATGGAAGCTTTCCGTTAAATATTCCTTCTCCTGCTTCGTTGGTCACAATATACCCAACACAACTTCCTTTGACAAGAGATTGTGTATTATTCAAGAAAGTATAATCAAAGTTTTGATAAATACCATAAACTACATTACTTAAAGAAATCTGGTCAAATTGGAGTTGTGAATCTTGAATAAATGTATGCTCTCCTAATTTTGTTAAACGAATCGAACACTGACAAAGTTCATTGAAAAAAGATTCTTCCTTTGTTGGAGGTGCAAATTCATTATATTCTCTATTATCCATTTTTAAAACAATGTCCTTGCTCTTATCTACCAGCATATATTCGAACGGCGCAGAGGTTTCCGTTAAGCGATAATTCCCCGGTAAAAGATTATTAAATATAGCCTTACCCTCTTTGTCTGTTACCTGTGTAGCAACTAATTTGTTTTGGTCATTATACAGTTGAAACGAAACATTTTCTAAAGAAGTTTTTCCTATTTCGTAAATATAATAATCACCATATTCACTACTTTGAGGCGTATATCCTACAAAATCTTCACCAGTCTTATGAATTGACAACTGAAACCGTTGCTTTTTATTAATTATATTTTGTTTGTTAACATAACTTCTGGTACTTTCATCATATTGGAAATCTTTTAATGATATTGAAACAATACCATCATTTAAGATAAAATCATCAGGTGCCTTCAACTCCTTAATATAGTATTCTACATATGGTATTCCTGCAAAAGTTAAACTCCCCATGTTATCTGTAATCCCGGTTGCAATACATGTATCTTTTCCTAAAATTACTTTTCCTGTTACATCACACAAATCCTGTTTTATATATATACCGAATTCAGCACCTTCCAATGCAATCGGATCTTTTTGTTCTGTATCAGTATCATTATAATAGCATTTGTAAATATGCACCTGAGTCGTCTTTAAATGATTAATAAAATCTAAAGAAACATTACTATATTTACGCTCTCCATCTCTTTGGATTGAAAATTCTGTTATTTTACTATCCAGTACATAATCATCTAATGTTTGTACTTCTTTCACATAATAATTTCCCATAGGTAAATTTGCGACTTTGGCATTTCCACTATTATCTGTAATCAAATCTGCAATCTTTGTATTCGCAGCATACCAAACTTTGTCTTTCAAATATATATCATTCTTAGCATATAGTTCAAATTTGACACCGGATAAAGGTAAATGCTTATCTTTCAAAAATTGCTTATCTTTATAAGACCACTGCTCTCCTTCTTTATGAATTGTTAGTGACCCTAAGATAGGCGTATTTTCAACATGTATCTCATGAAGATATTTCTCTGGTGTGATTTTAAAATACTGTCCATCCCAGTCTAATTGATAATTATTACCTGGACTTTTTTCAACAACCTGGAATTTTCCATCTTTATTATTGATTGATAAAAATAGATTATTACTCTCATATCTTTTATCTGTTGCATTATAAGTCATATCACAATAATACTCATATTGCTTTGTAGCAGAATTATATTGTAATACTTGAAATTGTGCATCTTGGATTTCCTCGTTTGTAACACTATCCTTTTTGTATAAGTACAATTTCCCAGCTAATAAACTTACTTCTATCTGCGCTTCTGCTTGATGTTTAACTCCAAATAAATCGCCCAATTCCTGTGTTGTGTCTATATAACTAATATTAGTACAATACCATAATGCTGCCTGTTTTCGATTAAAAACAATATCTTCATATATCGGAATAGTATAATACCCGGGATGAATTGTTAGCACATTATTATATGGAATACATAATTGAATATCTGAATTATACTTCGTAGTTTTTGCTTGAATGGTAACCAAATCTTCAAAATTTCTATGGGTACGACGTGTAAATTCTGTAACATCTGCCATATCATCATCGGTATTGCAGGTAATGATTGAAGAAGTAAATTGATCTCCATCAAGATACATATTACTGTCTTGTAAAGGATTGAACTTGAAATCAACTGATTGAAAATAACCATTCTTGTATTTAATTTTTGCATCACAGCAAAACTTATAAAAAGCAGTTGTTTTCTTTTTCAAATCATCTGTACCACTTTTAAATGTTAACTTTTCAAAATTAATTCCCATATTGGCTTGTTGACCACCGTATTTATAAATCAATGCATGTGTGACAATCTGTGTCATATAATAATCTGTAATAAAATTACCCGTTGTAAACTTAGAATTTGCTTTTTCTTTCCATACAGATGGTCCGTAATAAAAAGCAATTCCTAAACGTGTTCGTAATTCTTCGTTAAACAGATTATTATTTATCTGATATTCATCTGTAAATTCAATACTATTATTGCGGTCAATACAATACAAAAACTCATTACTATCTTTTTTCTTTTTAACAGAAGTCCGATACGGATTACCATTATAATTCGCAAACTCAATTAAACAAACCCCATCTGAACTTTTGTAAACAAATTCTTTATCTTGGAATGTGGCCGGAAGTGATTCATAAACCTTATCATACGAATAATCTGCAATACTCATTGCAAATACATCTTGAGAATAGAAAAAACAAATTGCAAAACAACATAGGGTAAAAATCTTATAAAAGAATGATTTAATATTAAATTGATACATAAATGTCCTTTCTGGAACAATATGCATAAATGAAATTTAGAGTGATTTGATTATTGCATAAAGATTTTTCACTGTCAAGTAAAAATTCCATTATCTTAACAAAGTCAGATAACCATGTTAGAATATAATAACATTCAATCAACAACAAACTCTTTTCACTGTTATAAAAAAATATATGAAACAGGAGACAAATAAATGGATACACAAAAACTTCTTAGCTACATGCGACAATGTATAAAAAAATATATTATGATTCAAAACCATGATTATATTGCGGTTGGATTATCTGGTGGTAAAGATAGTTATACCCTTCTCAAAGGATTAGCAGAATTAAAAAAGTTTTATCCTGAAAATTATAATCTCTGCGCAATCTATGTAGATTTAGGTATACAAAATCAGACGGAAAATATCAATACAATGAAAAATTATTGTGATTTGCTTAATGTACCTTTCTATGTTGTAAATACAGATATATTCTCTATTGTATTCAAAGAACGAAAAGAAAAGAATCCTTGTGCTTTATGTGCAAAAATGCGAAAAGGTGCTTTGAATCAAAAAGCTTTGGAAATAGGATGTAATAAAATAGCTTACGCACATCATAAAGATGATTTTATTGAAACAAGTCTTATGTCTTTGTTCTACGAAGGACATTATTATTGCTTCCCACCGGTAACAAAATTAGATAAAACCGGACTAACTCTTATTCGTCCCATGTTTTATATATCCGAACGCGAAATACAAGGATATGCAACTAAGAATTCTTTCCCAATTTTGAAAAATCCTTGTCCGGCTGACGGAAAAACGAAAAGAGAAACCGTCAAACACTACATTAAAGAAAGCGAACAAAAATTTCCGAATATTCGAAAGAATCTTACTACTGCTCTGACTCACTATTACGAAAAAGAAATCTAATTCGTTGGTATTATAGTATACACAGGCACCAACAAATAGCATCCACTGTGAATTGTATCATTCTTTAAATTATTAATCGATATAACTTCTTCAATATAATCTTGATACTCTGCTTCTGACTTTGCATAAGTTTCAGCAATCGAAGTAAGAGTATCACCCTTTGCAATCTCAATAGAAATAAAAGATTTCTCATATTCTACAACTTCATCCGCATATGCAACCGTAATACAATTAATGACTGTAAAAAATAAAATTGCTGCAACCAACACAATCAACATAATTCTATTATTGTAAACCTTTGACCGTTTCATAAATATATCCTCCTCGCAATCCGAATATTTGTTCGTTTTTTGAATTATATCAACAGAACACCTGTTTGTCAATATATTTCCGAACGTTTATTCGGAAAATTTGTTCCGAATAAATGTTTGCTTTTTGTGTATGCGTATGCTATTATAGTCTTAGATATTTATTTTAATAATTATGGAGGTATGATTATGCCAGGTAAGATAAGTACAAAACAACAAGAAATCTTAGATTATATCAAAGAGAATATTCTACAAAAAGGATATCCACCTTCAGTTCGTGAAATTTGTGAAGCAGTTAAACTAAAGTCTACTTCTTCTGTCCATTCTCATTTAGAGACATTAGAAAAGAATGGTTATATTCGAAGAGATCCAACCAAACCTAGAACCATTGAAATTTTAGATGATTCATTTGGTTTAACCAGACGTGAATTAGTGAATGTCCCAATTGTAGGTCAGGTAACTGCTGGCGAACCAATTTTAGCCGTGGAGAATATTGATGGTTATTTTCCTGTTCCACCTGAATACTTACATAACAAAACAACCTTTATGTTAAAGGTACGTGGAGACAGTATGATTAATGTTGGTATCTATGATGGTGATTTAATCCTAGTCGAAGAACAACCAACCGCTACTAACAATGAAATCGTAGTTGCTTTAGTTGAAGATAGCGCAACGGTTAAGCGTTTTTTTAAAGAAAACGGACATTATCGATTACAGCCGGAAAACGATTATATGGAACCTATTATCGTAGATCAAGTGTCTATATTAGGAAAAGTTATCGGATTATTTAGAACTTTTTGAAAAAATGCATTTTAAGAGGTGGCAGTTTTTAACAATGCCACCTCTTCTTTTAATCTCGTATAACATTAATCTCTCAATTTGAATCGAGCTACCAACTCATCCATACTAATAGCTTGAGCTGACAATTCTTCACTCGTTGCTGAAGTCTCTTCAGCTGTTGCTGAATTATTCTGCACAACTTCGGAAATCATATTAATTCCTTCATTTGCTTGTTCAATAGATTCTACTTGAATTTTAACATTTTCACTTAGTTCTCTGGACATACCTGCAATATCTTTCACTGAACTTACAACATCTTCTAACACATCTGCAGTCTTTAATGCTACACTACTTCCTTCATTAATCTCACTTACAGAGCTTTCAATCAATTCTCTTGTACTAATCGCAGATTTAGCACTCTGTTCAGCCAAATTACGAATCTGGTCTGCTACTACTGCAAAACCTTTTCCTGCATCTCCTGCTCTGGCTGCTTCAATAGCTGCATTTAAACTCAATAAATTAGTCTGGGCTGCAATATCTTCAATTTCACCGATAATACTTTCAATCTTGCTAGAGGTATCTTTAATTCGATCCATCGTAGATACCATACTCTTCATCTCTGACTGGCTCATCTCTGCAGCAACTGCACAATCTTCTGCTTTGTGATATGCGGAATTCATGTTAACTGCACAATTTTCTAATCCAGTCGTCAACTCATCCATAGTAGCCTGCATTTCTTCAATAGAAGCTGCCTGGTCAGTTGCACCTTCTGCCAATGCCTGTGCTCCTTCAGCCAAATTGGTTGATCCTGCTGATACCATTTCAGATGCATTTCTTACATCTTTTAATGTTGCATCCATACCTCGGTTCATCTGACGAATTGCCATCAATAAACCATTGTATTCACCTATGTATTCGTCTTCACACGAAGTCATAATATTGAAATTGCCGTCTGCCATCTCACTCAAGAGAGTTTCTAAATCTTTAAAAATTGTTTGTAATTTGTGAGTTGTACTGGATACCGCTTGTACCATATCTCCAACTTCATCCGTTTCGTTATAATCCGGAAACGGAGAAGAAATATCTCCTTTTTGAAATTCCACCAATCTTTCGCACAAGTCATTGATAGGATTGGCTATTCCTTTGGCTATTACACCACTTACTTTTCTTGAAATAACAATAATCGAAATTGTCAAGAGTGCCATAAGAATCATAGCACCATATTCTAATACATTACAAACAACTTCCATTTCATGCTCTTTTTGAATGTTTACTTCCATTAATTTAAGTGTTACTGCATCTAATTCAGAATATGCTGGTGCTAAATCTGAAAATGCCATATCCTGAGCCATCTGACGTTTTGCCGAATCTGTAGTGGAACCTAATTCAATAATCTCATCTTCAATTATAAAATAAGCTTCCAATGCTTCTTGAATCTTTTTGTAGGAAGCATGTCCTTCCGATGTTACAATTGTCTTTTCAATAGCAGCTAAACGCTCATATGTTTTTGCTTTACGCTCATCATGTTTTTCTAACAATACATCAACATCTTCCTTTTCATCATATCCGATAATTCCTCGGACATTAGAACGACATTCTGCATATTCATTCATAAACAATGCAATATCACCCTGTGGTAATGCATAATTGTTCATAGCATTTTTAAAATTTGATGTTACCACTACAATAGCTATCAATCCAATAAAAGATGCTAATGCCGATATAATACAAATAATGTTAAATGCTTTTTTCAATCTTGGCTCAATTCTCATTCCGTTAAACTTGAATAAACCGGTCTTTGTTTTAATTCTACTCTTTCCCATAACAATAACCTCCTATTAATTCAACATTACAATTATTATACAACCAAAACATAATCAATTCAATCTTTTTTCAATAAATTGTCATTCTATTCTAGCTATTTATCGAATCATAACATCACAATAAAATCCTTCCCGGTTTTCCTTACAGGATGCATAACGATAACGAACCATACTTCCTTCATTAAACCGAATGAAATAAGACGAATAATGATATCTGGAACGTTCCATAAAACGATTCATAACTGCTATTGCAACTTCAATTGAATAAGAGGATAATTTGATATCCACAATATATCGATTACCTTTTAATATAATACTCTTCTCAATAATATTCGGACAATCTAATAATGCAGCATTTAATAAATTCTTGGTCATATCATCTGACTGTAGTTGAATTTTGGCTACATATTCATTCATAATAGAAACCATATAAGTTACCCCTACTAATATTAATAAATTTCATGATCTGGCATAGAACGAAGAACTTCTTCAAACTCATCAAAATGCTCAACAAACAAGTCAACAACATCCGGATCAAAATGCGTTCCCTTCAGACGAACAATTTCATTATATGTATCTTCTAGAGACCATCCTTCCTTATAATATCGTTGAGAAGTTAAAGCATCAAACACATCACATACAGCCATCAATCTACTAATATATGAAATATTCTCACCTTTCATACCAAGATAACCACTGCCATCCCATCTTTCATGATGTTCCAACGCAATCGTTTTCGCAATTTGCATAATATCACCCGGACACTTTGCAAGAAGCGCTTCACCATATAACACATGATTTTTCATAATTGCATATTCTTTATCAGTAAGTTTGTCCGGTTTATCCAAAATTTCCTCTGATATCATCAATTTTCCAATATCATGCATCATAGCAGCAACAGACAATTTATCAACATATTCTTTTTCAAAACCAGATGCATTACCTAGTATGCGCATATATTCAGACACTCTTCGAATGTGTTCACCCGTTACTTTCGACTTGCTTTCCGAAATCTCGGCAAAAGCATAAATAAGTTCTTCCTGACTATGAACCAAGTCACTGTTTGCAGAAAATGTTTGATTCAACATATACATATTGCGATCTACAATATAATATGTTACTAATGTAGTAACTAAAATAAGTACAATTCGTAATGAAACACCATATATCAATGCTTCTGCAAAGGAGGAGTACTCATTTCCTGATGCCCCGCCAGATAATATAAAATATCGCATACACATAGATAAAAAAACAACAATACAATCAATCAAGGTCGTGGCTGTAATCAATCTTCTATCGCAATACATAGTGGCAATCAACAACGGAAAAATTGCAAGTACTGCATAGTCATAAGAAATAAATGTCCCTAACAAAAAGACAACTGCCATTACACACATAATTACATAATATTTGATCCATTGTTTTTCTAATTTGAAAACATTCACTAATATCATGGGAATCATTAACAAAAGTAAACAACAAAAAAATACAACTGATGTATTATACATATCATAGCCATAGTAATCAGTTATTGTAAATAACCACAATGAAATCAAAAACAAATTGGCCACCATAAGGCAATTGGCTGTTAGTTTGTTAATTTCTAAATTATTCTTGAGAATTAATAGCTCTCTATCCATCCTATCCCCCAACTATTTGACTAAATTTCAGATATCTCTATCATTTTGCCATCCATCCAAATCTTTTCTAAGTTATAAAACAGACGGTCTTCTTCATTAAAAATGTGAACAATAATATCATTAAAATCCATCAAAATCCAATTAGCTGACTGATATCCTTCGATTTGTCTTGGATGAACTTTCACTTCATGAAGTTTCTCCTCTACATTGTCCGCTAATGCCTGCACCTGATTACGATTCAATCCACTTGCAATGATAAAATAATCTGCCATTACAGATACTTCCGATATATCAATCACTTTAATATCTTCTGCTTTCTTATCTTCCAATCCTTCTATCGCAAGTTTCGCCATTTCTTTACTAGTCATGTTATTCTCCTTTATTATTCGTAAAATATTCTATTCAGTCTTTACAGAGTTTTTTATAATACTCATAAGTTTCCTGTGTAAGAGGATCTACGATAGCTCCTTTTTTGCACAAATGCTTCATACTATTATGAAGAATATGCAACAAGCACTGATCCAAATCTGTATATGCTTCTTTTCTTATAATATCCATATCCGGCAATATATTGCGATTCGGTTCAATAAAATCTGCAATATATATAATTTTTTCTAAAGTAGTCATTCCAGGCTTTCCGGTCGTATGACAATTAATTGCAGATAAAATTTCTTTATCTGTTACGTCGTATCGTTCTTTCGCATATACAGCTGACAGCTTAGCATGTAATAAATCCGGATTCTTATATTCACACTCCGAAATCGGAATACCACGCTTCTCACATTTGCGAATCTTTTTATCATTCGAAACATATTTGGCACAGTCGTGTAACAAGCCGGCAATCATTGCTTTTTCACAATCAACATCATATAGAAAGGCCATAGTTCCTGCCGTATATTCTACACCAACCGAATGTTCAAAACGTTTCGCCGGAAGCTTGTCTCTGAGCTTATCAATCATCTCTAATCTATCCATAAGAAACTCCCATTAAAATATACATCGTACATATCAAATTATATCAAAAAAAGTAAGTTATTTCAATGAAACACTTACTTTTTTACATTTTTAACAATTAAGATTACAAATATTACTACTACAATACAATACTTAACTAATGAACATACAAATTATTTTGTATAATGTATTGTAATACTGCTTTTGAAAGATGCAAATCATTACAAATTCGTTCTTCATTAAAATCATCTGCTTTCGCAAGACTTTGCAATTTAACACGAATTTCACTGGAAGAACATTGGATTTCCTCGCATTCAATAAGGAAAAACACTTCATTTCCAAAAAAGTGATTATACTCCTTCACTTTATCTAAAATCAGTTGCATTATCTGTTCCCCTCTTGGTGCAACTAACAAATTGGCATATTGTGGTATTTTCTCATATTTCATCCATTTGTCAAAAGAAAATAGCGAATCTGCTCCCATAATAAAATAAAAGGTATGTTCCGGATAAAGCATTTTTAAAGACATCAAAGTGTCAATTGTATACGTATTTCCCTCTCTATTCAGCTCAAAATCAGATGCTTTACAATAAGGGATTTCTTGAATAGCACAACGTACCATTTCTAAACGTTGTATTCCTGATACAATGTGGTCTTCTGATTTGTACGCCGGAATATGATTCGGCATAAACCATATTTCATCCAAATGATATTGTGTATAAGCAGCTTTTGCTATTTGTACATGACCGATATGAATCGGATTAAATGTTCCACCCATAATTCCTATTGATGCCATAACAACCTCCACGCCATCGATTAACATAATACAATTATCGTTAACTCTTTATTTAATATTTAAACGTAACCAATACATATTTACATAATATAATTATTGTAAACCTCTTATATGATATAAGGATGTTACATTTTTACAACAAAAATGCAACATCCTTATAATCATTTTGGCAATTCAATTTTTGATTTATCCTTATTTCTACGATATAAAACAATCTTCTTTCCAATCACCTGCACCACCTGTGAATGTGTGCGTTCTGCAATTGTTTCTGCAATAGCTCTTGGGTCATCCAAACAATTTTTCAAAACACCAATCTTAATCAACTCACGCTTTTGAATTGCTTCATCAACAGAAGCTACAAGCTCTGGTGTTACACTGGATTTTCCTACATTTAAAATAGGATCCATTGTCATTGCTAAACTTTTCAAATACGCTCTCTGCTTACTTGTCATATCTTTACTATCTCCTTATATTACTCGAAGTACTCAAACTCAAAATAAATCATGCGAACTGTATCACCCTCTTCGATTCCTTTGGCTTTCAACTCATCAATAATACCATTTTCTTTAAGGAATTTTTGGAAGAAATCAAATCCTTTCTCAGATTCTAAGTTCGTGTAACCAAGCATTTTTTCAATCTTAGGTCCCTCCACATAGAACAAATGAGGATCCTTATCATCCACTTCTACTGTAAATGGATCATTATCAAAATCAAACGTAGGAACATATTCCTGCTCAAACTCAACAATATCATCCGGAGCCTGTTTTACAAGCTCATGCACATGCCAAAGCAACTCTGAAACACCCTCACCGGAAACTGCTGAAATCGGGAATATCTTGATACCTTGTGGTTCAAACTCCTCTTTCATCAATTCAATAACCGTTTCTTTTTCCATTTCATTCATTGCATCCATTTTGTTGGCAGCTATTACCATTGGACGTTCTGAAATCTCAACATTATATTTCTTGAGTTCTTCCATAATTGCATATACATCATTAATTGGATCCCTGCCTTCCACAGAAGCTCCGTCCACAATATGCAAAAGCACTTTGGTTCTCTCAATATGACGTAAAAACTGAAGACCCAGACCAACACCTTCACTGGCACCTTCTATAATTCCCGGAATATCCGCAATCACAAAACCTGCTCCGGTATCATCAATATTAACCACACCAAGATTAGGATTCAATGTCGTAAAATGATAATTTGCAATCTTTGGTTTGGCATTGGTTACTCTTGATAAAAATGTGGACTTGCCGACATTAGGAAAACCAACCAATCCAACATCTGCAATTACCTTTAACTCAAGGGTTACATACATTTCCTTGGCCGGCTCACCAGGTTGTGCATACTTAGGTGCCTGCATGGTAGATGTTGCATAATGCATATTACCATTCCCACCTTTACCACCAGTTAGTATTACAACCGGTTCTGTCTTATTAGACATATCCATAATAACCTGACCTGTTTCAAAATCCTTGATAACGGTTCCAGGTGGTACCTTACATATAATATCTGCACCATTAGCTCCATGTTGCTTTTTCTTTTTTCCTTCTTCTCCATCTTTTGCACAGTACTTGCGTACATGACGGAAATCATTCAATGTATTCAAACCTTCGTCCACAACAAAGATAACATCGCCACCTTTACCGCCGTCACCACCATCCGGACCACCGGCCGGTACATACAATTCACGACGAAAACTCACATGACCATCGCCACCTTTGCCTGCACGAATGAATATTTTCGCTCTATCTGCAAACATATAATAATCTCCTTTCACTTCAAGAAAAAAACAAATCTATTCGCCATATACCTCGTCTTCATTTCGTTTCGACTCGATCACGGCTATCGCCTTATGGAAAATAATAAAACTGCAGATAGTTTTGAGCAAACTCATTCTATCTGTACTTTTATTATTTTCCGCATGGCTCAATGCATACGTGCAAAAAGGCTGGAGTAAAAAACTCCAGCCCTAAATTACATGTATCTTATTCGTTAACAGAAACTGGGTAGATAGAAACCTGCTTCTTATCTCTTCCCTTTCTCTCGTAGCGAACAACACCATCAACTAATGCAAATAGAGTATCATCTTTACCTCTACCTACGTTAGTACCTGGATGGATCTTTGTTCCACGCTGTCTGTATAAAATATTACCAGCCTTAACGAACTGACCATCTGCTCTCTTCGCACCAAGTCTCTTAGCTTCTGAGTCTCTACCGTTCTTTGTAGAACCCATACCTTTTTTATGAGCGAATAACTGAAGGTTAAGCTTAAACATGTTTTACACCTCCTGATTCAAAATTACAATGTACTTTTTACCATACTTTTGTTCAATTGTAGTGATACCAAGCATGAAGGATTGAAATAACAATTCCGCTCTCTCACTTGGCAAACGCTTCAGGATGACATTCTGAAAATTAATCTTGGTACTACCATTCAATTCTTTCTCATCATCTGTAAAGCTTTCCAGGGAATTCACCAAATTAATGTACAATATCGATACCGCACTACAAACAATATCTCTTCCCTTTTTACCGAATTCGGCATGTCCTTCTAACTGGACACCAACTATCTTTTCTTGTTTCTCAAAAACAGTTACAGTAATCATAGTTCCAATTAAGCGTTGATTGCTTTGATCTCAACCTTAGTAAATGGCTGTCTATGACCATTCTTCTTGTGATAGCCGGTTTTTCTCTTATACTTGTAAACAACAACCTTCTTGCCCTTGCCGTTCTCAATTACGTTAGCTGTAACGCTTGAGTTAGCAACTGCATCGCCACATAACATGTCCTTGTCGTTGTTAATAGCAATAACATCAAATTTCACTTCAGAACCAGCTTCTGCATTAAGCTTTTCTACTTTAATGATATCACCCTCAGCTACCTTGTACTGCTTACCACCTGTTGCAATAATTGCGTACATACGGTTACCTCCTATTATCATTACTCGCCAAGTACGGTGATGTCAAACGGACACACTTCTACCTCCTTGTGCGGCACACTTGTAAAATATAACATCCCATAAATGAAATGTCAACCATTATTTTATAAAGAATTTAACATAGTATTGTGTATCACTTCATATAATGGTTTTCGTACTTTTTTACGGGTTAATTCAAACACATCTAACTTAGTTATTTCAACAAAATATCCTGGAACTTTATCCTTTTTTAATCCCTGCTCCAAACACTTTATAATCTGCTGCTTATCCTCCTCACGTTTCATGTTAATAAAATCCACCATAATAATCCCCGAAAGATTACGCAAGCGCAACTGCTTGACAATCTCTTCTGCAGCCTCTAAGTTTAGTTTTAATATGTGATTATCCTTATTCTTTTTGCCGACCGATTTTCCGGTATTCACGTCAATTACTACCATTGCTTCTGTCGGTTCTATAATCAAAAAGCCACCTGATTTGAGCCATACTTTCTTATTAATTAGTTTCTTGATTTCTGTCTCCAGACTTAATAGTTTGTACAACGGATAATCTTTGTCATCATAAGAAACCAACACATCTGCAAAACAACTTGCTCTCAACTCATTATATACATCTACCAGATCTGTCTTAATCTCATCAATCCGTTCTATACCATAGTCGCTGAGTAATGCCAAATGTGCTGATTCTCCCTCTTTGATACAGCCTTTTTTTCGCTCAAATTCTGCTCTATGTAGCAAAGAATCCATCTCACCACAAATGCGTCGATACTCATCTAATATCGCATCATTGTTTGCATTCTCACAAGCAGTTCGCAATACGCATCCATACATATCACTCGAATCCGTAAGTCGCACACCATTCGATATCAAAGACTTTAACTCTTCCACACGTTTCTCGTTTTGAATCTTTTTTGAAACACCCACATGTTTACCAGACAAATCCAATGCGACATAATTACCACTCAAACAGATATTCCCTGTTACTCTTGCCTGTTTCATCTTCTGTGGCTCCTGTTCTACCTGCACGAGAATGGTATCTCCTTCCGCAATTGATGAAAGTCCCTTGGATAACTTACGATTCAGTATTCTTGCCGGTTTATCATTCAATGGCAGATATCCAACATTATCTGCATCCAATCGAACAAATGCAGACTGAATGTTTTTCACTACTTTTTCCACTCTTCCAATGTAAATGTTTCCAATCTGTAAAGAAGATTCTCCCTGTAGTGGATGACATTCCACCAATTCATTCTCTTCATAGATTAATAAAAAACGCTGATTATTCAATTGTGTAATAATTGCCTGTGTCATATTTCTTCCCTAATTTCTATCAGTCTGTTACAACCTCTGACGTTTCTGTGGTAGTATTCTCCACAACCTTCACCTTACACTTTAAAGTCTTACCATACACTTTTGCATATATGGTTGTTGTACCAACTTTCTTACCAGTTACTTTACCATTTTCATCCACCGTAGCAATTTGTTTGTTCTTGCTAGTCCATTTTACATCTGCTTTTATCTTACGTACTTTCAATCCAACCGTAGAACCAACTTTAATCTCTGCTTCGGTTTTATTCAATGCAAGATTTTTCTGTACTGCTTTTGCATCTTTCTTGCAAGCTGCAATCATTTTCTTGGCATCACTCCATTTACCACCATCCGTTGCATTACCAAGCGTAACAAGAACATATGAATGAGCTTTATAGGTATATACACCTGTATAACAGTATTTTGCAGTCCAACCATTGCCTGTTTTTCCAATACAATAATAATCCTTACTACTTAACAATGCATTGGTGTTAGAAACTGTATGACACCTTCCACTCATACTTCTAAATGAATAACTTTTCTTTTTCATAATGCTACGAATTGTGTCATTCTTGTATGCATAACGCATAATCAACGCCAAATCCTTGGCAGTTGTATAATGTGTGTTACTGGAACGGAGACCATTTGACGACCCAAACACCGTATTCTTGCAACCAATTTTTTTCATTTTCTTGTTGACTTGTTTCATAAAACGTGCTTCACTACCACTTGTTCCTTCCGCAATAGCAACCGAAGTATCATTTGCGGATTTCAAAAGCATTGCATGTAATAAATCTTCAAGATAATAGCTATCTCCTGTACTCATCCCCAGTTTTACTGTGTCGGAACTACTACCAACACCACTTGCGTTACCAGAAATTCTGATTTTCTTTTTTAGTGACTTGTTCTGTTCTACTGCAACAATTGCCGTAGCAAGCTTTGTGGTACTAGCATTATGACAATGTACATTTGGATTCTTTTTATACAATATCTTTCCGGAATCCATATCCATAATTACTGCACGTTGACCAGTTAGTGACAAACTTGAAAAAGCTGAATTTTTTGCATGAACCGGAGACACCACTACCAACGCTAATATTCCTACTATTAATATTGTAAAAATACAATTCTTAATCTGAAATCTGTTGTATTCTTTCATTTCACTTTCTCCATTCATCTTAAAACTATTTTGCAAAATATCTACTACTCATTTACGCAATTCTGGTTCCACTTTCTAACAGAGATACCAACTCACCCTGTTCATTCTTCATATAGGTTTCAATACGGTGCACCTGATAATCAAACTTGTTATATTCAATACCAGTTTCCTTACAAAGTGCTTCCATTACCGATTCCGGTTTCAGATTATACTCACTACCTGTTGCCAGAAACATATATATCTTGTCCTCATCTATACAAAGTTTGAAAATACCTGGCTTAATATCTTCTACTTTTTCATTTTTCTTTGTCTTACGGAGAACTTCAATTGTGTCCTTCTCTAACAAATGTGGAACTGCTTCTAACAACTTTTCCCTGCGTATCTTCCAATTTGCGTCATTGTCTTTTTCCAAAATAGTCACATGATAATCTGATCCGGCCACAATTGACATGGAATTCTTCGCATTATCCGGAAGTAATACCACATCATTCACTGCCATACCATCTACCATCTGTTCATTAAAACGTCTCACAAACTCATCTGATGAGACTAGGGAATTAAACTCTGCATCAAAATACTCGCCTTCACTGGTAACACCTAGTGCTAACGGTGCTGCAAAAGACATCAATTGATGCGGACTAAAACCTTGTGAATACGCTATATCCAATCCTGCACGTTTCACTGCTTTTTGAAAAAAACGCATTACATCCAAATGTCCAATAAACTTGAGATGCCCTGATTTCGTATATTTAATTCTTACCTTCAAAGCAGACACCTCCTCCAAATTTAGCTGCGCCACAGCCAGAACATTTTTCTCGACAGTTCGGAGTCACAATACCCTGTTTTGCTCTCTCCCATTCTTCTATCATGAAACGTTTGCTTACACCGATATCAATGAAATCCCACGGTAAAATTTCTTCTACATCACGCTCTCTTGTTGTATAGAAATTCATATCAATACCATTTTCTTCAAATGCAGCCATCCACTTCTCGTTATCAAACCATTCGGTCCATGAATCAAAGATACAACCACTCTTATATGCATCATAGATAACCTTGTTAATCTTACGGTCACCTCTTGCGAACACGCCTTCTAATGCAGACACATCTGATTCATGATAGGTAAACTTCATGGACTTTGCATTAAGCTGTTGTCTAAAAGTATCTTTTACATGATGTGCTCTATCTCTATAAGTCTGTGGATCTAACATTGGTGCCCACTGGAACGGAGTA
Source organism: Lachnospiraceae bacterium (assembly GCA_017395635.1). Lineage (GTDB taxonomy): Bacteria > Bacillota > Clostridia > Lachnospirales > Lachnospiraceae > CAG-590. Next base: position 25,537 of record JAFQOE010000020.1, on the reverse strand, counting down.
AATGGCTTTGGAACAAAGAAAGATGCGGATGCTGTAATCGCAACTTTTCCATTACGCTCCTCTTTCGGAATCGTATAATACGCCTTTGCAACCGTCTCACAAAGCTGTGGAATTCCTTCTGCATCCTCAATCGTTTCAAAAGGTAGTCCCAACATAAAGTAGAACTTAACTTTATTCCAACCACCCTGGAACGCCTGCATAGCACCATTTAAAATAACTTCTTCTGTTAATCCTTTGTTAATCACATCACGCAAACGCTGTGTGCCTGCCTCTGGTGCAAATGTCAACGAACTCTTCTTCACATCCTGTACCTTCTTCATAACATCCAAAGAAAAAGCATCAATACGCAACGACGGAAGGGAAATATTCACATCATTATTGCTAATTTCATCAATTAAGAAGTAAATGAACTCCTTCAAGCACTGATAATCAGAAGAACTAAGAGAACTCAAAGAAATCTCTTCGTGTCCTGTATTTGCAATCATTTCACGGGCATATTTCTTCAGCAATTCTACATCCTTCTGTCTTGTTGGGCGATAAATCATTCCCGCCTGGCAGAAACGACAACCACGGATACATCCACGCATAATCTCAAGTGTTACTCTGTCCTGAGTAGCCTTAATATATGGTACTAACGGTTTTTCAGGATATGGTGCTTTATCAAAATCCAATACGATTTCTTTCGTAATCGTTCTTGGAACATCCTCATGAATTGGCTCAAAAGAAGCAATCGTTCCATCTTCTTTATAGGTTACTTCATACATAGACGGAACATACATTCCGGGAATCTTAGCAATCGCATGTAATATTTCTTCTCTCGTCGCACCCTTTGTTTTTAACGCTTTGTATACTTCAAAAACATCATGATAACGAGTTTCACCTTCACCAATATAGAACACATCAAAAAACTCTGCAATTGGTTCCGGATTGTAACTACAAGGACCTCCGCCAAACACAATCGGATCTTCTAAAGTACGATCCTTTGCCCATATCGGAATATCAGACAATTCCAAAATCTGCAACACATTCGTATAAGCCATCTCATACTGCAATGTAATTCCAAGAAAATCAAATTCCTTAATCGGAGTCTGGGTTTCCAACGAAAACAATGGAATCTGTTTCTCTCTCATAATCTTATCTAAATCCGGCCACGGAGAATAGACACGTTCACAATACGCATCTTCTCTCTTATTAATCATATCGTATAAAATCTGAATCCCCAAATGGCTCATGCCAATCTCATATACATCGGGGAAACACATACAATATCGTATATCTACAGAAGCAGGATCTTTTTTCACCATATTCACTTCATTACCGATATATCTGGCTGGTTTTTCAATTTCCATTAAAATTTCATCTGAAAGTGCTAATTTTGCCATAATTAATCTCCTACATTCATATATGTCTTTGTAAAATCCTCTATTTCATCATGAGCCTTGCGCACATAGCTCATTGCCTGTTTCACCGCTGGTTTCTCATTCTCCATCTGAACAATCTGTTCTTTTAATTCATCCCATGCCATACTGGCACCTTTTTTCACATCCTGTCCTCCATAAATGTAAAAGGAAAATACCATTACACAAGCAAGAAAACAGCAAGACTTAAATACAATTACTAAAACAGAGGAACTTGTCTTCTCTTTTTTGACACTATCATTCCCATAATACCTATAATTACTGAAATTGTCTACCTTTTTTCCGTAAATTTCCTCTGTATTCATCGCATGCTGCTGTCGCAGATGTTCTCTTACTTCCGCATATATTTCATTCATATTTACCAACCCCTTTTGCTGTATATCACCGTTTCTCCATTATATGAATCAGCAAAATCATTTATGAGTTGTTTATATGAAAGTACACTTTCTAAATAATAGCCTTTCTTTACTCAATATAAAGAAATAAAAACCTGCGACATACGTCACAGGTCTTCATTCAACTTTATGTAATCTCTAATTAATTCTTAAAGCTATGAATTGGTGCAGGAATACGACCACCACGGTTAATAAATGCATCACAGCTATATTCATTCACCTTCATAATTGGTGCATATCCAAGCAATCCGCCAAAGTTAAGAACCTCTCCTGCTTTCTTACCAACTGCAGGAATAATACGAACTGCTGTTGTCTTCTGGTTCACCATACCAATTGCCATTTCATCCGCAATAATACCGGAAATAGTAGTTGCCTTTGTATCACCAGGAATTGCAATCATATCAAGACCTACAGAACATACACAGGTCATAGCTTCAAGCTTTTCTAAAGTAAGAGCACCACAACTTGCTGCATCAATCATTCTCTGGTCCTCTGAAACCGGAATAAATGCACCGCTCAAACCACCTACATAAGAAGATGCCATAACGCCACCCTTCTTAACCTGATCATTTAACAATGCAAGGGCTGCTGTTGTACCCGGTGCACCTGCATACTCTAAACCAATCTCTTCCAAAATCTCACCAACACTGTCTCCAACCGCTGGAGTTGGTGCAAGGGATAAATCAATAATACCAAATGGAACACCAAGTCTCTTAGACGCTTCCTTTGCAACAAGCTGACCAACACGAGTCACCTTAAATGCAGTCTTTTTGATTGTCTCACAAAGAACCTCGAAGTTCTCTCCTCGTACTGCTTCCAAAGCACGTTTTACAACACCAGGGCCAGAAACGCCGACATTAATAATACGATCTGCCTCTGTCACACCATGAAACGCACCAGCCATAAATGGATTATCATCCGGAGCATTACAAAATACTACAAACTTAGCAGGTCCAATACAATCTCTATCCGCCGTAAGCTCCGCACTTTCCTTAACAATCTCACCAATCAACTTTACTGCATCCATGTTAATACCGGTCTTTGTAGAACCAACATTCACACTACTACATACATACTGAGTAACATTTAATGCTTCCGGAATGGAACGAATTAACATCTCATCATATTGAGTCATACCCTTTGAAACCAAAGCAGAATATCCACCAATAAAATTAACACCAACTGTTTTAGCTGCCTCATCCAAAGTCTTCGCAATCTCAACGTAATCTGCACTAGACTTACAACAAGCACTACCAATCATCGCAATCGGAGTTAAAGAAATTCTCTTGTTCACAATCGGAATACCAAATTCCATCTCTAACTCTTTACCAACTTTAACCAAATCTTTAGCAGACGTGGTAATCTTGTTATACACCTTATCACAAGTCGTCTTCAAATCATCTGTAATACAATCCAACAAAGAAATACCCATTGTGATTGTACGAACATCCAAGTTTTCCTCACGAATCATCGCATTGGTTTCCATAACCTCATTAATATTAATCATATACTTATCCTCTTCAACTATAATATTTTACTGAAATCTTATTGTCTATTAACCAATCATTCCATTGTTAACGCTTCACAATATATACTTTTATAGTCTGTGCATCATATTAAAGATTTCGTCCTGTTGTAATGTAATATTCACATTGATCTCATCACCAATTTGCTTTAATTCAGAAGCGATGGTTGCGAAATCCTTATTCGAATTCTCAATATTAACAATCATAATCATGTTAAACCAATCCTCAACAATGGTCTGTGCAATATCTAAGATATTAATCTGGTTACCTGCAAGATACTTACATACCTGAAAGATAATACCAACTTTGTCCTTACCTACTACTGAAATTACTGTTTTTTTCATTATAAAAATCTCCTTTTTCTACATATTATACATATGGATAAGTTCTTTAACAAACCATACAATTCTGACTATTGTAACAATAAATCCATCATAAAAATCCAACTGATTAGGAAAATCGCCTGATTCATCTAGCATTCTATCACCTCCGAACGCTGTTCCCGTTCAGCAACCATCATATTAAAATCTCGAAAATCATTGCTATAGGGATTACCATACAATTCTGCTTTCACAGCTTCATACGCAAGCTCCGGATAGTTATTTTCTTTACTTAAGTGTCCAAGATAGATTCCTTTGATATGGTCATTTAATAATTCTCTGACCAATTGGCCACCACGCTCATTGGATAAATGCCCTCTTTTACCAAGAATACGTTGTTTCAAATGGTATGGATACGGACCAACTTCCAACATCCGAATATCATGATTTGCTTCAATCAGCAAAGCATCTGCTCCTGACAATTCGTTCACAATATGTTCATCATAATCTCCAAGATCTGTTGCTATGGATATTTTATGGTTATCATCCGATACTGTATAACAAACAGGATCTGCCGCATCATGCCACGTACTAATCGGCTTAATATATAAATCCTTCATTACAAATGATTGTTCCGGTTCCACACCATGAAACAATCCCATATCCACTTTTCCAAGATTCTTATACCGGCTGACTGCTTCTAATGTCTTGCTGGTACTATATACCGGAATCCCATATTTTCGAAGAAATACTCCTAATCCTCCAATATGATCAGAATGCTCGTGTGTAATTAGAATTGCATCTAATTCCTCTGGTTTGACATCTATCTCCTGAAGTGCAGCAACCACCTTTTTCATGCTCACACCAATATCAATCAATACATGTGTATTATTCGAACCAACATATATGCAATTACCACTACTACCACTGTACAAACTACAAATTCTCATCTTTATCCTCAAGTATCATCTAGATTTAAACTAGGTAAGTATATCACATCTCATAGATTTGTTTCAACTATAATGCTCAGAAATAATGTACCAAAAAATTATAACACACAAAAAACAAATATAGTTAAATTGACATCCATGTTCCATTCACCCTCGGTTCAACCTTATGATCCAGAAAAACTCGCAAACTCTCCGGTAATTTTCCGGTCAAATCAATATTATTACCGGCAAGAGTAGTTTCACCATATACTACCTGCCCCACAATTGCCTTCATGTCCGGATATTCCATACATTCAATCGATATTCTGTCTTCTAACAGGAAAAACTTAATCTTTCTACTAAATCCGGTAGCGGGAAATACCATATGCAACTGTATTACTGTATTATCATCTTCGTCCTTTGAAAGATATACTTTCGCAGCCATTTGAATACTATTTGAACCAACAGAAAGCGTTTGATTATAGTACCGGGCATAGCCTGCTTTCACAATTATTTTTTCTTGCAACCCACTTCGTCTATTATCAGAGAGCGCTTTTATTTCTTTTTTGTTATTTCTGATATCTCTACGCTCTTTTCTGGTACGTTCTTTCACAAAGCACATTTCAATCGATTGTTCGGAAGTCTTAAATACAATATCCGTCACTGCAAATGGTGGAAACTGATACATTCCTCTCATCATATAAGGAAATAACTTAAAAGTAGTCTCCTCAATATGCAGTCTTTTTTTATTGAAATCCACACAAATTTTTTGCAATTGTGAAATTTCTTGCATAATACATTTTTCCTGATTCTTGCAATATAATGCAAATGGTAATTCCTTTGTTGGTTTTGGCAATTTCCAACCATTACAAAACGCCTGAAATTCCTGCGTAAACTTTTTATATAAAACTTTTTCTTTTCTTTTCACATCCGGTCTATATAGTCCCTCGCTATTCATACAACCTAATATAATTCTGGTAAATCGAGAGTCCGGAAACATTTTGTCATTATGTGCATTCGTAGCAATCACTAATTTGTGATTATCATCAATCACAACATGCTGACCATACATTCCACTAAGCATATAAAAACCATTTGGTAAATGCCACAATTGATATCCATACCCGGTAGCCAACGCATCTGTATCCTGTTCCACTTTCACTTCTTTCATTTTGCAAATATAAGAAGAATCAATCAATTGTCTGTCGTTATACTTACCATTATTTGCTAAAAACAGTCCAATCTTTAGCATGCCATCTATCGATAAATGCAATCCCCATCCGCCGCGTTCAATTCCTTTAGGGCAGAGTTCCCACGAGAGATTATTAATCCCAAGTGGTTCAAACAAGCGGGGTCTGAGATATTCTAACAAACTCATTTCTGTAATCTTTGTAAGAATTGCAGATAACATATAAGTATTCATACTATTATAAATAAACTGCGTCCCCGGCTCCGACTGACAATCCGTGAGCAAAAATGCCTTCACCCAATCTTCTTCCACCATGGCTGTAATTTCCGTACATTTTGTACCAGATGTCATAGTTAATAAATGTTCAACCGTCATTTGCTTGACGTACTTAGAAGTCAACATTGTATCGTATTCCGGATAAAAAGATAACACAGTATCCTCTACCCCTAACAAACCTTCCGATACTGCAAACATCACGGCAATCGCTGTAATTGTCTTACAGGTAGAATTGGTAATATGAGGATTTTCCATAGAATATGGTGGCTGATAACCGGAACATATCAGGTTTTCACCTTTGACAATTCCCAAACCATCCAGACAACAAGAACGTGTCATCACTAACTTGCGTAACATTTTAGAAAGTTCTGCCGCAGACAGTCCTAATTCAAATGTATCTTTCTTTGTCAATGGCACTTCTGTTATATCACAAATCTCACTAAAACAAAGCTTCGGACAATCTGCCACTTCATCATCCTGAAAATTAGAAAATAATCTCGATATGTAATTCATCCCATAAAACTGTCTTGGTATGTTCATATTTCCTCCATAAGAGAAGAAAGAGTAGTTTCACACTACTCTTTATCTAACTGTTTTAGCTTTGTTGATTTTTTTCTTGAACTTCTAAAAAAGCTTTTAAAATATCTTCGTATATATTATGAATACGTCTAACTGTATTAACAGATGTTCGAATTCCTTTTCCGTACCTGCTACCTTCTTCCCACGACGTAATGGTAGAAGATAACATTATTAAATCATTATGTTTTTCAAACTGAAAATCTGTATCGTCTAACAATGATACAAGATAATTCACATCATGCGTTTTTTCAAACACAATACCATATTCCAAAAGAATACCCTTTAAAAGAAATTCAATTGCCTGCTGTGCATCAAAGCAAGCACTATCTAACCATTCTTCTCCATTACATATTTCAAATGTTTCTAAAGCATCTTTCGATTTTTTTATCGAAACGCGACTTCTATTGACCATCATACACATATACAACAACCCCTTCTCTAGCATCTTGTTCTACAATAGTTCCTGCCAAGTACTGCAAATGTACCACATCACATTTCCCCTTTGTTATCATGGATATATTGTGCATAAAGGAAACAGTTTCAGGAACTAAGACACCCTCATCATCATAACAATCAAAGTTCCAATCAATGCATAAATCTAAATCACTCTCAAAATCGCATTCGCTTGTAATTGCACTTCCAAATACACGAATAGATTTTATTCCTATGTTTTCTTTTGCACTTTTTACAATATCTACAATTATTTTTTGTTTCAGTGGATGTATATACTCGATATTCATAACATTATCTGATACGATTTTATTAAATTTCCAAGTACGCTTTGTACTATTCACTTTATAATCATAAAATGTCATATACAACCCCTCCCCAAGATGTAACTATTATATACAAAACTTCTGAAAATCGCAATGTCTATAGTTTTAATAAAATCCAAACAAATACGTTATATAAAATCTAAAGAATTCAAGTATATTTCCTGAAACCTTTCACAAGTTGCTAATTCGAAGCTTTTTGTACACTTACGTATATTCTCCCACATTTTAAGAATTTCTACTCTTTTTTCACTATCACTTAACAGAAATCTCTTTGCCCCCTCCAAAGAAGTATTACCCGAAATGATAATCTTATTATCAAATTCCTTCGGTAATATTTTCAGGGTAAATGCATCTCGTTTATCCATGTAAAAGCCAAGTCCACCACTAATATATACCTTTGCAACATCCTGTGCAGTAATACCAGCTTTCTTTAACAAACATTCAATTCCAGCATAAATAGCTCCTTTTGCGAGTTGCAAATTCCGTATGTTTTCTTGTTTAATAGTGAAATTCCTATCAAGCGAAATTCCTGTTTCAAAGAATGTATCCACTAGTTTTCCTGTCTTGTCAATTAAACCTCTTTTCACACAGTTTGCAATCACCTTTATGGATTCACTTCCATACTTTGCACCACTTATCACATAGTCAAACACAGGTCCACAGGCGGTAGAAGTCGCAAAACCACGTTCTTTATTTAACAATAGCAATTCTCCATTAGTTCCCAAATCAATCAACAATTCATAACCTTCCGTTTTTCCGATCTGCAAATACTCTGCACCTACTAGAATATCTGCACCTACAAAGGCAGAAAATCCCGGGAGATAGTTATATATAACCTCACAATCGTTTCTTTCTAAAACCTTGTTATGTTCACAAAGGAACCCCTTACTCTCATAATAGGCAACATCTATTGGTTCAAATGGAGCATATGCTAAACCTTCTACAGATAATCCTCTCAGAATATGTAACATTACCGTATTTCCACTATACGCAATTCTACGAATATACCGATAATCCACTCCAAGTTTCTCCATTAGCTTCTCTTGCAACACATTTTCTACTAACGCCTTCATTTTTTTTGCATTGCCCTTATTATCCAAGCAATATTTGATTCTTGTTACCACATCTGCACCATAAATATACTGCGGATTTGCAAAAGAAAAAGAGAGTATCTCTGTCTTATGAATCAAATCCACACAACACACTCCAATGGTGGTAGAACCAACATCTACAGCAACACCAATTTCATTCATCGCTGTCGTACGTTTCTGTCCTGTCATAACACGATACTCTCCTTTTATATGATATCTAATAGATACTCTTTGCCTTTTTCTCTATCGGACGATAACCCTTCTCAGCAAGTACATGAATAATCTGTTCCTTATGTTCCAGACCAAATGCTTCCATGGTAATAATCAATTCCACTGCTGCATTACGGTTTAAGTTCACAAACTGGTTATGCTCCAACTTGATAATATTACCCTGCATCTCAGCAATTATAGAGCTGACATTCATAAGTTCGCCCGGTTTATCCGGTAATAATACAGAAACCGTAAAGATTCTGCTTCTGGCAATTAAACCATGTTGAACAACAGATGCAAATGTTATAACATCCATGTTACCACCGCTCAAGATACTAACTACCTTTTTATCCTTAAACGGCAACTTCTTAACCGCTGCTGCTGTAAGTAATCCTGAATTTTCAACCAACATCTTGTGGTTCTCCAACATATCCAAAAATGCAACAATCAATTCACTGTCTTCTACCGTAATAATATCATCCAAATTTTCCTTAATATATGGGAAAATATTGGTTCCCGGTGTCTTAACCGCGGTACCGTCTGCAATCGTATCCACTATTGGCAACGTAGTAACTTTATTGTTCTTAAATGATGCTTCCATACAAGCTGCTCCGGCTGGTTCCACACCAATCACCTTAATGTTCGGATTCAACATTTTTGCCAATGTAGAAACACCGGTAGCTAATCCACCACCACCAATTGGTACTAAAATATAGTCAACCGTTGGAAGTTCTTTGATAATTTCCATTGCAATCGAACCCTGTCCACAAGCAACGTCTAAGTCATCAAATGGATGGATAAATGTTAGTCCCTTATCCTCTGCTAACTCCAACGCATATTGACAAGACTCATCATACACATCACCATATAAAATAACATCTGCACCATAGGATTTCGTACGATTTACCTTGATTAATGGAGTTGTAGTTGGCATAACAATAGTAGCTTTTACACCATATGCTTTTGCTGCAAATGCAACACCCTGTGCGTGGTTACCCGCAGAGGCAGTAATTAATCCCCTGCTTCTTTCTTCTTCTGTCAAAGTAGAAATCTTATAATATGCACCACGAATCTTGTACGCACCGGTAACTTGCAGGTTTTCAGGTTTTAAATAAACCTTATTGCCACTCTGTGCGCTGAAGAAATCACTGTAAATCAACTTTGTTTGATTAACAACTTTCTGGACTGTATTATACGCTTCCTCAAACTTCTCTAATGTCAACATTTATTTGTCCTCCTATATCGCCAAAGAAAATCCAACATTTCTTTATTTTGCAAAATAATAATTTCCTAATTCGATATCTTTTTATTCCTCATCTTCCGGAATTAAAATCTCAATATCTGTTCTGGTATCCATATCAGCAAATAATGCATTTACATAAGTTTCAGGATTGAATTTCTGTAAATCATCAATCTGTTCACCTACACCAATATATTTTACCGGAACATTTAACTCGGATTGAATTGCAATCGCAATACCACCCTTTGCAGTTCCATCTAACTTCGTCAAAATAATACCATTAATTTCTGTAACTGTACTGAACTGTCTTGCCTGTTCTAATGCATTTTGTCCGGTAGAACCATCTAATACAATTAATGTTTCCAAATGAGCATCGCCGTATTCCTTATCAATGATACGTTTCATCTTAGCAAGCTCATCCATCAAATTTTTCTTATTGTGAAGACGTCCTGCAGTATCAATCAACAAGATATCTACATCTCTTGCTGCCGCTGCTTTCACCGCATCAAATGTTACTGCTCCCGGATCAGAACCTTCATTTTGTGCAATAATCTCCACTCCGGCACGATTCGCCCACGTTTTTAACTGGTCAATCGCTGCCGCACGAAAAGTATCTGCCGCACACATCATAACACGTTTGCCGCGTCCCTTGTACTGAGCAGCCAACTTACCAATGGATGTTGTCTTTCCAACGCCATTCACTCCAATAATCAACATAACCGTCTTCTTATCTTCAAAGTCATAAGCACTGTCATCCACAAGCATCTGTTCTTTGATAATATTGACAACCAATTCTCTACATGCTTCCACTTCTTTGATATGATTCTTTTTTACCAGTTCCTTTAATTCTTCAATGATTCGTTCTGTGGTATCCAGTCCCAAATCTGCCATAATCAAAGTTTCTTCCAACTCCTCATAAAAATCATCATCAATGGAAGAAAAACCACTAAATAAACGATTAAAACTGTCATTGATACTGTTACGTGTCTTGGCAAGACCTGCAAATAAACGTCCAAACAAGCCCTTCTTCTTAGTTGGCTTTTCCTGAAGAACTTCTTCTGGTTCACTTTCTTCTATAGTCGCCTGTTGCACGGTTTCTTCTGTATTGTTTTCAACACTTTCTTCTGTATTGTTTTCAACACTTTCTTCTGTATTGTTTTCAACACTTTCTTCCACCGTACTTTCAATACTCTCATCTACCGTTTCTTCGTCTGTAGTCACGATATCAGAAGTTTTCTCCAGAGAAATTGTAGTTTCTTCTTTTGGCTCATCCATAACGGTGTCACTTACAGATACCCCTAAATTTTCTTCTACTACATCTTCCACTTTTTTCTTTTTCTTAAAAAAATCAAACATATCATAATCTCCTTATGATTCAATTCTTATCAATTATCCAACTGATCTTCAATCAGGTTAACAGAAACTAATGTAGATACACCTTTTTCCTGCATCGTAATACCATAAAGGACATCAGCCTGTTCCATGGTACCCTTTCTATGCGTGATAACGATAAACTGTGTATCCTTTGTAAGCTTATTCAAATACTTCGCATATCTTGTAACGTTAGAATCATCCAATGCCGCTTCAATCTCGTCTAACAAACAAAACGGAGATGGTTTCAAGCTCTGAATTGCAAATAATAACGCAATGGCTGATAATGCTTTTTCACCACCGGACAACTGCATCATATTTTGCAATTTCTTTCCAGGTGGCTGAGCGATAATACGAATTCCTGCTTCTAGGATATCTTCGTTATCTACAAGCTCTAAAGTAGCTTTACCACCACCAAACAATTCACGGAACACCTTATCAAACATTACTTGAATCTCATTGAATTTCTCTTCAAACTGAGTACGCATTGCAGTGTCTAATTCAGCGATAATTCGCAACAGATTATCTTCTGCCTTGATAATGTCATCATGCTGTCCTTTTAAGAATTCGTATCGTTCTGACACCATCTTATAGTCCTCAATTGCATTTACATTAACATCACCCAATGCTTTAATCTTAGCCTTCACCGCAGTAACTTCACGCTTTAAGCTATCTAAATCATTTAATGTAGAATCCTTTAACTCTACGGCGGATTGATAGGTAAGCTCATATTCTTCCCACATATACTTGCTTAATGAATCTGCCTGTTCTGTAATCTTTTCAAGCTGTGCTGTCAACTTAAATGCAGACTTATCAAGCTTCGTAATCTCTTCATTTAATTGCTCACGTTTTGTAAAGAATTCCTTATGCTTTGCATTCAATTCTTCTTTATCGGTGAGGTCTTTTGCAAGCTGACCTTCTAAAGTCATAATTTCTTTTCTATCTGCATCAATTAATGCCTTAAACTGATTAATCTTTGCAACCAAACCTTCAATCGCTTTGCCGGAATCCGACATCTGAGAACGATATAATTCCAATTCTTCCTTCAGCTTGTTCTCTTCAGCACGGATACGTCGAAGATTCTCAATCAAGAAATCATCCTGCTGCTTAATGGTGTTGAACTCAATCATCAATTCTGAAACCTTCTCATTAGCAGCTTTCAATTCCTCTTTCTTGCTAACAACCTGATTCTCTAATCCGGCAATACGCTCTTCTAAAGCCTTCTTAGCAGCTTCCGCCTGCTTGTGATTCTCATATAATTCATTCTTATTCTGGTTAATCTCTTCAATCTGAGACTCTAATTCTTTACTCTCGCGATTAACAGACGCAAATGCATTGGCAGTTTCTGCTAAATTCTTAGAAACCTGTTCAATGTTCATACTTACTGTATTTTTCTGTAAATATAACTCCTGCAACTGCAAATTAAAGTCTTCTTTGGCTGTTTTTAACTCCTCACGAAGTGTACGAAGTTCTGTTTCTTCTTTTGTTGCAAGTGCAATCTCATTATTAATCTCTGTAAGTTCTTTGGAAAGCTCGTCTAATTCGCGCTTTCTACCTAACAAATTCGAAGAATTTTTAAATGCACCACCTGTCATAGCACCACCAGGAGTCAATAATTCTCCTTCTTTGGTTACGATACGCAGACTTTGATTGTATTTTTTATTCACAGCAATTGCATTATCAATTGTATCCACTACAAGAATTCGTCCGAGTAAATGATTCGTCACCGAACTGTACTTATCATGTACTTTAACCAAATCTTTGGCAAGACCAATAACGCCTGTTTCATCCAATGCTTCTTTATTACTAAATTCGCTGTACTTACCACCAATTGTTGTAAGTGGCAAAAATGTAGCTCTACCAAAACGATTCTTCTTCAAGAAATGAATCAATCTCTTTGCAGTATTTTCATTATCAGTAACAATGTTCTGAATACTTCCACCTAATGCAGTTTCTACCGCAATTTCATATTCTTTGTTAACCTGAATAATATCTGCAACAACACCTACAATACCAGGATTACTATCCTTTTGTTCCATAACACGCTTAATCGAATTACCATATCCGTCATAGCGTTCCGTAATATTGCGAAGGGCCTCTAACTTAGATTTCACACTACTATATTCATTATTCGCATTAAACAAACGGGTTTTATTCTCATTGGTTGCAATCGTACTCTGATCAAGATCTGCATCTACTTTTTCCAATTTTGCTAAAATATCAGCCACTGTCTGTTCAATCTCAGCCAAAGAAGTATTATACTTTTCGTACTCTTCTTTATCTTTCATCTCATCAGACTTAAATTGTAAAAAGCGTTGATTTAACTGAGTTTTACGATAACTGATATTTTCAAGCATCGCATCATAACGACCAACCTTTGCTTTCAAATTAGCATCGTCGTTCAAATACTCGATAATATCCCCTTTGCTCTTTTCAATCTCTTCTTGTAAACTTGCAATTTCATCTTCAATTCCTTCGCTGACTTCGCGTGCTTCTTCTACAATGTCATCCGCACTATCCATCTTCTCATCCAGAATTGCTTTCTTCTCCTGAAATTCACGCTTTTCCTGCTCTTGTGAAGCAAGGGACTGATTAATACGGTCAATCTGCTCACTCATATGTACATCTGTAGACTTCGCATTGGAAATCTGCTGATTTAATACATTCACTTCACCTTCGTTACGCTCATTTTGAAGCTTTAACTCATGAATTTTGTTACGATTCTCATCGATTGACTGATTGCATTGCTCCAAAACCGTTTCAATACGTTCATACTCATTCTTTGTATCCTCGTATTCTTTCTTCAAACGTTCACAGTCATCCGTAACAATATGTAATTTCTCTTCATTTTCTTTTAATACCGTTTCAATTCGCTCATTTTCAAGCAAAAATACATTAACATCAAAACGCTTTAATTCACCTTTATAAAGCAAATACTTCTTAGCTGTCTCCGACTGTTTCTCCAACGGTCCAACCTGCTTTTCAAGCTCGGATAAAATGTCGTTAACACGACTAAGATTCTCACGCTCTGCTGCCAAAGACTTCTCCGTTGCAGCTTTATTTTTCTTATATTTCACAATACCTGCCGCCTCATCAAAAAGCTCACGACGTTCTTCCGGTTTACCGGAAAGAATTCTTTCAACCTGGCCCTGTCCGATAATGGAATATCCTTCTTTACCAATACCTGTATCAAAGAACAGTGCATGCACATCTTTCAAACGGCTTACCGTTCCATTGATCAGATATTCACTTTCACCGGAACGATATACACGTCTTGCAACCGTTACTTCCTCATAATCAATCGGTAAGGAATGATCACTGTTATCCAAAGTAATCGCTACATAGGCAGAACCGTGCGGTTTTCTAAGCTCTGTACCCGCAAAAATGACATCTTCCATCTTGGCACCACGAAGCTGTTTTGCACTCTGCTCACCAAGCACCCAGCGTACCGCATCACCGACATTACTTTTACCGGAACCATTTGGTCCTACAATACCTGTAATACCTTTATTAAATTCAAATACAATTCGATTGGCAAAGGATTTGAATCCATATACCTCAATACTTTTTAAATACATATATTATCTCCGTTTCTTTCAGCACAACGCACTTTCCTGTCAAATCAGAAGTTCATCATACTACTTCAAACTGTTATAGTCTCTCATTTCCAACAATGCTTTATATGCAGCCATTTGTTGTGCATTTTTCTTAGATGACCCTTCACCTTTCGCAAGACTGACTCCATCTACCAAAACTTCTGTCACAAACTTCTTATTATGATCCGGACCAGACTCTTCTATCAATTCATAAGTAACAACACCTTTTCCATTCTTTTGAACCATTTCCTGAAGTGTTGTTTTCGCATCATAAAACAAGGATTTATTCTCGATATCTGTTAATAAAAATGTATGCACATATTTCTTAGCAGGTGCCATTCCTCCATCTAAATAGATTGCACCAAGAACTGCCTCAAACAAATCACATAAGATAGAACTTCGATTACGTCCTCCAGTCAAATCCTCTCCTTTTGAAAGCAATACATACTCGCCTAAATGTAACATTTCAGCCACACTAGATAAGGTAAACTCACACACGATAGATGCTCTAAGTTTTGTCAATTGACCTTCCGGTAAGTCTTTATAATTCTCAAAGAGAAACTCACTGGTGATTAATTCTAAGACTGCATCTCCCAAAAACTCCAATCTTTCATAGCTTTCCATGTCGGTACGTTTCATTTCATTGATAAATGAGCTATGTGACATTGCCTGTTTGATAAGCGCTTTATTATTGAATTCATATTGAATATTTTGTTCAATTGCTTTTTCATTATAATTCAGCATAATCAATCTCCATAAGTTAAAATAAGTAATTCTTATCTCCCTACACTATCTATGTTAAGCATTTTCTTTCTCTTCTAATAGATATTTTTTGATTTTTCCATTAATGTCCTGTTTCTTAAAGGTTTCAACCTGGAACAAAGCATTTTTAACCTCTTTGTTCGTAGCATTACCATGAATCTTTACAACAAGACCATTTAATCCAAGAAGAGGTGCTCCGCCATGCTCTGTTGTATCAAAGAACTTAAATGTATTCTTAAGAGCCGGTTTTACCAACAATGCTCCCAAGGTAGATATCGGTGTCGAAGTTAATCCTTCTTTCACTTTTCCTACCAAAGCCTTTGCCAAACCTTCTGTCAGTTTTAGCATAACATTACCAACAAACGCTTCTGTTACCACTACATCAGCCACTCCGTTTGGAAAATCTCTCGCTTCAATACTTCCAATAAAATTAATATCCTTACATTCTTTCAATAATGGGAATGTCTCTTTCACAAGGGCATTACCTTTCTCTTCCTCTGCACCAATGTTAACAATTGCAACACGAGGATTCTTAACACCAATTACATTCTCCATATAGATAGAACCCATCTTTGCAAACTGAACCAGATTACTTGCCTTGGCGTCTACATTAGCACCACAGTCAATCAACAAGCTTACGCCATTCATTGTAGGAACTACCGGTGCCAAAGGTGCTCGTTCGATTCCTTTCATCTTGCCAACTAACACCTGACCACCTACTAAAAGTGCTCCTGAATTACCGGAAGACACAAATCCATCTGCTTTACCTTCCTTTACCATCTTAAGACCTACTACCATAGAGGAATCCTTCTTCTGACGGATTGCATTTACCGGCTGATCATGACATGTAATTTCTTCCGTTGTATTCACAATCTCAATACGGTCTGTTGGATAGTTATATTTTGCAAGTTCTTCTTTTAACTTATCTTCCGGACCTGTAATATATACAAACAAATCTTCTTTTTCTTTCACTGCGTTCACTGCGCCAAGTACATGTTCTCCCGGAGAATTATCTCCACCCATTGTATCTAATACTACTCTTGTCATTTCTGCCATACTGCATTTCCTCCATTATCACTATTCTTCGTACTCTTCTATACCATCCGGTATTCCATTCACCTTTTGCTTAGATGTATAAAACAAAAAAGCTGTTGTTTCATACATCTAAGCAAACTACAACTAAAATACTATATCATAAAACTATTTGTTTGACAACGATTTCCCAATGACTGTATTGTTCCACAAAATAGAATAAAGAGTTTGCTTGCAAACTCATATTATAAAAAAGAACCATCACTTTCGTGACAGTTCTTCCTTTATATATTCTTATAATGAATTTATGCTTCTTCCTTCTTTACTGGCTTAACACATACCATAGAAAGAATCAATGCTACAATATAAAGTGCAATTGTAACAAGCAATACTGTCTGGTAACCGGTTGGATTTACCATAGTTCCATGCACTTCAACTTCCTCACCAAAGTGATTTACAATCCAGTTCGCCATCTGGTTACCTGTAAGACCGGCAAATGCCCAAGCTGACAATGTAATACCATGAATTGCACTAATATTGCTCATTCCATAGTGATCAGAAAGTAATGTAGGAACATTAGAGAAACCTCCACCGTATCCTGCATTTACAACCATAATCAAGGCAAGTACAAGTACGATTAACAATGTGTTGCCCTCTCCGTTCGCAATACCCTTTGTAGCAATAACAATACCTGTAAATACAATAGAAAGAATAAAGATAATCTTATAAATTGTATTTCTATCCTTCATAGTATCAGCCCAAGCAGAAAGACCTAAACGTCCACCAGCATTGAATACAGCAGATACAGTTGAAATAATACCTACCGCACTTGCCAAACCGATACACTTAACAATCATCTTTTCCTGAGAGATTAAAGCCAAACCACAAGTAATGTTGATATAGAACATTAACCAGATACCAATGTAATTCATGATTGGCTTAGACTTAATAACAGACCAAGCACTCTGACTCTTCTCTGCTCCTGAAGGCTCATGCCATCCTTCTGGTTTCTTTAATAATAAATGTCCAATGAACATCATTACGAAATAAACACCAGCAAGAATCCAGAACATCTTATAAATTCCACCTTCGCCTAAGTTCTCTAACATAGACTGCATAATTGGACTTGCGATAGCCTTAGCAGCACCAAAACCAGCAACTGCCAAACCAGTAGCAAGACCTTTTCTATCTGCAAACCAAAGCATTAATGTCTTAACCGGAGAAAGATAACCGGTACCTAAACCGATACCCATAATCAAACCATAGCATATGTAAATACCAATTAATGCCACTAAGCTTCCAGGATTATTTCCACCATAGTAAATAAAGAAACCTGTACCAGCCATACCACCTGCAAAACAGATTGCTGCAATTAAAGAAGACTTATGAATATCCTTCTCTACAACATTACCTAAGAATGCTGCTGACATTCCTAAGAAAAAGATTGCAAAACTAAATGCCCACTCTGTTGCACCTTTGGAAAATCCGATATAGTCAGCAATTTCCTGACTGAAGATTGACCAACAATAAACTGTACCAATACTACAATGAAGTAATAATGCTGGGATTGCTGCGCGAATCCACTTATTAGTACGCCAGCCACCAGACTTCTTTGCGTTTTCACTCATGATGAAAATCCTCCCTGTCATTTGTTTAATATTATTTTTACAGAAATCTGTCTTAATATGGCAGAAATCAAACGTATGTAGTATACACCTTTTAATAAGAAGATTCAAGCTACAATTACAATAAATTTACAGCTAAAATTTGGATATTTTGTGATTTATATTGCTTTTCTATATTGTTTCATAGTAAACTATTGATAGTTAAGTGAAAGGAGAACAACAAAATGCAAATGCATTCACCAAAAGAAATTATTGATATCAACATGAGCAGTGCTGTCAACAAGGCTAATCTCCGCCTTCGAAAGATGATTGTACTAGGTATTCTCGCCGGAATGTTTATTGCGTTAGGTGGTGTATCAAGTCAAACCGCCTCACATGCCATTACCAACGTAAGCTTGGCAAAGATTGCGGCCGGAACTGTTTTCCCAATTGGTTTATTAATGATTGTATTAGTTGGTGGTGAATTATTCACCGGTAACTGTCTTATGATTATGGCAACATTAGATAAACAGATTCGAGTTCGTCGATTCTTACGTAACTTATTTGTTGTATTTTTTTCCAATGTTATTGGCGCATTAATTATTGCCCTCTTGGTATTTTTCAGTGGCAATCTGGACCTAAGTGGTGGCGCTCTTGGAGGTTATACTATCAGTGTTGCGGTAGAAAAAGTATCACACTCCACTATCCGAGGAATCACTTCTGGGTTTCTTTGTAACTTATTTGTTTGTATGGCTGTCCTTAAAGGTGCTGCTGCCAAAGAAGTTGCAGGTAAAATTCAGGCTACATGGTTTCCAATCTTTGCATTCGTGATCTGTGGATTTGAACATATCGTAGCGAATATGTATTTTATCCCAATCGGACTTTTAGCGAAGACAAATCCTTTATATGTACAACAGGCAGAGACTGTGTACAACGTCACAGCTGAGAAATTAGCAACCTTAACCGTTCCTAACATTTTGAATAACTTTATTCCCGTTACAATTGGTAATGTGTTAGGCGGTCTTTTCATCGGCTTGATGCTTTATTTCGTCAATGTTCATGCGGATAAAATAACCGAATAAATACAAAGCTTTCCATTAAAAATGTACATAAAAAAGAAATGGCGCACTATAAGATGATTTCGATTCGAATCACTTATTATGCGCCACTCTCTTTTTATAGAGAATAATTCTTATTTCGTTTTAACAATCTTTACTTTCGACCAACCGGTATATAACTTTGAAGATTTACCATTGATCTTAACCTTTTTATATGCTCTGATACGAACATAATACTTCTTGTTTGATTTAAGTTTAGTAAGATTAACGGATTTCTTAGTTTTACTAATTGTTTTTGATTTAACACCTTTAAACTTGCTATTTGTAGCATATTGTATCTGATAACCGTCGACATTATACTTTTTCTTCCATTGAACGGAAATCGCTTTTTTCTTTCCCTGAATCTTAGAAACTTGAATTGTCTTTCCGTATTTCTCTGCATATGCCTGTGCTGTTGAATTCTTGTAACCACAGACAAGACCATCTATTGTATTTTTGTTACTATCAATCTTACATGATTTATTTAATATAATTACAGTTGCATTACAATCCTGAAAAGCATTTTTTTCAATATACTCTACACTTTCCGGTATAATAATCGACTTTAAATTGTCGCATTCATTAAACATTGATTCCGGAATGTATGTAATCCCTTCTGGTAGTTTTATGCTTTCTAATGAACTTCCCCCAAATATACCACACCCCATCTTCGGCATATCTCCCAAAAAGATAACCTCTTTAATATTAGAATACGTAAATGCAAGATCACCTATCTCTTTTACACTACTCGGAATTGTTACAGTCTGTGTAGCTGAACTACGAAATGCTCCTTCGCCAATAAATTCTACCCCTTCGCAAATTGTAACCTTTTTTACATTAGAACCCCAAAAGGCACCATGGTCTATTCTCTTAACTGTTCCTGGTATCGTAACGCTCTTGGCTTTGCAAAGCCAAAATGCATCTCCTGCAATCATTGTCACATTCTCTGGAATTGTAATATCACCAGTTGCATTCTCTGCACTTACCAATATATCATTAATGATAAATAATTTATTCTTTTTAATTTGATTTTTCAACCATTTCGTTCCATCAAAAGCCTCAAATCCAATATAATTAACACTTTTAGGAATTTCAAGAGATTCTATCTTTTCACAATCATAGAAAGCTGACCATTCAATTCTTTCAACACCTTCCGGTATTACAACATTACTTAAATTAGAACAAAATGCAAATGCATACTCTCTTATTTCTTTAACGCCTTCCGGTATTACAACACTTGTTATTTGTTCATTTCTTTCAAATGCATTACCGCTAATATAGGAAAAAGTATTTGGCAAAATCACATCACCTGATAATGACGAAGCATCTATCAAAGTATCATTTATTACAACTACCGGATTTTCTTTCTTCTTATTCTCTAACCATAAGGTTTTCTCAAATGCATTTCCTCCAATGTATGTGACATTTGACGAAATATTAATATGAGTCAAATTCGTACAATAAGAAAATGCACTATCACCTATACTCTTTATACTTTCCGGAAGTATCACTTCTGTTAAATTAGCACAACCGGAGAATGCACTGTCACCTATACTCTTTACACTTTCTGGAAGCACCACTTCTGTTAAATTAGCGCAATCTGAAAATGCAGAATCATCTATATGAGACATTCCATCCTGAATCACCACTTTTTCTAGGTTTATACATTTATTAAAAACAAATGCATCTATATGCTCAACAGTTCCTGGAATTGTAAGAGTTTTCACTGTTTTGATAGCATTTTTATAATGAATTGTTTTTTTCTTATACATACCACCAATTGTTGTTACTCTTCTGCCTGCAATTTCAGACGGAATTGTCCATTCCTCTTCAGTTCCTGTATAACCCATAAAAATTGCATTACCATAGACATCCACTTCATACAAGTACTTACCTTTTTGCTTACAAGTCTCTGCTGCATGTACTTTCATTGTTGTATTCATATTGATAAAAGTAGCAAATAACAATACACTAAGCATAAATATTAATTTCTTCTGTGTTCTCACTATATTCATCATAATCCTCCATATTATAATAAATTTCATTGTTCATTATAACCACCTCATCATATATGTCAATGCTTGACATTTTATCTTTATTAAATCTTAAGATAGCATTTATTCAACAAAATCAAATCTTTTTTCGTACACTCATATATCACACATACTCTTTATCTGCATATTCTAACTATATGATAGAACTACAAGCGTTTCATTACATCGAAACACTTACATGTATCAACAAAATCAGAAAAGAGGTATATATGAAAACAAAAAATGAATTAAAAGCAACACAGGATAATATTGATATTGGTTTTCTGCAAATCAACACCCTATCGAAAACTAACCAAATACCGATTCCCAACGCAACTATCCAAATTGCAAGCTCCGGCAATCCCAATATAACAATAGAAGAAATCACAACAAATGCCGACGGACAAACAGAAAATATAGAACTGGCTGCCCCACCTATTGAATATTCTTTGGAACCAAGTGATAACCAGCCATATAGTGAATATAATCTGAAAATATCCGCACCTGGATATGAAGATGCCATTATCAGTGGTGTGCAAATTCTTTCCGGTGAAAACGGACTTCAAAATATTCGTATGACACCTTCAACAGAACCGCAAGCTTATAACCCTACCGTTATCGGTGGTCACACTCTATGGGAATTCTATCCACCCAAAATTGCTGAAGCAGAAATCAAACCAACTAACGAATCCGGCGAAATTGTATTAAGTAAGGTTGTGGTACCCGAATACATCATTGTTCATGATGGTACACCTAGTGATACTACTGCTATAGATTACTATGTTTCATACAGAGATTACATCAAAAATGTTGCTTCCTGTGAAATCTATGCCACTTGGCCGGAATCAACTATATATGCTAATGTTTTAGCTATCATGTCATTTACACTGAATCGTGTCTTTACAGAATGGTATCGCGGTAAGGGATATGACTTTACCATCACCAGTTCTACCGCATTTGACCACAAATGGATTCCACAAAAAACTATATATAAAAACATCTCACAAATTGTAGACAGTGTATTTGCAAACTATCTTTCCAGACCTAATGTATTACAGCCAATTCTCACACAATACTGCGATGGTAAACGTGTCACCTGTCCAAACTGGATGAGCCAGTGGGGTTCCAAATATCTTGGCGACCAAGGGTACACTGCAATCGAAATTATAAGAAATTATTATGGGGATGATATGTACATCAATGAAGCGGAACAAATTGCAGGTATTCCGGCTTCCTGGCCAGGATATGACTTATCGATAGGCGCAAGCGGCCCTAAGGTGCGAATGATGCAGGAACAATTAAATCGAATTGCACAAAACTACCCTTCTATTCCTCGAATTGCAGTAGACGGTAGTTTCGGTGAAGCAACGAAAGATGCGGTGGAACAATTCCAACGTATCTTTAATCTTCCGGTTACAGGAATTGTGGATTATCCGACCTGGTATAAAATTTCTCAGATATATGTAGGGGTCAGCCGAATTGCAGAGTTAAATTAAAGTCTTTCATATAAATCCAAAAATGGTAGAAACAAAAAGCGTGTGTTATCCAAACGACACCTTCGTTACTACCATTTTTCATGTGTAAAAAACTACTACTGTTTATATATTGAATATTATTCCACAACTACCTTACGGAAGTTCTTTTTACCACGCTTCAATACAAAGTCCTCAGCAAAATCGCCCTTCTCGTATGCAGTAAATGGATCAGCAACCTTATCACCATTAACAGTAACACCACCCTGCTGTACACCACGTCTTGCTTCTGCCTTGGAAGTTACAAGCTCAGCCTTAACCATTAAGTCAAGAATACCAATCTTACCCTCTTCGTTAAAATCAGCATCTGTAAGTGTAGTGGTAGGCATATTCGCAGCGTTACCACCTGTAAATAATGCTCTTGCACTCTCCTGTGCCTTAACCGCTTCTTCCTCGCCATGAACAAGCTTTGTAAGCTCGTAAGCAAGAATTTCCTTTGCCTGATTTAACTGACTACCTTCCCAAGAATCCATTTTCTCAATCTCTTCTAATGGTAAGAAGGTAAGCATACGGATACATTTTAATACGTCTGCATCATCCACATTTCTCCAGTACTGATAGAAATCAAATGGAGATGTTTTGTTAGGATCTAACCAGACTGCACCAGACTGTGTTTTACCCATCTTCTTGCCTTCTGAGTTAAGAAGCAACGTAATTGTCATAGCATAAGCATCCTTACCAAGTTTACGTCGAATCAACTCTGTACCACCAAGCATATTGCTCCACTGATCATCGCCACCAAACTGCATATTACAACCATATTTCTGGTATAATGCATAAAAATCGTAGCTCTGCATAATCATGTAGTTAAACTCTAAGAAACTTAATCCCTTCTCCATTCTCTGCTTGTAGCACTCTGCACGAAGCATATTGTTAACAGAGAAGCATGCACCAACCTCACGAAGTACCTCTACATAATTCAAATCCAACAACCAGTCAGCATTGTTAACCATCATTGCTTTGCCCTCAGAGAAATCAATGAACTTGCTCATCTGTTCTTTGAAGCAGTCACAGTTGTGCTGAATGGTCTCTGGTGTCATCATCTGTCTCATATCTGTACGTCCGGAAGGATCACCAATCATAGCTGTACCACCACCAATTAAGGCAATTGGCTTGTTACCAGCCATCTGAAGACGTTTCATTAAGCAAAGTGCCATGAAATGTCCTACATGTAAACTATCAGCAGTTGGGTCAAAACCGATATAGAAAACTGCTTTACCCGTATTCACTAATTCTTTGATTTCATCTTCATCTGTTACCTGTGCAATTAATCCTCTTGCAACTAACTCGTCATAAATTGTCATTGTATATTCCTCGCTTTCATGATTTACATTGTTATTACGTTGTTTGCTTTGTGCTTTGCACTTTCACAACCAAGCAGCACCATTCGCATTACGACCTCTCGGTCTTCTTGCTCATGATGCTTAATCTGTCAAATGGATATAGCTCTACATAAGCAAGCTTACTCGAGATATATCCGCTTGACAGATTTTATAACAATCGAGTAGGCTGACTCCTACTCGATGAAGTTAACACCACACATCGCATGCAAAGCATGCTCAGTGATGGACATTCGCCAAATGGATTTTCATGCAAGCATGAATCCACTTGGCTCATTGTTAACACAAAAAACTCCCGTCCTAATATATAGGACGAGAGTATAATCCCGTGTTACCACCTAAATTCACAATAGATTAATATAATCAATCTATCGCCTCATTGGATATGATATCGGATATCAACCGGCATAGCCTACTAGGATTATCATATTATAGATTCATTAATATGCTTCCGTTGGGTATGCAGCTCAAAGAGGTATTCATAACAAATCTTCCATAGGCCTCTCATCTACCGGCACCTTTCTGTATGGGATTGCTCATTACTACTTGGTCTTATCAACGCCTTAACTGTGTATAGTATATTCAAGTTACTCATATTTGTCAATTGAATTATACTACAATTATATAGAATTCTAACATATACTGACTGACAAAAAGAAAAGCTCGCAAACACTATATTTGCAAGCTTTCAGCAGCCTGTAGGGGAATCGAACCCCTGTTTCCGCCGTGAGAGGGCGGCGTCTTAACCGCTTGACCAACAGGCCTTATCATATAATAATATAAGCAGCTCGTAGGGGAATCGAACCCCTGTTTCCGCCGTGAGAGGGCGGCGTCTTAACCGCTTGACCAACGAGCCTTGTTCTTGACGACTTGCATATAATAACATATTGATTACAAGTCGTCAAGAGTTTTTTTCTTTTCTCTCTTAAATTCTGCTTTTAATATGAATTCTCAAAAATAATCCAAATTAATATCATACGGGAGTTTGACAGTTGAATATTAGAAAAAGTGGTCGCAGGTATTTATTTACCTGCATTTTTTGTGTCAAATTTCTTGTTTTATATAGTAGTAATTGGTGGTAATTCTCAGAGAAGTATGATATACTAAAAGAAAAAACGGAGAAATTATGAGAGTAACAACAACCAAATCAAAAAATTCAGAATCCTTTTATATCACCAAAAGTTTTAAAAACAGCAAAGGAAAAAGTACTTCTACCACTGT
>JAFQOE010000064.1 GCA_017395635.1 Lachnospiraceae bacterium | reverse complement strand
GGATTCAACTTTTCAAGTAAGAATAAATTCAGAAATTAAAAGAGCGGTTGAGGATATTTATGCAAAGACCGGAATGACATTGACAGATGCATTTAACACCTTTATACAGCAGTCTTTAAATGTTGAAGGTCTTCCTTTTATCGTTACTAAAAATAGCAAAGAAGCGTTGAGGGAACAAGCGGTTGCCATGCTGATGCTTGATTTGAAACGAGCAGAGGAACGAGCTGAAATGGAAGGTTGGATTGATGCAGATGATTTGGAGCGGGAATTGGGGGTAATTGATTGAAAAAGATAAAATATACTCCTGATGCAGCGGATAAACTACGTGCATTAAAATTGGCAATCGCCAGGGAATATGGTGTGGATAAAGCCAAGAAAATTATTAAAAGCATAACAGATGCAGTAAAAGGGCTTTATGACTATGAAGAAAAGGGTCCAGAAGTATCGAAAATGTTTGATCTGGTGTCAGACTATCGGTACATATTTATATCTAGAAATTATGTGTTTTATAGGATAGAAGATAAATACATTCGAATAATTAATTTTTATCATGAGAAAGAGGATTTTATGTGGCAGTTGTTTGGAATTGATACTACACCTCAAGATGCGATAGATTATTGGGATGAATAGAACAGAAGATTTGAATTTGATAAGGAGGTACACCATGAAAATACTTTTTATTAACCTTCCATATTATGGTCATGTTGTGCCGACCATTGGTCTTGTACAGGAACTTGTAAAGCAAGGTTGTGAAGTAACTTATTTGATACCCTTTGATTGGAAAGACAGGATTGCTGATAGTGGGGCTGAATTTTATGGGTATCAAAATCACAAGCAGTTATCGGAACAAATAAAAAACGCATATGCTGCTGCCGACAGTATTATAGAACAGTTCGATTTTGTCATCTATGAACAATTCTTCTTTCTTGGAAAGCATCTGGCCGAAAAGCATCATAAGCCAGTTGCCCGAGTATTTACGGCACCAGTTACAAATAAGAGGTTAATGGAGGAATTCATTGCTTCCAAAGGCCCATTATCCATATTCAAGCATAAATGGATTGCAAGGGCATTCACGAAGGATATTGCAAAAAACATTCCAATGAAAACGGACAATTGGCTTGATGAGATTATCCAGAATCCCCCAGAATTGAATCTTGTATATACACTTCGTGAGTACCAACCCTATGAAGAAGAATTCCCAGATGCACAATACAAGTTTCTTGGACCTTCCATCTATGAAAGAAAGACCCATGGGTTTGATTTTGTAAAAAGCGAAAGACCTGTTGTGTATATTTCTTTAGGTACGGTAATCAAAGGAACAGTATTCTTTTTTCAGAACTGTGTAGATGCGTTTCGTGGAGAGAATTTAGATGTAATCATCTCTGTGGGGCAAAAGTTTGATGTCAGAAAACTAAAGAATGTCCCCCAAAATGTACATATTTATAAATCGGTTCCACAACTTGATGTATTGAAAATGGCTGATGTGTTTGTTACACATGGAGGAATGAACAGTGTTTCAGAGGCACTTGTATATGGTACTCCAATGGTTGCAATACCTTTCGTATCTGACCAGCCTGTAAATGCCCGACGCATCGAAAAACTTGGCGTAGGCAAGAAATTGGAGTATTCTGCAGCAAATAAAAATACAATAAAAAACACAGTCCTCTCTGTGGCATTAGATAGTGATATTAAAACTAATCTGACAAAGGTACAGAGCTTGATAACGGAAGCACCTGGAAATAAGGGCGGTGCAGAATTGATTGTTCGATATTATAACGAACAGTTTTAACAAATTCCAATTTGGTGGAGGTGAATGATGCGTATTGAACATGTAGCAATGTATGTAAATGATTTGGAAAAGACGAAAGAGTTTTTTATGAGATATTTCAATGCATCAGCAAATGAAGGATATTACAATAAAACTACGGATTTTCATTCATATTTCTTGAGTTTTGATGATGGTGCAAGATTGGAAATCATGAATAAACCACAGATGATGGATGCTGAAAAAGGAATTAATCGTACTGGATTTGTTCATATTGCATTTAGTCTTGGTAGCAAGGAAGCGGTTGATATGCTTACGGAAAAAATGAGAAATGATGGATATAATGTTATCACTGGTCCGAGAACAACTGGTGATGGGTATTATGAAAGTTGCATTATTGGAATTGAAGGTAATCAAATTGAAATAACAGTTTGATAACTTGAATTTTATAGGTAATAGCAATTTGAATTTAAAGGTGACGACAGATATGGCAAAAGAAAAAATCAAACCTGTACTTAATGGATCTGCGGAAACAATGTTGCAGAGTTTTTATGCACGGGCAATGTATAGCAAGAATCCAAAACATAAATTTCATGATAAAAAGGCCGAAGAAATTGTTGAATTACTTGAATATGACTTTGGAGAAGCAGAAAACGACAAAGCCATGAGCAGCGGAGTTATTGCACGCACAGTTGTTTTTGATGAGATAGTAAGTGATTTTGTATCAAAAAATCCAGACTGCACTGTAGTAAATATTGCATGTGGACTTGATACTAGATTTTATCGTATGGATAATGGTAGATTGACATGGTACAATGTCGATCTACTTGAAACGATAGAGGTCAGGGATTCTGTATATAACGAAACTGGAAGAGTATCTACAATAGGCTGTTCAGTTTTTGACCCTGCATGGGTTGATAAAGTTACAAAAAGAGATAAAATGCTCTTTGTCATCGAAGGACTGACCATGTATCTGACAAGAGAACAGGTAAGGACCATGCTCGGTATCATAAGGGATAATTTTGATAACGCATATGTATGCATGGAATGTATTTGTCCTAAATTTGTAAACAAGGAAAAGATCGAAAAATCAATTCAAGCAACGGGTGCTGTGTTTACCTGGGGAGCAAACAGTTTTGATGAGCTTGGAGAAATTGCTGATGGATTCAGAAAAGTGAAGGATGATAATATTCTTCGTGGAATGTGGGTCTTAAACCCTGCATATAAGCTGATAACTTGGCTTCCGATCATGAAAAGGTTAACACAAAAAATACTTATATTTGAAAAAATATGATGGCTTTGAAAAATTTCAGTCGTGCGCCCTGCGAAGGGCAATTAACCAAACGGGTGAAAATCCTGTCTGATTAAGGTTTAGCCAACCAACAGTAGCGAGTCTTGAGCTTTCATCAGTAATGGTGTGAGTTAAGCGTAGACAGCGAGCAAGTAGGGTTGCAATGCGATTGAGCCTCGAAATGTTACCAATCAGAGGGCTGACGTGGTACTTCACACGGAAAGCAACATCATGCAGAGCGTAAAAGGCGAGTTATGCATGGCACTGCGGGGTCAAAGAGCCAATCATGCTTGACATTGTGGTTAATTAGTCAACTGGGGAGAGTCTATCGCTTCTTGGAAACAAGTACGTTACACCAACTAGACTTCTGTTACTTATTTAAGTGAACTAGTAAGAAATATGTGAAATTGAAAGGAAAAAGAGAAATATGGAACATGTGAAAAAAGAGCGCCACAGTCTATTAATACTGTTTTGTATATACATTGTTGCAATTGTTGTAGGTGTAATAACGGTCATTATTATTCCAGACTCAAAAGTATATAGTATTATTTTTTATGCAGTGGTGATGCTGGGAATTATAAAATATATAAAGCAAGAAAAGTACGATTGGAGGAAGTGGTTTTCTAAAATAGAAGAAGGGGTGGGACGTATCATACTGATGATATTGGTGGTAGCCTTGTTATTGGTTGTTAATTTTCTTCTTCAGATTGCTTTATGCTACATAGGAGAAGCAGAACCATTTCAGTTTAACATATTTGTATATATAGCCACTGGATTATTAGCACCTGTTATGGAAGAAATCGTATGTAGAGGAATTATTGTAGATATATTACAGGAAAAGCATAAGAGTGTATTTGTTGTGATTGTTTCTTCGTTGATTTTTTATGTAATTCATGGAAATCCCATTAATATAGGAGCGTTTATATTTGGGATTTTTGCATCTTTTACAGTATTGAAAACGAAAAATATAATGCCAGGAATGATTGTGCATTTGATCTGGAATCAGATTATTTATTTTTTGCCATTGATTGGGCAGACACTAATATTCGCGTTCAAAGTATGATGTTTAAATTGCAAAATTCGAAATACACAGAGTGAAAATTAGAGAATTTGTAGAGACTGTAAACACTTCTTTAGGCTACAATCAATAGTGGTGTAAACGAAAAAGCAGTCTACAGTTAATTATAAACTGCCCTTTCGTTTGCATCGCGTTTGATTTTGCCAAAGTGAACAAAGTCGCGTCCGGGAAAACGATATATGGATTTTCAATACCTATCCTTCGGAGTAAAGATTATTGAAGATCGGTCATGTACAAGACGACTTTTAAATTTATGGCATAGCAAACAAGCCTCATTGCTGAGACTAT
This sequence comes from Lachnospiraceae bacterium, assembly GCA_017395635.1. Taxonomy (GTDB): domain Bacteria; phylum Bacillota; class Clostridia; order Lachnospirales; family Lachnospiraceae; genus CAG-590. The sequence goes on along the minus strand of JAFQOE010000064.1, from coordinate 31 downwards.
TTTTTAAAATATAGAAGCTCACTTTTTAAAT
>JAFQOE010000086.1 GCA_017395635.1 Lachnospiraceae bacterium | reverse complement strand
GAAATACACCCTTCGCACAAATCTTCGATTTGTACTCTGGGTATTTCGCGATTGCATCGAGCTTTTATTGCCGGATACGGCATAGTGTTCGTAACCGGATAGCCTAAGCTATCCACTCACTTATAATCCTTCCACCTCTTTCCCTAAGCAACATTTACGAGAGGAGGAAGCACTATCGAAAGAAATTCATTTATTCAGATGAGCAAGCTCCACAATGTCCGTGGCAGGATTACTTATATATCCAGTCACGCCAAGCAGGAAAATCTGTATGCGGTCTATGAAACAACAGACCGCCACTACTGGACGGAGCTTGCAAGATTTAATCAGCAGGAATTCCTTAAAAGCGGTACAGAGGGGAAATGTATCGAGGCAAGGGAACTGATTATCGCATTACCGGAATCTTTTCCCGACCTCTATGACCCCGACAGGCTGTTACAGATGTTTACCAACCGCTTTAAGGAAAAATATGGTGTAGAGTGTGTATCAGCCCTACACCACAACAAACGCAAGACCAACTATCATATCCATCTCATCTTTTCTGAAAGGGAGCTGTTACCGGAACCCATAGAAAAGATTGCAACACGCAATATGTTCTACAACAAACAGAAAAAGCATGTACGCACCAAAAAGGAAATACTGGATGATAGTGGGAATGTTCGTAAGGGCTGTAAGATAATCAAAAAGGGCGAAGTTTATGAGCGAACCTTATTTACCGCCAAGAACAAGCTGTTCAAGCAGGAGCATTATCTGGACGAGGCAAAACGCTTCTATACCGACCTTATCAATCTTCTGATAGAGGATGATAAGAATAAGCTCCATGTATTCGATAAAAACGGATTATATCTTGCCACCAAGAAAATCGGTAAGAATAATCCCAAAGCAGAACAGATAAAGACAGATAATGAGGTGCGTATGATGTGGAATCACGAAGTAGACCGAGCCTTAGTCAGCCAAGTGCCGGAGGATGAGATACGACAGATAAAGAAAGAATTTATTACAGACCGTATCCGTAACTCTATCAAAGTATGGGGCAATAGACCGGAGTTGTTGCTAAATATAATACTGACTGCAACAAAGGCATTAGCACTTTTAACATCCAAGGTACTGACCGCTGCAAGGGAGTTGAAAAACAAGCTGTTCCATGAATCTCTGGAAAAAGAGTATGGAAGCAAGGCTGTTATAAAAGTTGAGGACATCGCAGATGTTGTTACAGCTCCGGCTAAGGAAACTACAACAGAGCCTAAGCCACCAAGCGTTACAGTTACCGCAACTGTTCTGGACGCAGAGGTTGTAGAACAGCCCAAGCCACAGATACCACCAAGACCGATTATGCCACCGGAAGCTACCGCTTTCCCAAGACTTCAAAAAATCAAGGTTACACTTGATAAACACAATAACCTTATCTTTGAAGCAGAGCGTGAACGGACAAAACTGGAGATTGAATTAAGCGATTTAAAGGGACTTGCAAGGCTTACCAAGAAAAAGGAGCTTGAAAGCAGGATTGCCACCAAAAACGAGGAAATCCGAACCCTCAAAGCCGGATTATCCGGTATCGTCAGACAACATGGATTTGCAACGGTACAGGATTTCTACACAGCGTTTTATACCGCACAGCGTGCCACCGGCGCATATCAGAGGGAATGTGCCAAATGGGAAGAAACCTACGGAGAAAAAGCAATTCCAAAAGTCGAAACCATGCACGACAAGATACAAAGGTATAAAGAAAAGGCTGATAGGCAGAACACCAGTCAACCTTATCGAAGCAGAGATAAAGGGGCGAGATGATCGCCCCCTGCCAAATGAATAGCCTTATCCATACACATAGGACAAGGCTATTTTAAATACATAGTATGCGTAAACCTGAAATTTTACTTTATTCCATATTTCTCAATAATATAATCCATATCCTTATCTCCTCTACCTGAAAGATTTATAAGAATAGAACCTTTTCCCATCTGCTTAGCCAGCTTCATACCATAGGCAACAGCGTGAGAACTCTCGATTGCCGGAATAATACCTTCCATTCGCGAGAGTTCAAAGAAAGCATCAATGGTTGCATCATCACTTACTACATCATATTTGACTCTACCAAGGTCATGCAAAAAAGCGTGTTCCGGTCCTGATGACGGATAATCCAGACCGCTTGCAACAGAATATACCGGTGCTGGTTCCCCTTTTTCATCTTTTAACATAATGCTGTTAAATCCATGCATAACACCTTCTTCTCCATAGGTAAGGCTTGCGGCATGATCACCAAGTGCAGTTCCTCTTCCAAGTGGCTCCACACCATAAATATCAACTGGATCATTTAAAAATCCTGAAAACAATCCCATGGCATTTGAACCTCCTCCCACACAGGCAACAACCGCATCTGGTAGTTCTCCTGTCATTTCTAAGAACTGTTCTCTTGCCTCGATTCCTACAACACTCTGAAAATCTCTTACCATCATCGGGAACGGATGCGGTCCTACCACAGACCCAATACAATAAATGGCATCCTTATATTCCTTACAATATGCCATAAACGCTGCATCTACTGCTTCTTTGAGTGTCTGTAATCCATCTGTCACTTCAATGACTCTGGCTCCCAAAATCTTCATTCTCGCAACATTAGGTGCTTGTTTTTTAATATCCACAGCCCCCATATAGATGTCACATTCCAATCCAAAATATGCTGCGGCAGTTGCAAGTGCAACCCCATGCTGACCTGCTCCTGTTTCTGCGATAACTTTTTTCTTCCCCATATACTTTGCAAGAAGCACTTCGCCCATGCAATGGTTTAGTTTATGTGCGCCGGTATGGTTCAAATCCTCTCGTTTTACATAAAGCTGAACTCCTGTACCAATCTTATCTGATAGTCTCGCCAGATGAGAAATTGGTGTGGGTCTGCCCTGAAATTCCTTGCGGATACGCCTAAGCTCACTAATGAACTTTCTGGATTTGCAAATGGTCTGATATGCCTCACTGATTTCATTCATAGCAGTCTGTAGTTCCGGCGGAATATAGGAACCACCGTATTTCCCGAAATAACCCTTTGCGTCCGGGTAATTTTTAAAGTAAGTGTCAAAATCAATATTATTATACATCATAGTATTATCCTCCATATTCTAAGTTTTGTATTTTGCCTGTTTGTTCCTCATATATTATTCTGGCGCATAAGCGCCACCACAATTTTTGTACCATTTTTTATACCTCCTAATAATTTATGATTTTTCTGCCAAAGAAGTATAAAAAAACATCCTTGACAGAATAATAGAATCTGTCAAGGACGAATATAATACTTAAATAAAAAGTACACACAATCCGCGGTGCCACCTTGATTTACAGCTATGTTGCTGTACGCTTAGCAGGATACCAACATATCCCCGACAACTGACGTATGCCCATACGTCGCAGAATACTAGGTGCATATATGCACTTTTGACTGCGCCCTCAGCGGTCCATTTGACAACTTGTTTCTCACCTGATTCTCAGCACCACAGGTTCTCTGTAAAGGCATCATTGCCGTTATCTCCGCTTCAACGGTTTATATAATATATTAAATTAGTCTGAATTATAGAACTGTTTTTCTTAATTGTCAAGTATTTTTATCTCTTATGAGAACTGAAATTTTCACCTTACTGTGGAAAACCATACAAACTAACATAAACAATCATAGAAATAACATCAATCAAAACAATAACTCCAAAAATAATTGCAGCAATCTTCAATCCTTTTTTTGCCTTCTTCTTGTTTTCATCAGTTAATACTTTTTCCTTTAGTTCGCTTGCAATTTCTGACTTAAAGGAAGTTTCCCCTATTTGAGTTGGTACTTTATCCATTACTAGCTCATCCAAAGAAATTTCGAACATATCACTAATAGCAATCAGTTTTTCCATATCAGGTGTCGAGTCCCCCATTTCCCATTTTGAAATGGTTTGCCGAGAAACATTCAAACGATTAGCAAGTTCTTCTTGTGATAAGCCTTTTTGTTTTCGAAGATTATACAATTTATTATGAAATTCCATCTTTACCAATCCTACCTTTCCATCCTTTTACCATAACAAATAACAACATTCCTAACACTACTGTTGTAATAACACTTGCTTCTATTCCGTAATCTGCACCATTGAGGATACTAGTATCTTTTACACTAAAAAGAACTACTCCTTTTGAAACACTTTCACTTCCACTTAAGGACAAACCCATAATCACATATAATATAAAATTCCATGCACTATGTAACCCACAAGCAATCCAAATATTAGACCGCCATAAAACAAGTATTGAAAAGGTAATCGAAACCAAATACAAGTTTATAATTCCAACCACAGCATACACGAAATCCGCTTCAATCAAGCTAGACAAATGTGGAAAAACAAATGCAGTTGAACTAATTAGAATTGCCAATGGTATAGATATTCTATTTTTCAATGAATTGAGCAAAAATCCTCTGCACATGATTTCTTCTGTGGCACCTTGAATACCAAATGCCAATATCCATAACAAAATACTTTTAATATTAACATTTGTGCTGAATCCATAAAAGCTAATGGAACCACAGAGGCAACCTATACCTAATATTATAAACAAAAGAATCGTGGCAACTAATGCTCCTGCCAAATACTCTATAGGATTTCCTGAAAAACCTACGAATTTAATATTTTTCTTCTCAACAAATCTGCAATATAATAGGGTTACTAAGGAAAATACTAGGAAACCATAGTAGAGTAACAACTCACCAATTTCCCCAGCTGGCATTATGCCGTGCAAAGGGTCATAGCCCATGCCATATAAAATCCCAATTATTACTCCTTCTCCCAAAACTGCCGAAAAAACATATATCAGAATGAATGCCAATAATTTCTTTATTATGTATTCAGCAGATGACATATTTGTTTCGTTGTTGAACGGATTTAGATTATAAATAATACCTTTCTTCATCAATGTTTCCTCCTTGTATCACTTGATGAAAGTATCGTATTACTTTTGTTCTAAAAACACTACCAACCATATCAATCAATCT
>JAFQOE010000019.1 GCA_017395635.1 Lachnospiraceae bacterium | reverse complement strand
TGCTTTTGAACATTTAACCAGACCGGAACGTGTCACTGCTTTTGTGCTGGATGATTCGGTTGTTAACAGAAATCGTAGCAAAAAGGTCGAACTACTTGCACGCATTTATGATCATTCAGAACATAAATATAAGCGCGGATTTTCTATGCTCACCCTAGGATGGACAGACGGGTACAGTTTTGTTCCTGTTGGATTTAACATGCTTTCTTCTGCTAATAAATCCAATCGTTATCAGGAAATGTCTGATATCGACCATCGTACCAATGGATACAAAGTAAGAAGAGATAGTATGCTGTCAAAACCGGAAGCTGCTATCAAACTAATCAGTGAAGCTCTTAATGCAGGCATTCTTGCTGACTATGTTCTTATGGATACATGGTTTACAACGGAACCTATGATTCAGTCCATTCTTGAATTAGGTCTGGATGTTATTGGCATGGTTAAACAGTTAAAACAGCGTTATTACTTTAATGGCAAAGCTTATACCTTGCCAGAGTTGCAGAAATTCGTTAACTATAATGGTGCATCTAATATCTTTGGTTCATTATTGGTAACAACCAAGAAGGGAATTCCTGTAAGAATTGTATTTGTACGATACATTCTGCTCGAATGGATTCGTAGAAACGAAAATGACGAACGTAGTTATGGCGAATTATTTCACATGTTCTGTGATGATATTCAGGACATGGATTTGACAAATGCATTACAGAGTTTAATGGCACTGTTTGTAAATATAGCAACTACCTTTTCTGCGCAAATCACAGAAATGATAAAAATACAAGTCTGCAATTGGATGGCATCTCAAGCCAGATTTATCCAGGCTATGTTTAGTGATTTATGCTGGGAAAGTTGAGTTATAATTAATTGAATAATCTTTGCTCAATCCAAACAGAAATATTCAATTAATCAAAGCTAACAATGTAACATATGCTTTATGCATATCTATGTTTTCGCTTATAAAACAGTTTTAAAAGTAACTCTACCTTTAATTTTACTTCTTTACAATACTTAGCCACCAAGCAATGATGCTCCAGTCGCTTAAATAGTTTTGCACCTTTATCTCCTTCCTAAGCGCTTACATATCTTTCGTACGATTGTTTCACTATACACATAATCTTTGAACACAATCAACCTCAATGTTCTAAACGTCCGATTTTTGTTCTGAACGTCTGATTTTACGTTAATATAACACTCAAAAAAAGGTATGCTCAATGCACACCTTAATTATATTTACTATTTAATTTATAATCCATTCAGTTGAATTGTCACTCCGAACAATTCGCCCCTTGTATATTCGATAGTACCATCATATTTCTCAATCACCCTCAAAACATTTTGAATTCCATATCCATGTTTTTCTTTATTCTTTTTACTCGTTTGCAAATTATTAAACAACTCTTTTCTATATGTATTATCAATTTGCATCACAAGATTGTTCTTATACATTTTTATTATCATTGTAATTCTTTTCACTTCACAATCTCTACAAGCTTCTGCCGCATTCTCTAACACATTTGACAATACAATACACAAATCAATATCTTCAATACCTAATTCTTGTCTTACCCGGCCTTGATACACAAAATCAATACCGATATTTTCCTTTTTATTTAAGATGCCCTGAATAATAGCATCAATTACCCTATTACCAGAATATATTTCTGTGTGTTCTAATAGTCCCTTTCCGTTTTTTTCCAAAGAAAGCAGATAACTCATTACCTCATCATAATTTTTTTCACTCATTCGTTGAGACAAATACATTATATGATGACGATAATCATGACGAAAAGCTCTCAACTCTTCACTTTTTTGATATACAGTCCGATAATATTCATTTTGCAACTCGTATTGTTTTTGTTGTAATAGCAACAATTTCTTTTGCATTTCTTGATTACTAAAAAAGGAATACATATAAAACAACAGTAGAAACACTACAATTACAACGATTATTACCAGAAAAGTAATACTTTGCATAAAGTATAACAATGCTTCCTTATCTTCCGAAAATGCAATATAAGATACAATACTCATTAGCATCACTGACACCTGAATTGCCACCAATAGTAATATGTATAATTTACCGGTTATATGAACAGACAATTCCTTCTGCTTATGTATCTGTTTATTTTTCCAACAAATAAACAATAGAACAACAAAAGAAGGAAATACTACTCCAATATTATATGTTATATTTTCATAATTGGCTATAATTAACGGATTAAAATCAAACAATATCCCTTCTAGTATGGCTATTGTTTCATCTGCAAATTCCATACACCGCTCCACAGGAATATACATTAACCAGCGTACAGAAAGCTTATTATCAAACAACAAAAATGTAATCATACCAAATAATACTACATCCAAAAAAGACATATTACTGAAAAATGTATAGATTATCATAACACCAATTGCAAAAACAATAGCTGCACTTATTATTTTCTTACGTTGTCTGGTCAACTCTAAATGTAATAAGCCTATAAAAACAAATATATATCTAGAATAATCCATCAATTGATAAATCAAGTATACTACTTCTTCCATCATTCTCCTTTTCAAACAAGCACTTAATATACTACTTTTGCCATGCGTAAACAATATTCATTATATACTTGTTTTATATGTTTCTTTTTCTTTACCGGTATTTCTATCATCTCACCATTTTCTAAAACAATATAATCACCAATTTTTTTTACATATTTCATATTAACAATACATGACCTGCTAATTTTACAAAAATCACAACTTGGTAATATCTGTTCCCATTTACTTAAGCTTAATCGGTAACTATTTTGTTCAAATTCAATTTTTTGTTCTTCCTGATTAAAATAATTCACATAACTGACAATCGAATATACATGTTTTGCTTCTATCATTATAATCATACTCTTATGAAAGCTGACACTCTCTCCGTTAATGATTACCTCAAGCATATCATCCTTCTGCACTTCTTTTCGGATTTCTCTTATAGAAGAAGCCAACAATTCTCTATAGTTATTTTTCTGTAAAAAACCCATTACATTTCTACCAAAAGCTTTCTGCATCATTTCACTATGACTAGTCAAAAACAATATATTAGTATAATTATACATGGTAGATATCTGCTTTTTCATTTCAAGTCCATCTAAACCGGGCATCTCTATATCTAAAATAAACAATTCCACTTGTGGCTGTTCTTTTGATAAATACTCATAAAGTTCTTCCGAATTGTTATATGAAATAATAACATCTTCTTTTTCACAAATTTGCTCACAATAGACTTCTATCTGATTAAGCATTTCTCTGTCATCATCACAAATCACAATTTTCATAATCTTATCCTTTATACTATATTTCTGAAATTCTTCAAAATAATGCACAATCTTATGTTTGATTATACTTTGTTTCATATTGATGTCAATTAGTTTGGACTTAATCTATTTATTTTTCTATAAATAGGACTGACTCTATTCCACTTTTAGGGTAACTAACAAGTCAATTTTACATCCCTCAACCACCTTATATGTGCAGCATTTTCATCCATGCAAGTAAACAAAAATGCTGCACCAATATGGTAGTCCAATAGTTACTTATATCCAAGGGTTGTGTCGACCCTTGTTTTGCAATTCTATACTGCCAAATCCAAATGCTGTATAGTTCCAACGGTTCCGCTTTCCCTTAGAAAAACACCGGTTTTCTGAATTACTGCGTTGGTCTTATTGGCGGTATCATTCAAATGAAACTGTGTGTTCGCACTTCCAAGATAGATTGCTCCCACATCCGCACTCTTCAAATCAATAAGCTTATCCTTGCCTTCTGCATCTTTCGTCCAAACCTTCAATTCCTTGAAAATCCAGTCATTTTCATCAATCCATCCATTGCCATCTTCGTCATACTTTGACAAATCAGCAAATCCATCCCCGGACTTTGTTCCAAACAGCTCGGAACCATCATTAATTTCTCCATCCTCATTCTTATCGAAGGCCAGGAAGCCACTTCCTTGTCCAAGAGAGGATATCTCTTCTTTGTTTCCATCTGCGTCCAAGTCAAAGAAGAATTTCTGGTCAGTCACCGAAGCCGTTCCACTCTCCAGATTAATAACTAACGGATCGGTTAATATTACTTCTTCCGTTGACGATTCCAAGAAAGATCCTGCAAATCCGCGGGACATTTCCAGATTAACCCCAAAGTTAATCTCCCTTCCATCCGCCGTTTTCACAATACCTGTTGCAGAAAATGACGTTGTTTCCTGCTCCATCATAAACCCACTTTTCTCAGTATGACGAACCCAAGCCGTTCCACTATTACCAGAAGTGAACCCCTGATTAACAGCCACTCCGGTTGATAATGTTGTAGATGATCGACTTCTCAAATCAATCACATTAACATTCTGCGATAAACTAAAGGTTTTTCCACTTCGCGCTACACTAGCACCAAAATGTTCATCCACTTCCATAACATCTTCCACCTGCATACTGCGAATTTTCCCAAGATAGGACAATCCTTTTCCATTACGAAGCTCTTTCAGCATTGCCAAAATGCGACGCAGGGTCTCAATCATATGATCCGTTTCCGTCTGCACCTGTGGTGCACTTGGCTGCACTTCCTGAGCACTTTCAAGCATCTGCGACAATTGTCGTTTTTGTGCTTGTTCTTGCCCGCTGTTTTTTTCTTCCTTCAATTGTTCCAGTAAAGATTGGGATTCTTTCGAGATAGATACCTCAGCAGGATTGTTCCCCAGTATTTCTTGAAGTTCATTCCACTTAGACGCACTCATGGTAACAGACTCCACCCGGGTTTCCTGAAACTTGCTGTAACTGCACTTACCAGATAGCGCAACAGCACTCTCATTGATTTTCATGGTACTCAACTCCTTTCTTTTCCATGAAATATATAGATTACGAAAGGGAATTGGAGGGATTTCCAAAACATCGCATGCAAAGCATGCTCAGTGATGGACATTCGCCAAATGGATTTTCATGCAAGCATGAATCCACTTGGCTCATTGTAAACACAAAAAAGTAGCAGAGCATCCATGTTCCACCACTTCACCCTTTCATATTATGTATCGGAAATACATAAAGAAAAGTTAACATTTCTTTATAATTTTACATCCTTTTGCATCTTTATCTCCAAAGGCCGTATCTGTTATTATTCGTCGATTGCAATCACATCTTCAAATCTAGCATTGACAACCTGCGCCAAATCATTGGGATTCAGTAAAATCTGTACACCAAGCTTTCCACCACTTATAATAATCTCATCAAAATCCTTAGCACTTTCATGAATCACAGTTGGATACAATTTCTTCATTCCAAGCGGTGTACAACCTCCACGTATGTAACCTGTTACTGCATTAATATCTTTTACAGGAATCATTTCTACCGACTTTTCACCTACGATGCGGGCAGCCTTTTTGAAATCAATTTCTTTGTCTACCGGAAGAACAAGCACATAATACCCTCCACTTTTTCCGACTGTAACCAAGGTCTTAAATGACTGTTCATAAGCTTGTCCATTCTTATCCGCTATCTGCATTCCGTCAACAAATTCATCGCATTCATAATTGTTTACTTTATAACTAATTTTATGCTTATCCAATATGCGCATCGCATTGGTTTTATTCTCTTTCTTTGCCATAATTCTTCTCCTAATCGAAAAGTGAGTAAGCCTACGACTTACTCACTCAAATATTAATATTGCTACTTCGTAACCGTCTTGTATCTTCACAGTCACTATATAAAACTATATCCTCTTACATAGTAGACAAAATCTTATCCACACTTACCATCTTAACGCAAAGAGCAAACAACTTCGCTGCCTCGCTCATTTCCTCCGGAGTAGGGAAAGATGGAGCGATACGAATATTGCTATCTTTAGGATCGTTACCATATGGATATGTAGCACCTGCACCTGTCATAATGACACCTGCATCTTTACACTTCGCTACAATCTCTTTTGCACAACCTTCCATCGCATCAAATGAAATGAAGTATCCTCCTCTTGGCTCAATCCAGCTACCAATCTCAAGTCCTGCCAACTCTTCATTCAACACATCCAAAACAGCCTCAAACTTTGGACGCATCAATTCAGCATGTTTCTTCATGTGTGCTTTCAAGCCATCAATATCCTTGAAAAACTTAGTATGACGAAGCTGGTTAATCTTATCATGACCGATTGTCTGAATTGTCATCTGACTCATAATATGCTTCACATTCTCAAATGATGTTGCAATTGCAGACACACCGGAACCAGGGAAACTAATCTTAGAAGTAGATGCAAAAATGTAAACCATGTTAGGATTTCCTGCCTTTTCACATTCTTCTAAAATATTCAAAATCTCATCCTGCTTATCTTCATATAAATGATGAATGCAATATGCATTATCCCAATAAATGCGAAAATCCTCTGCTGCCGGTTTCAAGTTTGCAAAACGCTTTACAACCTCATCTGAGTAGGAAATACCAGTTGGGTTCGAATACTTCGGTACACACCAAATTCCCTTAACAGCCTCATCATTATTCACATACTGTTCTACCATATCCATATCCGGACCATCCTCGTACAAAGGAATGTTAATCATCTCAATTCCGAAATACTCTGTAATAGCAAAATGTCTATCATATCCAGGCACCGGACACAAGAATTTCACTTTATCTAACTTGCACCAAGGAGTAGAACCATTCACACCCCTTACCATAGAGCGAGAAACCGTATCATACATAATGTTCAAACTTGAGTTACCGCATACAATCACATTGTCCTTCTGTACAGACATCATATTAGCCATAAGACGTCTACACTCGCCAATTCCATCCAAATCTCCATAATTACGTGTGTCATTACCTAACATTGTATGCATATCGGAAGAACTATTAATCACATCCAACATCGGCATAGCCAATTCCAACTGAGAAACACCAGGCTTACCTCTTGACATATTAAGGTTAAGTCCTTTTCCCTGTGCCTCTTTATATTCCTGGGCCAATGCTTCTTTCATTACAAGTAATTCCGCTTTTGTCAAATCCTTTAACGGTTTCATAAATGGTCCTCCTTCATCCTATAAATCAGTAATTAATAAAATTAAGTGCTATTTCTTTTTTCAAAAATCCAATAATAATCTTGTGTATCATATCATAAAAGATTCCACATGGGAAGATATAAACATATATTTTTATTTTTGCATAAATTTTACAAAGTACAAATCCATTTCAACTTAATATTATAAAGTCGCATCACTTCATTTTTGCTATTGTTAAACCGTCATAATCCTTTTCTTATAATTTGTAAATAGAATACTAACTCGAATATATAGAAGAAAAATAGATCACTCAAATTTTAAAGTCCCCGTATATTGTTATATTAACAATACACAGGGACATCATCTGTCTTTATCAATTTCCTTTCGCACCTGAATTAAATCAAGAAATTCCATCTCCGCTCTCAAACTCTCTAGACAACTTAGCAAATTTCTTCAACTTTTTATATACCTTGCCATGAACGCTGTCTTCCGAAAATTCTCCATTCTCATCCTTTTGTCCTGCAGAACAATTCATAAGAAGTTCGATTCCCTCATCGATGTGTGTGATTGGGTAAATATGGAAGTTTCCTTCTTTGACCGCATTTATAACCTCCGTCTTCAAAACCAAATCCTTAACATTAGATACAGGAATCAATACACCTTGATTACCGGTCAAACCTCTCTTTTTGCACAAATCAAAGAAACCTTCGATTTTCTGTGTAACTCCACCAATCGCCTGTATCTCGCCCCTTTGATTAACAGAACCTGTTACTGCCAAGTCTTGGCGAATCGGAAGCTCAGCCAAGGATGATATAATACAATACAGCTCTGTGCTAGATGCACTATCACCATCGATACCGTTATAATTCTGCTCAAAACAAACCCGACAGGACAATGCCATAGGAAATTTCTGAGCATAAGTCTGACCCAAAAATCCTGTAATAATTTGAACACCTTTATCATGCGTATGACCACTCATACGGGCTTCCTTTTCAATATTGACAATACCAGATTTTCCAACATAGGTGGTAGCTGTTATTCTAGATGGTGTACCAAATGCATAGCTACCCATATCAAGAACTGCCAGACCGTTAATCTGACCTATCTCTGCGCCATCCGTATCAATCATGATGACATCCTCTTCCAGCATCTCATTCAGCTTTTCCTCGTACAGCTTAAGCCTATCCTCTTTTTCAAAGATAGTTTTGTGGATATGATCTGCTGTAATAATATCAGCACCCTCAAGCTTTGCCCAAGTGTTCGCCTCTCCAAGTATCTCTGACAAATAATTAAATCTGGTCGATAGCTTATCCTGTCTGGCAGCCTCTCTAGAGGAATACTCAATTATGGCACATACCGCACCAACATCGAACTCTAATGTATGTTCACGTTCTACAAAACTTTTGATAAAGCCGGCTATTTTGAAAATATTTTCATCATTGCGATTCATCTCATCATCAAAATCTGCTCTAATCTTGAAGAACTTGTCAAATTCCTCGTCCCCCTCACTAAGCAGTTCATAGAAGTAATCACTTCCAACCATAATAACCTTTAGTTGTGCTTCTATCGGTTCCGGCTTAAGAGACGGCGCCGTTATGGAACTTAACATTTCCCTTAACGAATCAAGATTAATTTCCTTTGTCTTAATTACTCTTCTAAGAGACTCCCATGCATGAGGAATCGTACAAATATCCTGTGCCTGTACAATTAGATATCCCCCATTCGCCTGATGAAACAGACCCGGTTTTATCTTCATGAAATCAGTAGTCAGACTACCATATTCTGTATCATATTCTGTTTCTCCCATAAGGTTGGTATAGGTCGGGTTAAATGTAACTACTACCGGAGCACCCGTACTCTCTGAATGGTCCACAATCAGATTAACCTCATATCTGTGCATAACATTATCTTCTGATTTCTTCCCCAACAATGGCATAAGAGCCGAAAGAACATCCTGTTGTTGTTCTTCTTCATCTTCCATAAAATAATCCAAATTATCAAGAACATCTTCTTTTACAGCATTTATGTAAGTAACTGCTCTTTCGTATTCACTATATTTGTCAATAACATCCTGAAAAGAATCACTAATTGTAGCAGTTCCCATTTCATCTTCCAGTTCTTCAATCTTTTTCTCGCATTCTTTCTCCATGCCATGAAACTCACGCAAAAACGAACTCACCTTGTCCTGCATAAGTGCAGACTTTCTTTCTATTTCCGTAATCTGCTCCTCTGAAAGTGTCTCGTAATTCTCTTCATCTACAGGCTCACCATTTACTATCGGTTGAAAATATACACTTGACTTTCCATGCTTAAGTACAAAATCATACTCCTGTGCAGTCTTATTCACCTTTTCAATCATCTCATCCTGATGATTTTCATACTCTGTCACAATTTCATTTTTTCTATTCTCGTAATCCTCAGACTGAAACACTCTTGTAAGCTCTTTTTCAACCAAAGACATCAGTTCTTCCATATCATTTTTGAACTGTTTTCCCACTCCTGCCCGAAACCGCAGTGCGATTGGCTCCTTTGGCTTATCAAAGTTATAGACATAACACCAATCATCCGGCACCGGCTCTTTGGCCGCAAGCTTCTCAATATTGGTTCTTGCATAGGTTGTTTTGCCAGTTCCTGATGAACCGGACATATAGATATTATATCCTTTCATCTTAACAGCAAGACCTAAATCAAAAGCTTTGACCGCTCTTTCCTGTCCAATTATCCCCTCCCAGGTTTCCAATTCCGCAGTCGTTTTAAAATGAAAGTCACTCGGATTACAGATTTTTTTCAATTGTGTATATTCTAATTCTTTCACGGTATTCATAATATTGTACCTCCTTTTGGGAATTATATTGATATATTAATTTTATCAATTATGAAGGGCGATTTCAACGAAATTAATCACTTTGCTTTTTCAAATCTCTGAAACCCCGGTCTCCCATTAAACAAATCAAAATATTGAATATCGTTATTTGTTTTCATTGAGACACAAGGACTTGACATGTTATTTTTATGCGCATTCAAACGTACTAAAGCGACAGATAGATTATTCCTCTCTTTCTTTGACAAAAGAGAACACATGAATCCTCATATGTCCTCATTATTGTTACTGTATTCAATATATGTTATACTACTGTCGTTGTCGCTCCCACCGACATGGAGGGAGGTGAACCAGTTGGATATATTAGCTTCGTTTATAATCTCTGTTATGTCTAGTGTAGTTGCCTACTACATTTGCAAATGGTTGGACAGAGATTTGTAAGACAACCAGCCTAAAGGCTTAAGCCACCTTACGGAATAGAAAAACCCAGAGGGTGCCACCTCTGGGTTTTTCGTATGTCCAGTCGGACATTAGCTTCGTTTCGCCTAGGCACATTATAACATATGCAAAAACCTTATGCAATATTCTTATTTCACTTTGTTATAACCTTAAAATAGTTTTTATCTATTGCTCATTCAACATCATTAATTATCACCTGCAAAATTTGATTCATCTACCTTTTCTATTTTTTTCATAAAACAAAAATAATATCACAAAATGAAAAGCACCTACTTGACATCACAAAGTAGGTGTGCTATATTCTCACCAAGCTACTCGACATTGCAAAGTAGTTAAAGGAGTGAGAACTACATGGAAGAAACGCAATTACTTAAAGGTGTATTGGAAGGCTGTGTCCTAAGCATCATATCCAAAGGTGAAACCTATGGATACGAAATCCTTTCAGAATTGGAACACTATGGCTTTGATGAGTTAGGGGAAGGAACGTTATATCCTGTACTAACCCGTCTTGACAAGAACGGTTATATTCTTTGTCGAAAAGCAAAGTCCCCTCTTGGTCCAATTCGAAAATATTATTCAATTACAACTTCCGGCACACAACGACTCGAAAGTTTCAAACAAGTATACAAGAAGATTTTCAAAAGTGCAGAATCTATTTTATTCGATACTATCAATAACCAATAATGAAATGAGGAATTGTTATGACAAATTATGTTTTACTTACAGATCAGTTAACAGGCGAATACGCTAAGACTTTTAAGAAAATTGAATTATACTCTACCATACATCAAATTGATTCAGAAACAGAAAATGAAATGTTAATGGATGTATTAGATACCATATTGACTGCACAAAACCAAGGTAAGCCTGTAGAAAAAGTAGTCGGAAATGATGTGGAGCAGTTCTGTAAGGACTTTTTTAGCACGTACAAATGGTCTGACCGCATTGCAACATTTCGCGACAGCATTTACAGGTTAATGTGGGTTATGTTCGTATTTCAATTACTGGAAGCATTCTTAGGAAAAGGCACACCGAAAGAAAATCTATTCCTAACCTCCGACATCGGTGGTTTCATAATAGGCGCTTCTTTCACAATAATCACTATGTCTATTTTCTGTGTATTGGCAAAGCCACTAATTTTTAAAATCCGTTGGCTGACAATGGCAAAGTTCATTTTAATTGTATTAGTATTAAGCTTTGTGCTATCTCTCGGCTTTCTTTACTTCTTTGGAGACAAAGCTGTTTTAGAAGTACCATTATGGCTTTCAATACTGATACCTGGTATATATATTTTCATCTACAAGACAATACGTGCCATTTCCAGATATCGTCATCACGGTTCTATTTTCAAAGAAAAGCTACCAGATGAAAAGAGCTTCTGGACTTCCATTAGAGAAGAAAGCATGAAGGAATTTCCTTACGAACTATGTAAGCGTTATGAGAAAATTAATAAGAAGCGATCACGCAAGAATAAACCTTTAATGACAGAGAAAGAATTCACAGACAGTCTCCGTAAACAACACAAAATGAGCAAGAAACTTCTTCCTATTCTCATTGTTGGTCTCATTATTTTTATAATCATTTTAGTAATCACGACTATGCTAACAGAAAGCTTTGCAGATGGTCTCTTCTTCCTTTTTGTATTAGCCATTGCCGAGATTCCTGCTGCTTTCCTATTCTGGGCTGCCTCTATCGGTGACAGAGAACGAGAAAGCATTTTCCAGGCATGCGATGAAATGGGAATGACAATTCCTGCATACGTAAAGTGGTTAGATGAGCAAAAGGCTGCTGTTGAAAATTTGGAACCAGATACAGGAAACCTTTGATTTAATCAAGTACAGTCGATGGGGCGAGCCGGAATCAGAAAAAGGTTCGGTGAACCTTTTTCCCGGCGAACCGACCGACGAGACATTTATGTCGAGGAGACCTTGAACCCTTGGGTTCAAGTTAGGCTCCGCGACATAATAGAAAAGACAGGTCTTACGACCTGCCTTTTCTATTATGCCTGCAGTCGAAGGGACTTGAACCCTCACGGTATCACTACCACTAGAACCTGAATCTAGCGCGTCTGCCATTCCGCCACGACTGCAAATTATATAAAACGCCTTCTTATGATAATTCATTTTCTTTCAAAAATCAAGAGTAGTTAATGAAAAAATCCTGCAACATATCGTATTCGCATGCAAGCAACAAATAGTTACGAACAACCGTAAACAACAGGATTACAACCACATACAAAACAACCAATGAAACATTACTGCAATAATAACGTTTTCCATTTTTCTTTACTAAAGTTAGTATTACTCCCACCTCATAATGAAGAATCAGCATCGCTCCCAACAAAACCGCCGGGTTACAATATAAAGAATACAAAAAACGTCCCTGCAGGAAAGCAAATGTTGCCCTTGTGCCACCACACCCCGGACAATACAAATGTAACACATCATGCATAACACATACCGAATCCGGCAGCAAATCTATCTTTTGCAATATCAAATAGACTAATGATCCTAACACTAAAATGCTTGCCAAAATATTAACATAAATAAAATCTTTTTTTAACACCTTATAATCCAATGATATATTTGCTTTCATAACTCCATCTCTTCTCTTATTTATCTTCCATCTTACTTGTGGTTACCAATTCCGATATTCTATCATAACTATTTCCAAAATACCACCCAATTACATTTTTTACAAAAATTCTTTACATCTGCCCTCAAAAAATGCTATATTACTATGTATCTAAATTAAATATTTCAAAGGAGATTATAAAATGGACGAAAACAATAGCCTTTTCCCTAATGGAACAACTTCAACAAGTACAGATACACCAACATCTACTGATTACATAATTGGCGGTACATCTACACCTGTTTCTAATCCTGCACCAGCAGTTGAAACTACTTCAACTCCTGAGCCAACTCCGGCTCCGGCTGCTAATACAGCTAAGGTTTACGAGCAGGCTAATGATGCAGCAGTAAACCCTGCAGCTGACACTCCAATCTATACTACTTCTACTACAACAAGCAGTAGCACTATGGACAGCTATTCTGTACCAACTTCAACAACTTACGGAAGCACCAATACAACTTACGGCAACACAGGTGCAACCTACGGAAGCACAGGAGTAACTACCGAATCCAAAGGATTAGCCACTGCTTCCATGATCTGCGGTATCGCAAGTATTATTTTGAGTTGTTGTTGTGGTTGTGGTTGTATTAATCTAGTACTCTGCATTCCTGGTATTATATGTGGTGTTTTACAAAAACCAATGTCAGACGGAAAGAAACCAAGCGCGGCTAAAGTCGGTATTATTACCTCTATAGTTGGTATCGTACTCGGTTTTATTATCTCTATAGTAAGTTATTATCTCATCAAATCAGGAACACTAGATTCAATGTATTATTAATATATAGTCGGATTTTGTCCAACACAACCTTCCGGCTAACAGAACAAAGAAATGGAGGTAAGAATTTTCTACAAGTTCTTACCTCCATTTCTTTATTTCTACTTTTCCTTATATAAAACTGTCATTTTCTTTTTCCTTAGGAACTCCTATCTGCTATTCCCCATCCGTAAACGGAAACTTACCAACTAATTCCTGGTTCACATCCTCATCAAATTCAAAACGAGAATCATATCTCTTCGACCACTTTTCATAAACACCATTGAAGTAATCCTTCTGCATTCTCTCAATGATCGCAGCCTTATTCTTCTTTGTTAATTCCTCATCCTTTGCCTGTAACATTTTGAAGATGTGATATCCATATTCACTCTCTATAACTACACTGACCTCTCCGCCTGACAATGCCAAAATCTTGTCTGCAATCGATTCACCATATTCGTCAATCAACTCTGTCCGGGACATCGTATATGTAGCAGCATACTGTAAATCATACTTATCCACTATCATTTCATAGGTCATCTCTTCGTCCTGTGCTAACGTCGACAATGCTTCATTGGCCTTTTCCAACTGCGTTGCCTTTTTCTCATCGGTATATTTCTCAACCGTGCCATCCTCTTTCACACGATAACATTCAAATACCATATCACAAAATGTAGTCATACGCGCCTGCTCTTCCGATATTTCAAACTCATGCTCTGAAATCGTCTGATCATAAACCTTCTTGGCAAGCATATTTTCTTCAATCACCTGACGCACAACATCCTGTGTGATTTCCGTTTCCTTAATATCTTTTTCTGTCAAACCTGCAAAAAAGGTTTCCGCAACCGTTGCCGCCTCCGCAGTTTCCTTTTTATTTAACGTGATTTCCATATCCTCTGCTTTATCTACCAATACCTTGATACGATTAATATTATACACAAGATCACGAATGGTAACGTCTCTCACGCTGCTTTTCCCTTCGTCTGTAGACAGCTCCAAGCTCCATATTCCATTCCCATACGCCTTGCGATAATCCTCTTCCACCGTCTTTGCATAAATGTAGAACTCGCCGTATGTAACAACGGAATCACCGTATTCGTATACTACTTGCACTTCATCCACTTCTTCCTTCTTATCACAAGCTACAAGGGACAATACGCAACATATACTCATTATAATAAATATCATTCTTTTCCCTAATCGCATTTGTTACTCCTCCGTTTCCTGCACATAATCATACAAAGAAATCTTATCCCAAATTCTTCCTTTCATATCAGGAGCTTCTCCAACACCCATCTCTTCGTACCATTTCTTTCTTTGTTCCTGCAAAGTTTCCTTCTCCATATCTGCCTGATAATAGCTCATAATCTGCTCTGCCATTGCCTCGTTATTGTCTTCTATCATTTTCACGATGCCATAACAGCTTTCTATCTCGATAAGAGCACTACACTCTCCTGTTTTCAAACTATTTGCATATTGATTAAATGGTTCCTCAAAGCTTTCAGCCAGATTACTTTCTTCTGCGGAATACTGATCTACACCATATTTCTTTGCAACTTCTTCCGGATCCGCACCCTCCTGCAATTCCTTCAGTGCATTCTCAGCATCCTCTTTTCTTTTGTTCATTTCTTCCTCAGAAAGCAAAATCGGCGTTACTCCATCCTCACCCGTTGCATAACTGTCGTCTTCATTCATTTCAATAATCGGGAACAACATAATGTACATAGTGCAGTATTTTTGTTTCTCCACCTGAACTTCCTTAACAAGCTCTTCTTCTAACTTCTGGGCCATATAGCATTGCGTATATACATCCTCTACTACCCGGCGTTCAATCCCCCATTTGTTCAGTAGGCGGGCATCTATCTGGCCCAAACAGTTCGTCACATCATTTTGAACCGCGGATTTCTCTTCCTTTGTAAGAGAAATTCCTTGCTCCTTTGCCACCATATACTCAACCTTATAATTCATCATCCATTCCAGGATTGCCGTCTTGTATTCATTCGTCGAATCTACACCATTGTCCGCAGTTCCACTTTGCAAATCCTCGACCGTAACACCTTGGTTTATCAGATTCTGCAGTATACAGAAATTCACCTCATCCAAATAAACCTTTTCTGTTCCCACTGTAAACACCAACGTATCGGACGGTTTACGTTCCCTTGAAAAGAACAAACACAAAGCTACCGACAACACAGCTAACACCACAACTATGATTGTGGCTTTACTAACCGGTTTTCTTTTCTCCTGCTTTTCCGATTGTTCCTTTTTGTTCGCTATATCCTTCTTATTCGGTTGTATTGCCTTCGTATCTTTTTTCTTTCCCATACTAATAACTCTTTATCAATCTTCTCTTATAAATGCCGACTTTTTCAGGCCGACAATTACAATGAGTATACTATATTTTCATCGTTCAATCAACTCATTGATATCCTCGATAATCCCTTCCAAATCCTTAACAAAGTTCTTCAAACTCTTCTTTTCCAAATCAATAACAAAGCCAGGATTCACAGCTGCCACCACACGAATATTATTCAAATATTTGGTCAAAAATGGTTCTAACAACTCCACTTTAATCTTAACATTGGATGCCATCTCTATGTGTACCTGCTTATTCTTATAACTAATCCCTGCAATAAATGCCTCATGTGCTTTCGCCTTAATCTTAGCAATCAACAAAAGATTCATTACCTCACAAGTTGGTTCACCGAAACGATCGGTCAGTTCGTCGAGCATATCTTCATAATCTTCATCTGTCCACACACCCGAAATACGTTTATAAAGCTCCAACTTCACCATTTCGTTTTTCACATAAGTTGCAGGAATATAAGCATCAATCGGAAGTTCAATGGTTGTCGAAAATTCCTCTTGTGTCTTTTCTCCTTTTTGCTCCAAAATAGCTTCATTGAGCATTTTGCAATACAAATCATAACCTACTGCTTCCATGTGACCGGATTGATCTGCTCCAAGCAAATTGCCTGCTCCACGGATTTCCAAATCACGCATGGCTATCTTAAATCCGGAGCCCAAATCCGTAAACTCTCGAATTGCCTTTAAACGTTTTTCAGCAGTTTCTTTCAACATTTTATCACGTTTGTACATCAAAAATGCGTATGCTGTCCGGTCCGAACGCCCCACACGGCCTCGTAACTGATATAACTGCGACAAACCAAAATTCTCTGCGTCATGAATAATCATTGTATTCGCATTGGCAATATCCAAACCGGTTTCAATAATTGTAGTCGTTACCAACACATCTATCTCTTTATTGATAAATGCAAACATAACATCTTCCAATTCTTTTTCATTCATCTGACCATGTGCAAACGCAATCCGAACATCC
Source organism: Lachnospiraceae bacterium (assembly GCA_017395635.1). Classification (GTDB taxonomy): domain Bacteria; phylum Bacillota; class Clostridia; order Lachnospirales; family Lachnospiraceae; genus CAG-590. The sequence goes on along the minus strand of JAFQOE010000019.1, from coordinate 16,577 downwards.
GGCATCAACTTAGTCAAATCTGCTGCAACATCAGCAATTGTATTAACGCGATTGTAGACATAGTACACCTGCCCGCCTCTCGCCAACTCACGTGAAATAGCTTCCTTTACCAACTCTGTATTGTACTCCAATACATAAGTCTGAATTGCCTTTCGATCCACCGGTGGTTCCTCCAACAAGCTCATATCACGAATACCAATCAGACTCATATGAAGGGTCCGCGGAATCGGGGTTGCGGTAAGTGTCAGCACATCCACATCCTTCTTCATTTGCTTAATCTTCTCTTTATGCGTCACACCAAAACGTTGTTCCTCATCAATAATCAAAAGCCCCAGATTACTATAATCCAAATCCTTCGAAAGAAGACGATGCGTACCAATAATAATATCCAGTTGTCCTTTTTTCAAATCCTCTAACGTCTTTTTCTGCTCTTTTGCAGAGAGAAATCTGGACAACATCCCCACATTCACCGGAAAATCCTGCATTCTTTCCTTAAATGTGTTGTAATGCTGTTGCGCAAGAATCGTAGTTGGAACAAGATATGCAACCTGCTTTCCATCCTGCACCGCTTTAAATGCAGCACGAATCGCAACCTCCGTCTTGCCGTAACCAACATCACCACATACAAGACGATCCATAATTCTACGACTTTCCATATCCTTTTTGGTATCTTCAATCGCTCTCATTTGATCTTCCGTTTCCTCAAAAGGAAACATCTCTTCAAATTCCTTCTGCCAAACTGTATCCTGCGAAAAAGAATATCCTTCCTTAGATTGTCGAATTGCATAAAGCTCTACCAGTTCTTTTGCAATTATATTGACGCGACCACGAACCTTAGACTTTGTCTTTTGCCACTCGGTCCCTCCAAGTTTATTAAGCTTGGGCTTCTTTGCTTCCTTCGATGCATATTTCTGAATCATATCCAACTGGGAAGCTAAAATGAACAACTTCGCACCACCACTATACTCTATTGAAATATAGTCCTTTGCAACCTGTTCCACCTCTATCTTTTCAATGCCTCGATAGATTCCAAGACCATGTCTCTCATGAACCACATAATCCCCTACATTTAAATCATCAAAACCCTTAATTCGTTCTCCGGAATACAACGGCTTTCTCTTCATGCGTTTTCGAGATTTTTTCTGTCCAAACAAATCTCCTTCTGTCAACACCACGAGCTTAATTTCCGGAATCGAAAATCCAACCTTCAAGCGACCATTGGTAATCATCATTTCCGATTCCATTAATATACGATCCTTATCCGAATGAAAGAAACAATTCACCTCTTGTCCTTGTAAGTCTTTCGCCAAACGTTCCCCTCTTGTGGTAGACGGAGAAAACAAAAGAATACGATATCCCTGTTTCTTCCAATTCTTAATATCTTTCAACAACATCTCAAAATTATGATGATACGTCGGAACCATTTTCGTTTCAAAATCGATTCTTGTCTTCGTCTCAAACAAGGAATCTTTTTTACTTAATATACTAAACAAAATGGTGTCTTTACCGGCAATTCTTCCTGCCATTTCTTTATAATCAAATAGAATATCCATCTGGCTCGGCAACATATATCCACCTTCCAAACGACTAATCATACTCTCACGAAACTCTATCTGACAGGCTTGCGCTCTCGACAAAACTTTCTCCGGCTCATCTACCAATATCAACGTATCTTCCGGCATGTAGGATAAGAAACTTGCAAGTTCATCATAAAAGAATCCAATATATCCATCCACACCCATTGCACTGTGAAAACACTCCAACTCTTCCTTCAATGCCGCTACTTCTCGGTTAATTCGGGCATACTCTTCTGTCTTAAACTGTGCTTTCAACTCTTTTGCGTAAAGCTTATGTTCTTTTTCAATTTTTTTAATACCTGTTTCAATTCTATCTTCATTCAGAATCATTTCGGCCGCAGGATACACCAAAAGTTGTTCCACATTTTCGATACTTCGCTGACTTTCCACATCAAAACTACGAATACTGTCTACTTCTTCTCCCCAAAGTTCAACACGAAAAGGGCACTCACTACTCATCGGGAAGATATCCAAGATACCTCCACGAATTGCGAACTGCCCTACTCCATCTACCCAATCATTGCGCTCATAGCCAAGAGAAACCAACGTTTTCTTGACATGGTCCAAATCCAATGTCTCGCCTAAAGTAAATGTTACAATATTCTTTTTTATTTCATGAAGAGGCACAATCTTATTTAACAGTGCATCGATTGACACCACTACTGTAGTCACACTACCCTCAACAATCCCTTTTACTACTTCCATGCGTTGTCTTAGTATAGTATGTCCATGAATATCCGCACTGTAAAACAGCACATCCTTTGCCGGATAATACATTACTTTATGGTCAAAAAAACCATACGCTCCAACAATTTCCTTCGCTCGCTCTTCATTATAGGTAACAATCAGTTTTACACGATTTTGACCCAAACAATCCATGGTATAATATCTTCCATAACCATCCGTTCCAACAATCTCCACCGGAGTCTTACTCTTCTTTTTTGCCTCTTCCAATTTGTTTCCCAATTCGCTCAAGCGAAAGGGTGCCAACAAAGTTTCCATATCTATTTTCCTTCTATAATACGAATCTACTTTCCATTATAATCATTCATCGCCTTGGAAATATCATCCGTGACCATAAGTTCCAACGCCTTACATGCTTTGCAATATCCATCTTCCATCATGTCCTGCTCTTCTTTCGAAAAACGTGACAATACATAGTCCGCTAAGTCCATCTTTGGTGGCTTCATACCAACGCCCACACGAATTCTAGGAAACGCATCTGTACTTAAATGTGCAATTATATTCTTAATTCCATTGTGTCCACCGGCACTTCCTTTTTCACGAATGCGTAGTCTTCCTACATCCAAATTAATATCGTCATAAATGACAATTACATCTTCCGGTTCGATTTTAAAATAACTGGCTACTGCCGACACACTCTCTCCACTTAGATTCATATAAGTCATAGGCTTTAACAAAATGACAGTCTGTCCCTCTATTTTCCCTTTTCCATACAAACCCTTGTGTTTTGCAATATCCACACTAATATTATATTCTTTCGCAAGCTGATCTATCACTTCAAATCCAACATTATGGCGCGTTTTATCATATTTCGCTGTCGGATTACCAAGTCCTACAATTAACTTCATAACTTTTTCCCCTGATTCTTTTCTTCTAAATATCCTAACCATATCACGCCTTTCAGCCCACAAACAATCTTTCCATATATCCATTCGCATAATTGTTCAGTTGCTTAACAGCTGCGATTTTTCAATATCTCCTCTGCTTCTATTAGCTGTTCCGGAGAATTGACACCTTTAATTTCATCCACATCAGAAATTACTAACGTTGCCACTTCTCCCCAGCCTTCTGACTTCACAATCTCAATGGTATCTGTCAAATAATACTCACCCTGTGCATTATCATTCGTTATCTTCGAAAGTGCTTTACTTAAAATGGCAGAGTCAAAAATATACATTCCCGAATTAATCTCATCTACGCGCTGTTCTTCCAAAGTAGCATCCTTCTGTTCTACAATCTTAACAAACTTTCCCCAGCTATCCTTAATAATACGTCCATAACCGGTCGGATCATCTACCTTCGCTGTCAACACGGTAATCGCATTACCCTCTTTTACATGTACATCCACTAATGCTTTCAACGTATTGCCTGTAATCAACGGAGTGTCACCACATAAAATCATGGTCATTCCTTCCCCTCCAATGAAGTCACTTGCACATTTTACAGCATGTCCGGTTCCTAGTTGTTCCTCTTGAAGAACATAGCTCACCTGATCACCTACTACTTCCTTTACCAAATCTGCCTTATGACCAACCACAAGACACACATCACTAATCTCTGCACCAGCTTCCATTGCCGCATCAATCGAATATTTTACCATCGGTTTGCCCAAAGCTTCATGGATTACCTTAGGTAATTCCGATTTCATTCTGGTTCCTTTTCCTGCTGCTAGAATAACCGCTTTCACTCTTTCCATCATTTCATCCTCCTATAATTCGAACAGATTTATTTAACATTTCCTTTATTCTTTTCGTTTTACTTTTCCGTACATTGTAACATGATTCTTTCGATTATTCTACATATAAATATTCTGTTACTATTCAATACCTTCATAATTACCGATTCGCAAATCCATGAAAATCAGCTACGCTGATGGGTTTTGCTCACACCTGAATCACTTTCTTACGTACAAAACAGTTTCCCTGATTTTGAATACTAACAGCAGAAAGCCGAGGAACAACGTCCTCGGCTTTCCTTACCCCCCTAGCATTACTCTTCTTCCGATAATGCCTTTTCATACTCAGCTAAAATCAGAGACTGAATACGCTCTCTCGCATTCTGATTAATCGGATGAGCGATATCTCTGTAATCCCCATCTGCCGCCTTACGGCTTGGCATTGCAATAAAAAGACCTTTCTCTCCCTCAATTACTTTAATGTCATGAACTGCAAATTCATTGTCCAACGTAATTGATGCAACTGCCTTCATCTTGCCTTCTTTTGTAACCTTTTTTAATCTGATATCTGTAATTTCCATTATACATCTACACTCCTTCGTAATTAATAACTTCTTGTTATCACCTTCACCAAAAAGAACTACAAAGTATAGCGAAAATTCTTCTCCACTACTACCTTAATCTGTCCAGGTTCTGCTGTATGAATTGTGTTCGCACGTAATGTATCACGGCTTTCTACGATACAATTCTCAATAACTGAATTATCCCCAATATGAACGTCATTCAAGATTATCGAATTACGAATCACGCAATTACTACCAACATATACCTTTTTAAATAATACAGAATTCTCAACTGTACCATTCACAATACATCCACTTGCAACCAAGCTGTTATTCACCACTGCTCCCCCATTATATTTTGCCGGTGGTAAATCTTCTGTTTTCGAATATATATCCGGATACTGTCTGAAGAAATAATCTCTAACCTCCTTCTTCAAGAAATCCATATTGGTCTTATAATAAGAATCGATTGTTCCAATATTCTTCCAATACTCGTCCATCTTGTATGCATAGATTTTCTTTACATTCTTGTAACGAATCAAAATATCTTTTACGAAGTCTGTTCTGCCTTCTTTTGCACAAGATTCCAAAAGTTCAATCAACTGTCTTCTACGAATCACATACACGCCAATGGATACTGTTGATGTCTGTGCAACTAAAGGTTTCTCTTCAAAATCAACCACCTGCATGTCATCATTATACTTCACAACACCAAATCGGCTAATATCATCCTCTTCCGGATTAATATCTTTACATACAATTGTAATGTCTGCACCCTTATTAATATGCTCTTCCAATACTTTGTTGTAATCCAACTTATAGACTCCGTCACCACTCGCAATGACTACATATGGTTCATGACTGTCTTTCAAGAAATTAATATTCTGATACAACGCATCAGCCGTGCCTTGATACCAATAACTATTAGTTGATGTAATCGTCGGCGTAAACACAAATAAGCCACCTTGTTTTCTTCCAAAATCCCACCATTTGGAAGAGTTCAAATGTTCATTCAACGAACGTGAATTATACTGTGTAAAAACAGCAACCTTCTGAATATGTGAATTCGTCATATTACTTAAAGTGAAATCAATTGCACGATAACTTCCTGTAACCGGCATCGCCGCAACCGCACGCTTAGCTGATAACTCACCCATCTTACTGTTATTACCACCTGCTAAAATTATACCAATTGCTCTCATGCTAAGTCACCTACCTTTATCAAACTAGAACCACTCTTTAACAATCCATCCGGATACTCTGACGCTTCAGTAGGACCATGAATTGCAGTATTCTTACCAACTTTCACATTATCAGGAATTGTAGAACCCTCACCAATTGTAACAAGTCCAAATGAATAAATCTGTGGCTTATACTCATTCTCAGCCTCTTCGCCAACACCTAATTCAACATTATTACCTATTACAACGTTCTCCGCAATAATAGCCTTGTCAATTACTGCACCTTCGCCGATCACAGTATTATTCATAATAATGGAATCTTTTACAACAGCGCCTTTACCAATTGTGACACCGGCTCCGATTACACAGCGATTAACTTCACCATATATTTCTGTGCCTTCGCCAATAATACTTTCAATAACAGTTCCTGTTTCATCAATATACTGAGGTGGTAAAATATCACTCTTTGTATAAATTCTCCAAAATTCTTCATACAAATTAAATTCCGGAATAACATCCACCAACTCCATATTTGCTTCCCAATAAGAGCCAAGTGTTCCAACATCTTTCCAATAACCCTTAAAGTCATAAGCAACAACCTTAGAGCCATTCTCATGACAATGAGGAATAATATGCTTACCAAAATCACACGACGGAACATCTTTCAGTGTCTGTAGTGCATCCTTCAACACACTCCAATTGAAGATATAGATACCCATAGAAGCCTTATTACTTCTAGGTTTCTCCGGTTTTTCCTCAAACTCCTGAATCACACCCTCATCATCTGTAATAACAACACCAAAACGGCTTGCCTCTTCCATCGGCACTTCATAAGTAGCCAATGTAATCTCAGCGCCCATTGCCTTATGGTGATCTAACATTACCTCATAATCCATTTTATAAATATGATCTCCTGACAAAATAAGAACATACTCCGGATTATAATAATCAATATACTCTACATTCTGATAGATCGCATTCGCGGTACCTGTATACCACTGACTATTCGTACTCTTTTCATATGGTGGCAAAACAGTAACACCACCCAAACTACGATCCAAATCCCATGGAATACCAATTCCGATATGTTGATTCAAACGCAATGGTCTGTATTGTGTCAATACACCTACTGTGTCGATTCCTGAATTAATACAGTTACTCAGAGGAAAGTCGATAATTTTATATTTTCCACCAAAGGCAACTGCCGGTTTCGCAAGATTCGAGGTAAGTACACCTAATCTGCTTCCTTGTCCACCAGCCAATAGCATGGCTATCATCTCTTTTTTAATCATAGTGTCACCCCTTTACGCAAGATATGGCTTAATTATAACATCAAAGGATAGAAAATAAAAGGTTTTTTATGCAATTTAACATATATTTCCTCATTTTCTGCAAGTTTTTTGACATTTTCCGATATATTACCGTAATTCCGTAGGTTTTTTTATTATAGTCCCCAATTCATTTCATCAAAAGTGTACAATTTCAAGATTTTAGTCTCTCTATACATTTGACATTTCTTCTTAATTTTTACATATATATTGCAAGATTTTACCAAAACTCAAATCCAATCCTCAGCAACGGAGGTACCCATAACACATTCGATATCCAATTCATTACTCAAAGCCAACCATAATTTGCAATACTGAGCAATTTCAGAACTTGTATGTAACGGTCGAATCCCCAAATCCCGGTATGCTTGAACCGTTTCATAAGCATCTGCTCCTGACAAAAGCCCCGTCAAATAAATTGGTGTCTGCAATCGTCTCGTCTCCTGTACAAAGCGTTGCAGTGATTCTCCCACGCCAATCGTACCCGAATGATAACTCCCATGCAAAACCACCCTAATCTCATCTGTCAGTTTAGGATAAGTCATTCCAATTGACGGATGAATAAAAAGAATTCCTCTCGCATCTTTTGTTAACTGTATCTTTTTATCATCCGAGCATAGTGCTAGTTGCCCATCTATTACTCGATATTCTGAATTAGGAATATAATCCCCTTTTTCAAATCGACCATACCAGGTATCCTGCACACTTGCCACATAATCCGAGTAAGGAACTAAAGGTTGCAAACGTGTACCACGGTGTATAGTAGGACTCTCACCTTTATTACAATAACTCACAAACACACCGGCCCCATATTGCCCCTTAATAAACTCCACCGCATATCGAAAATTAATTAATCCATTCGCTCTAATATCATCCAAGACATAATTGCTTGAAACTAACACAATCGGTATCGTAGCACCGCCAAACACATATCCGAGCATAGCTGCTCCGTATTGCAAAGTATCCGTTCCATGCGTCACAATAATGCCATCCACTTCATTTTTTTCCAATACATCCTTAACGGCACTAAACAGTTTCGTCAAATGCCCTGCATCCAAATTTTCACTTAAAATACGATACGGCTCTATTATTTCAAATTCAATATCTTCATTATATTCTTCCTTAAATTGTTTCAAAACCCGAAAGGTCGTCCCCTCTTTAGGACCGATATAACCCGTTTCATCTAATACACTTCCGATTGTTCCACCTGTAAATATCACACAAATCCTCATAATATCTCTCCTATAAATCGAGTAGTTTACTATCTAATAATTATACACAGAAGAAAGAGTTTGCTTGTAAATCATAAAAGAAAAGCCTTCTGCAATCCGGCAGAGGCTTTTCTCTTGTGATTCATATAAACAATTATAAATTACTCTAAACGGAAACTACTCATTGTTCCCGCAATATTGTCTGCAAGTGTCTTCAAGGAATCTGCCGACTGTGTAACTTCATTAAAGCTGTTCGCAACCTCTGTAGTAGCTGCCGATGTTTCTTCTGTACTTGCAGCATTCTCTTCCGCAACCGCAGACAAGCTTTCTACTACTCCAACAATCTCATCCTTCGCTTCATTCAATTTCACACTCTGTTCTTCAATCGAAGCAATTGAAGCAATCGAATTCTCAATCGCTTTAATAACTTGTGCAACAACCGCCTGTGTTTCAGCAACATTCCTACTCTGTGAAAGAACAATCTCACGAACTCTTCCCATCGTATCAACTGCCATATTCGAATCGTTAATTAATTCATTAACCATAGCCGCAATCGAATCCGTCGATGCACCAGACTGCTCTGCCAAATGCTGAATCTCGTTCGCCACAACTGCAAATCCTCTACCCTGCTCACCAGCTCTCGCAGCCTCAATCGAAGCATTCAAAGATAACAAATTCGTCTCATCCGAAATATTGCTAATAATATTGGTAGCCTCACGAATCTTCTGAGAAGACTCATTGGTACGATTGGTCTGGCTATAAATCAACTCAATAGCATCCATAACCTCTTTGTTGATACGCATCAATTCTTCAAGAGAATCTGTAGCCTGTTCACTTGACTCTCTCATAATACGTGCATTGTCATTCAAGTTTTCAATATCCTGACTCGTTGCTTCCAACATCTCTCCCATCAGGGAAACATTCTCAGCCGCCCTAATTGCATCTTTCGCTTGAGAAGTCGCTCCATCCGCAATTTCATTCACCGCTTTATCTACATTATCGACAGTGGTCAATGTAGCCTGTGCAGTGTTATCTAAGGAAACAGCCGAATTCAACAACTCGTTTGCATGTCCATTGATATCTTCAATAATAAAACGAAGCTCATTCTTCATTCCATCAACCGATCTGCAAAGCTCTCCAATTTCATCTTTTCTGTGAATATATCTGCTATTTATCTCAATGGTTAATTCACCAGCCGCAACTGCTTTAACTGCTCTTTCTGCTTCCTGTAATCCCTTTGTAATACTAGTTGCTGCACTCGCTCCCAATATAACCGATAAAATCAAAAACAAAACAGATGTTATAATCAATACTTTGATAACGGAATTATATGTAGCAAGTCCCTCATCATGAGGCAATCCTGCAAATACCATACCAATCACTTCTTCGCTTCCACTCTGATGTACCGGTACATAATAACCAAAATAATCTGCTCCATTCACCAGAACATGATTCAAAAAAACTCTCTTTCCCTGGTTCAATACCTTTTCAACAACTTCATCTGCCACATCTGTTCCTACAGCTCGATTGCCATCCTCATCCATAATCGATGTCGTTATTCTTGTCTTTCCATAACAAAATGTAACATCTACGCCACCTTCTGATTTGATTCTATCGACAACTCCGATAGAATCTGTAATATTATGAGAACCTTTCCAAACACTTCCATCTGCCTTCTGTTCATAGGTTCCATCATATTCTTCCAATGTAGCCAGATAAGCATACACCGTTCCCTGTAACGTTCTTTCGGTATCCTCCTCTATATCCGTTTTTATTACAGTCATACACAAAACAATAACTGCAATCGTCATTAACGCTAACGGCAATATACCTAATACCATTAATCTTTTTTTCATAAGTAACCCTCCAATTCGCACATATAATACTACCCCATATTATATCAATTATTCCCCTCTTCTGCAAGGAAATCTTCTTTTTTTTCAGCATCTGAATCATCCTCTTTTGGAAGTTGCTCCGATTTGGCTTCTTTCAATATTTCACCGGTAACTTCTTCATATATCTTCATGAATTCTTTACCGGTAATACTCTCTTTTTCTATCAAATGTTTTGCAAGCGCATCTAACACCTCTTCATTTTCCTTCAAAAGGTTATATGCCTTATCATAAGCATTCTTTATAATCACCCGGACCTCATCATCTATCTTGGTCGCTGTTTCCTCCGAACAATTCAAAGCAAGACTTCCGTCCAAATATCGATTCTGAACCGATTCCAACGCCACCATACCAAAAGTATCCGACATTCCATATATGGTAATCATTCTCCTTGCCATATTAGTAGCCTGTTCGATATCATTGGATGCTCCCGTAGTAACAGATGGAAATTTAATCGCCTCCGCTGCTCGACCCGCCATAAAGGTGACAATATCTGCTTCCATTTCCTCCTTGGTATTCAAATACTTTTCTTCCTCCGGCACCTGCATAACATAGCCTAAGGCTCCCATCGTTCTTGGGATAATCGTAATTTTCTGCACCGGTTCTGTATGTTTTTGTAGCGCAACACAAAGTGCGTGTCCGGTCTCATGATATGCAACTATTTCTTTTTCTTTCTTGCTTAAAATTCGATCTTTTTTCTCTTTACCTGCAATTACCACTTCTACTGCTTCAAACAAATCAGACTGTTTTACAAACTCTCTTCCGGCTTTCACTGCGGCCAAAGCTGCTTCGTTGACAATATTTGCAAGATCTGCTCCTACAGCACCCGACGTCGCCAATGCCAACTCTTTATAATCCACTGTTTCATCCATTTTTACATTCTTAGAATGCACTTTCAAAGTTTCAATTCGACCCTTTAGATCCGGCTTTTCAACAATAACACGTCGATCAAAACGTCCCGGACGAAGCAATGCCTTATCTAAAATTTCAGGACGGTTTGTCGCCGCCAAAATAACAATACCTCTTGAGGTATCAAATCCATCCATCTCAGAGAGCAACTGATTCAAAGTCTGTTCACGCTCAGAATCACCACCACCATATTTGCTATCACGACTTCTACCAATCGCATCAATCTCATCAATAAAAATAATACATGGTGCCATAGATGTCGCCTGTTTGAACAAATCTCTAACACGAGACGCACCAACACCTACATATAATTCAACAAAATCAGAACCGGACAAAGAGAAGAATGGTACATTTGCCTCTCCTGCCACTGCTTTTGCAAGCAAAGTCTTACCGGTTCCCGGAGGTCCTACCAACAATGCTCCTTTCGGAAGCTTTGCTCCAATATCCAAATATTTCTTAGGATTATGCAGAAAATCCACCATCTCTTTCAAAGATTCTTTTGATTCCTCCTGTCCTGCTACATCTGCAAAAGTAACACCTGTCTCTTTCTCTACATACATCTTGGCATTGCTCTTGCCAACGCCCATCACGCCGCCACCTTTGCTCATCATACGCATAAAGAACCAGATAACTACATAAAACAAAACTATCATCACAACCCACGAAATAATATTACCTATGATGGCACTATTACTTTCATCCACTGCTGTATAGTCCAATTCTCCGTTCTTTTTCGCTTCTTCTAATCGGTCAACCAAATACAAATCCGATATCCTTGTTGCATAATATATCGTTCCTCTCTTGGACTCATCCTTATTTTTCATTGTCACTTCAATACTGGAACCGTATATTTTGACCATTTCTACATTACCCTCATCCAGCATATCCAGAAACTGGCCATAAGAGATTTCTTCTCTTTGACTTTCCTGAATTCTACTAAAGGCATAGAAAAAAAGAAGTGTCAAACCAATTGATACCACTAGCATAAAAATAAAACTACGGTTCGGCGACTTCTTCCCATTGTTATTTTGATTATTCTTGTTATTCTCTTCCAAATCGCTATCCTCCTGAAAATCTAATCTCGTAAAGTCAACAAGCTCTTTTGAGTTCTAAAATATTATAAAGGGATTCCCCAAAATAAGCAATCGCATTTTCATGTATATTATGTGAAATGTCTTTTGCATAACATACTTCTTTCTCTTTGAATAAGATACTTCATTTCCATCTATACTATTCATATTTTATAGCGATTCATAATCCTTTTATCAACTTTGAATTGTTATCATTTTTCGCACAAAAACAGGAGATTTTATTCATGGAGCATATCACAATTATATACCAGTCTCTATTTTCAGCCGTCACCCTTCTCATTCTGACAAAACTTATGGGTTATCGTCAGGTATCTCATTTAAGCATGTTTGATTATATTAACAGTATTACTATCGGCTCTATTGCCGCCGAAATGGCAACCGACTTAGAAGGAGATTATTTAAAACCCCTTACTGCAATGATAATCTACGCCACCTTTGCCATTTTACTTTCCAAAATCTCTCAAAAATCCATCCCTCTTCGCCGTCTTATCAATGGAAAAGCTATCATACTATATTTACATGGCGAAATCTTTAACCAAAATCTCAAAAAAGCCAAAATGGATATCGATGAATTTCTTGTAGAATGCAGAATCAACGGATATTTTGACCTATCCCAAATAGAAGCTGTCATTTTAGAGCCAAACGGCAAAATCAGTATACTGCCTGTAACAGAAAACAAACCTGTTACGTCAAAAGATCTTAACATGGTTCCTGCACAGGAAGAAATGTTTGCAAACGTCATTGTAGACGGACAAATACTCAAATACAACCTCGATCATATTGGGAAAAACCAAAAATGGCTTGAACAACAACTTGCCATTCATAATATCAACAATATAAATGACGTCTTCCTTGCAATATGCGACCGTCAAGAGCATTTTTATGTGTATAAAAAGACCACTCACATCATAGATCATGATATACTTGGCTAAGAATTATCCATTACCGTCGTAATAATCACAAACATTCTTACTATTGCTTAATGCTTGCATGAATTTTTGGTAATTTTTAATTGGGCATTTTCCTTGACAAACGTGCAAAAAATCATACACTATTGTATAGGTGTGTTTATTACTTTTATATGGATATTTACACCTGATAAGTAAAGGGACAACCCTATTCATGAAAGGAATACAGAATATGAAAACACCATTTGTAAATAAGGAACAATTAGATGCAATCTGTGCAGAATATGCTACACCATTTCATTTATACGACGAAAAAGGTATTCGCGAAAACGCACGCAAATTACACCAGGCATTTGCATGGAATCCCGGATACAAAGAATATTTTGCAGTGAAAGCAACTCCAAACCCTACCATCCTTCGTATTTTGAAAGAAGAAGGTTGTGGAACCGATTGTTCTTCTTACACAGAACTTTTGATGTCTGAAAAATGTGGGTTTAATGGAAGTGACATTATGTTTTCTTCTAACGAAACTCCTGCTGAAGATTTTCAGCTTGCGGCCAAGCTTGGAGCAACCATTAACTTAGACGACATTACCCATATTGACTTTTTGAAAGAAACCATTGGCGAAATTCCAAAACGAATCAGTTGTCGTTTTAATCCGGGAGGAAAGTTTGCGGTCGCCAACACAATTATGGATAACCCTGGTGATGCCAAATATGGTTTAACCCGCCCCCAGATGACAGAAGCCTTCAAGAAATTGAAGGAACTTGGTGCGGAAGAATTTGGTATGCATGCATTTTTAGCAAGCAATACCGTAACCAACGATTATTATCCAACTTTAGCAAAAATATTGTTTGAAACTGCTGTCGAATTAAAAAATGAGACCGGTGTACATATCACATTTATTAATTTGTCCGGTGGAATCGGAATTCCTTATACTCCGGACAAAGAACCAAATGATATACTTGCAATCGGTGAAGGCGTACGCAAAGCTTACGAAGAAGTACTTGTTCCAGCCGGCATGGGAGATGTTGCAATCTATACGGAACTTGGTCGCTTTATGTTGGCACCTTACGGACATCTTGTTACAAAGGCAGTTCATGAAAAGCACACCCACAAAGAATACATCGGCGTTGACGCTTGTGCCGTTAATTTGATGAGGCCTGCCATGTATGGTGCTTATCACCACATTACCGTTATGGGTAAAGAAAACGAACCAGAGACAGAAACTTACGATATTGTCGGTTCGCTTTGCGAAAATAACGACAAATTCGCCATCGACCGCAAGCTTCCTAAAATTGACAAAGGTGACATTTTAGTGATTCATGATACCGGTGCACACGGTTTTGCCATGGGTTACAACTACAACGGCAAATTAAAATCTGCTGAGATTCTTCTTTGCGAAGACGGTGGAACTAAAATGATTCGCCGTGCAGAGACTCCGGAAGACTATTTTGCAACTTTAGAAAACTTCTGGAATATAGAACTATAATACAATCAGGGAGGGTTATATAATGGCAAAACGTCTTACTTTGATGTTGCTTCGTAATTTGTTATATTTACCATATGTTTTTATCAATCTTTTACGCTATGCAAAGAATGACAAGGTTAGCGAAGAAAAGAAATACAAAATCATCCGTTTAATCGGTAATCGTGGTTGCAAATGCGGCAACGTCAACGTTCACGGTTATGGATTAGAGAATCTGCCAAAAGAATCCGGATATATTATGTATCCGAACCACCAGGGATTGTTTGATGTTATGGGATGGGTGCATCTCAATTCCACCCCTTTCTCCGTGGTTATTAAAAAAGAAGCTTATAATGTTTTCCTTCTACGCCAAATCATCCAGACTATGGACGGTTTATTTATGGATCGCGATGATCCACGTGAGGGCCTCAAAGTAATTAACGAAGTAGCAGAACGTGTAAAATCCGGACGAAACTTCCTTATTTTCCCTGAAGGAACACGTTCCAAAAACGGAAACAAAATGGGCGAGTTCAAGAGTGGAAGTTTCAAGGCAGCAACCAAAGCCAAATGTCCGATTGTACCAATGGCAATCATTGATTGCTACCTTCCATTTGACACTAACTCACTTCGCAAGGTAGATGTACAGATTCATGTACTTCCACCAATTCCTTACGAGGAATACAAGGGAATGAAAACAGCAGAAATCGCTGATATGGTAAAAGAACGCATCGCAAAGGTAATTGCAGAAAATGAACACAATTTTGAAAACTAGCATCGACAAATTAATCAGCCACAAACTTCTTTGCAAAGAAGAGTTTGTGGCTTTATTGAACAACAACTCCAAAGAACTTCGCAACGAGCTTGCACATTATGCCCAGATTGCCAAACAAAAACATTTTGGCAACCAGATATATATTCGTGGTCTGATTGAATTTACAAATCATTGCAAGAACGATTGCTACTACTGTGGTATTCGATGCAGCAATCGTCAACTGACACGCTACCGTTTGACCAAAGAAAATATCTTGTCTTGTTGTGAGGAAGGATATTCTCTTGGGTTTCGAACCTTTGTATTACAAGGTGGCGAAGATGCGTATTACGATGATGAACAAATGACAAATATTGTCACTTCCATTCGAAACCATTATCCAGATTGCGCCATTACCCTATCGCTAGGCGAGCGAAGTTATGAAAGCTACCAAAAACTATACAATGCCGGAGCAAATCGCTACCTATTACGACACGAAACAGCCAACAGCGAGCATTACCAAATGTTGCATCCCACCACAATGACTCTGTCTAATCGTATGGATTGTCTCAACAACCTAAAATCCATCGGTTATCAGGTAGGCTGTGGTTTCATGGTGGGCTCCCCTTTTCAAACAACAGAAATGATAGCGGAAGATTTACTTTTTATACAGAGTTTCAAACCGGAAATGGTCGGAATTGGACCTTATATTTCCCACAAAGACACACCGTTCCACGACCAACAAAATGGCACTTTGGAAGATACTTTATTACTAATCAGCATTCTCCGGCTTATGCGACCCGCACTATTACTTCCTGCCACTACTGCACTTGGAACAATTGCATCTAACGGAAGAGAACAGGGCATACTTGCCGGTGCCAACGTAATCATGCCAAATTTATCTCCCATTGACAGGCGCGAACAATACAGTCTCTACGACAACAAAATCGGCACCGGGGACGAGGCAGCTGAATGCATTCAGTCTCTCCGCAATCATATGCAAAACATCGGGCACGAAATTGTAGTAGACAGAGGTGACTATTCTAATTTACCAAAATAACCATTTCTGTAACAACTTCGCAACATTTGTTTGTTATTCTTTATACATAGATATATCTAAATAGTATATGTACGAGGAGATTAGTGTGAAAGAAAGTAGAGGAAAGCCATAAAAGGGCGCACTTCAGCAAGCTGTCTAAAAATAGGCAACTTTTTGAAGTTAGATAAGTAATGTAAATAACCTAAGAAGCCATTGGCTCATCAGGTGGTAATACCCCTTCTT
>JAFQOE010000085.1 GCA_017395635.1 Lachnospiraceae bacterium | reverse complement strand
TGCGCCCTCAGCGGTCCATTTGACAACTTGTTTCTCACCTGATTCTCAGCACCACAGGCTCTCTGTAAAGGCATCATTGCCGTTATCTCCGCTTCAACGGTTTATATAATATATTAAATTATTTTGAATTATAGAACCAGTTTTTTTATATGTCAAGTAGTTTTTCAATCTCTTATGAAACTTCAGTTACAATAACTTTATCCGCACAAATCGTATAAAATACAGAATAATTATCCACTATCATTCGTCATAGTTCCATCTGCTTTTCTGGTTCCGAATCCATAATCCTATAACGCTGTGGAAGTGTATCCAAGGTTAATATTTCATCAGCAATCCGATTGTATTGCCCCATTGCACTCTCAGGCGAAAGTAGTTCTAACGCAATATAATTATACATATCTTCCATATCATGTAATGCTTCTTTTGTAATTTCTACCTTGTATTATTCCATTAGTGCCTCTCTCTAAATGCTGCAAACGCACTTGCTGCATCTTCAACATTTCCTTTTTCTATATCTGAATAACCTTTTTTCAGTTTTCGATGTATCTCTTCCGCAGACATCAACTCTGTATTTACTGTATTAGCAGTTTTAGGTAAAACTACAGAAAATGAAATTCCACCAACCAATGATAATTCAATAAATGAATTTTTATCTTAGCATCAAAATATGCTTTTCTCTCTTTATCTCCTTTACCATAAACTACACATTCTCGCTCAAAATCTATCAAAAGCTTTTGCTTCATATTTTCTAATTCTCTATATCCCCTGTTCTTCTTAGATACAAATGCCAATTAAATTCCCTTCTAGTCTACATTAATCATTCTTCTATATATACCTAACGATTCATCCTCAATCAAAGTAGCACCTACACATTTCTCATAAAACGGAATCGCACTTTTGGTTGGCCAACCTATAATTGCATATCCATATCCCATTTCCTGCATTGAATACAATGATTTAAGAAGTAGCATCTTACCAATCCCTTGCTTCCTATACTCAGAGGATACAGCCATAGGTCCAAAAAAATTCTTTGCAGTAGCTTCAAAACATGCAAATCCTATCAATTCTTTATCTTTCGTTGCAATATAGCATGTAATCGGATTATTAGCAAATGCTGCCTGTACTTCCGCCGAATAATCCTCTCCACCACACGTCTTAGAATACTCAATAATTTTGTTTCTGTCTGGAGCTAACGCTCTTTTAAAACGAATTCCATTTTCAAAAAATATTTCTTCTTCCTTAACAGGAGCAGAAATATTAAATAATTTTACCAACATATCCGCCATATTGTTCCTCCCTTTCTTTATTTGACAAATTGGAAGTTGACAGTATTACAACTGCTTTATCTCATTGGCAATCACAGCCACAGTTTTGGCGTTCGTATCAATTTTAATGGTATTGAGTGCTTGGTACATCGGTATTCTTGCTATGCTTCTCTCAATTACATCTTCAGAACGAATACCTCTTTCTACATCTATTGATAATCTTTCACACAGAGTCTTTTCATCCGCTACAAGTGAGACGCATTTCACATCACAGTTCTGTGCATCAAGCTTTTTAAGTATGAAATCGATAATACTCTGCTCGTGCATCACCCAACAAAAAATGATATTATCGTATACAGAACACTTTAGAAAATTATTGAGCAAGTAACAAATATTATTCATCACCATTGCTTTTGTTTCATCGGTTACTTGGAACGGACTTGCATCCCAACACCAATCTCCGTCAAGAAATACGCTATTCGGTAAATCCTGTTTGAGCAATTGGCACACAGTTGTTTTCCCAACTCCCATAGTGCCACCAATCAGATATAAAGTTTTCATCATTCACACCTACAAATTCAAGTTTTTCTACTTCTTACACCTCCAAAATTCAGCCACTTCGTGTCTGTCGTGCTTCGCACTTACAATTTTGTCGGTATCGCGCCAGAAAAAGTAAATGTCTGCTACGCAGCCGCTTCCTTTTTCCTTGAGCGCG
>JAFQOE010000018.1 GCA_017395635.1 Lachnospiraceae bacterium | reverse complement strand
TTTTCTGACTAATCAAATGATTCATCAATGTAGACTTTCCCACATTCGGCCTTCCAATAATTGTTACAAATCCCGACTTAAATCCTCTCATTTTATCTCCTTTACTTTTGCTTTTCCTCTGTCCCAACCTGAACATTTTCTACATTATTCAAAGTTGCTACTTTCGCTTTTAGTTGTTCTTCCTTTAATTGTTGCTTTTTCATCTTTTTATCACGTCTTCTCTTTCTCAAAACGCGAACCACCCTTACAATAACAAAAATGATAATTCCCCAGAGAATAAAATACGGAACATTAATAATGAACCACTCAACAAAACCAATTAATCCTTCTCCAATATCACGAAGCGAACGTTCAAGTCCTTTTGCAATTCTGGAAAGGAACGTTCCATCATCCTGTTCCACCGTATAATTAACTTCCTCTAAAGTGATATCTATAGTACTGTAAGAAATCAAATTATCATATAATTTCTTCTTCGATTGATAACTTTCTAATTCATATCGAACTTCTGTCAATCGATCTTGCAACGCAATAATCGTCTCCAAGCTATCCGCCTGCTCCAATAACTTATTCAAATTATCCTGTTCTATCTTTAAAGATTCAATTCTGCTTTCTGTGTCACTATACTGTAACGTAACATCCTCTGCTGATTCAGATTGTCGCACAACAACCCCAAGCTGACCCATATCAGAAACAAATGCCTCGCTACTTTCAGCAGGAATTCGAGCTGTTAAATACAATGTACGATAACCCGAACTATAATTTGACCCTGTAATTTCCGAAGAAGAAATATAACCATTATATGTTACAATCTGCCCTTTCAGATACTCGTATGCATCATCAAAATGCTCTGTTTCATACCTGTAATCATATCGTTTAATAATTTTCTGAGCCAAATTCTTTCCATTATCCGAGTTCGCATTATTAAGTGACGAACCATTCCCCTCATCAAGAGCCTCTTCATCACTGGCACCTTCTGACATTTCAACGGATTTTGACTCCTCTGATTGTTCCGACTGCTTAATTGAATAATTCATATTATAAGACTGCATTCCAGAGCCTCCTGCCGACGAAACAGAATCACGTGCAGACTCGTTGCGCATTTCGGACGCCGCACATCCCGTCAGTAAACCACACACAAGCATCAGTACCAAGCTTACCACCAGTAAATTTTTGTTTGTTTGTCTTTTCATTGTTTTCATAATCACATTCTCCTTTCACAATCAGCATTGTTATAGAATAAGTGATATCATTTATCAAAAGTGTTGCATTAATTTAGAGTTTTTACTTCTTCAAATAGAGCTTTTTCTTTTGCAATTATATCCTCATCCCCCAAAGCTGCAATACAATCATATGACAAAAGTGACTCTATGCAAGGTGCTAAGTCTCGAATTGCATTTACATCTGTTGCCAAAATCGCATCTCTGTCACTTTGCAAATCTGCATCTGACACACCAGACAAATAGCAGCTAAAACTAAATGCTCCCTCTGCAGACGGTGTCATAGGTGTATCTAACTTCGCAATCGCACCAATAATGTATTTCAACATATCTCTATCGGATGCATCAAAGTTTTTCACATATTCTGTAGCAGCATTATATACATTATATGTCTTGGTAAGATTCGGATCACGATACGACATAAAACAACCATCACCTACACGGTTAAAACTACACATACATCCATACGCACCACCTTTAACGCGCACATTAATCCACAAATAGTCATATGAGAAAATAACCTGCAATACATTCAACGAAGCATTGAACTTTTCACCTTTTTCCATAAAACGTCCCGCTTGCGCAGCGTATTGTACTTTACTTGCAGTTTTAAAACCTTCATTTTTTATCTGAATATCAAACTTCTGCTCAACCACATCCTTGGTATCATTATTAAAGCGTTGTTTTAGCGAAGACAAGGCGTTTTCAAGCACATTTTGTATATCTTCTAATCCGGTATATGACACAACCAAATTGGTAGTTTTGGCAATCGCATGTAACGCCGCATGAAGATTTTCACAAATCTCATCATATTTCAAGTCAAATTGCTTATACAAATCATTGGCAAATTCATAAAAAGTAATTCCTTCTAAAATTTCTTTCAAATATGCCCCTTTCGCAAAATAAGAAAGCGCACGATTTGCCATTGCTGTATGACCACTATCTGTGATACTCATTTTCATCTGTGAAACCATTTCACCCAAGATTTCTTTCATTCTCTTCTTATCTGTCACATGAGAATCAAACAATATCTCTTCCATAAGTGCTAACGCATCCTGCAAATTCTCGTATAACACTTTTGTGCGAATTGTAAAGAATACTTTGTATTCACCCATCTCCGGCTTCACACCAACAGAACTTAAACCAATTCCAATCCCGCCAGTCTTCAAATCAATTTCATTAGCAAGCTCATTATAACTTCTTTCCTCTGTATCCACTTCTTTATATAGCGCTGTAAGTAAAGATACATAAGGTAATAAATGAACCGGAACCGTATTCATCATAAAATGATAATCTACATAGGCAATACCATTTGTAAATATATCGTGTTGCACCACAGGAATACCCACCACCGAATATTCTCTATTTTTTAGAGTGAGTGCCTTCTTTCCAATATCTTCTAATTCAAGCATAGGAATCTTTTCCAAATCTTCCTTCGTCGAAGGCTCTGACTGATATTGTTCTAATTCTTTTGTCTGACGAACAAGTTCAGCAATTTCTTCTGTATTCAAGCTTTCTTTATATGCTTTTAACTTATCTGCTACTTTCTGCTCTAATTCCTTGTTCAGACCTTTCTTTGGCAAGCCAACTAAAATTGTCTTATGTGTATTATCAAGAACTCGTTCTTTTAAGAAATCAGCGTAATAATCTGTACCAATCTGTGCTTTCAAAAATTCGAATTCCTGATTATATTTCAAACACATGAATGGTTCATTATCATCATACAACCAGCTATTAAAAGCATTTAAACCATACATCAAGCCCTTTGGATAACGACCATAATTCGCCTCTTTATATTTAAATTCAAAATGGTTCAAAGATGCCGCTAACATCCTCTCTTCCAAACCATCTTGGATTAATTTCGCCAAAGTATCTTCAATAACCTGAACAAAACGTTCTTTGTCTTCTGTTTTACATCCCTTTGCTACAATAGAATACATCGGTTGCAACATGCTGTTCTCATAGGAACTGAATACATCATTACTAATCCCAGCATCCACCAACGCTTTACGAATTGGTGCTCCCGGTACATCAATCAATGCATAGTCCAAAATCATTGCAGTTAAATCTGCACAACGATCCAAGCCATTACCAATAATAAGGTTATAACTCAAATAAGTGTTATCCTCTTCCTCTTCTGCATCAGACAACGGATAATACATTGTAACTTCTTTCACTTCTTCAAAACCTTTTTGGACTTTAATTTCAGAATCTACATCCAAATAGTCAAAATGCTGCAAATATTCTTCGTCTATAAACGCAAGTTCCTTCTCCACATCCACATCACCATACAGATAAATATAACTGTTTGACGGATGATAATACTTCTTATGAAAACTCAAAAAATCTTCATATGTTAAATCCGGAATAGATGTAGGATTACCACCCGAATCACATCCATATGTCGTATCAGGTAATAAAGAGGTCTGAATTGCATCAAACAACTGTTGCTCCGCAGAAGAATATGCACCCTTCATTTCATTGTATACAACCCCTACATAGGTAATATCATCTTTTTCATCTTCTAAATGATAATGCCAGCCTTCCTGCTTTAATATCTTATCATTGATATACGTATTTGGATAAAATACAGCATCCAAATATACTTCCATCAAATTGTGAAAATCCTTATCATTCACAGACGCAATCGGATAGATTGTTTTATCCGGATAAGTCATAGCATTCAAAAAAGTATTAAGTGAACCCTTGGCAAGTTCTACAAAAGGATCCTTTGCCGGAAATTTCTTAGACCCGCACAAAACAGAATGCTCTGTAATGTGCGCAACACCTGTATCATCAGATGGTGGTGTACGAAAGCCAATATTAAATACCTTATTTGTATCATCATTCATCACAAGCAAAACTCTTGCTTTTGTCTTATCATGTTGCAAAAGGTATGCTGTTCCATTCAATTCCTCAATCTGTTCTTCCTTTAACACAGTGTAATTCCTAATATCCAATCTTATTACCTCCTGTTTCTATATTATTTAACACTATCAATCTCATAGACGTAACCATATCATTCTTATTAATATATATTTCCAATAAAATACTATACCATTCCTTCTAGAAAATGTCATTTATCTTTATAAAGGAACAAAGAGTTTGCTTGCAAACTCTTCGCGCTCGAGTGGTGTCCAAAGGACTTATTTCTTTTCCGCGAGCTGCGCATCCTTGCGGAGCATTTTTTTGCTTTATAGGAAAATTTCAACGAAATTTCTTATAAAGCAAAAAAGGTCTTGCGATAATTCGCAAGACCTTTAGTAGCGGGAAAGAGATTTGAACTCCCGACACCTTGGGTATGAACCAAGTGCTCTAGCCAACTGAGCTATCCCGCCAAAATGGAACCTACAGGGCTCGAACCTGTGACCCTCTGCTTGTAAGGCAGATGCTCTCCCAGCTGAGCTAAGATTCCATTGTGTGCTTGACACGAATCATAGTATATTATGTATCCATCAATTTGTCAAGCATTAATTTGAATTTTTTTCAAAAAAATTATTAATTTCACTAAAAGTCCTTACAACCCTTATTATATCAATGTTTTTCGAAGCCTATAAAATAAGTTTTTTAGACCATCTAACCTATACTCATTTCATAAAATACATTATCAAATAAATAACGCCTAATACTAGCAAAATCGGAATTCCAAAACGGATAAGCACCAAAATACCAATCCGAATCAATCCAACTACAATTAAAATAAGCAATATAAATATTAATACATATAGTACTTTTGCATACCATGCTGTAAAATCAAACACAAAAGGTTTTTTTTCTCTCTTAGACTGTGCTTGTTTCTGTTCTTTGTCTTCTTTCGATCCAAATACGCTACTCTGTGCAAACGGATTATTCTTAACACGCCGAGTCTTTCCATCCTCTGTATATATTTCATCCACTTCTCTTTCACCTGAATGCGCTGCAATAATGGAACGCGCAATCAAAGATGGTCTTCCTAATTCTTCCACAACCTGTTCCTCACTTTTTCCACCACGCATTTTTTCTTCAATATATGTGGAATAGTAACGATACGAATCCATTATGCATTCAGATGAAACCTCACCTGACAACACCTGTCTTAATTCATCCAAAAATTCTTGTTTGGTCATTTCTGCCTCCTTACTCTGCCTGCAATACTAACACACTATATTCTTCTCCACAGAAAGTCTGCCAATTAATACTCTCATACAAATCATTATTACGAAATATGAATTGCATATCACCGTTAGTTTCCTGATAGTTTTCTATTACCGCCTCAAAACGACTCTGAGCGTTATCAACCATCATTTCATAAGCCTTATTTTGATAATCATCGAAAGTCTCGAAATACAAATTATTGTACACATAATAATTATAATTCATACCGGATGCGTCCGGATAATCTTTTTTCTCCCATGCATGACTCTTTTCCATAATTGTATCTGTCACATTGAAGAACGAATGAATTGCCACTTCCTCGTTATCCGGCACCGGGTCATTCCACGTTGCATCCAAATGATACCACTCACCATCTAATCGAACTAAATTCCACGCATGATCCACTCCATCCGCCGTACCAATAACGAACCTCGACTCGATACCTACGCATGTAAATAGCAACTGTAAAGCTTCCGTATATCCATTACACACAGCATCCCCATTCACCAATGCGCCATACGCACGATAGATATCACTTCCCGCAGATTGCGATACATTCTGACTATACTTGCAATTCTTCACCAAATAATCATGCAACGCCAATTCTTTTTCAAAATCAGTCATGGATTCATCGATACATTCATCTAGTATACAAGTTATCCTTTCAAAAAGTTGCTTTGCTTTTGGCTCATTATCCGGTATCACCAAACCTTCTGTATAAGCTTTCAACGCATAATAATTCGCTGTTCTCTTAATGGTAATGGTAATTTTTTTGTATGTATTTCCTATTACGCCAACTTGTTGATAGGTAGAACCACTTCCAAAGACACCATCTAAAGAATCATTGATTTTATCTATAGCACTTACATCCATATCTTTTAGATATATCGTAAATGATTCTGTACCAGACATAATCTCTTCATCCAAGCGAAGCGCCAAACTCTCCAAATCCGAGTATATATTCTCTTGTGAAAAACCTTCTTCCGTAAAAGTCGCAATCTTTTCTTGAAACGAAGGATTATAAAAATAACTATATACACCCAAAACAGCTAATATTAAAATGATTACAAATATAGTAATCTGACTCTTCATACCTAAACCCTTTCACAGTCCTAATCTATATCTCATTATTCAATCGTATTTTTTGATTGTATCATTGATGCACATTTCTTGCAAACAAATCTCCCAAATACATAATTCATCAACCGAGATTGCATAACATGTCCAACTTGCATATAATAAATATATCATAAAATCAACACATACGTACAAAAAAGGAGGACTATTATGCTTTCAAAAGACATTTCAATTATACTAGCTTCTGCTTCACCAAGACGTTCTGAACTCATGAGACAGGCAGGTTTTACATTTACTGTAACCCCTTCTTCTGTAGAAGAAACTATCATTTCAGAAACTCCTGATAAAATTGTAGAAGACCTCGCATTTCAAAAAGCAAACGATGTATATCAAACCATCAAAAAGGACTATACAGGAAAAAATTTTATAGTAATCGGAGCCGATACCATAGTATGCTACAACGGCGAAATATTAGGAAAGCCAGAAGACGAACAAGAAGCTTTTGATATGTTAAAGCTACTTTCCGACCGAACCCACCAAGTATATACCGGTATTACAATACTATACAAATGTGGCGGCGAAAAACAAACTTACATTTTAAACGAAAAAACAGATGTTACTTTTCAAGCAATTAACGATTATGAATTAAAAGAATACATTTCCACAAAGGACTGTTTAGACAAAGCCGGCGCATATGGCATCCAAGGACCTTTTGCAAAACACATCAAATGTATTAATGGCGATTACTATAATGTAGTCGGATTACCAATCAGCCGACTCTATATGGAACTCAAGAAATTAAACATCTTCTAAAAACAGAAAACAAAAGATGTAAGTATCTCAAAGCAAACGTATTTCCAACAAAGAAAATCACTTTTTCAGTCTTTTTGATACTTACATCTTTTTAATCATTCAAATATTCTCTTATCTCATTATTCACACGTTCTATTTCTATCTGCAACTCTTTCGCAGACATAATCCTACAATTCTGTCCACGTGTTATCAACTGTATCAAACCATCCGAGGTAGCCACTGTCACATGATAATCCTTTGAAATCTTATGAGTCAACTTCTCAATATAGGCATCCGCCGTTTCCGCTTCTTTGGTATACACAACATGAATATTCTGATAATCAAACATCTCTCCTAAGTTTCCCTTTACCAAATATGCATCAAATACAACAATCACTTCGCATTTAACGAACCCCTGGTAATTCGATAACATATCCATCAGTTTCATTCTGGCACCTTCCATATTACCATTTACCAGACTTTTCAGCTCATCCCAGGCATGAACAATATTATAGCCATCTACAATTAAATATTTATCTTTAAAACGTGGTTGTATTTGTCCTTTATAGGTTATATCCAGCCTCGGTTGCCTTTTCTTGTAATAATGTTTTGAAACCTTTTCATTCGCACGGAAAGTACGATTCATAATTTCTTCTATCTGTTCTTCATCAATCGTATAATCTACTAAAGCTGCTTTTCTCTTTGTTAATTCCGACATATCTAAAGCCAACTCTTCTTCCACATCATCCTTCTCCAAAACAGCTTCCACATGCATATAATCCTTCACTTGATGCCATGGTACAATAAATCCCGCACCATGCGAACAAAAAACTGATGCCGACGGATTCATCGTATCCTTCTCCGGATCATACCCCATTTGCTCCATCACTTCTTCCGGATTGTGACACGGACCATATCCACTTAAAGTACAAAACAACGTACCACGCCCTTTTGTATAGGAATTCAATGTCACTTGATAATCTCTCATAGTGGCAACCGGAACCACTCCTTCCAAAACAGCTTGTTCACCTTCTATCATCGGTCCCTCAAACTCACCACACATCTGATTAATATCCGTCATAGCTCTTCCCACCAAATCTTGAGGAACAACAACACGAAATGCATAATACGGTTCTAACAATATTGATTCCGCCTGCATTAACCCTTGCCGTATAGCACGATAAGTTGCTTGCCTAAAATCTCCACCTTCCGTATGCTTCGTATGAGCCCGTCCAGCCACTACCGTAATTCTCATATCTGTAAGTTCCGATCCCGTCAGAACCCCCACATGTGCACGTTCCTCCAAATGTGTTAGTATTAATCTCTGCCAATTCTTATCTAACACATCTTCGCTACAATCTATCATAAATTGCATTCCGCTTCCCTGTTCGCCCGGTTCCAACAACAAATGTACTTCCGCATAATGACGCAGTGGTTCAAAATGTCCAACACCTTCCACCACATTCGTTATAGTTTCCTTATAAACAATATTACCGACACCAAAGTATACTTCTACACCAAACCGATCAAGAATTCTCTTTTTCAGAACATCAATCTGTACTTCTCCCATCAATTTAATCTGTATATCCTTTGTTTCTTCCTGCCACAAAATATGCAATTCCGGTTGTTCTTCCTCCAATTGCTTTAATAACGGCAACATGTGTGCCGCATCTACTTCTTCCGGTAACTCCACAGAATATGTCAGAACCGGTTCCAGCATCGGTAATTCTGAATCCCTTTCCACACCCAATCCTTCTCCCGGATATGTTTTCGTTAATCCTGTAACTGCACACACTGTTCCCGCTGATGCAACTTGTTTCGTCTGATATTTATCCCCAGAATAAATACGTATCTGATTGACCTTCTCCTCATAACAACCTTCAGTTGTCATACCTTTCACCAGATCCTTTACCTTCAGTTCTCCACTCGTTATTTTCATATAGGTCAAACGATTTCCTTGAGAATCTCTCACAATCTTAAATACTTTCGCCCCAAATTCTTTTCTTCCGGCATCATTCTTTGTATATCTCAATATTTCCGAAAGAAAACGACTAACACCTTCCAATTTCAAAGCCGAGCCAAAATAACACGGAAATACCTTTCTTTCAGTAATAAGTTTAACAATGTCTTCGTCTACAATCTTTTTCCCTTCTAAGTATGCTTCCAAAAGTTTTTCATCGCAAACCGCGATGTGTTCCGAAAACATCTCTTCATCCAAGCTAGTAAAATCAATACACGATTCTCCAAAACACTTACGAATATTCGCCAACAAAGTTGCTTTGTCCGTTCCTAATTGATCCATTTTATTCACAAACAAAAAAGTCGGTACATGATATCGTTCCAGCAATCTCCATAACGTCAAAGTATGTCCTTGCACGCCATCCGCACCACTAATTACTAAAATAGCATAATCCATTACCCAAAGTGTTCTCTCCATTTCCGCAGAAAAATCCACATGTCCCGGAGTGTCCAACAACGTAATCAACGTATCTCCACATTCCATAACCGCCTGCTTTGAAAAAATCGTAATACCTCTGGCCCTTTCTAATTCTTCCGTATCCAAAAATGTGCTCTGATTATCCACTCTTCCAATCTGCTTAATCATCCCACTTTCATACAAAAGACTTTCCGATAATGTAGTTTTACCTGCATCTACATGAGCAAGAATGCCTACTGCTAATTTTCTCATTCTACTAATCCCTTTTCTTACAACACATTTCTTTCCTCTAAGTGTTTCATCCTATATTTTAAAATTATATAAACAATCACAAAACTCGTCAATGTTCACTAAACAAACATTTTAGAGTAAAGAGTTTGCTTGCAAACTCTTCGCGCGCGAGCGGTGTCCAAAGGACATATTTCTTTTCCGCGAGCTGCGCATCCTTGCGGAGCATTTTTGTGATATAGGATGTTCCTCACAGAGGAATTTCCTATATCACAAAAAAGGAGGCAGGTTCTATACTTAAAATAGAACCTGCCTAAGAAGGAAAGGAAATGTGTAACACAATCTATATAAAATAATTCTCCGCTACTTAATCTCTTTTGCCGACAAGTGCTTACGCCTATCAATATCTTCCGGCAATTGATTATGCTCTTTAAACTTAAAATACTCATAAGAGGTGCACTCTACATACGATGCTCTAGGTTGTACATTCGCAATCTGTTTAACCTCCTTTGTAAGGCATACAGCTATTGCTTCACCCGTAGGGTCAAATACAATATAATTCTTCTCCTCTTTCTTTCCGAATAATGCCATATGCTCACCCCCCCTATTTCTTTTGTTCTTTGCTATATGCATATTATACTATACGTTTTGGTATTTTTCAACAATTCCTATTCTGTAAATAATTATTTTGTTTATTTTTACCAGTTTCAACTGTATATTTTGCACAACACACCCCTTAAATCACGCTACATTTCTTTTATATTTCCTTTACTTAATCTCCATATCCGGATTATACTTGTTCCTTTTGCACAATCATAATATACAAAATGCCAATATACATAACATTGCATTTACTAAATTAGAGACAACTATTTTTTGTATCATCTCTATATTACATCTCCACTTATCTGTAATAATTCATTTTTTTCTCAATACAATTCATTACAAATGCTACCAAGAAGTTAAATATATAATAAAAAACACCCGCTACAAACAACGGAACAATACTTGTCTCTGCTGCTGCAATCTGCTTTGCCAATGTAAACATTTCTGTATACGCAAGTGCAAACGCTAGAGAAGTATCCTTTACCAAGGTAATCACCTCATTTGTTATCGAAGGTAAAACCACCTTAGTCATCTGAGGAAAAATAATTTTAGAAAAAGTTTGTGACTTATTATAACCAAGCACCAATGCAGCCTCTCGCTGTCCAACCGAAATACTCTGAACACCCGAACGATATATTTCCGCAAAGTATGCTGCATAGTTCAAAGAAAAACCAATAATAACCGCATAAAAACGATAACTATTCGACATCTGTACACCAAACAAATAATAAGGACCAAAGAATACTACCAATAACTGAAGCATCAACGGCGTACCACGCATAATAGATATGTATAACTTTGCTATCCACTGAAACGGCTTAAAGGTAGCTATTCGAATAAACATAATCAATAAGCCAAGTGGCAACGCAAACAGCAATGTTAAAAAGAATATCGCCAAAGTTGCCAACATCCCTTGCGCCAACTGTTTCACAATTGAAAGAACATCCAATTTGTGTCTATTTGCCGACTCTCCATTTTCTACATCTCCATTACCCGCTTCCATTTCTGCAAAAGACGTTTCAAGACAAATACACTCTAACAATCCCCATTTTTCTGCAATTGAAGCAAATGTACCATCCTCTTCCATCTCTTTCAGTGTCTCTTGAACCTGATCACGAAGCTCTTTGTTACCTAATTTAAACCCAACACCATAAGCTTCCGAAGAAACTCTTTCTTCCAAGATTATATAGTCATCCCCTCTAGACTCTACCTGAAACTGAGCAACACCTATATCCATACAGATAGCATCTACCATTCCACTTTCTAGGTTCATAAATGCACTATTACTTTTTAGAATGTAATATCTTTCTTATCATTCAATAATTTTCCACCATGAACAATCTGGAGCACACCAATTGCAACACTTACCACAATCAAAACCACTCCCAAAGCAATATTCCATCCACCAATATTTTTCATCGTCTTATATACTTTTTCGTTCATAAGATACCTCCATATTAATACCAAGCTTTGCATTTCCTATGCATCATCTTATATAATATTCCTGCATATCCTTACTAATATACTAACTTGCAGAAGTTATCCTACTGCACTCCATACTCTGCATAATACGCATCAATCGCAGCTTTTAAGGTATCATCAATTATAACTTTGTCCTTGTATGGCTTATTATATAAATGTTCTGTCACCTCCGCCATAGAAACAATAGCAGCCGTTTCAAAACCATACAATTCCTTAATTTCCTCTAAAGCACTCTTTGTACCTTTACCCTTTTCCATACGATTCAAAGAAACCATAAGACCAACAATCTCAACATTTGCTGCACCTCTTACCTTCGGCACCGTTTCTTCCATAGACTTCCCAGAAGTTGTCACATCCTCAATCATAACAACTCTATCTCCATCTTTTAAAGAACTACCAAGAAAACTTCCCTTATCTGCTCCATGATCTTTTTCTTCCTTACGATCAGAACAATAACGGACTTCCTTACCATAAAGCTGACTATATGCAACTGCTGTCACAACACTAATCGGAATCCCCTTATAAGCCGGTCCAAACAAAACATCAAAGTCATCACCATACGTCTCATGAATCGCCTTCGCATAATACTCACCCAAACGCATAAGCTGTGAACCTGTCACATATGCTCCTGCATTCATAAAAAATGGAGACTTACGTCCACTCTTTAATGTAAAATCTCCAAATTTGAGTACGTCTGAATCCACCATAAATTCAATAAACTCTTTCTTATACTGTTCCATCTATCATTTCCTCCTTATTTCACGCATCCGATAATTTCATTAATATCTTCAATTCCCTTTTCTTCCATAAACTTCTTCATACCTTCAATAATCTCAAGTGTTACATACGGATTACGGAAGTTCGCCGTACCAACGGATACCATAGTCGCACCCGCCATCATGAACTCAATCGCATCTTCATAAGTCATAATGCCACCCATACCAATTAATGGCAACTTCACTGCATTAGCAACCTGATATACCATACGCACCGCTATTGGTTTAATCGCCGGTCCAGACACACCACCAGTCTTATTAGCAACCGCAAAGCTTCTACGGTTAATATCAATCTTCATACCTGTTAATGTATTAATTAACGAAAGAGCATCTGCACCTCCGGCTTCTGCCGCTCTTGCCATCTCCGTAATATCTGTTACATTCGGACTTAATTTCATAACGATTGGCTGTTTTGCTTTCGCCTTAACTGCCTTGGTAATCTGTTCCAAAGCCTTCGGATCCTGACCAAATGCAATACCACCTTCTTTAACATTCGGACACGAAACATTAATTTCAAGCAATGCTACATCTTCATCTGCCAAACGCTCTACAACCTCTACATAATCCTGCTCTGATTTGCCACATACATTGACAATAATACTAGCATTTTGTTGTTGCAAAAACGGAATATCTCTTTTACAAAACACGTCAATACCAGGATTTTGCAAACCAACTGCATTCATCATGCCACCATAAGTTTCTGCTATACGCGGTGTCGGATTACCTGCCCAAGGAATATTCGCAACACCCTTAGTAGTAACAGCACCTAACTTACTTAAACCAACAAAATCCCCATACTCTGTGCCAGAACCAAATGTTCCGGATGCTACCGTTACCGGATTCTTAAATTCTACACCTGCAATATTCACCGAAAGATTCATTATAACTCCACCTCCCGTGCATCAAATACCGGTCCATCTTTACAAACTCTCTTATTATTCACATGAGTGTGATGGTCAACTTCTTCGGACTTACAAACACATGCCAAACACGCACCAATTCCACAGGCCATTTTCTCTTCCATAGAAATCTGTGCCTCAATACCATTAGCAATCGCATATTCTTTAATTGCACGAAGCATCGGTGTTGGTCCACAAGCATAAATGATATCGCCTTCAATTTCATATTCTCGAATGGCATCCAACACATTACCTTTCACTCCATGTTGTCCATCCTCACTAGCGATATACACCTCTCCACTCGGCTCTAAATCCTCCAACAAGAAAGTCTCATCACGGAAACCTAATACGATACTCTTCTCGCAATTCAACCATTTCGCCAACTCTACCATTGGTGGAATACCAATTCCACCACCAATCAAAATCGCCTTCTTATCTTTTAATGTAAATCCATTACCAAGAGGTCCCATTACTTCAATCTTGTCGCCCTCTTTCAATGAAGAGAATTCTTCTGTTCCCTTACCAACAACACGATAAACAAGGCGAACTGTTCCTTCTTCAGTATCAAACTCACATATACTGATTGGTCTCGGCAACAAATTAGCCCCATTTTGGCTATACAAAGAAACAAACTGTCCCGGTTTCGCCATCCGAGCTATTTCCGGTGCATGCAAAACTAAACTATAGATATCACTCGCAAGCTTTTCCTGACTTCTAACCTTAGCGGTCACTTTCACTCCACTCATTGTTATTCTCCTTATCTACATCTCTTCTACGTTAATTGTAAAATCTGCCACACAGTATATTCGTATACAATTATAACAATTATCGCTTCGCAATAGCCCCTGTAATATCCTCTACCATATCAATAACTGCCTGACGGGAAGCATCTGCAAAATTCTCCGCACCAAACTTTGCGTACTGTTCCTGCTTGTATGCTGCAATAATTCCTCTTGAAGAGTTAACAATTGCACCAAGACCATCTGCATTAAAATAGTGAACCAAATCTTCTGCCTTACCACCTTGTGCACCATAACCAGGCACCAAGATATAAGTCTTAGGCATCATCTTACGAAGAACTTTACCCATCTCCGGATAAGTAGCACCTACTACGCAACCAACATTGCTATATGTATCTCCCATACACTCTTCGCCCCATTCAACTACTTTCTTGGCAACCAACTCATAAAGAGGTGTTCCATCAACCAACTGATTCTGGAACTCACCAGAAGAAGGATTCGAAGTTTTAACCAAAACGAAAATACCCTTATTCTCCTGCTTACATACTTCCACAAAAGGCTTCACACCATCTGAACCAAGATATGGATTAACTGTTACAAAATCCTCTGAAAATCCGGAGAAAGTATTGCTACCCACCTGTACTTTTCCGATATGTCCTACCGCATAAGCCGTAGAAGTCGAACCAATATCACCTCTTTTAATATCTCCAATTACAACCAAACCCTTTTCTTTACAGTAAGCACATGTCTTTTCAAATGCTGCAAGTCCAGGAACACCAAACTGCTCATACATAGCAATCTGTGGCTTAACCGCCGGAATCAAATCATAAGTCGCATCTACAATCGCCTTATTAAACTGCCAGATTGCTTCTGCCGCACCCTCTAAAGTTTCACCATACTGCTCAAACGCTGCCTTCTGAATATGTTCCGGTACATAAGAAAGCATTGGGTCCAAACCCACAACAACCGGTGCATTCAAAGTTGCAATTTTGTTTACTAATGTATTAATCATGTTATCCTCCTATATGATTGGACATTTTTGTCCATCTTTTATATTTTTACATCAAAAAGACAGAAAGCTCTTGCAAAAGGCACTTTCCACGCTTTCGACACCTACATATTATTATACCTTAAATGAAATTATCTACAAGAGTTATTTTTATCGATATTGCTCAATAATCTCCCAATCCTCATCCGTTACAGTTCCTGTTACC
The DNA here is from genome assembly GCA_017395635.1 of Lachnospiraceae bacterium. Classification (GTDB taxonomy): domain Bacteria; phylum Bacillota; class Clostridia; order Lachnospirales; family Lachnospiraceae; genus CAG-590. Next base: position 22,680 of record JAFQOE010000018.1, on the reverse strand, counting down.
TGAATCAAATCATCACCCTCATATACATAGCGAATCGAAAACCCGTATTCTTCATTTAATAACCGATTAATAAAAATACGATCCCCTTCCCACAAATTAAGTTTCATAACATCCTGTTTCGGAACCCATTGCAAATCCCCTTCATCGCAGGTAATCATTTCTCCAGTAAATCCATCCACTACATACAAGAACATATACTCTGTTTCCCACACATCCGACACAAATGTTATCACACCTGCAAACCTATAACTCGTTACTGTAAATCCTGTTTCTTCCAGTATTTCACGTTTCATACAATCTTCCGGACTTTCATCCCGTTCCATTTTGCCACCAATCCCAAGCCATTTATCATGACTTTGATCATTCTCTTTCTTCGTTCTATGTAACATCAAATACCGATTATCTTTTTCAATATAACAAAGAGTCGTAAGTTTCACCAATTTATCCTCCAATTCATTTCAATATGCTTTATTAGTTGTTATTGTAGTCTATATCAACATAGAAATGCAACAAGAAAGAAAATGAGTTGTTTACCAAGCCATATAACCCGACAAACAACTCATATCCGTAATTATTCAACACCTTCCTAATTACTCACACTCTTTCTATTCCGTATATGGAGCTAATTTCACACGTACAAAATACCCTTGATTCTCGCCACACACAGGACATTCCGTCGGTGCAATCTTTGAAGGAATTGTATGTCCACAATTCAAGCACATCCATTCTGTTGATACATCCGATACAAATAATTGATTTTCCCGCATCCACTTCTTAAACTTGGCAAAACGTTCTGCATGCATTTTCTCCACTCTTCCAATCATAAAGAACGCTCTTGCCACATCATCAAAGCCCTCTTTTTTTGCAATCTCTTCAAATTCTTTGTACACTACATCATGTTCCTCATTTTCATTGTGTTCTGCCATTCCTAGTAATTCTTCTAAAGATTCACTGATATCGATTGGATAAGTTCCTTCAATCGATATATTCTCACCTGATAAATCCGTCAAGAACTCATAAAACACCTTTCCATGTGCACGCTCCTGTTCTGCCGTAAATCGAAACACCTCTTCTAATACATGTAAATTCTGTTCGCATGCCTGTTCTGCAGCATAAGTATAACGATTTCTCGCCTGAGATTCTCCTACAAAGGCTTTCATTAGGTTCTCTTTGGTTTTACTGTCTTTGAAATTAATTGCCATAATAGCCTCCTTATTCTTCGATATATATAAGGATTGACCATTCAAAAAAGATTATGCATCTTTGTAGAGTATTTTTATAAATCGAGTAGGCTGTCTCCTACTCGATGTAGTTAACACCACACATCGCATGCAAAGCATGCTCAGTGATGAACATTCGCCAAATGGATTTTCATGCAAGCATGAATCCACTTGGCTCATTGTTAACACAAAAAGAGAACCAACATACATCGGTTCTCTTCTAAATACATATTAATCTCTAATCTACTCCACTGAATAGTTAGGAGCTTCCTTTGTAATCTGAATATCATGTGGATGACTTTCCTTCAAAGAAGCTGCTGAAATCTCAACAAACTCGGCTTTCTCATGAAGTTCTTCAATTGTTCTAGCACCACAATAACCCATACCGGAACGAAGACCACCAAGCAACTGGAATACAGTATCTTCAACTGTTCCCTTATAAGCCACACGACCTTCTACACCTTCCGGAACTAATTTCTTAGCATTTGCCTGGAAATAACGATCCTTACTACCATTCTCCATAGCAGCGATAGAACCCATTCCACGGTAGACTTTGTACTTACGACCCTGGAACAACTCGAAATCTCCAGGAGACTCATCTGTACCCGCAAAAAGACTACCCATCATACATACATTCGCACCTGCTGCAAGTGCTTTTGTAATATCACCTGAATACTTAATACCACCATCTGCAATAACCGGAATTCCGTATTCTTTAGCAATATCATATGCTTCCATAATTGCTGTAATCTGTGGAACACCGATACCTGCAACGACACGTGTTGTACAAATAGAACCTGGTCCAATACCAATCTTAACCGCATCAACACCCATCTTAATCATTGCTTCTGCACCACTTCTTGTTGCAACATTACCAGCAATCACCTGTAAATCAGGATATTTCTCACGAATCAACTTAAATGTCTTAAGTACATTGGCCGAATGACCATGTGCTGTATCAATAACAACTGCATCTACCTTAGACTTAACAAGTTCATCTACACGATCTGTGATATCAGGAGTCACACCAACTGCTGCCGCACATAGCAATCTTCCCTGTGAATCTTTTGCAGAGTTCGGATATTTAATTGTCTTCTCAATATCCTTAATTGTAATTAATCCTTTAAGATTAAAATCAGCATCTACAATCGGAAGTTTCTCTTTACGAGCAGCTGCCAATATCTTCTTAGCTTCCTCTAAGGTGATACCTTCTTGCGCTGTAATCAAACCTTCCGAAGTCATAGACTCCTTAATCTTCTTAGAATAATCTGTCTCAAACTTCAAATCACGATTTGTAATAATACCAACTAACTTTGTTCCCTCACAGATAGGCACACCTGAAATACGGAACTTAGCCATCAACTTATCTGCATCATCTAATGTATGCTCAGGAGAAAGAGAAAATGGATCTGTAATGACACCATTCTCAGAACGCTTTACCTTATCAACCTCTTCAGCCTGTGCTTCAATCGACATATTCTTATGAATAACACCAATACCACCTTGTCTAGCCATAGCAATTGCCATTCTGTGTTCTGTAACAGTATCCATACCCGAACTCATAAGTGGAATGTGTAACTGAATCTTCTTTGTAAGTTGTGTTCTTAAGTCAACGTCATTCGGAATTACCTCTGAATATGCAGGAACTAATAGCACATCATCAAACGTAATACCTTTTCCAATAATTTTACTCATAACTTCTCTGCCTTTCTTAAATTAGTTGTTATTCTTCGTATACACATATGTATAACTTTAAAAACTCTGCTCCATCTAACAACAGCGGAACTGCGATTGGGGCAATGTCTGCCTTCACTTGTAAATTACTTCCAATCATAGAAATTGGTGGGGTAATATCAATAAGCTTACCCTGTGTTGAAAATACTGTCGCTGTATTACCCATAATCATGTTACTTAATTCATTCAATGCTGAGCATGCCATCTCATCTAATTCAGCAATCGGCATACCAAACATCATCTTACTGGCAATTATTTTCGCATTCTCTACATCCATTGCCAATACAGCTTGCCCTTTCATCTGCCCTACGACACCTACCGTAATCGTGTAAGTCGGCCTAGCAAAAGAAAATTCTGCAACCGAAGGTTTACCCACAGTCAACTGCAATTGTGTAACACTACTGAACACGCTAATAGTAGACTGTAAAAACGGATTAATATTGTTCACATCTAAAGCTTTCTTCATACTATCCTCTTTCCGCTAAATCAGCTTTTACATAATACACTATTATACATGAAATATTGTTACTTATCAAATAAAAAAGCAAAGTTTTTGACATTTTTTGATATTTGTTTATTTTATCATCTGTTTTCTTTTTTGCAAGTCTTTTTTTATAAAATTATCAGATTTTTTCACTTTGATTTTTTTGTTTTTTCTTTTCACTTCCTATGTTATACTAGATACGCTAATCAGAACAACTTTTGTTCTTTTTTCATATAATACATATAAACATATAATGATAACAAAATAACAAATGTTTATGATTCACAAAATTATAATATATGCTATTTCTTTTGGAGGATAAAATGGAAAAACATTTTAACAAAATTCTACCTGACATTGTTACAGCAATTAACAATAACTACACAAACTCTGATTTACTACTCGGTAAATCAGACAAACAACTTCCTATGCGAAGTATAATCATAGAGATATTAAACGATTTGAAACAATTAATGTTTCCGGGCTATTTCAGTTCCGATCGTATCGATGCTAATAACGCATCCTACTATGCAGGTCAAATGTTATCTGCTCTTCACCACAAACTAAAAAAACAAATCGCATTAGCTCTTGCTTACGATAAAGATGAGAATATTACTTCCACTTCTGCTATTATTCAAGAAAATGCAGAAAATATGTGTTGCAGATTTCTCACAGCTATTCCTATCATTCAGGAAATGTTATTATTAGACGTACAGGCAGGATACGACGGAGACCCTGCAGCAGACAGCAGAGAACAAATCATCTTCTCCTATCCTGGTTTTTATGCAATTTTTGTATACAGAATCGCACACGAATTATACAATATGAAAGTTCCATTTATTCCAAGGATTATGACAGAACATGCCCATAACAAAACCGGTATTGATATTAACGCCGGTGCCACTATCGGCAAATATTTCTTTATGGATCACGGAACCGGTATTGTTATCGGTGAAACTACTGTAATCGGCGATTATGTTAAACTTTATCAAGGTGTTACTCTTGGAGCTTTAAGTACCAGAGGCGGTCAGCACTTATCCGGTGTACGTCGTCATCCAACCATTGAGGATAACGTTACCATTTATTCCAACGCAACTATTCTGGGCGGTGAAACTGTCATAGGACGCGAGTCAGTGATTGGTGGTGGTGCATTTATTACAAACTCCATCCCACCAAAAACACGAGTTTCCGTCACACCACCAGACCTATCCATCAAGAACGAGTCAAAGACGGAACTTTCAGCAACGTCTTATATATACGAGATATAGTATACATTTTAGAGATAAAGAGGTTAGATTAACATGGTATTAGCATGTCAAAATATCTCCAAGGCCTACGGCATAACAGAGATATTAAACAACATTAATTTTCATATTGAAGCAAAGGAGAAGCTTGCAATTGTCGGAATCAACGGTGCCGGCAAATCCACTCTTCTCAAAATCATTATGAACGAAGAAGAAGCAGATGAAGGACAGGTTGTTATCGGCAAAGATATTTCCATTGGTTATCTTGCACAACATCAAAATTCCTACTACAACAAAACGATTTACGAAGAGTTATTAAGTGTGAAGCAAAATGTAATTGACTTACAGGAACAGATTCGCCAACTTGAACAGGATATGAAACATCTAGATGGACAGGAATTAGAAAACGCCTTAGAACGTTATACCCGAATGAATCATACCTTCGAGCAACAGGACGGATACGCATTCGAAAGCCAGATTATTGGCATATTAAAAGGACTTGGATTTGAAGAAAGTGACTTCAATCGTCCGGTTTCCGAACTTTCAGGTGGTCAAAAGACCAGAGTTTCCCTAGGTAGACTTCTACTCTCCCGCCCGGATATCATTTTACTTGACGAACCAACTAACCACTTGGATTTGAACAGCATTGCATGGTTAGAGAACTATTTAAAAAATTATGATGGTGCAGTCATCATTGTATCCCATGACCGTTATTTCTTAGATAAAATTGTCACCAAGGTTGTGGAATTAGAGCTTACTAAAAGTACCATTTATCACGGTAATTACAGTTATTATGCCAAAAAGCGTGAGGAAGTCCGTTTATCTAAATATCGTGCTTATATGAACCAACAGGCCGAAATCAAGCACCAGGAAGAAGTTATCGCAAAACTCAAGCAATTCAACCGCGAGAAATCCATTAAGCGTGCAGAAAGCCGTGAAAAAATGTTAGATAAAATCGAACGATTAGACAAACCCCAAGAAGTACACGACGAAATGCGTCTTACTCTCACACCGGATATCGAAAGCGGTAACGATGTTTTGCTAGTAGACGGTCTTGCTAAATCCTATGGTGATAATGCTTTGTTTACCAACCTCGGGATGGACATCAAGCGAGGTGAACATGTTGCTTTAATTGGTAATAACGGAACAGGAAAAACTACCATTCTCAAGATAATTAACCAATTAATTCCAAAGGATGCCGGAAAGATTGTATTAGGTGCTCAAGTCCATATTGGCTACTACGACCAGGAACATCAGGTATTACACCCGGACAAAACAGTTTTCGATGAATTACACGATGCATATCCGAATATGACCAATACAAAAATCCGTAATGTGTTGGCTGCATTTTTATTTACCGGAGAAGATGTATTCAAGGAAATCAAGGACTTGAGCGGTGGTGAACGCGGTCGCGTCAGTCTTGCAAAGCTTATGCTGTCCAACGCCAACTTTTTAATATTAGACGAGCCTACCAACCATTTGGATATCACATCAAAAGAGATTCTGGAAAACGCACTAAAGAATTATAGCGGAACCATTCTTTATGTTTCCCATGACCGTTACTTTATCAATCAGACTGCAACCAGAATTCTGGATTTGAATAACGGAAGCATTACTTCTTATATTGGTAACTATGATTACTATATTGAGCAACAACTGGTATCTACGTCTCGTGTGGAGGAAAAAGTTGTTGTAACAAAAGAGGAAACCGAAAACAAAAAAGACTGGAAACGCTCCAAGGAAGAACAGGCTAAGGAACGCAAACGTCAAAATGATATTAAGAAAACCGAGGCTCGCATTGAAGAACTAGAGCAATTACTCTCTGACTTAAACGACGAGATGTCTCTTCCAGAAAACGCAACCAATTCTGCAAAACTTAACGAGATTGCAGAAAAACAAGCTGTTGCAAACGAAGAGCTAGAACAGCTTTATGCGTTATGGGAAGAACTTTCAGAGGAATAAAATTTCTTTAACTTAATCATAAATAGCAATATGTATATACCATCAATATATTTTTATGTTGATGGTATTTTTAGTTCTAAATTTTTCTCACAACAATACACATATCAAACACAAATTCTTGCTATGGTACATTCACTCTAAATTTCATTTATATATTATTCCTACTATATCATGGAAAAAGACATGATATGTGGTACAGCCCTATTATAGGAGAAACAATGGCAAAGGATGCACTTTCGCTTGTATTAAACCAATACGAAACAGAAGATAAAACAATTCCGATTCCAAGTGATTGTCATATTCTAAAAACAGATGAACGATCCTTTGTATCACTCATCAAATGTGATACATTAGAATATCGCAAACGATTTTCCAACAAGGCAGTCAAGAAAACTCTTACTATTCCTGAATGGATGAATGACGAGGCCACCAAACTCGGAATCAACTTTTCTCAGTTACTACAAGAAGCACTTATGCAGAAATTGAAATTATAGACTACTTATCACTTCTAAAGTTTTTGCTCTATATAACAAACAACGGGCAATTTTGAAAGCAATTCAAAGCCCACAAAATTGTCCGTTTCTGTTTTACTCTAAATTATAATGTTGCCTCTAAAGTCTTACGAATCTCCTTAATGAAATTCTCAGAATTCAATACAGTCGGATTCTCAATACTTGTAATCAAAGCCAAATCCTTTGTCATTCTACCAGACTCAATTGTTCCAAGTGTTGCAGTCTCTAACTTATCTGCAAAAGTCATTAACTCAGGAATATTATCAAGCTCTCCACGCTTTCTAAGAGCTCCTGTCCATGCAAAAATAGTTGCTACAGAGTTTGTTGAAGTCTCTTCACCAGCTAAATGCTTATAGTAATGTCTCTGTACGGTTCCGTGAGCTGCTTCGTACTCATAAACACCAGAAGGAGAAACCAGTACAGAAGTCATCATTGCAAGAGAACCAAATGCACTTGATACCATGTCTGACATAACATCACCATCATAGTTCTTACATGCCCAAATAAATCCACCTTCTGCCTTCATAACACGAGCTACAGCATCATCAATCAAGGTATAGAAATACTCAATTCCTGCTGCTTTGAACTTCTCATCATACTCTGCATCATAGATTTCCTGGAAAATATCCTTAAATGTATGATCATACTTCTTAGAAATCGTATCTTTTGTTGCAAACCATACATCCTGCTTCGTATCTAATGCATAATTAAAACATGCTCTTGCAAAACTCTCAATTGAGTCATCCAAATTGTGCATACCCTGAAGGATACCTGCACCCTTAAACTCATGAATCACTTCTCTTGTTTCTGTTCCATCCGCAGCTGTAAATACTAACTCAGCCTTACCTGCTCCAGGAACACGAATCTCTGTATTCTTATATACATCACCATAAGCATGTCTTGCAAGTGTAATTGGCTTTACCCAATTCTTAACACATGGCTCAATTCCTTTTACAACAATTGGTGCACGGAATACGGTACCGTCTAATGCCGCACGAATGGTTCCGTTAGGTGATTTCCACATTTCTTTCAAGTTATACTCTGTCATACGTGCAGCATTCGGAGTAATCGTTGCACACTTAACTGCTACACCATACTTTTTAGTTGCCTCTGCAGAATCAATTGTAACCTGATCGTCTGTTTCATTTCTATACTCAAGACCCAAATCATAATACTCTGTCTTCAAATCAATGAACGGCTCCAAAAGCTCATCCTTAATCATCTTCCAAAGAATTCTTGTCATCTCGTCTCCATCCATCTCTACCAATGGGGTTGTCATTTTAATCTTATCCACTTTGATATCCTCCTAAAATGTATTGTAATTCTGTAGTTATGCTATAACCAATCGCTTCGTTGTAATGCAACTGACACATATTTCATAGCATATCAAAAAATTAAAGCTCTGGCAATGTCAGATTCAAAGTTTGGGCATTTTCTGCCACTACTCTTTCCAACTCCTCATCCGTAATAGATGTCACACGGCCCTCGTCATATTCTTTATCTACCCATTTCTTCACTTCTGCAACAATCGGTTCACTCTTATCAATCTTATTTTCCACGCGAAGTTTGTAATGTGTATTAATCCAATGTGCAATTCCGGCAAGACCAGAAGTATTAGACACCGCCACCTGTACCGGACGGTTCAAGAATTTATCCGTATCAAAAATATTGTAAATTTCCTCATTCTTCAACAAACCATCAGCATGAATTCCTGCTCTTGTAATGTTAAAATTCTTACCTACAAACGGAGTCTGTTCCGGAACATCAAAATCAAGCTCCTTTTGGTAATACTCTGCAAGTTCTGTAATAACTGTAGTATCCGCACCATTCAAAGTACCCTTTAACTGTGCATATTCAAACACCATCGCCTCCAAAGGAGTATTGCCGGTACGCTCACCAATACCAAATAGCGAACAATTCACACCACAAGCACCATATAACCAAGCTGTTGTGGAATTCGTCACTGCTTTATAGAAATCATTATGTCCATGCCATTCTAACAGCTCATTTGGTACACCTGCATGTTTATTCAATGCATAAATGATTCCCTGTACCGAACGTGGAATCACTGCACCAGCAAAATTCACACCGTATCCCATCGTATCACAAGCACGAATCTTAACAGGAATTTTGTATTCATCCATCAACTTCATCAATTCCACACAGAATGGTACAACAAAACCATAGATGTCCGCTCTTGTAATATCTTCCAAGTGACATCTTGGACTAATTCCAAATTCCAAACAATCACGAACAACCGACAAGTACTGTTCCAGCGCCTGTTTTCTGGTTTTCTTCATCTTGTAAAAAATATGATAGTCGGAACAAGAAACCAAAATACCTGTTTCTTTCAATCCGATATCTTTCACTAATTCAAAATCCTGCTTCGTTGCACGAATCCAACTAGTCACCTCCGGAAAACGATAACCTCTTTCCAAACACTTATAAACTGCATCACGATCCTTCTTGCTATACAAGAAAAACTCACTCTGGCGAATCAAGCCATTCGGTCCGCCAAGTCTATGTAAATAGTCATAGATTGTTACTATCTGTTCTGTTGTATAAGGTTCTCTTGACTGTTGCCCATCACGGAAAGTAGTATCTGTAATCCAAATATCCTTAGGCATATTATGAGGCACAATTCTCTCATTAAACGCAATCTTCGGAACCTCATCATACGGAAACAAATTGCGGAATACATTTGGCTTATCTACATCCACCAAATGATACATATGCTCTTCTAATTCTAATAAATTGGTTTTTTCATTATTAATTACTAAACGATTTTCCATTCTTTACCTCTCTTTCGTCCCGCTTATTTTATGGGATTTTCCGTCTTCTGTCAAACCAAACATGCAATATTTTCAAGTTATGTTGTACTTTTTTTTCATATAATATTAAGTGATTTGACGAGTTTGTATTATTATATTAGGAAAACACATATTTATTTTAATTATATTAAATTTAGCACGACACACGCTTAAATTATTAAAGTTTCAACATGGTATTCTTATCTTTATTACGTACAGCAATATTGAAAAACATATTTCTTTTCCGCAAGTTACGCTTCCTTGCGACACTTTTTTCACATTATAGGACAAGATCAACGGAATTTCCTCGTTTCAAAAAAAGAAGGTGCACTCCATGTTGACATTAAGCGCACTTTCTATTCTAATACTCATATAATTGTTGTAACAATTCAACACACTCACAGGTTTCATCTGTTCTAAATATACGCACAACTTTTCAATACGAAAATAATAATGGTCAATGTCACCGAAGATAACAATGTTGTCAAAACCACAATGCCAGATGCCAAATCCCCATCATTGCCCATATTTTTTGCCATAATATAAGAACTAACCGTGGTCGGTGCACCTGTTAATATCAATAATGCCACCAACTCTTCATTCCGAAATCCCATAACAATCGCCAAGGGGAGAAAAAATCCAGGAATCAGCACCAACTTAATTACCGATGCAACCGCAGTCAGTTTCCACTTTGCAAGTGCTGCTCCGGTAGAAAATCCCGCACCAATCGCAACTAACGCTAATGGCGTTGACATATTCGCCACGCTCGTCATCGCTTTACTAACAATCACCGGAAACTGAACTTCAAACAACGCAAACGGAATCCCTGCAAAAATGCCAATAATAATCGGATTGGTTACAATCCCTTTCAACGTCTTTTTTATCAATGTTTTTTTATCTGTCTCTCCTGCATTCGCGCTGCGTATCAACACAACAACAGAAAAAATGTTAAACAATGGTATCGACGCTACTATCATCATCGGAACCAAACCGGAATTACCATATATATTCTCGGCAAATGCAATTCCCAAAATAGCCGCACTACCTCGAAAGCATCCCTGCACAAAACTACCAATCAAACTCTTATCCTGGATAAACACTTCAGCAAAAATCCAAGTCAAACCAAAGAATACACAGGTTCCCAAAAAACAAAACAATACAAATTTCCAGTCAAAATCTTCCGATAAATTTGCTTCTGCAATATCCTGAAAAACCAAAACAGGAAGTGCTACCTTAAAAACCAATTTGTCTGCCACTGTTACAAACTCATCTGACAAAAAATGAATCTTTTTCAGCCACCACCCAAGGATCATCACTAAAAAAATCGGCAAAGTAGCATTGATACTATATATAAAATTCTCCATCCGAATTACTCCTCAATATCATCTTCGTCATCATTTTTACCTTTCTGGCCAATGATAAAAAGAGCCACTACCACAACAATTGATACAATCATACAGATTGCTATCAACCATGGTTTTGAATTATCTCCAGTCTGCGCCAACGCTAACATCAAATTAAACATCTTGTCTTCTCCATTTCCTTTTTCTATATAAATAATTGCAATCATTCACAACTTCATTCAAAAACACTTTGTATTTTGAACAATAAAATCGTACCTGCATTAGTTTGTTAAACTTATATGCGCTTCACAACATAAATTGGAGTTTCGCATCTGCGAAACTCCTTTCTAATACATATGTGATTACTCTTCCGGATAATAATCATTAAGAACATCCTGCTTTGGCAACGTATTCTTTGTAGAATTTACAAAATTGCGAACCTGAACAGTAGCTTTATTAATCGGAATATTCGTCCCGGCTCCTGCAACACAACCACCCGGACATGCCATACCTTCAATCAAACAACCATTCTTCTTACCCGCTTTCGCCAGCATAAGCATCTTACGACACTCATCCAATCCTTCCGCATGTTCAATATGCACTTCCGTACCAGGATAATACTCATTAATGCAAGCTTCCACCGCCTTAGCAACTCCACCTGCCAGCGCATATCCACGACCGGCACCGGTAGCATCTTCCATCGGAACGCCTACACGGAAATCATCAAACTCTATATCTCTCGCCACAAACATAGCATCCAACTCTTCAAATGTAATTACAAAATCCACATCACTTCGAATTGTTCTTCTCATCGCCTCTAATTTCTTTGCAGCACAAGGTCCGATGAATACAACGGATGCATTCGGATGTTCCTTCTTTATCAACCTTGCAGTTGCAACCATTGGTGTTAACGCATTCGAAATATTATCTATAGTTTCCGGAAAATGCTTCTTCGAAAGCATCGCCCACGATGGACAACAAGAGGTCAACAAAAATGGTACATTTCCGGTTGCAACTTCTTCCACATAATGCTTCGCTTCTTCCACACAGCCCATATCCGCACCAATTGCTACTTCATATACATCTTTGAATCCAAGCTTGATAAGTGCTGCTTTAATCTTGTCCGGTGTAGCATGCTCTCCAAACTGACCAACAAATGCCGGTGCAATCTCTGCGTAGATTTCCCTACCAGAACGAAGTGCCCGTATCAACTGGAAAATCTGTGACTTATCCGCAATGGCACCAAATGGACAGTTCACCATACACTGACCACATGACACACATTTCTTCTCATCAATCTTGGCACGTCCCAAATCATCACTAATAATCGCATTTACTCCACAAGCATCTGCACATGGACGACGCAAATGTGCAATTGCATCATATGGACAACTATTCTTACACTTACCACATTTGATACAAACTGACTTGTCAATTACCGATTTCCCATTCTCCATACGAATTGCCCCTACCGGACAAACCTCTCTACAAGGATGCGCTACACAACCCTTACACTGATTACTCACTTCATACACATTATGCTCACAAGCATTACATGCAGCAGGAATAACCTGCATAAGTGGCGGTTCATAATACTTTTCATCAATGTTGCTTTCTTCAATTCCTTGTGTTAAATGTACCGGCTTATCCTCCGGGCGAAGAGACATACCCATCGCCAAACGAATTCTTTCTCTTGTAATCGCACGCTCTCTATATATACTTTCACAGTACTGTGGTGCATCTCCCGGTGTAATTTTATAAGGAATTGCCTCAATATCATCAATAATGTTCTCCGAATTATATGCCACATTCGCAACCTCCGTGAACACCTGTCTTCTTAATCGTTTAACATTCGTTTCTAGATTTCTCACCGAATTATCTCCTTCTCCGTACCCATATTATTCTATTCATAGAAAGCACAATCATACTTTCTTAATTCAAAACATTCTATTCATAATTATAGTGTATTTTCTATATATTTCAATAGGAAATCTTCGCTATATATCTAACCAGAACAGAAATGAAATGCTTTATGCAACATAATCGAGTAGGCTCGTTGTTAACACAAAAAGACGTATCTTCAAATGTCCACCTTAACATTCTCCAATACGTCTTCCATCTCATCAAAATCTTTTTCATTTTATTAGAAATATTCGTTGCACTTCTTACCCTGCTATCTTATGCCTCCTTAACGGCTTTCTATCCTCATCCAATAGATACATCAATATAACAAACACAATAATTGCAGCCACGATATTCACAATTTTCTGCCAAACATAAACTTGAGCATCCATAATCATTGCGTAAAATGTCACTGCCATCATTCCACTGAACAAATATCTGCCAAACTTAAAATAGAAGGTTCCCTTGGATAACTCCTGCTTTGATGACAAGCTATATGAAATCACAAGCAACAGCACTCCTATCAACAAATAACCTATCACATGACAGACATATGTAGAAGGCTGTGTAAAATCGTACAATCTGCACAAAGATTCTGCTTCACACATCCAACCTTCCGTATCTTGAACGATTGCAAGACCAAACCCTTCACCTTTATACAATATAGGAACCTCAAAGAGATCATGCACCCATTCATACCGAAAACCTGACGAAAAAAGATTCCTTTCTTCCAACGAATAGTAATTTCCTCCTACCGATTTCATTGCAAAAAAACCATATAGAGTCTGTGCAATTTTACTTTCGTCAAATCTATCAAAGGTATTGTATAACACTACAAATATCATCAATACACTTCCAACAAAACCAGATAACTTCATTGTTCCACTTACCCAGATGCTATCTATAAAATACAACCAACCTAACACCATCCACATAAAACTTACATACACCAATGCAATCCCCACACAAGCGGATCCTATCCAAGGCATTTCCAGTTGACACATTTCCAACCCAGAACTTATGAGCGAATATTCGTAATATATGTATGCCACAACACATATAACTACCAGTAACACATCCATCAGCAAATGAAACCGTATCCGCTCATTCTTACGGATTGGTAAGCTTTGAAAAAATTCCCTTCCACAGGCATTTCTCTCAATCCAATAAACCATACTTTTCTTAACCAGCAATCCACCAAATACAATCCATATTACCTTACCACAAAATTCCATTTCAACTGCAGCACACATCCATTCCACCGGGCGGATAATGTACCATTGAATATTATGCGTCATTAAATTGGAGCCACTTTCAGCGTACCGCACCGATTCTGCAACATCCCGTAGCATTTCTCTCATATCACAAGATATTATTAATATTACAATTACCGATACAATAAAAAATATATGATATTTCCACTCTTGTTTCCATAATTTGATCATATTATTTCACCTCCAGACACAAGGGCTTACTTTTCGAAACCGGTCGACATAACAAGAAAGTACCGATTGCCGCACTCAAACTAAGCACCACTGATACAATCACTTCAAAATCATAAATCCAATACAACCAGTCATAACAAATCACAAAAACCCCAATACCTACCATGAGTCCCAATGGGTAACCAAGCATTGGGAAATATAACATTGTCCCCTTTGCCAAATCTTTTCTCTTCGCAGAAATAATCAAACCTATTATAAATAATAGACAGAATAATGCTTGTGCAATCATCCAATGAAAAACAGTAAATACATTTCCTAAACCATATACACTTCCGTTTTTTACATCCATTCCATCGAAAAAATACCCATTTATTAATAAACAATCTCCGATATCTACTACAAAATTAGCAAAGACATTATAATAATCCAACTGTGTAGAATCCAGACTACTTGTATAGTCTAGTATTACACTCCACGAAAACCAATCCCACACCAATTGTACCAATCCTTTCACTATCACCGATACGATTGCTCCCACAATTGAATTCTTTGCCAAACTCATACCAAGACTAATCCATGTATAAGAAGTAACAATTGCAATCAAATAACAAGCCATACCTAGCAAAAAATGCTGATTACTAGCAGCCATCATATCTGTTACCTTCGATGTAAGCCCCTGTTCCACCAATACTTCTATAACCAAACCGTTATACCGAATCTGTATCAGTAACAAAATTACTATTTCTAAAATCAAACCCAACACAATAACCAGCAACATCGCAACATAATCATAGAGTTCCCGAACCCAATTCTTAATTGGCCACATACAGCGAAATTCTTGTGTACGCGTATCCGCAAAAGCAATTTCTCTTGCAAAAAGCAAACTCATTACGCCTAGCATAACCACAAACAAACCAAACAGCTCCGTTCCTCTTTCCTTAGCAATATCCTCAAAAGATAAATAGTGATTTTCAACAAGATAAACACCATTTTCTTCCGTCAAGTTGGTTTGTACCATTTGTTTCACTTCTGATTTTGTCAAACAAACTTCTCGGTCATTACAAAGCAACATACAATCTATCAAAACAAACACCACTATAATTGCCAATGTACAAAGATAGAAACGTCGGGATACTGCCAGCAAACGTCCAAAACTATTCATTCTCACCCCTCCTAATCTTCCTTTGCTTCCTCCAGTACTACAAACAACTCTTCCAACGAAATATCAACCGGCTCCACTAAGCTTGCTCCTAATTCACGAAGCTTCTTATCAAAGGATTCATCATATTCCTTCACTACCATAGTGTAAATGCTTCCTACATTGCTGATACGAAGAATCTGTGGCAAATCATATACCGCTTTACCTGCACCACCTTCAAATACTACATTCAGCTTCACAAGCTCACTCTTCATATCCTCCATAGACATCTGACGCTCCACCACACCTTCGTGCATCATAGTCACAGAATCACATATTTTCTCCAAGCCGTCTAAGTGGTGGGAACTAATCAATACACCGATTTCTCTTTGCTCTACTTCATTGATTAGCAATTCAAAAAACTTTGCCTTTGCCACCGGATCTAAACCTGATGTCGGTTCATCCAAAATCAAATAATCCGGCTCTTTTGCAGTCTCTAACATAAATGCCAAGCGCATCTTCTGCCCCTTAGAAAGAGTCATAATTCTCTTATCCACCGGCAATTTAAATATCTGATTAAAATCGTTAAATTTCTCCTTATTGAAGGCCGGATAAAACTTTTCATACATATGTACCATTTGTGAAATAGTATAGTATTTAATATACTCATTATAATCTGCTACATATCCAATCTTTTCCTTCACTTCCGGATTGTCATAAACAGGTTTTTCATCATATAATACATCGCCCTTATCCGCTTTATATATGCCTGTTACACATTTAATCAATGTAGTTTTGCCCGCACTATTCTCTCCAATCAATCCATGAATTTCACCAGGCATTACCGTCAAACTAACATCCTTTACCACCTGATTCTTATTATAACTTTTGTATATATTCTTTACTTCTAACATACGCACATCTCCTCATATATCCCCACAACTAAATCCACAACCATATTCTTGCTGTATCCCATCATCTTCAATTCCATCAATTCCGTCTGTAAGCGTTTCTTTATTTCTAATACCTTCTTCTCATCCGGCTTCAGTTCAATCTCACCTGCAATAAATGTTCCCTTACCTCGTATTGTTTCAATAATCTGCTGACGTTCCAATTCCTGATAGGCTTTCGCAACTGTTCCCGGAGTAATCTCTAACTCCAAAGCCAACTTTCGAACCGACGGAATTGCATCACCAGGTTTCAAATATTGTTTCATTACATTCAACTTAATCTGTTCAATAATCTGCTCATAAATCGGTTTACTACTCTTATAATCCAATAAAATCATCAAACTCCTCCTTCCCACTGTATCAACTGTACCATTCGTTATGGTACAGTTATAACACACTGTATTCTTGTTGTCAATATGTTTTGTCTGTTCCTTAAAAACACCGAACTCATAAAAACATGATAATGTGAATTAGATGTTTACCTATCATTATTTTTCACAAAATATCATTTGAACCATATACAAAAAAAGAAAAAAAGACTATAATGTTTTTTGGTTGTCC
The DNA here is from genome assembly GCA_017395635.1 of Lachnospiraceae bacterium. Lineage (GTDB taxonomy): Bacteria > Bacillota > Clostridia > Lachnospirales > Lachnospiraceae > CAG-590. The sequence continues at coordinate 5,375 of JAFQOE010000018.1, read as the reverse complement.
TTTTACAATTGGAATATTGTTCCATGTTGTTAATATGCAACCACTAATTTTTTCGAGGTGAAACAAAATGAGACTATTTGAGAAATCACACAAATTAGATAATGTATGTTATGACGTTCGCGGTCCCGTTGTAGAAGAAGCAAACCGCATGATAGATAATAATATTGATATCTTGAAGTTAAATATAGGTAATCCATATCCATTTGGATTCAACGCACCAAATGAAATCATTCAAGATATCCAGTATAACCTATTGGACTCTCAAGGCTACTCGGATTCCAAAGGAATCTTTGCTGCCAGAAAAGCAATTATGCAATATTGTCAATTAAAAAAGATTCCAAATGTCGGAATCAATGATATCTATACAGGCAATGGTGCATCCGAATTAATTACCATGAGTATGCAGGGACTTCTTGATGACGGAGACGAAATCCTAGTTCCAGCACCTGACTATCCATTGTGGACTGCTGCTGCTAACCTTGCAGGTGGTAAACCGGTACACTATATCTGTGATGAGCAGGCAAACTGGTATCCAGATATCAAGGATATGGAAAGCAAGATTACAGATCGTACCAAAGGTATTGTTATCATTAACCCTAATAATCCAACCGGTGCGCTCTACCCAAAAGAAGTGTTAGAAGATATCGTTAACCTTGCACGAAAATATGAATTAATTATTTTTTCTGATGAAATCTACGACCGTTTAGTGATGGATGGAAAAAAACACATTTCCATCGCTTCTCTCGCACCAGACTTAATGTGCGTAACATTTAACGGACTTTCCAAATCCCACCGTATCGCAGGTTTTAGAAGTGGCTGGATGAGTCTAAGTGGTGACAAGTCACGTTGCAAAGGTTACATTGAAGGACTTAACATGCTATCCTCTATGCGACTTTGTTCCAACGTTCCTGCCCAGTCCATTATTCAGACTGCTTTAGGTGGAACACAGAGTGCAGATGAATTGTTGCTTCCAGGTGGAAGAATTTACGAACAACGCGAATACATATACAAGGCATTAAATGATATCCCGGGTGTCAGCGCAACCAAACCGGATGCTGCATTTTACATCTTTCCTAAGTTAGATGTAAAGAAATTCAACATCACCAACGATGAGAAATTCGCTTTAGACTTCTTGCGTGAAAAACATGTACTGATTGTACAGGGAACCGGATTTAACTGGCACTCACCAGATCACTTCCGTATTGTGTACTTGCCTAGATTAGAGGATTTGAAAGTTGCAACTGAACGTTTGAGTGATTTCTTAGCACATTATAGACAATAACCGTTAGTTGCGAAACTCCAGTTTGTATTGTAATGCTTGTGCAAGTTTAACATACCAACGCAGGACGTTTGCACTTGCCACAATGCGTAACGGTACTAAGTTCGACAATGTCTCACTAAGTACCGACGGATTGTGAAGCACCTGCTTATGGTACTTGTTAAACTTTCACAAGCAAATAACAGTTTTTGAGAGTTTCGCAATCACCTAAATAAACAATAAGAAAAAAATGAGAACATATTCACTTCACTTTGAATATGTTCTCATTTTTAGTTCTAATAAGCTTGTGCGTTACTTCTTCGCTTTTCTTTCCTCATAAATCATATCTACAATACGCACTCCCATAATTCCAAACAGCGTACCAAGAACCATACCTCCAAACACATCTGTCGGATAATGTACATATAAATAGAGTCTGGAAAACGCCATTGCAAACGCAAAACATCCTACCAGTACTTTATAAACTTTTTTAATCGGCATATAGCAAACTACTGCTAATAATTCAAAAGCTGCAAGAGTATGACCGGACGGAAACGAATAATCACTTAGCTTATCTACAAGCAAGGTAATATTATCTACTACATCATATGGTCGAATTCGAGCCACTACATTTTTTATCAACATATTCCCAAACACAATACCTAGTATCAAACTGGTAGCAACCTTTGTCCCCCACATACGAGTCTTTGGAATTGTTAATAATATTACAGCAATAAGAATATATATCAACCCTTTATCGCCCAAAAAAGTAATGATGGGAACAATCCTATCCAGCACATCACTTTTCAAATTCTCTTGAATCCAATTCAACACATTCAAGTCGATTTCCACAATCCAATCACTTAACATAATCTATCCTCTTTTCTAATTCCTCTATCAACGAATACAATGCTACGCCCTTTGAGTCAACATAACACCCACTCCAGGTCAGCATTTATCCGTTTATAAAACATCCTTTATAGCACTTGAAACAACCTTCCGGAATATGCCTCCAAATCCATCTGGCAATATCCGTTTCTTACCGGAATCTCCAAGCCACCTGCAAATTGACCACTTCCTTGTGTCCCACTATGACTAGCATTTCCACCATATATGTCAGAAGCACTATTCACCAGCTCTTTTAACATATGATTTCCAGATAAACGCACTTCATAATTATAAAACTTTTCATTACTAAAGTTAAAGACTGCTAACATTTGTTCTCCGCCTGCACTTCGCGTATATGCATACACCAAATCCTGTGGTTTATCTGCTATCACATATTGAAAGCAATCACGATTATATTCCTCATTATATAATGCCACATGTGACATATATACTCGATTCAAATCCCTAAAGAAGCGTTTGAACATTGTATGCATCGGAAATTGCTCTAACACATCAAAGTCCTGCGGGCGATATTCTGCCCATTCACGGAACTGTCCAATCTCATTACCCATGAAATTCAGCTTTTTTCCCGGATGTGTCATCATATACAAAAACATTGCTCTGCACTGAGCAAACTTCTCTTCATAGGTACCATGCATTTTGTCCAAAATTGTCTTCTTTCCGTGCACCACCTCGTCATGCGAAAGCGCCAACAGGTACAATTCACTATAAAAATAATGCATAGAAAATAAAATATCCTGATAATGTCCTTTTCTTACATCAGGTGCATACCCAAAAAACTGTAGCGTATCATGCATCCATCCAAGATCCCATTTGTAATCAAAACCCAGACCACCATAAGCTACGGGTGCTGTCACTTTCAAAAAGCTGGTAGAATCTTCCGCTACCAACATTGCCGTCGGATGAAGATGATGCAAACCTTCATTCAGCGCTTGTACGAAATAAAGTGCTTCATTATTGACTCCATAATCCTGTCGCCCTTTCCAATAAATCATATTCGAAATCGCATCCATTCGAAGTCCATCAAAATGATATTCCGCAAGCCAGTAATTAGCACAAGACTTCAAGAAACTTGCTACTTCAGGTTTTCCATGACCAAACTGGTAAGACCCCCATTCACTTCTCTTGCTATCCTCAAAGGGAATCTCATACAAAGGTGAACCGTCAAAGTATCCCAATCCATAATCATCCACCGCAAAATGAACCATTACAAAGTCAAGCAATACGCCAATCCCTGCCATATGACACCGATTGATAAATTCTTTCAAACCATCACAATCACCATATCTGGCGGTCGGTGCAAAGAAACCGGTACTTTGATAACCCCATGACTGATCTAAGGGATGTTCCGAAAGGGGCATAATCTCAACATGGGTATAACCCATTTCTTTCAGATAAGGAATCAACACCTCTGCCAGTTCTTCGTAACGATACCATCTATCACCATTTGCACGCCAAGATCCAAAATGCAATTCATATATATGCATCGGTTGATTATAATTCTTATCCCGCTGCTCCATCCAGACACCATCGGTAAAATGATAAGCACTCATATCTCGAATGATAGATGCTGAACATGGGCGAAGCTCCATTCCAAAACCATACGGGTCTGCTTTATCCGTTCTTGTTCCGTCATGATGATAAATCCGATACTTATACATCTGACCAACCTTCGCATTTGCAACCAAAATGCTATATACTCCACCTCTGCCGGTATTGGTCATTTCCAAGTCATGCCAACAACTAAACTCTCCAATTAAAGTAACCTTCTTCGCTTTCGGCGCATAGACAGTGAAGCGCACTCCCTCATTTTCTACATGCGCACCAAAATATTTATATGCAAACCATTCATTCCCGTTATAATACTCTTGTAAATTCATGTCTATCACCTAATTTCATCAAACTAATCACACTCTATGTATACGAATGTATTATACTTCTATTTTACACTATTTTTTACCAACGATACCTTGTCATTATAAGAAAATCTTTCATAATCGTCAACTTCATGCATATACTAAACAGAAAAGACTAAGGGTTGTTACATGGATTTCAAAAACCGTCACCCATTAAATGCAATCGATGGATATGAAAATCTTTCCATGCTGGAAGTTCTGATTCCATTTGTAGAACCTTCTTTAAAACTGCCATTAGCTCTTTTTATTAAATTTAGCGAAATTCGGCTTATCATCCAATGTTTTCGTTCCATTGACAACCTAACCCGACTAGGTTTACATAACGTAACAAGTGATCCAATGGATATGATATGCGCACTCACCGGTATGTCCCCGGATTTATTAAAAACAATATTCTCCATGATGGACGGCAACAATAATATGTTTTCTGATTTATTTAACAATACCGATAATTCTTGTGGTTCATCCAATAATTATGATTGTTCTTCCAACAATCTTAGTAATATGATGAACCTATTTCAAAACATGCAATCTCAAACATCCGCAAACACTTCTGAAAACACAAATCACAATAACAACTCACCTACACACCAATTTTCGAGTGATTGTACCAATGACTTTGAACAAAATATACAAAACATACTTGCACAATACGACTTAGAGCAAGCTGCTAACTACAATGGCGAGTTAGACACATAAATATCTTAATTATATCAGGAGGTTTATCATGAACTACGAAGAATTACTTTCCACACCGGAATTTCAGAAATTACACCCAATCAAACAACAAATCATTAAAGAGGTCGCATCTAACAGCCAAAATGCTTCCATCGAATCCATGCTACCCAAAATCATGTCCATCAACAAAGAATTATCCAAACGAAATCTCAACTTTACCAAGGCAGAGACCAATCTTCTCGTAAGTATTCTAAAGGAAGGTATGTCACCTGCCGAACAACAAAAAGTGGATATGTTAATGGGATTTTTTCACTAAATGAAAAAACTTACACTCTAGACTTAAAAATATATTCTTTGTCATTTTCAATACACCTTTATATATTTTTTCTACGTTTTTTGAAATTATTCACTCCGTTTCTTGAGGTACTAAAAATTTTTAGTACCTCAAAACATTCATTTCTTCCTTTCCCAAATCATCAAATTCGAATTGCTTATCAACATACTAATATCCAAGTTATACTTTCTTGGAGAAATAAGGTTATACAAGAGAAAAGACCATAGAAATTTCTATGGTCTTAATCAGCTCTGCACTTCTCATTTTGTAATTTTTATCT
>JAFQOE010000017.1 GCA_017395635.1 Lachnospiraceae bacterium | reverse complement strand
TGAGAAAGAAGTATTCGATTAATGTTGTAGCCGTTATTCAGGACAAAAATATCTGTGTTAATATTGATCCGGAGAAGCCTTTGAAAAAGAATATGAAACTCATTGTGATTGCAAATACAACAAGACTGAGTAAATTAAAATGATGGCTATTTTGGAGGGTGAACAGATGAAAAAACAGAATGTTGGATTTGCATTTCTTTTGTTGGGAGTGATTTTTGCGCTTGCTCCAATGCCCTTTTTCTGGTGGATTGGTGTTACATTGGGAATTAGTGGTTTAGTTGTTGTATTTAGTGGTGTTAAGGATGATTAGTTAGATAATTGAGATTTTAGTGAGGTGATTATGATGAACTCACATAGAAAGAAAATGCTTCCACCGATTGTGGTGTCGGTCGTTATCATACTTTACTATGTTGTTTACTTTGGCATTTTAATAACACTGCTTGAGGGTATATGGAAATATGTTTTAGGTATTATTCCTCTTATTTTTTCGGCAGTAATGCTCAAGGTTTGCATAGAACGAATAAAAGAAATTAAGGAGGGCGAAGAGGATGATATTAGTAAATACTGATTACATTAGCGGAAAAGAACTGGAAATGTTGGGACTTGTAAAAGGTAGTACAATCCAATCAAAGCATGTTGGAAAGGACATTACGCAAAGTTTTAAAACTCTGGTAGGTGGAGAATTGACTGCCTATAATGAGATGATGAACGAAGCAAGAGCAATCGCCACCAAAAGAATGGTTGCGGAAGCTGAGGCACTTGGTGCAGATGCTATTGTGAATATTCGATATGCATCTTCTGCTATTATGCAGGGTGCCGCAGAGGTGATTTCATATGGTACGGCAGTAAAATTTGCCACTCAGTAAAGCGAATTTTAGCTCAAATAAAACTTAAACGAATCCGATACTAGGGGCGATTATCTCGCCCCTTTATCTCTGCTTCGGTAAGGTTGGTTGCATATTGTCTGTCAACTTTTTCTTGGTAAGCCTTGCAAGTGTGTCACAGACAAAGACCATTACCCATGAACAGTTTCAGAAGATAACAGAGTATCTTAAGAAAAAGAAAAGTGCCTCACTCTTGGCAATTCAGATATCTTATTATGCAGGATTGCGAATTGGAGAGGTGGCAGGACTTTCTTGGAGCGATGTGAATCTGGAAGAACAGCAGTAAAGAATATATTGGCGCACCGGTGTTGGGGCTTATTGTATTCTGTGTTTGTACAGTTATGATGGGTATTTTATTTGACTATGTGTATGAAAAGACAGAAACCATCTGGTTGCCATCCCTTATGCATGGTGCTACCAATGCTTTTACTATCTTTGCATATTTGATAAAACCGGAATACTCTCATATGTCAATACTAGGACCGGCATACATCGGTATCATTAGTATGATTCCGATGATTATTGTGGCAATCATAATATGCGTAAATAAGAAAAGAAATTGAGTATAAAAAGAAAGATGAACGAATATATAGGGCAATCGCCACGGCGTGGTTGCCCTGGATGAAAAAGGAAATCCTTCCCTTACTCATTAAAGTAAAGGGAAGGTTTTTTTGTTTCCTAATTGCCAAAAAGCAACTGCACTGGCTGCGGCTACATTTAAGGAATCTACACCATGAGACATTGGAATGCAGACGGTATAATCGCAATCTGCAATAGTGGAAGTTGCAAGTCCGTCACCCTCGGTTCCGAGAATAATAGCAAGCTTGTCCTCAGACATAAGCTCCGGATCATCTATGCTGACAGATTCTTCACACAGCGCCATAGCAGCGGTTTTGAATCCTAATTCATGAAGCTTGTTGATACCTTGTGTAGCCCGGTCTTCAGACTTGTTGCCGATAAATGTCCAAGGAATTTGAAACACAGTTCCCATGCTAACCCGGATTGCACGACGATACAAAGGATTACTACATGCAGGTGTGAGTAAAACGGCATCCATATTCAATGCGGCAGCGGAGCGAAAAATTGCACCCACATTGGTAGGATTCATAACATTTTCTAAGATTGCAATGCGTTTTGCATTGTTGCATACATCTTCTATGGAAGGTAGCTGTGGTCGATACATGGCACACAGCGCACCACGAGTCAATTCGAATCCGGTAAGTTTGGTAAGCAGATCGAATTCTGCGGTGTACACCGGAATATTGCCACATCGCTCAATAATGTCTTTTGCTTGTCCTTCGATATGTTTCTTCTCTAACAATAATGAAACAGGAATACATCCTGCATCTAATGCGCGTTCAATCACTTTGGGACTTTCTGCGATAAACATTCCTTTTTCCGGTTCGTGACGATTAAGTAATTGATTCTCCGTAAGACGTGCGTAGACGTCTAATTCCGGTGCATTGAAGTCATTTATTTCTATAATGTTTGACATGTTTTTTCCTCATTTTCCTAATTATATTTGAATTTTGCGCAACTCATGAAATCTATTATATGGTTTTGTTCAATCAGAGTTTCGCAATTGCTTATTACTATATAAAATGTTGTACTAATTAATCATTATAGATTGCGAAGAAAGGTGTGTCAAATATTATGACAACGACCGAATTAACATTGAATTATTGATGGATGAATGGTATGATTGTGCAAATAAAAAGGAATAATGAATATTCTATTCAATCATAGGTGTCTTTCTTGTATTTTTCGATATTTGTATTATAATAGTGTGTGTCTTGTTGATAATGTATGTAACAAGAATCGTAACAATTTAGACGGATGCTTTCAGTCGAAGTTTGAATGACTGTTTGTAATAATAATAATAACAATAATATTGACCCAAAGGAGAGCGTATTATGGCAATTTTAGTAACAGGTGGAGCAGGTTATATCGGTAGTCATACATGTGTGGAATTATTGGAGGCAGGCTATGAAGTGGTTGTCCTTGATAATCTTTCTAATTCAAGCGAGAAATCTCTTGAGCGAGTGGAGGCATTAACCGGAAAGAAAGTTACTTTTTATAAGGGTGACATATTAGACAGAGATATTTTAAATGAGATATTTGCAAAGGAAAGCATTGACAGTTGTATTCATTTTGCGGGTTTGAAGGCAGTTGGTGAGTCTGTTGCAATGCCTTGGGAATATTACAACAACAATATAGTAGGTACATTGACTTTGGTAGATGTGATGCGTCAAAATGGATGTAAAAATATCATTTTCTCATCCTCTGCAACGGTGTATGGTGATCCGGTGGAGATTCCGATTACAGAGAATTGTCCGAAGGGACAGTGTACCAATCCTTATGGATGGACGAAGTCTATGTTAGAGCAGATGCTTTCGGATATACAGAAGGCGGATAATGAGTGGAATGTGATTTTGCTTCGCTATTTCAATCCGATTGGTGCACATCAGTCTGGTACAATGGGTGAGAATCCGAATGGAATACCGAACAATTTGATGCCTTATATTACACAGGTGGCAGTTGGTAAATTAAAAGAGCTTGGTGTATTTGGGGATGATTATGATACACCGGATGGAACAGGCGTAAGAGATTATATCCATGTACTTGATCTTGCAATGGGGCATGTAAAAGCATTGAAAAAGATTGAAGAAAAAGCAGGTCTGTGTATTTATAATTTAGGTACTGGTCATGGATACAGTGTATTGGATATTGTGAAGAATTTCCAGGAAGCAAATGATATCGAGATTCCTTATAGCATTAAAGAGCGTCGTCCGGGAGATATCGCAACCTGTTACTGTGACCCATCCAAGGCAAAGAAAGAGCTTGGTTGGGAAGCACAGTATGGAATTAAGGAAATGTGTGCAGATTCATGGAGATGGCAGAAGAACAATCCGAATGGATATGAAGAGTAATAGAATTGATAATCAATCCCCCCTCAAATATGAGGGGGGATTTTAGAGTAAAAATTCAAAGGAGAATACATATATGGGAAGACATGGTGGAGGATCAAGAAGCGGAGGAAGCAGTCGTGGAGGTTCGAGAAGTGGAGGCGGTTCACGAGGAGGAGGCTCTAGTGTAAGAACATCAAAAACACCGTTCAGAGGATGTTATAATCGTTCTTATTATGATAGAAGAGGACGTTATCACAGCTATTATACGAGTGATTCTAATTTTGGAAAAAAGAGAGGCTTGAATATTGTTACCATATTTTCGCTGGTGTTTATTACATTCCATATGTTTTTTATGGTAGGCGGAATGTCAATGTTTTTTATTAATTTTGGACGTAAGGTTGATGGAGATGTAAGTCGTATCAAGATTGAGGATACGGCAAATGTTCTTTCTGAAGAAGAGGAAGAAAAGACAATGACATTGCTTACGGAAGTATATCAGGAATCGGGAATGCCGGTTACGGTGTATACAGATACTTTTGAATGGAAACAACATTATGATTATCTTGAAGTATATTCGGAAGAATTATATTATCGGATGGGCTTTGATGAAGATGCAATGATTATTCTATTTACCACAGATAATAATGGTGAATTCTATGACTGGGAGTATGATATGTATTGTGGTGACGATACAACCGCATGTCTTTCCGATAAAACATTTGATAAGTTATTAGAGAATTTTCAAAAAGGAATGGCATCGCAGAACTTATATAAGGCTTTGGATTATTCATGGAATTCCGTTATGGATGAATTGGGCAAAACATCTGTGGACTGGTCAAAAGCTCCAATTCTTATTTTTGTGATTGCATTTTATGCAATATTCTATGTGTCTATACTTGGAAGTAGTAAGAAAAATAATGATGCATATCGATATTTTAAGGAAAATCCGGACAAATACGAATCTCAGCCTATGACTTTATATAGTGAATGTCCATCCTGTGGAGCATCAAATATAGAGCAAAGAGAAACCTGTGCTTATTGCGGTACTTTGTTGAAGGTTGGAGATAGTAATGTCAAGTTTGTAGACCCTGAATAAGAATGTTGGGTTCATATTATAGGTTGAATTATGAAACCGAAGAAGAATAAGGAGGCATCAATATATATGGATTCAGCAATTAGTATGGGATTTTTCCTCACCTTTTTTTCAGGTATATTAGGATTGATTTTCGAAAGTGGTAGTAAGGGATATGTGTAGAGTAGGCGATTGACTCTACAAAAACATCTCGATAATAAATACCGTAGCACAACATGTGATCGCAACCTTGAATAAATCAAAACCAAACCATGCAACAAGAATTCCGATAATGAGTGCAATTGCGCCTGAAATCGGACTTTGGGTTGCGTGGATAATAGCAGGGAATGTCATAACTGCTAATGTAACATAAGGGACATAGTACAGAAATGACTGGATGAATTGATTTTCAATTGGTTTTCGGATTAAGGTTAATGGCAGAACGCGTATCGCATAAGTTACTGCTGCCATAATAAATATGTATATATAGACGTTTTGTGTCATGGTTGTATCTCCTTTTTGTTAGTTGCGGAAGAATCGCAATTTTGTGTAACGATGCTTTGTTTATTGGTATTTTTATTAGCTGTTTGTTTTGGGAATAAGATAGCGGCAACAGCTGAAATTACAACGGTTAGAATAATGGTTCTTGTTCCGTCTGTCATATCCTTCATAAATGGAAGATATGTACTTGCATAATTAGCTGCAAAGGAAAGAACTACTAATCCTGCAATGATTTTATCCTTTCTTGCAGGTGGAATGATAACTGCAAGGAACATTCCGTACAGTGCTACACTAAATGCACTAACTAAACGAAGCGGTAGCAGATTACCTGCGATGATTCCGAGGGATGTTCCAAGAGCCCACGGAATAGAGGACGTAAGGAATGCGCCATAGCTATAATAAGGGTTTAAGTATCCGGGTCTTGCAATCGCGATTCCGAATAATTCATCAGTGATACCAAATGCCATCAGAAGTCGGTGCTTTATGGATAGTTCCGGTTTCATTCGCTGACTCATAGCGGTACTCATTAATAAGTAACGTGCGTTGGCAATCAAAGTAGAAATGGCAATTTCAATATAGGCTGCACCTGCTGCAATGGATAAGAAACCTACATATTCTCCGGCAGATGCCATACAAAACAGACTTACTACGAAACCCTGAATGGGAGTAAGTCCTGCAGTTTTTGCCGCAATTCCCAAGGAAAAGGAAACGGCCAGATATCCAAGTCCGATTGGAATGCCGTTTTTAACTCCGACACGGAATGCGGATTGATTTTCTTCTGAATGTATAGAATATTCTTGTTTGTTCATTTATCTTAAAGTTCTCCTTATGGTTTCTTTCATTTCACAACTATGGTATTATAACATTGCAATTAAGATTTTGAAAGAATGAAAATCTTTAAGAAAAGCCTTGAAAATAGGTAATGTTAATTTGCGTTGCTTGAGGCAATGGTGGTTTTTGCATAGAATGAAGTCATCAAAAACAAGGAGGAACAAGGATATGTTCAATGAAAATTTAAAAATCTTAAGAAAGCAAAAAGGATTTACACAGGATGAGTTGGCGTTAAAGGTAAATGTGGTTCGTCAGACGATTTCAAAATGGGAAAAAGGACTTTCAGTTCCGGATGCAGATGTATTACAGAGATTGGCACAGGTGTTAGATGTTGAAGTGAGCCAGTTGTTAGGAGCAGAAATTATAGAAGAAAACAATAATGAAATTGCACAACAACTGGCTAGAATTAATGAACAGTTGGTTGTTAAAAATAAACGTGCAAGCCGCATCTGGAAAATCATCGGGATTATTCTCTTGGTTACACTAGTGTTTAATCTTTTATTGGTAATATTAGGTGCAATGGGATATAGCGCATTGATGCCCCAAGATAGTAGTTATGAAATTGAAGCCTCGGAAACAATAGAATATTTAGAGGATACAAAGCAGGAAGAGTAACTGATGATTTACAGAGTCAATATACATTATATTATGAATATACTTGTCTGTTTCAGAAAATAAGGATATAATAAAATCTGTTATAATTGTATTGAAATAAGATGTACAGTGATTCTATTTTCAAACATATATAAATAAGAAGTAGAGAGGCGATTAACATGAAACCATGGGAAAATAATATACGAAAAGTAGTACCTTACGTTCCGGGCGAACAGCCAAAGGAAAAGGATATCATTAAGTTAAATACCAATGAAAACCCATATCCACCATCACCGAAGGTGTTAGGAGTAAAGCAGGAGTTAGAAAGACTTCGTTTTTATCCGGATCCGGTGGCAAAGGATTTGGTGGATGCGATTGCAAATTATCATGGCATTTCGAGTGAGCAGGTGTTTGTGGGTGTTGGCTCAGATGATGTATTGGCAATGTCATTTTTGACATTTTTTAATTCGGAAAAACCGATATTTTTCCCGGATATTACATATAGTTTCTATGACGTGTGGGCGGACCTTTACCGTATCCCATATGAAACTAAAGCATTGAATGATGATTTCCAATTGGTTGCTAGTGACTATTATGCAGCGAATGGTGGTGTGATTTTCCCAAATCCGAATGCACCAACCGGTTTGGCAGCAGACCTTGATTTTGTAAGAGATGTATTAGATCATAACCAAGATGTGATTGTGATTGTGGATGAAGCCTATGTTGATTTCGGTGGTGAATCTGCACTTTCGCTGATTGATGAATATGAGAATTTATTGGTGGTTCGAACTTATTCTAAGTCTCGTTCTATGGCTGGTATGCGTATTGGTTATGCAATGGGAAATCCTGCCTTGATTAAGGCAATTAATGATGTGAAATACAGCTTTAATTCGTATACCATGAGTTATCCATCCATTGTTATGGGTGTTGCCAGCATTGAGGATGATGTGTATTTCAAAGAGATGGTAGCAAAGGTGGTTGCCACAAGAGAATGGTTTGAGACTGAACTTACAAGACTTGGATTTACTTATCCAAAGTCTGGCGCGAACTTTGTTTTTGCAAGTCATAAGACAGTACCTGCGAAGGAAATATTTGAGGCTGCAAGAGAGGCAAAGATATATGTCCGCTATTTTAATAAGCCTAGAATTGATAATCACCTTCGTATTTCGATTGGAACAGATGAGGAAATGCAAACATTAGTGAAATTCTTAGAGGAATTCTTAAATACTAAGGATAACTAGTTAATAAAGTTTGCATTTGCGAATCGTAACTATGAAGGTACTGAATAGTTACGAATAGAATAAAGAGATAAAAAATCACTTGACTACAAAAGCTTAATTCGTTATGATGTGTATGCATATATCGAATTAAGCTTTTTTTCAGGGATACATTTCGTATCATTTTTCATTTTATACAATTGAATAAGCATGGAATGTCATAGTATTGGATTTAGATTTCTCGTTTTATTGTTATGTGTTGAAGATTTGAACATCAATGTAGATAAAGGAGAAATTATATGAATTATCAGGAGTTTTTAAAATATATTGAAGAGAATTTGCCGGAACTTATGAATATAAGAGAGTTAGAGAAGAGAGAAAAATTGGCAGAGGAAGAAAAAGAGAAGGATTGTGAGATAGAAGAAACAGAAATTTGTTATGAGGCACATCTTCACACAATCACTAAAAATAACGGTATTGTATTAGATGGTATTACATTACTTAACAAAGGTGAAAGTGCCGGTCCGAATATATATTTGAATTCATTTTTTGAGAACTATCAGATGGGAAAACCATTGAATAGTATCATGAATGAGATTATTGATTGTCATTTTCGGGCAAAAGAAGAGACTACCATTGAAGTGGTAGATATTTTGGATTTTGAGGTGGTAAAGAATAAGATTATTGTGCGTTTGGTAAATTATGAGAAAAATGAAGAGCAATTGAAGAATTGTCCACACAAACGTTTTTTGGATTTGGCAATTACATTTCGTTATCTTGCCAGTAAGGATGCAATGGGACTTGCAAGTTCGCTGGTTTTTAATAAAGAATTTGAGCAATGGGACATAGAACTAGAAGATTTATATCAATTAGCTTTATTTAATACAATGCGTGAGTTTCCGTGGCAAATGGATTCTTTGGTAAAGGTGGTATCTGAATGTTTTGGAGAGCGACTGCCTGAAGAATTACGAGAAGATTTTATGAACGATGTACGTAGCTTGGAACAGGTGGAAAGTCGTGTTAATATGTTTGTATTAACGAATGATGTGGGAGTCAATGGTGCTACAAGCATTCTATATGACAATGTGATAAAGAATTTTGCAAAAGTTCAGGATTGTAATATATATATTTTGCCTTCAAGTGTTCATGAAGTTATGTTGGTTCCGGAAAATGCAGATACAGAACCGGAATTTTTGAAAGAATTAGTAGTAGATGCCAATCAAAGTGCGGTTGGATTAATTGATTTATTGTCGGATCATATTTACTATTATGATATGGATTCGGATCAGATTCTAATATGTGAGGAGATTAATTGAGTAAAAAAAGACATTTTCATTTTGTTATTATGATGAATTCTGTGAATATAATACAAATATCTGGTTGAAATTTGGTAAATTTGGTTGACAAAATTAGACGTATACCATAAAATGATTGTGTGAGTGAATTTAAATTCACAATATTATGTGGGGGTGTATATGAATAGTAGTTTTATCAACAGAAAAGACCGAATAATTGCATCTGCGATTGAGATTATTAATGAAGCAGGACTAGCATCGCTTACGACGAAGACGTTAGCTATGAAAGAGAATATGTCTGAGTCATTGCTTTATCGGTACTTTGGAGGTATTGATGAAGTATTGGTTGAAGTGGTAGATACTTATACCAAATTTGATAAAGCTATGCTTGCTACCATTGAAGCGAAATCGATTTCACACTTTAATAAAGCACTAGAATTGTTTCGAACACTTTCAACTTATTACGAGGGCTACAAAGAAATGTCTGTAATAGTGTTGAATTATGAAGGTTTGTTACATAATGTGAACACACGAGAGGCAATTGCAAAGTGCATTTCAATGCGAACAGACTTTTTTAGAACTGAAATACAAGCTGCGATTGATGAAAAAGAGATTATTGATACATATACAGCTGAAGAATTAACATGTATCTTTTTTGGAGCCATGGAGAGAGATTTGTTGAGACGACGTATTTGTAATGATAATAAAAGTCATGAACAAGTGGCATCATCGTTGTTGGAAAAATTAGAGATGATGTTACGGCGCAAGGAGAATATATAGGATCTGTTATGTAGTATATGTAAATAGTATGGAGGATTCAGATGAGAGTTTTGATTGCAGATGATGATTTTGTGAATAGAAAATTTTTGGGAAAACTATTTGCCGAGTATGGTGAAGTAGTTACCGTTGATAACGGCATGGAAGCAGTAGATGAAGCGGTTAAGGCTATTGAAGAACATAACGAATTTGATTTGATATGTTTAGATATTATGATGACGAAGTTAGACGGTTATAAGACTTTAGCAGCAATTCGTGAAGCAGAACGTAAGTTAGAGGTTTCGAAGAAAGATTGTGCAAAGGTTATTATGATCAGTGCTTTAGATGAAGTTGTTGCAGAAAGCATTCAGGTATGTGATGACTATGATGCATATATTTGTAAACCAATTGTGGTGGATAAGTTGAATGCATTATTGTTGGAAATGGGATTAACAAAATAATAACATAATAGAGGGTAGAATTCATGGATTTATTTGACTTTATGAGAGAAGCGAATATGGAAAAAGAATCCCCGCTAGCAAAAAGATTACGACCAACAACCATCGATGAGGTTGTTGGTCAAAAACATATTGTGGGAAAGGACAAATTACTTTACCGTGCAATCCAAGCAGATAAGGTAAGCTCTGTTATTTTCTATGGACCACCGGGAACTGGTAAAACAACGTTAGCAATGGTGATTGCCAATACAACCAGTTCTATTTTTACGTCTTTGAATGCCACGACAGCAGGTAAGAAAGATATGGAAGAAGTTGTTAAGCAGGCAAAGGACAATTACGGGATGTATCAGAAGAAGACTATTCTTTTTGTGGATGAGATTCATCGTTTTAACAAGGCGCAACAGGACTATCTGTTACCGTTTGTGGAGGATGGAACCATTGTTTTGATTGGAGCCACTACTGAGAATCCCTACTTTGAAGTGAATGGGGCGTTGATTTCCAGATCGCATATTTTCCGGTTAGAACCGTTGGATAAAGACGATATCAAAATATTATTAAAACGTGCAGTATATGATGTGGAAAAAGGAATGGGAGCGTATAACGCTATCATTGATGAAGAAGCTTTGGAATTCTTGGCGGATGTGAGTGAAGGAGATGCGAGAAGCGCTTTAAATGCAATTGAGTTAGGTGTTTTAACGACAGAGCCTTCAGAAGATGGTAAGATACACATTACATTAGAGGTGGCTGAGGAATGTATTCAGAGAAGAGCAATTCGCTATGATAAAGATGGGGATAATCATTATGATACAATTTCCGCCTTTATTAAGAGTATGAGAGGCTCCTGCCCGGATGCGGCAGTGTACTATCTGGCAAAGATGTTACAGGCGGGTGAAAGTGTAACATTTATTGCAAGGAGAATTATGATACATGCATGTGAGGATGTTGGAATTGCAGACCCACAGGCAATTCAAGTTGCAGTTGCTTGTGCGCAGGCTGTGGAACGAGTTGGTATGCCGGAGGCACAGATTATATTAGCAAATGCAGCAATTTATGTAGCCGGAGCACCAAAGTCAAATTCTGTAGTGAACGCAATTAGCAATGCGATGGATGTGGTTCGTAATCAGAAGACCGGAGCAGTTCCGCCTCATTTGCGAGATGCACATTATAAGGGTTCTCAGGATTTAGGACATGTAGGATATTTGTATCCACATGATTATCCTGGTAATTTTGTAAAGCAACAGTATTTGCCGGATGAGATTAAAGATATGAAATTCTATCATCCATCAGAAAATGGATACGAAAAGATAGTGTTTGACAGATTGAAAAACCTATATGGAGAGGATAAATAGCGGATGGATAAAATAAGAAGAATTACAGCGTTATTGACGGTTGTATTAATTGTATTGTTAGTGATTGCTACTTTTGTGTGTGCAATAACCGGAAGTCAGTATTTTTTTGGAATGTTGGCTTTAACTTTTATCGTTCCAATTGTATTATGGGTATTTATGTGGTTTACCCAATTAGCGAATGATAAATCGGAACTGTCAATAGAGAAAGATATTCACCGGGAAACGGAAGAATAGTTTTTGGACAACACAATCAGAATGAAAAGGGAACGGAGTCGACAAAGCCGACTCCGTAATAGGGGAGGATAAAGTATTATCGGATTCTCTAATACTAGAGAATCAGTAGCACTTGTTTATCAAGTGATATTATCATTATATCCACCCTTATTTTTTTTATACACAAGATTTGTATTTTTTGATATTTGATTATTTGCAACATAGTAGGTTATTATTTTTTTATATAATATTAAAGGACAGATACCTTGAAAAATAACGAACGGTTTGCTATAATCTAGCTGTTGTACGCATTTTCGTATGATAATATTTTATTTTTATACAAAAGGAAGGTAACAATATGGCTTTATTAAAGGATTGGCGTGAATACGCATATAGCTTGGATGACAGAACACCAGAAGGAAAGCAGTTCTGGCTTAATTATTTTGGAGTAGAACAGGGAATTTATAAAAAACTTTTAGCAAATCCGGATGAGGTTGTTACAGGAACAGTGAAAGAGTTGGCTGAAAAGTATGAGACAACCATTCAGTTAATGACAGGATTCTTAGATGGTATTAATGATAGTCTTAAGACTCCAAATAATATTGAAGAGATGGATGAGGATACCGTTGTATCTTTGGATTTTGATTTAGAGAAATTATATATGAATATGGTAGGTTGTGAAGCGGAGTGGTTGTACGAATTACCGGAGTGGAATGACTTACTTAGTGAAGAAAGAAGAAAAGAATTGTATAAGACTGAGAAGAGTTCAAGAACAGTTGTTAAGCCTGCTAAGGTTGGTCGTAATGAACCATGTCCATGTGGAAGCGGTCGTAAGTATAAGCAGTGCTGTGGCAAGAACTAAGAGAGGTTTTTATGAGTAAAGTTAGAACAAGATTTGCACCAAGTCCGACAGGAAGAATGCATGTAGGTAATCTTAGAACTGCATTGTATGCATATTTGGTGGCAAAACATCAGGATGGAGATTTTATACTTAGAATAGAGGATACTGACCAGGAACGTTTGCAGGAAGGTGCGGTAGACATCATTTATCGTACTATGCAAGGTACCGGATTACTTCATGACGAAGGTCCGGACAAAGATGGTGGTGTGGGTCCGTATGTTCAAAGTGATCGTCAGGCACAGGGCATTTATATGGAGTATGCAAAGCAGTTGGTTGAGAAGGGTGAAGCATACTATTGTTTCTGTGATAAGGAAAGATTAGATAATTTAATGGAAGAAGTTGTGGATGGTAAGAGTGTTCGCAAGTATGACAAGCATTGTCTTCATTTATCTAAGGAAGAGGTAGAAGAGAAGCTTGCACAAGGCGTACCTTTTGTAATCCGTCAGAATGTTCCGGAAGAAGGCGAAACAAGCTTTGAAGATGAGCTTTATGGAACAATCACAGTTCCGAATACGGAATTAGATGATATGATTTTAATTAAATCAGATGGATATCCAACTTATAATTTTGCCAATGTAGTAGATGACCATTTGATGGGTATTACTCATGTGGTAAGAGGTCAGGAATATCTATCATCTTCTCCTAAGTACAATCGTTTGTATGATGCGTTTGGATGGGAGGTTCCGGCATATATCCATTGTCCGACTATTACCAATGAAGAGCATCAGAAACTTTCAAAGCGTAGTGGACATTCTTCTTACGAAGATTTGTTGGAGCAGGGATTTGTAACGGAAGCAATTGTGAATTTTGTTGCATTGTTAGGCTGGAGTCCGGAAGATAATCAGGAAATCTTTACATTAGAAGAATTAGTAAAGGCATTTGATTATAAGCATATTTCGAAATCACCGGCAGTGTTTGATATGGTCAAACTTCGTTGGATGAATGGCGAGTATATTAAGAATATGGAATTTGACCGTTTTAAGGAGATGGCTCTTCCGTATCTGAAGGAAGTAATTACAAGAAATGTTAAGATTGATGCAATCTTAGAACTCGTAAAATCTCGTATAGAGGTGTTCCCGGATATTAAGGACCACATTGACTTCTTTGAAGAATTACCGGATTATGATATTGCAATGTATACGCATAAGAAAATGAAAACGAATACCGAGAATTCATTAGAGATTCTCCGTGAAGAGTATGAAATATTAAAGAATGTGGAAGATTGGTCTTTTGATAATCTTCATGATACATTGATGGAGTATATTGCAAAGAAAGAAATTAAGAACGGAACTGGTTTGTGGCCGGTTCGTACAGCAGTTTCGGGTAAACAGATGACTCCGGGTGGAGCATTTGAAATTCTTGATATTCTCGGAAAAGAAGAATCTTTACGAAGAATGGAAATAGGAATTCAGAAATTAGAAGCAGCAAAAGCATAGAAGGAGATAGAATGCCGAAGTTTAATGAAGGACAACAGAAGGCAATTCACCATGTGAATGGAGCGATGATGGCGTTAGCGGGTCCTGGTTCAGGGAAGACGACAGCTATGGTTCATCGTATTCAATATCTCATAGAAGAAGCAAACGTTTCTCCGGCAGGAATACTTGTGATTACATTTACGAGAGCCAGTGCCAGAGAAATGGAAGAACGATTTTACAAATTGATGGGAGGTTCTGAATGTCAATGTACATTTGGAACCTTTCATTCTATATTCTTTTATATCTTAAAGATGGCTTATGGCTATCGTTCTAACAATATTCTGTTAGAGGAAGAAAAATTTTCAATGATTCGTGATATAATCCGTAAAAAACAATTGGAATATGATGATGAGGATGAAGTTGTATCGGAAATTATTCATGAAATGGGAATGATGAAAGGTGATATGATTTCATTAGAACATTTTTATTCCACTTGTGTTGGTGAGGATATATTTCGACAGGTTGTGATGGAATATGAGTCGAAGGTAACTTCTATGGGAAAGCTGGATTTTGACGATATGATGGTTTACTGTTACGAATTGTTAAAAGGAAGACCGGATATTTTGAGAAATCTGCAGAGAAGATATACCCATATTTTGGTGGATGAATTTCAGGATATTAATAAAATTCAATATGAGATAACAAAGATGTTAGCCGCACCACAGAACAATTTGTTTATTGTTGGAGATGACGATCAGAGTATCTACGGTTTTCGAGGAGCAAGGCCGGAGATTATGTTACATTTTCCGGAGGATTTTCCGAATTCAGTAACTACGTTATTAGATGTAAATTATCGCTGTAATCGTAATATTACAGAAGGTGCTAACCGCGTGATTTCGAATAATAAGGTTCGATTTGAAAAGAAGCTGGTCAGTGAAAGAGATTATGAAGAACCAATTCGTATCCATCATATGAAAACAAGACAGGAAGAAAATCAACATGTATTAGAGAGAATCCGTGAATATCAAACAGAAGGGATTCCCTATTCGGAAATGGCGATTATTTTAAGAACGAATGTACAAGCTAGAAGTATTGTACATAAATTGATGGAGTATAATATTCCGTTTCAGATTCGGGATAAAATGCCATGTATATATGATCATTTTGCGGTAAAAAACATATTAGATTATATAAGGGCTGCGATGGGGATTCGTGAAAGAGCTCTGTTTTTGCGTATTTTAAATCGGCCGAATCGATATTTATCAAGAGAGTTATTGACGGAATCAATCGTTGATTTTGAAGAACTTCGCACTATGGTGGAAGGGAAAGAATGGGCCTTAGATAACATTGATCAAATGGAATACGAGTTGAAAATTCTAGCTGGGTTGAAACCGTTTGCTGCGGTTAATTTTATCCGAAAGGCAATTGGATATGATGAGTATCTTGCAGAATATGCGGAATACAGGCATTTAAATGTAGACGATTTTTACACGACGTTGGATGAGCTTCAGGAAATGGCAAAAAAATATAAAACTTTTGCGGAATGGTTTGAAGGCATTAAGCAGTATCGTGTGGAGTTCGAAGAACATATGAAGATAAAAGCAAAGAATAAAAATCCTGGGATTGTCGTTACTACGATGCATAGTGCCAAAGGTCTGGAGTTTGATGTAGTATTCATTTTAGAAGTCAACGAAGGTATTAGTCCGTACAAAAAGGCTGTGAAGCCGGAAGAGATAGAGGAAGAACGGCGTATGTTTTATGTGGCTATGACAAGAGCAAGGAATCATTTACACATATATGAGGTTTGTGATTATTACAATAAAGAATTAGAACCATCCAGATTTTTGTTGGAACTATGTGAAAATGATACACATGACAAATAGACAAAGTAGTAAGTAATTGATTTTGAAGCATATTATGAAATGATGGTGCGTGAAGAATACTGTGAAGGAAGTGATAACAGTTTTTCGAGGTTTACCATGCCTGCACCTTGAATATTTCTAGGAATACCAGGTACACTGTTTGCAGACTTTATCAAATAGTATTTTATTTGTTCGTTTGTTAAAGTTGGATGTTTTTGTAGAAGCAATGCGCATGCGCCACTAATGAATGGAACCGACATGGAGGTTCCATTTTTAATACTATAACCAATGTTTGGTTTCAAACTAAGAATGTGGTATCCTGGAGCAGAAATCTCAGGCTTCATGACAGATGGGGATAGCGGACCGGCAGAAGAAAAGTGTTTACCATCGCAAGCCCCTACTGTTATAACTTTTTTACAGTTCCCAGGAGCAGAAATAGAGTTTGGAGTTGGCCCGTTGTTTCCGGCGGAACAACATACAATGATACCGTTTTCCCACATTCTGTTTACCCATAGATTCAAACGGTTTTTTACTCGTTTTAATTCAGTGGTGTTACCACCAATGGAAATGTTAACAATTTGGATATTATAGACGTGTTGGTGATATAGAATCCATTTTATTGCTTCAATGAATATGTCTGTGGAACCTTGACCTTTTGAATCCAAAATTTTAAGCGCAATGATATTACATTCAGGTGCGATACCGATGCGAGAAGAAGCGACAATTCCGGTTACATGTGTGCCGTGGTTGTAGTCGTCATATGGCTCGTCAGAGAGTTGGATAAAATCTCGAAATGCAAGAATGCGATTTGGAGCTATATCAGGATGTTTCGCCAGGCCGGAATCTAGAATAGCGATAGTTACATTTTTTCCGGTAATGCCTTTTTTATGCAATGCAATTGCTTTTGAGGAAATAGATGGAATTTTATGTGTGGAGGACAATGTATCACCTCAACTCTTTACAAAAGTGTTTTTTACTATTATAGTAATATAGTATGATGAAAAACTGGATGGGGTGATTACATGTTAAAAAGAAGTGTTCGCTTAGAATTGGATGCGATTTTGAATGAACTTAAGGTCAATTTGGCCAATAACTATAAAGATTTAGCGCATGATGCGTTGAAGAAGCTGCATGCCACATTGGAATCGTATTACAATAGCGGGATGATGAAAGAAAAGGATTACAGCAAATATAAAAAAATAGCGGATGATTATTCTGTGAAAATGGCAGATTATCATCATTGATAAGGAGATAATTGTGAAGATTAAAATTATTAATGCAATCATTATTTTGACCGTTTTGCTTTGTGTAGTGAGTGGTTGTTCTAGAACTGCAGGGAGAAATCAAGGGTTTCAGGATGATAGCAAAATATCGATTGTTACTACTATATATCCGGTTTATGATTTTGCAAGTAATATAGCAGGTGATAAAGCGGAAATTATCAATTTAGTACCGGCTGGTGTGGAACCACATGATTTTGAATTATCTACTGGTGATATGCAGTTGATTGAGCAGGCAGATGTGTTTATATATAATGGTGCCGGAATGGAACATTTTGTTGATAAAACGTTAGCATCTGTTTCAAATAAAGACCTAATTGTTGTGGAGTGTGCTAAAGATATTGAGTTACTTAAGGCGTCACATTCTCACTCGCATGAAGAGGATTCACATGAAAGTAAAGCAAATAATGAAGAGGCTCATGAAGAGGGAAAGATAGATCCACATACATGGCTTAGTGTGTCCAATGCCATCTTAGAAGCAGAAGCAATCAAGAATGCTTTGATTGAAATGGATTCGTCAAATGCAGAGTATTATCAAAACAATTTTGAGACCTATAAAGAACAATTGCAAGCGTTACAGGATTTATATGTGTCTGAGTTGTCTGATTTATCGAAAGATACGATTGTAGTTGCACACGAAGCGTTTGGCTATTTGTGTGAGGAATATGGTTTGAAACAGGAAGGCATAGAGGGATTAACGGCTGATTCCGAACCGGATTCTGCCAGAATGAAGGAAATTATCGATTATTGCAAAGAAAATGAAGTGAAGGTTATTTTCTTTGAAGAATTGGTTAGTCCGAAAGTTGCAGAAACAGTTGCAGCAGAAATTGGAGCAGAAACCATGGTGTTGAATCCGATTGAAGGATTAACAGCAAAACAGGAAGAAGAAAATCTCAATTATATTGGGTTGATGAAAGAAAACTTAGAAGCGCTTAAGAAGGCGTTGAAATAAAGAGGTAGTGATATGACTTTAGAAATCGTTGCATTATTGATAAATGCAATTGTTAGTATTGTAGTTCCGTTAATTGTTTTGGGTGTTTTAATTAAGCAGAATAAGGAACAATGGAAAGGTGTATTTGTTGTTTTTCTGTGTGGTGGATTGGTGTATATTGCCATGCAATGGGGTGCGAAAGAACACGGATTGACATGGTTGTTTAACAATACAAGTCTTATGGATTTTATGGGAAAACATTATGTTTTGTATTTGTTTCTGGTTGCTTTAGCAGGTGCAATGTTAACTGTTTTAGGACAGTTTTTTATAGCCATGGTACCATTTCGTAAAAAAATGACTTTTGATAAGGCGATTTCCTTTTCGATAGGTTATAGTATGGTAGAATCAATTTTGTTAGTAGGTGTGCGCAGTATTAATACTCTTGTAGAGATTTTTAAAGGAACAGAATTGGAATTAAATACATCGGCTATGGAACTATATTTGTCTGGTTATGAGCGAGTGTTGTATTTAATCATTCAAATGGCGATTGTGTTAGTGTTGATGTATTTTCTTCAGCACGGGATGATAATTCGAGGAATGTTGATTGCTGTATTGTCGTATATGATAATCTCTTTTTTACCGGGATTCTTTATTGCATTTTCGCTACCGGAGTATTTAGAAGTGTTTAGTCGTTCTACTACATTAACAATGGTGTATGCCGTGTTGACAGCGTCAGCAGTTACATCTATTATTATAATAAATGTGTGTAGAAATTTGTCCTATGAGGAATAAAAGTACCAAATAGTTATGAATAAAGCTTGTTTAAAGGATGTAGGAATTAATTTATGAATTTGTTAGAATTTAGCAAGAATGTCATTGACGTTCTTGCTTTTTTTTGTTACATTACTCTTCGAGCGGTATTCAAAAGAAACTGCATCGTATGATAAGTGTTGTCACACTTTTCCGGTTGATAGAGAGAGGTGGGTGATAACATGAAAATAGGTTTTATTGGCGCAGGTAAGGCAGGTTGTAGTCTAGGAAAATACTTTTCCGGTAAAGCAAAACAAGCACAGATACAGGTGTCAGGTTATTATAGTTTAATAGAGGAAGAAGCCAGATGGGCGGCTGCATTTACGAATTCTATGTATTTTGAGAGCATCGAAGAGGTGATTGTAGCAAGTGATACCATCATTGTGTCGACTCCGGATGGAGCGATTAAGAATGTATGGGAAACCATTAAGAAAGATAATATAAAAGGCAAGGTCTTTTGCCATTTGAGTGGCTCCTTATCATCCGATGTTTTTTCAGGAATAGAAGAGTACGGTGCGTATTCGATATCTATTCATCCAATGTTCGCATTCAGCGATAAAGAATCCGTTTATACACAATTGAAAGATGTTCGTTTTACATTAGAGGGCGATTGTTATGCAGTTTCTCTTTGGAAAAATGTATTTGTGAAATTAGGAAATGAAGTGATTGAAATTTCCAAAGATGTAAAGCCTAAGTATCACGCTGCTGCAAGTATGTTAAGTAATCATGTGGTTGCAGTGTTAAATGCAGGTTATCATTTACTTGCTGAATGTGGTTTTAGTGATGAAGAGGCAAGGCAATTTAGTAAAATGTTGGTATCTAATAACATAGAACATGTAATGGATACAGGTTGCGTTGATGCATTAACAGGGCCGATTGAACGAGGAGATGTTGTGACTGTTAAAAAACATCTGGAAGTGATAGGTAAGGATATAGAGGATTTGTATCGCACCTGTGGATTAGAGTTGGTTAAAATTGCAAAAATGAAAAATCCAAACAGAAATTATGTAGAGATAGAAGAGGTTTTAGATAAGGAGAGAATATGAAAAATACAGTTTTAACATTTAAACAGGCAAAAGAGAATGGTGAGAAGTTAACAATGTTAACAGCCTATGATTATTCTACTGCAAAATTAATCGATGAGGCAGGAATTAATTCTATTTTAGTAGGAGATTCTTTGGGGAATGTAATTCTAGGATATGAAGATACAATTTCAGTAACGATGGAAGATATGATTCATCATTCTGCAGCAGTTGCCAGGGGAGCAAAGAATGCGTTGGTTGTCTGTGATATGCCTTTTATGAGTTATCAGACTTCCGTATATGATGCGGTAGTTAATGCAGGTCGTCTCATGAAAGAAGGAAGAGCGGGGGCAGTTAAGTTAGAAGGTGGTCAAGAGGTTTGTCCACAGATTAAAGCGATTGTAGATGCAGGGATTCCAGTATGTGCACATTTGGGATTAACACCACAATCGATTAATGCATTTGGTGGCTTTAAAGTGCAGGGAAAAACGGAAGCTGCGGCGAAGAAGTTGATTGAAGATGCGAAAGCAGTAGAAGAAGCTGGGGCATTTGCAGTGGTATTAGAGTGTGTGCCTGCTGCGTTGGCAGAGTTGGTTACGAAGAAGGTTTCGATTCCAACAATTGGAATTGGAGCCGGTAATGTGTGCGATGGTCAGGTACTGGTATATCAGGATATGCTTGGAATGTTCAGTGATTTTACACCGAAGTTTGTAAAGAAGTTTGCAGATATCGGGACTGTGATGAAGGAAGCATTTAGAGCGTATGATGCTGAGGTTAAGGAAGGAAGTTTCCCTGGTAGCGAACATACATATGCGATTGATGATGAAGTAATCGAAAAGCTATATTAATGAACGATGAATTAGCAAAATTCGAATTTGTGTTGCGTAGCTTGAGCATATATAACAAGCTAACGCAGGCACGCTTTCGCTGCCCGCGGCTCGTAGCGGTACTAAGCTCGACTTTGTCTCGCTAAGTGCCGACGGCCTTAGTAGCACCTGCTTGTTGGCCCTTGTTATATACACACAAGCAGGGACGGTGTGTTTACGAATTTTGCAATTCCTAATTAACGTATGTAAGAAAGGATGATAATAAAATGGTAATATCAGGTTCAATTAAGGAGACGAGAGATAAGGTGAAGGAGTGGAAGGCAGAAGGTTTGTCGGTTGCACTCGTTCCAACTATGGGATATTTGCATGAGGGACATAGAAGTTTAATTGACCGTGCAAGAAAAGAAAATGACAAAGTGGTTGTCAGTATTTTTGTAAATCCAATGCAGTTTGGTCCAAATGAAGATTTGGATGCATATCCAAGAGATTTGGATAGAGATTCTAAGATTTGTGAAGATGGTGGCGTGGATTGGATTTTCCATCCGGAAGTAGAAGAGATGTATGGTCCGGATTTTTGTGGATATGTGGATATGCATACATTACCGGAAAAGTTATGTGGTGCGAGTCGCCCGGTACATTTCAGAGGTGTGCAGACGGTTGTTACTAAGCTGTTTCATATTATTCCTGCGCATAGAGCATATTTTGGACAAAAAGATGCACAGCAGCTTGCAATTATCCGCCGTATGGTGATTGACTTAGATTTTGATATTGAGATTATTGGATGTCCGATTATTCGTGAGGAGGATGGACTTGCAAAGAGTTCCAGAAATACATATTTGTCAGACGAAGAGAGAAAGCAGGCTGTTATTTTGAATCAATCTTTAGATGCAGCAATGGATGCAATTCATGCAGGCGAAACGGATGCGATGAAGGTAAAGCAGATTATTACAGATACGCTTAACACCTGTCCACTTGCTAAGATTGACTATGTGGAAGTGACAAGTTTTGATACCATTCAGCCAATTGAAAAGGTGGAAGGTGCAGTATTAATTGCAATTGCTGTATATATTGGAACCACCCGTTTGATTGATAATCGTATTATCTTATAGGTTGGAAGGAGAAATAGATAAATGTTAGTGAATATGTTAAAGGGTAAAATTCATCGTGCAACGGTTAAACAGGCAGAACTTCACTATGTAGGAAGTATTACAGTGGACCCTGTTTTGATGGAAGCAGCCGGAATTTTGGAATATGAGTATGTGCAAATTGTAGATGTGGAGAATGGTAATCGTTTTGAAACTTATACTATTGCGGGAGAACCGGATAGTGGTATGATTTGTCTAAATGGCGCGGCTGCCCGTCAAGTGTCAGTGGGTGACCATATAATCATTATGGCATATGCGCAGATGACACCAGAGGAAGCAAAGGAACATAAACCGCATGTTGTCTTCGTGGATGATGAGAATAAGATTCGCGAGGTTTCCCGTTATGAGAAATATGGTGTGTTGAGTCCTAGATATTAATGGTATATAATGTAGTGTATGGTGAACTGTGAGAATTTGAATTATAAAAGGTGCGAGGGAGAAACAAATGAACTTAAAAACAGATGATAACAATATGAATATGTACACAAATGATGATAGGAATACCAATGATGTACAAAGTGAATTTGGTATGTATGATGAATTACAGAGTAATGACACAATGAATCGGTTTGATGATACACCTTATGTATCAAAAATAAAAGAACCTGAGAAAAAAAGCATAAAAGATATCTTGTTAATCACATTAGGTCTTGTTATATTTTTGGGTATTGCTATTTGGTCTCTTGTCTCAGGTGCAAAAGCTTTATTTTTTGCACCAGTACATCCGATGGAAGAAGCATTTACGAATCTTGTAAAAGGGGATGTGTATGAAGGAACCATCACTTGCATTTCACCGGAGATTGGTGAGTTAAAGCATACTATTAATTTTATTCCGGCGGGCACAGAGCATTTTTACTTAATGATTTCAGAGGATGGGACGACAGTGATTCCGATTCGTGCATCAAAGGAATGGGATACTCTATATGCGACTATGGAGTGGTTTGATGTATCCTTGCAGGAAAGAGCGATTGTGCGTGAGATGGATTACAAAGTGAAGAATGAGTTGATGTCTGATATTATCACAGCCTTCGCTGAAGATGGTATTCATATGGAGCAAACATATTATCTCGATTTAAATGCAAATAAGATGGGAGTGCTTCAAATTATTGCAGGAATTGCGATTATTTTGTGCATTACATATTTTGGCATTATTGCAAAATATATGAAAAATGATAATGGAATGCTTACCACTGTCATTGGAGGCGTGATGCTTGTCATTGGCTTTGTGGCAGCAGGGCTTATCATTTATCTATTAAATATGGTTGGATTTTAATCACATGTAGATAGAAGAGAAAGGTTTGGTGTTGAAATGTTACAGGGAAAAACAGTTGTATTAGGGGTGACAGGCTCGATTGCAGCCTATAAGATAGCGAATTTGGCAAGTATGCTTGTAAAGTTGCATGCGGATGTACATGTGATTATGACGCAGAATGCTACGAATTTTATTAATCCGATTACATTTGAAACTTTGACAAGCAATAAGTGTTTGGTGGATACGTTTGATCGCAACTTTCAATTTAATGTAGAGCATGTGGCATTGGCGCAAAGAGCAGACATTTTCATGGTGGCTCCGGCGTCTGCTAATGTAATTGGAAAGATTGCAGGTGGGATTGCAGATGATATGTTAACTACAACGATAATGGCATGTAAAGCACCAAAGTTGATTGCACCGGCGATGAATACCAATATGTTTGAGAATCCAATTGTTCAGGATAATTTGAAAAAATTAGAAAGCTATGGATATGAAATTATTACTCCGGCAACAGGTTATCTTGCGTGTGGTGATACAGGAGCAGGTAAATTACCATCAGAAGACGTGTTGTTATCTTATATTATGAAAGAACTTCATTACGAAAAAGATATGGTTGGCAAGAAAGTATTGGTGACGGCAGGACCTACAAGAGAAGCTCTTGACCCCGTGCGCTACATTTCCAATCATTCAACCGGCAAAATGGGTTATGCCATTGCGAAATGTGCAATGGAAAGAGGCGCAGAAGTGGTGTTGGTGACCGGTGAAACGTCTACACCGAAACCACCGTTTGTGAAGATAATTTCTGTGGTAAGTGCAAAAGATATGTTTGAGGCTGTGAAAGAACAAAGCGAGGATGCAGATTTTATTATCAAGGCAGCAGCGGTTGCGGACTATACACCGGCAACGGTTGCATCAGATAAAATTAAGAAGTCGGATGATGATATGAGTATTTCGCTGGTTCGCACAACGGATATCCTGAAATATTTAGGCGAGCATAAGAAGGATAAGCAGGTTATCTGTGGTTTTGCCATGGAGACTAAGGATTTGCTAGAAAATGCAACTAAAAAACTTACAGGTAAGAATGCAGATATGATTGTTGCAAATAATCTGAAAGTAGAAGGTGCAGGATTTGGTACAGATACCAATGTAGTAACCTTAATTAAGAAGGATGAGGTTAAGGAATTGCCATTGTTATCCAAGGACGATGTTGCAAAAGCAATTTTGGATGAGATGATAGGAATGATGCATTCATAATTTGTTATCTGATTAGACGACGAAAATATTTGATAGGAGTATTTACATGAAGAAGAAAGTATTAATACTGGATATAGACGGAACACTTACGAACAGTCAGAAGGATATTACACCAAAGACACTTGAAGCATTAATCAAATTACAGGAACAAGGTCATATTATTGTGCTGGCATCAGGTAGACCAACACATGGTATGAAGAAGGTATCTGACTTGTTACAATTAGAAAAATTCGGTGGTTATGTGCTTTGCTTTAATGGTGCCAGAATCATGAATGTGAAGACAAAAGAAGTGGTCTATCAGCAGTGTTTTCCGAAAGAATGTATTGCACCTCTTTATGAGTATGCGATTACACATGATATGGGACTTGTTACATACAAAGACAATAAAGTATTAACAGGTACAAGAATTGATGAGTATATGGAGTTTGAAGCACGTCTTAATCTGATGGAATTAGAAAGAGTAGATGATTTTGTCAATTATATTGATTTTGATATTAACAAATGCTTGTTTACGGCAAAAGAAGACGTTGCACCGGATTACGAAAAAGAGCTGGCTCAACAATATGACGGTGTGTTAAGTGTATATCGTTCGGAAAGCTTTTTTGTTGAAGCAATGCCGCTAGGTGTAGATAAAGCAGCTTCTTTGGCTCGTCTCTTTGACATTATTGGTGTCGATAAGGAAGATACGGTCGCTTGTGGTGACGGATTTAACGATATGTCCATGATAGAATATGCAGGTGTTGGTGTGGCTATGGCAAATGCAAAAGATGAGGTAAAAGCAGTTGCGGATGTGGTGACAGCGAGAACCAATGACGAGGATGGGTTGTTGGAGATTGTGGAAACGTATTTTGGGTAATGTTGTTTTCTTATTAAGAGTAGCTATAGAGGCTACTCTTTACTTGCTTATATGGACAATGTTATTCGTGCTATATATTTCCTATTCGTGCTGTTTGTTGAAAATGAAATAGAATAATAGTATAATTTTGATGATAAATATGGACCATTCATGGTCGGTTGCGAGAAAGGGAGATAAACAGAAGATGAAAAAGTTATGGATTACTTTGATGAGTGCATTTGCGATTTTAATTACATTGGAATGGAATGACATGTCACAAGTACGGGCAGAGGGATTACGAGAAGAGGCAGTCAGAATTGCAGCTGCTGAAGTAGGATACCATGAAAAGGAAACGATGGATGATTTGTATGATCATACAGCTAATTCAGGTGATAAGAATTATACGAAATATGCTGTGGATTTATGTGTTGCATATGGACAGCCTTGGGGTGCAACATTTTTCTGGTGGGTGATGGCTCAGGCAGGAGTACCTAGAGAAGCATTTCCCAATTATGTAAGTGCCACCACTGATTGGTTTCGTGAAAGAAATGCTTATTATGACCGAGGGACCTATACACCACAACCTGGAGATTATGCAGTATTAGGCAATGTAGCTAATTGCGGCATTGTAGAATCTGTGACAGAAACAGAGGTTACTGTTATTGCAGGTAACCGTGGTGATAGCAATGCAGTAACAAGATTCACAGTGTCGTTAGATGATGAATATATAAAGGGATATGGCGTAATTGATTATGATTATGTATATCAGCCGACTAGTTTGGATTTTAATGATAATTATTGCGCAATGTTATTTAAAACATCGGTAGGAAAATACTATAGAAATTATCAGGGAGAGCCAGTTTTATGGTCTGAGTTTAATCGTGCAGATTATAAATGGTTATTTAAGAAACAGACAGATGGAACTTACATGATTCAATCTTTGTACGATGGCAAAGTGTTGGAGGTGAAAGATGCAGGAACAACCCGAGCTTCAGTAGTTACATTGGGGGAGATTCAGACAGAGAATAATGACCACCAGAAATGGTACATTATGAGTTTTGGTGTGGGTCATCGTTTGATTCCGAAAAATGCTACCAATTTCTGTTTAGATATTTATGGAGAAAATGATGGAACAACAATGCAGATATGGCAACATCATGAAGGGATGTCGCAAATGACTACATTTTCTCCTGTTGATTATGTTCAATTGGATGAAATTAATATCAAATTAAGCTATAAGGAGAAGATTGATGTAGGTGAAACTCAGATTTTGGGGTATAGACTGTCACCTGAGGACGCGTCTGCTAATATGGTTTCATGGGTAAGCAGTGATGATTCTGTGGCTACAGTAGATGAAAGTGGAATTGTAACAGCGAAAAAGGAAGGTACAGTTACCATAACTTGTAAGAGTACATATGACAGTAGTGTATTTGATGAGATTACGATTGAGGTGAAGAAGTCTTCAACAGAAGATGACACAGACAATACAGAAGACTCAAAAGACACAGAAAATGATTCAACTACAGAAGAAAAGGGAGATTCAACGCAGAAGCAAGAAGAGACTACAGAACAGCAGGATAGTACAACGGAAGAAAAGGAAGAATCATATGACAGTACAGAATCTGAAGAGATAAAGGTTGTCAAAAAAGGAACTGTAATTTCGAGCAAAAAATGTCGTTTCGTTGTTACAAATGTGAAGAAAAAGACGGTTAAAGTAACAGGCGTTAGTGACAAGAAGGCAACCACAATCAAGATTCCGGCAACTGTCAAATACGAAGGGAAAACATATAAAGTAACTTCTATTGGGAAGAATGCATTTAAGAATAATAAAAAGATTAAGAGTGTAACAATCGGTAATAATGTGACTACGATAGAGGATAATGCATTTCGTGGTTGTAAGAAATTGAGAACGGTTATAATAGGTAAAAACGTAACTTCTATCGGGAAGAATGCTTTTTACGATTGTAGTAAATTAAAAACAATTAAAATTAGAACTACTAAATTAAAAAAAGTAGGAAAAAAAGCATTCAAAAAAATTCACAAGAAAGCGATAATTTATACTCCTAAAAAAGTGAAAAAGAAATATCAAAAATTGTTTCAAGATAAAATCTAATATTAGATAATTGGAATCTTGTTGATGTTTGTCATTACTTATGAGGAAAGAGATTTTTTATGAAAAGAGTGTTGGCTAGTATTATAGGTATTGTTCTGTGTACAGTTCTAATGCAATTGAATGATTTGTCCGTTGTATATGCAGAGAATCTACGTGAAGAAGCCGTAAAGCTTGCAGCGAGTCAGGTTGGTTATCATGAAAAGAATTCGACAGACAATATATATGATTTTACGGCGAATTCAGGCAGCAATAATTATACCTACTATGCTATTCCATTGGAGGTGAAATATGGACAACCGTGGAATGCCACTTTTTTCTGGTGGGTGATGGACGCGGTTGGTGTGCCGGGGGATGTATATCCTGCACGAACAACTGTAACAAGTGAGTGGTTTGTTGAAAGAGGGATGTTCAGGGAAACGGTAGGATATATACCACAACCAGGAGACTATATTATTCTGGGTGACCGAGAACAATGTGGAATTGTAGAAAGTGTTGATGAAGAAAAGGGTACGGTTACTTATATAGCGGGTAATATATCAGATGCGGTTGCAAGAGTAACACGAGATATGAATGATGAATATATCTACGGATATGGTTTGATTGATTATGAATATGTCTATGAACCGGTCGGAATGTATTTGGGTGATAATTATTGTGCAATACTATTAAGAACAAATACGAGGAAACCTTTGAGAAATTATATTGGGTATCCGGTATTATGGACGGAAGTGGAACGGGCTGATTATCGATGGTTGTTCAAAAAACAAGAAGATGGTACTTACATAATCCAATCTTTGTATGATGGAAGAGTGTTAGAAGTGAAGGATGGTGGTGCAATCAGAAATACAGAGGTTGTCATGGCAGATATCAGGACAGAAAACAACGAATATCAGAAGTGGTATGTATGCCAAAATGATACTGGTGTTCGGCTGATTCCACAACATGCTACCAATTATTCGCTCAATATTGTAGGTGGGGCTAACGTAGATGGAACCAAATTGAATATACATCAGCATAATGATAAAAATGCACAGAATTTTTCATTGTATGCAATTGATTATGTTGGACTTACAGGAATTGCCATTGATTCTGGTTATGATAAGACCATGTATGTTAATGACAAGCAAATGCTAGAATATGAATTGGTTCCGGATAATGCATGTAGCAATATGGTTGAGTGGGTGAGCAGCGATAATTCGGTTGTGGAAATTGATCAAGACGGAATTGTAGTAGCAAAGAAGAGCGGAATTGTTACAATCATTTGTAAGAGCACATTTGATAATACTATTTCTGATAAAATCACAATTCAGGTGAGAGAAAAACCAACCGAACAGGAAGCGACTGCAGATGAGCAAGGATCAAACATACAAGAAGGTGCTGCAAGTACTGAAAAACAGGAAACAACAACAGAGAATGTTTCTACTAAAGAAGAAGAGACGTCTACTGAAACTACGGTGTCTAATAAAAAGACAGTTGTAAAAAATGGTATTAGAATAAAAGGTAAACAATGTTGGTTTATCATTACAAGCGTTAAGAAGAAAACTGTAAAAGTCATAGGTGCAAGTAATAAAAAAACAACCCATATTAAGATTCCGGCAACTGTAAAATATAAAGGGATACATTATAAAGTAACGGCTATTGGAAAAAAAGCGTTTAAGAATAATAAGAAAATTAACAGTGTGACGATTGGCAATAATGTAGCGACCATACAGGAAAGTGCTTTTTATGGATGTAAGCAATTAAAGAATGTGGTAATTGGAAAGAAGGTTGCTGTTATTGGCAAAACAGCATTCTATAATTGTAGAAAATTACAAGTTATTAAGATTCAATCTACAAAACTCAAGAAGATTGGAAGTAAAGCATTTAAAAAGATTGATAAGAATCCAATTATCTATGCACCAAAAAAGAAGATGAAAAAATATCAAAAGCTATTTGAAGGAAAGATATAACATATGTTAAAGATTGGGATATGTGACGAGGATATTAATAGTGTCAAGAGATTGCATGATTTGCTTGTTAAGATAACATTTCCTTACAGTGATATAGAGATATGTCATTTTGAAAATGGCGAAGCTGTAATAGACTCGATTCAAAAGGAGCAGTTTGCGGTTGATTTGTTATTTGTAGAAATTAATATGAATCAAAAGGAGAGGTTCCGGATAGCTGAATGGATTCGCAAGCGTAATATTGATGTAGATATAATCTTTATGTCCGATTCAAAGGATTATGTGTATGAAGGATATATGTATAAGGCATTTGCGTATTATGTAAAACCTATAAAGGAAGAGATTCTTAAAAAAGATGTTATAAGGTATCTGGAAGAGCGTAATTATATTGCAGAAGTCTTGACCATTAACACGAAGAGTAAAGAACTTCATATACCGATTCATAAGATTATCTATTTTAAAAGTGAAAAGCGTAGAGTAACTGCATATATGTTGACTGGAGAACAATCATTTTATGCAAAATTAGATGAAGTTCAGAAGATGGTAGAGGGCAGAGGTTTTGTTCGTTGCCATCAAAGCTATCTTGTAAACAGTAATTTTGTGGATTCATATGGGCGTACAGAAATTATTGTACAAGGGATATCTGTTCCGGTGAGTAGGAAATATTACGAGGATATGGAAATTCGAGAAGACGATTCAACTAATATTCGAATTTACCGAAGTCTCGCCATGAATAGGAAACGTGGTGGAGCAATTGTTTTTGTTAAGGGGAAACTACTTGGAACGATTTTATGGATTCAATGTGATAAGGAAATAACGGTAGGACGCAATGGAGCAACTGCAGATGTTGTTATAAACGAAGCGCGTATTAGTCGCTTGCATTGTGGAATTCGTTACAATAGTGAAACAGATAACTATTCGGTGATTGATTATTCTACAAATGGAATATTCCGTTCCAATGGAGAACGTATTCAAGCAAAGGATAAGATTTGTATGAGTGTAGGTGAAGAAATTCGGTTGGGACATAGCGAAAATATTATACGATTGGGATAATGGAGTTTTCAGGAGGAAATATGCGATTACAAAAGTGCAATAAAAATCATTTTTATAATGGGGAGAAGTTTAAAAAGTGTCCGTATTGTGCTTTGGAAAAAAGTGGGATTGAAGAGGATACGGATACATTTGATGTACATTCCACAGATGTGACAGAAAAAGATATGGAGCGTTCAGAGTAGGGGCTTCTGATAATCGAATGAGATCTAATCGGTTGCTACGGTCTTAAATGAAAAAAAGAGGTGATGTATGTATGCAAGAAAGAAGAATTGTTTGTATAGAAGGAGAATTAAAAGATTCTGAAATTGTGATTCGACAAGGAGAGGAAATCGTTGTGGGAAGAGAGCCACGCTTTTCTAATCTGGTGTTTCGAGATATGACCATCAGTAGAAAACACTGTGTTATTGAACTAGATGAACAAGGTGATTATTATGTGACTGATTATTCGGAGTGTGGAGTGACAACAGGAACAGGACATGTATTAGAGAAAATGGTAAAAACAAAATGTGTAGTTGATACAGTTTTATATATAGGGAAAGCAGGAACGAAAATTAAATTGAGGTAATTAGCATGATTGTTACGCTATTGCAACAAGAAAGAATTACGAATTTATATTTACCCTCTAAGAAGAAAGGGAAGTTTTGGATAAAAAATGAAAAAACAGATGATAAGGGTATCATGATTGAAGGACGTTGCGGAAATTGGTTTGCTAAGTCGGCATCTGCCATGTGGTTTTTAGACGATGATAATAAGTATTGTGATAAAGTGATGTTTACCCCATTCCATCTGTATACGGTACAAATTTTCGGTGAAGATACTATTTCGCATGTTATGGCAGAACCGGATATTCAATATAAGAGAGTTCGTATTGTATCTAAGGATAATATATTAATTGGAAGAGCAAAGAGCAACGATATATGCATTGATAGCATAGCGGTATCTTTGGTACATGCTCGTCTGTGCAAAAAAGATGATAAATGGATTGTGTCGGATGAAGACAGTACCAATGGAATATACGTCAATAACCAAAGGGTAAAAGGCTGTTTGGCAGTTGAGCCTGGGGATATTATCTATATTATGGGCATTCGTATTATAATGGGGAAGGGTTTTCTTGCAATTAATAATCCCAAAGGGATGGTTACATTGAATGCACAATGTTTTGTTCCGATTCGCCATAAGCCGAGAAATCGCAATATAAAGGATGCATCAACAATAGTAGAGTATTATAAGCCAGATGTTAATGTTCTAACCGGGAATGAAGCCTTACAAGATTGCGTAGATATAACTGAAAAGGAAAAAAATATGTTGTGGAGTTTTACAAGAGAGCATCCACATTATTTAAATATAAGAATAGGGAAAAATACAATAATTGACTTGACAGAAAATTCTTGTGTTTGCGTAAAGGGTTCTAGGACGAATCTGGAGGCGTTTGCAAAGGGAATTTTGCTTCGAATCATAACCGGTTATTCTTATAAAGATGTCAAAGTTATTGCTTTCCTTGATGATAGAATAGGAGAATCATGGTCTACTGTTAGATGGTTGCCGCATTTTGTTGGTGCAAGTATAGGACAAAGTTTATTCATTAAAAATTCATCGGATATGAAGCAGCTTGTAAACCAGTTGCAACGACAGAATAAAAAGAATGTCACGAATTCTCCGTTTTATATTGTGTTAGGATGGAATCGGCAGTTAGAACAAATCTGGACTGAATGTGAGATGTCTAGTAGTAAAAACGTTAAGCGCATATCCTTCTATGATACTACTATAGATGATGTTTTTTTATGGGATTGTGTGATAAATCTAGAAAATGAGACTGGAAATATGTGTACCACATATAAAGCTTCTTTACAAACGCATTCAAAAAGAGTGTGTCATACATTTATTCCGGATATGTGTTGTGAAAACATAGATATTTTATGTTTGGAATTAGCAAATACATATCTTGAGGATGGTGGAATCAATGAGGAGATATATAAGGTCGAGGTCTATGTTCCGGCATTTGAAGGAACTTATGACATAACAGTATCTCGTAACGAGAGAATTGGTGAGTTGTTATCATCAATCAAAAAGCAATTAGCACAAAAGGAATCAGGATATATGCCATTAGGAGATAGTGCTGTTCTATGCGAGCGAGAAGTTGGGATTGTCTTGGATGCTGAGCTTACGCCAGAAGAATCCGGTATATTGAATGGAACAAGATTAATGTTGATATAAGGAAAAAACGATGCAGTTACAAACAAATGATACAATATTTCATAACTGGAAAGTGAATAGAGTGATTGGTTCAGGAAGCTTTGGAACTGTGTATGAGATTGAACGAGAAGAGTTTGGACATGTCTATAAAGCAGCAGCCAAGGTGATTACAATTCCGGATGACTCGAATGATCATTTTCTCCTTGCAACAGAAGGAATGACGGAGGAGAATACAATCTTTTATTACAGAAGTCTGGTGGAAGACATTATTCGTGAATGTGATGTAATGGAGCAAATGAAAGGAGATAGCCATATTGTTTCCTTTGAAGATCATTATGTTGAGGAATTAGAAAATGGTCGTCGCTTTATTATCTATATTCGCATGGAGCTTCTAAAACCGTTGGTTTCATATATTACGGATAAAGACAGTTTTCTAGAGAGAGAACAGATTGTTCGAATTGGTGTAGACATTTGTAAAGGGTTGGAGGTGTGTCAGCAAAAAAATGTGGTACATCGAGATATTAAGCTAGAGAATATATTTGTGTCGAGCACAGGTAAATATAAGTTGGGTGACTTCGGAATTTCTAAGGTGGTAGAGAAAAGTGAATTAGCAGTTTCACAAAAGGGAACGAAATTATATATGGCACCGGAGATGTTTCGGGGAGAGAAGTATGATGCAAGAGTTGACATTTATTCGCTCGGTTTGGTGTTATATCGTCTGTTGAACAATAATCGAGCTCCGTTTATGCCGGCTTATCCTGAGAAAATTCACATACAGGATAAAGAGAAGGCTTTGCAAAAGCGTTTATCAGGTGAAGAATTTCCTAACCCATGTAATGCTGATGATGCTTTGTCTGCTGTTGTAAAAAAAGCGTGTCATTTTATACCCAAGGAACGTTATCAGACACCAAAAGAAATGAGAATGGCATTAGAAGGATTGTTATCTGATTCAGATGATGCATATTCTCTTGTAAATGAACCTACTGATGGTCAGGAACATACATCTAAAACGTTATATTTGCAAGATGTGATGGGAAGACTTAGTGTGAAACAGAAGAAGAAAAAGGGAAATGCGTGTGTTAAGAAAGACCATAGATGGAAATTCAGGATTGGTATTTCATTACTTATCTGCATTATGCTAATTGTTTGTGGATTAGGATATTGGAATAGAATAATGCAGAATACCAATGCTATTTGTAATATATATCAGGGAAGTGTTGTGTTAGATAATTTGAATGATTCTGTTTCTCAGATGGTTGAAGAAACACTTATAATGGCTGAGCAGACATTTCACGGTATCTGGATGCAAGTGCCCCAGGTTGTAGGTAAGGAAGAATCTGAGGCACTCCAAATGTTGTTGGCAGCCGGTTACCATGAAGAAGATGTAGAATTATCCTATGAATATAATAATGAAGTGGTAAGAGGTGCGGTTTCATACCAGAATATAGAAGGAGGAAAACAGGTTAGAAGGGGAACAGGAATTTCTATCGTTGTGAGCAAAGGAGCCAAAGTAACATTTTCTGCCGGTAAACAAGCACAGAGTAAAAAAAATCGGAATGATGAAGCGAAAGATTCTAGTGTTCAGTGGAAGACATTAGAGTAGTGTCATATATTCAAACGTTACATTTCCTTTGCTAAATTTTACATTTTGTCCATTTTTCTACAAATCTGAATATCATGAAATTATAGAGTAGATTTGTGGAGGATTACATCAGATGAAGATTGCAGTTTACGGAAAAATGGATGAGGTTAGTAAGCAAAAGAAACAACTTCAGAAATATTTTCAAACATTTGATGAGAAGGTAGAGATTGATACTTATACGAATCAAGAATTAATGATTAAACAGTTGTCGCGATATGATTCGGTATGTATGACTGAGAATGCAGTGGATTTAATTACAGGAGCTTATGCCAATGAGGTTATGTTTGAGTGGGGTAAGAAGGTAAGAACCTGTAATGTGAATGATGTCTACTATGCAGAGGCGGATTTGAAGAATGTGCATATATGTTTTGAAAGGAAAGAGCTTTTAGTACGTATGTCTTTTAGTAGAGTAGAGCAGATTCTGAGTATTGGAGATTTTATCAAGGTACATCGCAGTTATCTGGTAAATTGCCAATACGTTCACAGTATAGATGAACATTCTGTTATATTGAAGGACGGAAGAACAATCCCCCTTAGTAAGTATCGTAGTGAGGATGTGCGGAAGCAATTTTCAGATTATATGAAGGGAAAAGAGGAAAAAGAGAATAATAAGGATGAAATAGTCATGTGTTAGCGTGGCTATTTTTTTGTATACATTGAGCCAAGTATTGGTGTCGTATATTGTCTATTGGTGCTGTTTTGTTGAAATGGGAATAAGTTTGTAGGAAAATAAATTGGTATTATGAAGGAGAATTACAAGGAGGTCCCAAAATGAAAAGAATAGTAGTATTGATGCTATTGGTATTGTTTTTGACAGGATGTAATACAGAGAATGAAAAGACAACAAGTGCAGATGTTCAAAATAATAATGAAAATAGTGAGAATCTAGAGGCAACCACGCAAAATACAGAAGTAACAACGCAAGATGCCCAATTAGCAGAAGAAGTTACTTATATTGTTGAGAATGAGAAATGTGGTGAGCTAGAATGGTCACTCGATAGTAATGGTTTTTTGAAAATATGGGGAACGGGTGATTATGATTTAGAAAATATTGGATGGTTACAATATGCGGATGATATTAAAATAGTAAAAGTATCCGTATCGGGTATAACAACAACAAGTAGTATGTTTAATTGTTGCGAGAATATGCAAGAAATTGATTTGACTGAACTGGACACCAGTGATGTTACTAATATGATGAGTATGTTTGCGGGATGTATTAGTCTTAAATCTATTGATTTAAGTAATATCAATACTAGCAATGTTGTAGATATGAGTGGAATGTTTTGTTATTGTGAAACTTTACAAGAGCTAGACTTGAAATCTTTTGATACAAGTAAAGTATTAGATATGTCACTTATGTTTGGTGGATGTACTAATCTGAAAAAAATAGATATGAGTAAATTTGATATGAGCATGGTACAGATGGCATCATACATGTTTTCGGATTGTGAAAATTTAGAGGATGTATGTGGATTTGATTATAATTATTATGTGTATGATGATACTATGTATCAAAATTGCAAACTTCCTGTAGATACAAGTAAATTAGAAACAGAAGTATATGAGTTTATTGTAGAACCTTGTCAAAGTGGTGATTTGATGTGGTCGTTAGATATCAATGGACACTTAGAGGTGTGGGGTGAAGGTGATTATAAAGCCAAGGATTATAGTAATCAATGGGAATACTACAATGTACCGCCATGGTGTTCGGATAAATATGCAGATTTAATTACATCGGCATCTATTTCTGTAAAGGGAATCACATCTATGAAATATATGTTTATTGATTGTAAGAACTTGGTAGATGTGGACTTGTCAGAATTGGATACTACCCATGTCACAGATATGGATGGATTATTTCTCTGGTGTACAAGTTTAGACTATGTAGATGTATCAGGTTTTGATACGCGTAATGTAACGGATATGAGTTATATGTTTTTTGCCTGTCATTCCTTGAATAATCTTGATATTAGTAATTTTGATATTTCATCTCTGAATAAAGCAAGATCAATGTTTTTACAATGTTATGTATTAAGTGAATATCAAATTAGTCAGGATTTAATTGAATTCTTACAGTCTGGTGGTAATTCATTTGAAGATTGTCCGTACATGGAACAATACCAATAAATGATATATAAGAGGAGGAGAAGTAGTGTGAAAGAAAGTAGAGGAAAGCCATAAAAGGGCGCACTTCAGCAAGCTGTCTAAAAATAGGCAACTTTTTGAAGTTAGATAAGTAATGTAAATAACCTAAGAAGCCATTGGCTCATCAGGTGGTAATACCCCTTCTT
>JAFQOE010000016.1 GCA_017395635.1 Lachnospiraceae bacterium | reverse complement strand
TCTTAATTCTTTTATTTCTTTTTCATATTGCTTGATGTGTCTGTATTTTCCGGGCATAAAAATTCCTCCTATGATAGTTATCTTAATTCTACCATAGGAGGGTGTTTTTTTCATTGTACGTTTTTTACGGTCCTGTGCAGTCAGTGGGCTTGGTTGCTTTTATTCTCTTTTCTGAATAATTCTCATAATATCTTCTTTTATATCATCCGTATCATTTTACCGTAACAAGGAATTGCGTGGTAAAACCGTTCCACTCGGCTGTTACATACATCTGACCTGCCGATTTTGGGATGATATATGTTCCGTATACAGAAATAACATCTTTATCGTAATCGCTGAACTTGATGTTCAGATAAATTCTTTCTCTTTCCAGAGCGTCATTGACCTTGTATAATTTTGCAAATTCGCCAATTTCGCCCAATTTAAGTTCGTATTCGTGGGGACGTACAGTTATGGTAATCGGATCAAAGTATTCTTTGGCTTCTCTAAACACTGTTTCTGTTTTTACATTTGTACCATTATCGTATTCATACAAATCCGGAGAATCAATAATTGAAATGTCTACCTTATGCATTCTTGTTGCCCAAAGTGCCCATATATCGCCGTATGCGTATACAATAAAAACATCATCCTCAAGCAGAATGTGTCCGTTTGCTCTTGATGAAATACCTGCGTTGTGACAACAATGGCTTGTGTTGACTTTCATAAAGCAGGAAATTTTAAAATTGAGTCCGTCATCTGAAATATAAACACCTATTGAACTGTCCTCTGAAAACCTGTTAACAGTGTTTATTGCAACAAATTTGCCGTAATCTTCAATGTATTTTACGTCGGAAGAATCTTCAGAGGGGAGAACATGATTAATTGCCACTCCTTGATATTCCATTGTTGCTGGCCAGTTTTCGTCTGTTGCATCTGCAACGGAAAGTCTTGTCTGATTAAGTGCGCCGTCTTTCCATGTGTAGTAAATGTAAAGCTTATCCTTCACAACTATGAAGCTCGGCTCACCTGCTCCGAAGGTGGTAACATCACCGTTATATGTAACGATAGATTCAGGCTTGCCGCCCCAACCGTTTCCGTTCCATTTTTCATAAGGACCTGCAGGATTCAAGCTTCGTGCAACAAAAACATTATTTTCAATGCCTTTTGAATTAACGGTTGATGTGTAGCCTATATAATAATACTCACCGATTTTTATAACACCGGGGTCACAGCAGGAATAAAAGTCGTCAGAACCTGGTGTGGGTGTAAGCACAACCTGTTCCTTTGTCCAATTTTTACCGCCATCGGGAGAATGAGTGTAAAAAATCCAGTCCCACTGATCTTTGTCGCCGGGTCCGGCAGTCCACATATCAATACTGCCGTCTGCATTTGTAATAATTGATGCACCATATCTGTAGCCTGATGACTTACCTTCGGTGGGAGCGTAAACATCGAAGCCGGTATCAGGGACGGTAATTTTCACATATTTTGATGCATCAGGCTGTATGTATTGTGCTTCATAGTTATAATCCCTGTTCGCAAGGTCTGTAAATCCCACAGTTGGTCCGGGAGGTTGCATAACCCCGAGAGCAATGAGAACGCTTGTTATAACACTTAAAAGCGAAGCAAAAAATGAATTC
Organism: Lachnospiraceae bacterium; assembly: GCA_017395635.1. Classification (GTDB taxonomy): domain Bacteria; phylum Bacillota; class Clostridia; order Lachnospirales; family Lachnospiraceae; genus CAG-590. Next base: position 25,402 of record JAFQOE010000016.1, on the reverse strand, counting down.
ATAATATCCTCTCCAATAATATATGGAATTTATATCAAGTATAACATATTTTAAAAAAATGTGTCAATTATTTAAGTGGATTTTTGAATGATTGTGTGATATAATTTCAATCAATAAACTTATATCTGAATTAACAACATACAAAGGAGTCTGTAAAAATGAAAAGAAAAGCCATTCTCAGTTTCATTTTAGTGCTTGCCATGCTGTTTACATCGGCATTTCCTGTTTCAGCAGCAAAAACAACACAACTCGCTACCGTCGCCGCAGATGATTTCATCAACCGTTTTACATCCTTCTTTGAAAATATCGCTGACAGAATTGTTGAACTATGGAATCAGATTGATATCTTTTTTGAAGTGAAATCAGAGGGTGTGCAGAACACAAAAAATGTCAATGCAATCCATATGCTGAAATCGGTAACAGACACGATTGGCGACAGCTTTATCATCACAACAGACGATGGAAAGGTTATCGTAATTGATGGCGGAATGACTTCCGAAACGGATTATTTTCTTGAATATCTCAGACAAGCAACAGGTGAAAGAAAGCCGCATATTGATGCTTGGTTTCTTACCCATCCTCACGATGATCATTGTGAGGTTTTCCTGAATGTAATTGAAAATTATGGTGATGCATTAACCTTTGATAAGGTTTATGTAAATTTTGCACCGATAGATTTTTATTCAGACACTGATGAAGAAGCAGACAGAATACTTCACGATTATGCACGTTTGCAACCTTTGTTTGAAGAAAAAGAGCAGGTTCTGTATGAGGGTGATATACTCAATGTCGGCACTGCGAAGTTCACTGTTCTGTATTCTTTTGATTCCGCATTTGCCGGTTGTAATGATTCCTCTCTTGTTTTCCGTATGGAGCTCGGAGGCAAAAGCGTGATGTTCACCGGTGACAGCGGTGTCAAATCAGGACAGAAAATTCTGAAAAATTGGGGGAACTCCGATATGCTGAAGAGCGATATCTGCAAAATGGCTCACCACGGACAAGGCGGTTGCGACAGGGATTTCTATGAAGCTGTTTCTCCTGAAATCTGTCTTTGGCCGACTCCTTCGTGGGTATGGGACAACAGAAACGGAAATCTGCAAACGCTTGAGGTTCGCGCGTGGATGGAAGAACTCGGTGTGCAAAAGAATTATGTTGCAAAGGACGGTTCTCAACTAATTTTGTTGTAATTATGCAGTGACAAATAAAATCAAAATGACTATAACAAGCCCGCTGACAGTAAGTCAACGGGCTTGTTCGTTTTTATTCGGTTATCATACATTCGACAGCTTTTCCGTAGGGAGTAATTCTGACGGTTTTGATTTCCTGCGGTTTCCAGCTCATTGAGAATTTTGTGTTAAGAGCAGTAAAATCAACCGTAGCATCGGTTGCAGTGCCGTTTGTTTCAACAATACGCATGATGATACCGTTGCCGTTTTCTGCAGACTTGATTGAAGTGACAACAATATTTTCTTTATCAACGTCAAGTGCAGAATAAATCTGAGGTAGATTTCCGCCGTGGTGTGTTTCCTGATGTGTCTGAAGCGGATTGTTAAGAACTTCCGATGCTTTGAATAGTTCGGAATTGACCTTCTGAATATGAGGAACGATTTCATAGGTGAATTCCTGCTCGCCCTTATCAAGAAATTCCATTTCACCGTCACGCATATGCTGACCGAAGTGGTCAAGGTATGCACAGCTTCGTGCAATCATCATACGCAGATCATTACCGATTGAACAGAAACTGTATTTGCCTGTGTTCAGAAGTCCGAGACCCTTACCAGTTTCATCGCATATATCGCACCATGCGTGTGAAGGCTCTTCCTGACCGTTTGCATCCTTTTCAATAAAGCCATAAGGCATGGAATATGTGACGGTTGAATTGTTTACATCCGCTTTGAACGAAAGCTTGACGGATTTATACTGCTCATCAAGCTCAAGAACTGTTCTGACTGTAAGCTTATCGCTATCGTCATAAAGCGAGTAGTATCTTGTCAGTACGGAATTGCCGTATTTTACAACGGATTTGACGGTTACCCTGACAGGACCGTTTTCAACAATCTCAAGAGTACCTTCGCCAAACTGACCTATATCAATATTATAATCAAAAACTCTGTGTCCCCATGTATCGTTGGCAAAATCGTCGCAAACAACTGCTCTGCCAAGCAGACCTTCGGCAAATTCGGTGTTGCTTTCTTTTAATATACAAGAAGAAACTGCACCTGTTTCTTTATCAAAAACAAATCTGACCTTACTGTTTTCAAGGCTGTTTTCTGTTGCAGTAAGATGTGACTCGAAGGATTTTTCATCGTTGTTTTCTTTGTGATAAAGATAATATACAGCGTAACCGTAAGCAGGAACATCTGCTTCAAAAATGCACTTGTAAAGATGCTCACCGTCGGTATATGAAGCACGCACAAGCTGGAACGGGACTTCATTACCCTTTGAATCAAGAACCTTTGAAATGTACTGCGAACCGAACTGCGCAATAGATTTAACAGCAAAAGAATGAGGGTTAAACACAACCATTGGTGAGCCTTCGCCCTCTTTATACCACATTCTGCCTCTCATTTCAGAATCGTCAGCGTCAAGAAAATCGGTAGTCTTGATTCTCCAAGTTATACGCTGTGCAGCAAAGGTGTTTACATCAAGAGCTGTTTCACGAGCGTAACCGTAAGAATTTTCTGCATCAAAATATGCTTCTTTTACTGAACAGCCAGCAAGGATATCGTGGAACTGATTGAACATAACCCGTTCCCATGCGGCTTCAATCTGCTTGTTATGCAAAGCAGAACCCGTCATTATATTAGCAAGAACATCCAGATTTTCAGCCGTTACAAGCTCTGTTTCTGCCCTGCGGTTGATGTTTTTAATTCTGCTGTTTGCGCTGTAGCAACCGCTTGCGTGGTGCTGCAAATCCTCGTTTACAAGCGGCATTTCAGTGCCCTGTGCTTCTTCAAAATAAGTATCGGGGGTGGAATATTTGAAATCACCGTTACAGATAAGCTTTTCAGCGTTTTTAAGGTGCTCCTTTGAAGGTCCGCCACCGTGATTACCAACACCGAAAAGCACCATCATCGGCTGATTTTTGTTGTAATAGTGGTCAACAAGGCGCTGCTCGTGAACATCTCCGCCGTATCCGTCAGGAACACGGAAAGCATTGATAACACTTCCGTCAGGGCTTTGCCAATAATGCAGATCATCAAACGGAAGATTAGGTTTTTCTGTACGGTTGTCAGGTCGCTGATAAATGTAATTGTCTATTCCTGATTTTTTCAGCAGCTGAGGCAACATACCGTTATGTCCGAATGAGTCAACATTGTATCCCGTTTTTACGATGAATCCGAAATTCTCTTTGAAAAACTTTTGTGAATAGAGCATGTGACGGCAGAATGCCTCACCCGACGGAATGTTGCAATCAGGTTGCACCCACATACCGCCAACAATTGCCCATCTGCCTTCTTTTACTCTTTGCTTTATTTCTTCGAACATTTCAGGCTCGTTGAGTTTTATCCATTTATAGTAGCTTGCACATGCACTTGTGAATGTGTAATCGGGAAATTCGTTCATTCTGTCAAGTGCGGAGCGAAAAGTGGATTTAACAAGCGACAGTCCTTCAGGGACACGCCATTGCCAGACGGGGTCAAGGTGAGCGTTTGCAATGAGGTGGAACTTTTTCTTCATCTTTCAATCTCCTTTTTATGAATTCATTTTTATTTTGAGAAAAAATGTTTTTCAAGAGATGCACACAGATAGTGATAAACAGGCAAGTGATATTCCTGCACTTCATAAGTTTCGCAGCTCGGAACATTTATTGTAACATCGCACAGCTCCATCAATTTGCTTGGCTTTTCACCTGTCAAAGCAACGGTCTTTACGCCAAGTGATTTTGCAACGGTCAGGGCATTGATTATATTTGCAGAATTCCCTGAAGTTGAAATACCTATAACAAGATCATTTTTGCATGCGTATCCATATACAAGCTGTGCATACATCATCTCAGGATCTGCATCATTAACATAAGCGGAGAGCACGGATATCTGGCTTGGTAAAGATATTGCCGGTAAAGCTCCTTGCAAACCTTTGCGGAGTTCTTCCGGTATGCGTTCATCGTAAACAGGTCGCTTCAAATGAAAACCTTTCATGAGTTCGCCTACAATATGTTCACAATCTGCCGCACTGCCCCCGTTGCCGCATATAAGTATCTTTCCGCCTTGTTCGTATGTTTTTATCATAAGTTCAAGAGTATTTTTAATTTTACTCTCGCAGGACTTAAGAGCAGGATAGCGTACCATTAGCTTTTCCATTCATATTTCTCCTTTTATTCCGCAAACCGCTACACACAAAGCAGCAACATCTCCAAGTGATTCACCAAGCTCTGCAGGAACTATTTTGCAAACATTGCGCGATTGAGGAAGAGTTTCTTTTGCAATAACCTTTTCCATTTCTGCTCGTAATAATTCTTCGCTGCGTTGAAATATGCTTCCAAGAATTATCTTTTCGGGGTTGAGTATATCAATCAGCACTGAAAGACCTCGACCTAACATATGTGCACACTGCTTGTATACTTCCAATGCACTTTCATCGCCTAATATAGCGATATCAGCGATAGATTTGGCTGTTATTTCATCACCCGAAAAACTTACAGGATGGCCCATTTGTTGGTTTTCTTTTGCAATGGTTTTTCCTATTTGAGCTATACCGCCGCCGGAACAGAATCCTTCAAATGAACCTGCTTTTCCGTAACCGACCGGTCCATAATCAGAAAGCCTTATATGACCTACTTCGCCTGCCATATCACAAGCACCGGTGTACAGTTTGCCATTCAAGATGAGTCCCGCACCAAGACCCGTGCCAAAAGTAAGAAATATCATATTCTGTGTCCCTCTTCCTGCTCCGAATTTCCATTCTGCAAGACTGCATGCATCTGCATCATTTCTTAAAAAGACAGGAACATTGAATTCGTTTTTTAGCACATCTACTATTTTAATATTATCCCATCCGGGAAGATTAGGCGGTGATTTTATTATTCCGTTTTTAGAGTCCAACGGGCCTCCGCAACTTATACCTATAGCATCACATTTGCCCATTGTTTTTGCAATTTTGATTATCTTATCAATAGTGTTTTTGCAATCCTTTGTTGGGACTTTTTCCTTTTGTATAACTTCACCCGCATCATTGCCCGAAACCACTGCGCATTTGGTTCCGCCAATGTCGATACCAATAAATTTAATAACTGACACCTCCTGTCTAATACGTTCCATTGATTATGATTTTATTATACTTTGCATGTCAGAATCCTGCATTGTCTTTTTTTGCCTTTGTATTGATTTTTATTATCAGGCAAGTTAAAATAGAGCAAAAGGAAGTGGGCTTATGCAGAAATATACAAAGAGCAGATTTATAGAAAACGGCTACCTCAGTGCAACCAAAAAGCAAGAAAACACTTTTATAGAAACGCATTTTCACGATTTTTATGAGCTGGAGTTTATTGTTTCGGGCAACGGTACATATACGGTTGACGGAACCGAATATGAAATAGAACCGGGCAATTTGTTTTTCTTGACTCCGCTTGACTTTCACTATGTGGATATCAAGGATGCCGAACTTTATAATGTTATGTTCTCGGGCGATATCTGCAATCAGACTTTTCTGCAGAGCCTCACAAAAAACTCGCCGGTGTTTCTGAAAGTAAGCGGAGAAACCAAACTTTGCTTTGAAGTTTTGCTTAACGAACTCTGCAACAATATAAATGATAAGGATTTTTCCGAAATGTTGCTCAACGCCATTATTGCAAAACTTAAAAAGGAAACTTTAGATGACGAACCAATCAGGGAACTTTCCGCAATAAACAAAGCGGAGTTATATGTTCTCAACAGTTTCAGAAATGAGCTTAAACTTGAAGATGTTGCCAACGAGGTTGCACTTGCACCCACATATTTTTCACGGCTATTCAAGGCAGAAAAAGGAATAAACTTCAAAGTTTATCTGAACAATATGCGCTTTGAATATGCAAAAAAACTGCTTGAGCACACAGACATGACCGTGCTGCAGATATGCACGGAATGCGGATTCAACGACTATCCGAATTTCATAAGACGTTTTAAACAACACACAGGATATTACCCTGTTCAATACAGAGAGTTGTTTGGATAAAACTAATCCCTTATGAATACTCACTATGGTACGGATGTTCATAACACAAGTTGTTCTCCGGTAATACATATTCTATCTTTCGTACTCTAATATATTTCCTCATATATGGAGGAATACATAATGTCAAATATCATTGAAGAATTATATTACGGAAATATCGAACCACAGTCATTGAGTTCGGAATTATCGGTTAAGTTGAACAAGAAATTAATCACACTTACGGAAAAGGAAGATCAACTCACCGCAAAACTTACCAATGAAAATAAAGAGTTGTTCCTTGATTATGTAAATACATACAATAAGTTTTTAAGTTTAAGCAATTCTGACAGTTTTATATCAGGTTTCAGACTCGGTGCTAAATTTATATACGATACATTTAATGAAAGTTTAAAAGGTTGAAGGTTTATTTTATAACACCATGCCTCATATGGTATGACAGCGTCACAACAAACAAAAGTAAGTAATTAAAAATCCGAGGCCACAAAACCTCGGATTTTCTTTGTGAAGAAGCAAAGATTTTAACTTTTGAGTACTTGAAAATCATTTATGTGATCTCCTAATACCAAAAACCTCACCCTATGCGAAACAGACAGCTACCTATTAATGTAAATATTGTATAGCTAATGCAATTAACGATAAGCAACGATTAAAGAAATAATCATAATGCTTAATGTCCGTTATATCAATTTTATCTGTTTCATGGTGACGAATACGATAATTATTACCTATACCGGTCAAAGCTTTAAATTCGTCATTAAACAAATCCACAAATGAAGTATGACTATTGCTCATATCATCAACTATTTTTGTCACTGAAGATTTTTTATCCAAACTTGTATAATATGTTTTTAGTCTCTCCAACGCATCCCATATTTTTTCAACAGCATCTTTGTGGTCTGAAGGACGAGGGCTTTTGTGTAATGCAATTGCAACTTCTATAAGTTCTTTTAATCCTTGTTCCGTAACTGTTTCTACATTGTGCTCAATTTCCTTATTTAACACACTATTTTCTTCAATTCTCTCAACATAACCATCTATATTAAGTTCAAAAAGCAAACCTGTTTTCTTCATAATTGCATTAATATCATTTCTGAAATCTTCAAACACAGAATTGTTTGAAGAAAACGACAGATGATAATGCCCGAAATATGAGTGATAACTTTTGCTCGTTATATCGCGCACATTATCCCCAATAAACTCTATAAAATCTAACAATGCATATTGGTCATATTCGTCCACTTCAATCTTATCAGAAAAGACGTTTTTCTCTTGTCTGGGAACAGCTATTCTTCCATATTCATCTTTAAACAATGTTGGAATTTCATATTTTATATCCATATCCAGTTCATTCATATTCAAACCAGCACAACCAAAACCATCCGGACACTCATCTGGATACTTCCATGCGATATTATCGTAATATTTTTGACAACAGCCAAGAATTAATGAATACATTTCAACAGTAATATCTGAAGTATGTGTAATCGGTGCTCGCATGCCATGACGTTTTGTGTAATAATCCATAATCTTAAAATCCTTTCTTTTTATAATGTTCAATTCTAATCATAAGTAGTTTCAAAACAGAACTCATTTATTATAATTAAATTCCATAAAAAACATCGTATGGGCAAAAAAGATGTCAATGCTTTGAGTCAAAATGTGTTATTTTGTCGATGCAAACCACTCTGTTGCCCTTTTATAATAGTCAGTTATATCGTTAATGCCTTTTCTGTTCAATTGAGAAGACCAATTTTTATGTTTCTTAGAAAACTCGAAAAAATCAATTGCGTTTTCGTAATATGAACTGCAACTTTTGTCTGTGTTCATATCGTTTATGCATTTATAAAAATCATAATCTTTAAAATCGGGAGTTTCCCTCCAGTATCTTGCCCAATCCAACATCATAGGACTTAAGAATTTAGTTCTATCATCATTTGATTTCAAATGATTTAAATAAGGTATAAAGTATTTGTTGTATATAGGGTGTGAATTATTAAAGCTTTTTCCAAAAGCAATTCCTAAAGAATTCTGTGCAGGTTCACCTCGTGCCGCCTCTACTATTGGTTCTCCTATATAAATAGATTTTGTGTGGTCCATAATCGCTAAACCAGTAGATATACATCCTCGAAGTGGAATTCCAGAGATAATGGCTTGACAAAAGAACTCCATACAGGTTTGTAAAAAAGATAAATATATATTATGTTTTTGGTACAATACAGGATAATGTATTGTTTCAACTTCACCCAATAATAACGGATATGGTTCATTGAAAGGTGTCGCTAAAAAGGAACCATTGTGACATATTTCATAATTTACATAAATCAAAAAAGTGTCACTAAAGTGGCAAGCATTTATAAACCCATTTGCCTCTGCAACCATAATGCTTTGCTTCCAATCTTCTGTAACAGGTACAGGAACAACACTAGAAGCAAAACCAGTAGTACCATCCTGATGAGTTCTTTGTTTATCTAATATGTCTAGCAATTTGTTATATAAGTCTAAAACTACTTGATTGCCTTTTGTGCTCACTAATTTTGAAAAGCCCAAAACATCAAAAAGAGCAATTGAATAAACTTGTTCATGTTGACAAATTTTATCCAACACATTTTTCAGTTCATCAGTGTGTATTAGCTGTTTATTCATATTTTTAGAATCCATAACTCTCTGCTCCTTTAGTTTAAAACTTGTAATCGTTATTCAAAATGCATACAGGTATTTTCCTTTAGATATTCATAACAATTCTTATCAATCATTTTGATGTTGTTTTTTATAAAATTTTCAACAAATGGTGCAACCCAATACTGTGAGTCTTCCGGCGGTGTTTCTCCAAAATCTAGATAATCTATGTAATCTGTAGACATTACCAAAAGCGGAGAGCACAAAATCAGCAAAAAAATAAAAGTTACTGTTATGTATGTTGCATTTTTGCAAATAACCGACAAAAAATCTACTATTTCATTTTCGTTGTAATAATAGATGTTGCGATTATAAAACGAATATCCATTTCCGTGTACATAGTTATTTAAAGTTTTGCTAATCGTGTCAAAACTACTTTGTAAATGGTATTTTTTAGATACCTCTATGATATTAGGTGATGTACCAATTGTTTTTAAAATATCACCTATATTTAAATTTTCAAGTGAGTTTTTGCACCACATTTCAATATCGCTTTCCATTTTTGAGGTGTTGATTTTTATATTGTTTTTTACATTAGAATCATAAAGAATAATGTATAAGCAAAAGAATAAATCATCTCGATATTTTCTTAAAAGAGTATTAGCATCTGCAAGACAGAAACAACTACAACATTCAATAATGTTTTCTAATGTCAAAACAGATGACATCAAAATCGTTTGTAATGTGAATACATAATTTTTGCAAACAATATTATCACGACCAACAACAAGGAATGTATAGTCATCTAAGAAATTTTTTAATTCTTTTAAATTATCTATACATTCTAAACATTTCGGAATGCTATTAATTATATTTCTGTTTGAATTTTTCATATATAACACCTTCAAATTTTTTACATAGTTATTATAACAGAATTTTATAAACTAAACAGATGGTTAATGAAAAAAGTTCTTATTTATATATGACAGAAAACTCGAAATGTTACGCAAAAAAATTCAAAAATTTTATTTTTCTACTTTATTAACAAAACAAACAAATCCTTTTTGTTACATTTAACGACATAAAATAATAATATTGTGTTTGTTTACCTACAATTCAGGTTTTCATACATTCGACTAACCTCCTATTATGCGGTAGAATGAAGCTACCAAATAACAGGAGGTTTTTATCTATGAAATCATCATTTGAACAAAGCGGCGTCACATACAGAACGGTTGGAGATTACAGAATACCGAACATCACATTACCTGCCGAAGCAAACAAACCACTCGGCGTATGGGGACTGAAACGCAAAGATTATCTTATAAATCATAAACGAGTTCAGTTCAACATTATGCTTATGAATGGCACATTGTGGACTCATCTTGCAGAGGTTGATGAACAGGCATCTGATATGTTTTCTCGGCTGGTAGAAAAGATGAAGGTCAATGAGGGCATAACGGAACAACTGAAAGCAGACAACCAAATTGAATGGGTTGCCCGTATGAACAATATAGAAGCGAGGGCAAGGGAGATTGTTAATCACGAATTGATTTTCACAGCATAATTATTTCTAAAAACATAACTCAGGTGCAACGGAATTTAATTTCTGCTGCACCTGAGTTTCTTTTTATGCTTCTTTTTTCCTTCGAGGTATCAGGGGTAAAACCCCTTAATTGCGGATTTGTACGTTCAAATCCATTGCTCGCTAAGACAAATGCCACAAATTGTTTAATGTTCATCTCTTTTACTGATTAACAACAATTAACCCATCTCGTTTATATGTGTATTGAAATTTATAGTGTTTGTATGATATAATTATTTTGCAAGAGATTTGATTTATCTATGAGATTTTAAGGAGGTTTTGATTATGGATGAAAATAAGAAACAAACTAACGCTAACAGAATAATTGTTTTAATTCTTGCCGTTTTTCTTGTGTTAGGTGCTATCAAAATCGGAGCACTTACAGATGATGTAAAAAAGCTCAAAAGTCAAAACTCCAATCTTGATTCAGAAATTCAAATGTTAAGAAATGAAATTAATTCTATTTACAATAATGTTGACAAACAGTTAAAAGAAGAAGCAAGTCTTATATCGGGAGTTGACTTTTCTATCGGAGATCCGAGCGAAGATATGAAAAGTGTAAAGCTTTCTTTAACCGTTGTTCCTAAATTGATTACGGATAATACTGAACTGTTTATTACCGTGGATGGAATAACAGCTCCGTTATTCAGAAGCGGAAGTGAATTCACCGGGACTATTGATGTAGGCTTATTTGTTGACTACAATCAATGGCCGTTGCTCTCTATCAAGTCGGCAGGCGAAACAAAAACCGAGTATTTGGAGGATATAGATATTTCCTATATGTTCTCTCGTCATTTACCGTCTTTGTATGCAGATATGTCCGGCGGTAACGGTAAATTCTCCGATGGAACATTGAGCGTTGATTTAGGCTTTTCTATTGAATCTAAACCCGCATATGGAAATGCACCGATTACATTTACTTCTTTTACTCTCATTGAAGAAGTAAACGGCAAAGAAATTAGCAGACAAGATATTACCGATGAAGTTCGCAAATCAGGTGAAAGTTACAATACACGGTATGTCAAAAACTTCAAGGTGACTTATGGTGACGAACTGAAGGTTTATGTTATTGCCGAAGACTCTCTCGGCTATATTCATAAGACACTTGCTCACTATTGGCTTGAATCCGAAAATGGTGCTCAGGCTGAAACCGTATTCGGCGGTGAAACCATCTTCGATAAAGACGGAAATATGCTATACGGAGATGAATCCCTTTGGGGGTGAAATGTATGAAAAAAGTTTTTCGATTTATTGCTACAGTTATAGTTGTTACCATTGTTGTCATAGGTCTTAATCTTCTTATTGAAGGTGTACCGTTACTTGGGACACCTGATGTGGCAAATGTCAGTTCTGTAATAGTTGAGCATAGCGATTATCCCGATGATATAAAGAAACATACAGATGATACTAAAATTGAATTGGCTGTTGCAATGTTAGGCTATCTGAATTATTCACCGTTAAAAGGACTTTCTGATGATGTGCCTATAATTAAAATAACGTACATAATGGATGATAATACAGAGATTGTCGTTAAAGCTAACGATAAAACTGTTTGGTGGAACGGAAAGGCTTACGCAATCACAGATGAAAATACTTTTGTGAAAATGTGTACGGCTGTGTTCTACCTTCAAAAGAATTAAACAGGCGGTGATTTTATGAAAAAGTCAATTAAGGTTTTTGTTATAGCACTTATTACTATCGTTTTATTATCAACCGTATTATATCTTTTGGTTCCCGGATTTACCAAACAAGAAAGTGTCTATATTTCTGATTATACTGTTTCAGATGATGGCAAAGAAATGACGATAAAAATTGGAGTTTCTTCTTCAGTCGGATATGTCAGAAAAATTTCCGTTCACCAACAACACGGCGGAAAACTTTATCTTGATTGCTACTCTGCTTTTGGTGGAATTAATGGCTCTTGGGGAGCAAAATCAGAATACATAATACAACTCGATGAAGAAACGGAAGCAATTGCTCTTTACAGAAATTCAGATTGCTATGAAGTGGTTCTGAATAAGAACGAAGATGGAAAATGGATACCGAAACACAAACTGCTTTATGGTTCCTCTGACTATGTTGATAATAACGGACAGCCTTTAATTACAGGCGAAGGTGTTCAATTAGCAGTTAATGCAGATTATCCAGCTGCCATTATGGTAGATGATGTTGTTTATTATTTAGACTCTGAAATTGTTGCTGAAGTTGACGAAAGTGCAATTATCGGATATACGGATTCTTATACTGATAATATGCCGCAAAAGAACGGAGAAACAAACTTTAGCAGAGAACTGAATATGCCTTATGCAAAAGTAGAAGGCGGCATTGCTGTTTTATATCATAATGAGTGGGTGTTGTGTTTGGCTAAATAAGATTTTCACGAAGGAGTGCGATTGTATGAAAAAGTTGATAGCTTTGCTTTTGACAACAGTTATGCTCCTTGTTTTGGGTGCATGTAGTAATAGCTTGGTGGAAGGTTCTGAAAAGATTTACTATGGAACTGTTACAGATCGTGCTATGAGTGTTGTTAATGAGGGTGACCGACAGAGCCGTGCATACATCTCAATTACTACCGACAATGAAAGTTTGCAGTTTTGGCTTGCAAAAAGCTGTGAAACAGATGCCAAAATTGGAGATAAAGTGATTGTTCAAAGTGCAATAGAAGAACAGACAAACTTACTTGTTGCAACAAACATTACAGTTGAGTAATAATTTTTGAAAAGGGAGTGTGATTGTATGAAAAAAGCAATTCTGGCAGGGGTAGTAATTCTTGTTGTCGTTGGATGTTTGATAATGACTTTGCAAGGCGATACGAAAGACCACATAAAGGTGGGAATACGTTCGGATGCAACTGATGTGTATGATTCAGAAGGGATAAATATTACGTGGGTTGTCGAAAACGAAAGTGCCAACGAAGTTCACTTTGATAAGGGAAAAATTGCACAGATTACGGTGAACGGAGAGCCATACGCATTTGAAGTGGATGAAGTATTTTTGAAATCGAACGAAAAATATTCAGTGGATATTCATATACCATATCCGATTGTGCGGGAAAATGGGAGCAATACCATTAAGATCATTGCAACAACAAAAAATGGAACTGTTGCAACATATAAGGAAACGTTTCGGCGATAGTAACAAGCCAACTGAAAAAATTCCAATTTGACAAAGGAGTGTGATTATATGTATAAATACGAATACGAAACTGTCAGTTGTGATTTTGGTGGTTGGGGTTTAGGCTCAGGTAATATTTACTCGATTGAAGATTATCGTTCAATTATAAATAAAAGAGCCGAACAAGGTTGGAGATATGTTGGTTACATCCCCACAAAACAGCGTGGTACAGGTCACACACAAGAACTCGACCTGATTTTTGAAAAAGAGATATAAGCTTATGGATATAAAATCATTTAAGAAAACGAAAATATTGAAACCGAACTATTGTAAAAATTCAGACAAGAAAAATCCGAGGTTATATAAACCTCGGATTTTTTATGTTTATGTGTCTAATATAAAGAGTTCTTCTACTGTTGTATTCAAATATCGTGCAAGTTTCATTGCTAATTCAAGAGTCGGGTTATACTTATCATTCTCGATTGCAATAATCGTTTGTCGGGATACATTTAATGCTTCTGCCAAATCCTCTTGTCTGTATCCTTGTTGCTTTCGTAATTCTTTTATTCTGTTTGTCATGGCTTTACCACCGAAAGAACTATAATGCTTCCAATTGTGACAATAACTGCGGCAACAGCAAAACAGATTAAAACTGTTTTTAATATGGGCGAAGTTTTGGGAGTTTCTTCATCATCCTTGACTGCATTGTGCGTCATAATGAGCTGCGAAAAAATTTGAATGCACGATGCTGCGGCAAGCAGGAAACAAGGAAAAGGATTTAATTCAGAATGGAAGGTGTAAACTTTATATGACTCGTATAAAGTCCAAACAAATAAAGCAAACAGAAGAAAAACAAGAGCATTTCGCTGTGCTTTGAAAGCAATATGCTGTTCCATTTCATCCATTTTGTGAAATCCTAATTTTTTGAAAAACTTTTTCATAATGACACCTCCAAAAGTAAAGAACTCTTTACATTCTTATTATAAGGAATACAGAATTAAATGTCAAGAAGTTTTAACATTTTTCTTTTGTTGAAAAATTCATATTTATATGATACGATTTTATTGGGAATAACTGTATCAAATCTTTCTACGGAGGTGTTTTATGGGAGGAATCAGTTTACAGATGATAGATAACAGAATATCGTCTGATTGGTGGCGAAAGATCGTCGAGCATTTTGTTAATGTTGGAGATGCTTTTGAAATCAGATGTTGGAAAGAAGAACTTGATGAAATCCGTCAAGCATCTTTGTGTGGTAATCCTACGGAAGATAGGAACGAGGTTTCTGTTAAAGGTGTTGTTACTTCAGAACTTCTTGCAGAGCTTTTGTCGGATGAACCAAGTGACAAAAGCATTTATAACAAAATGACAAAATATTTCACAATAAATGTTGAGAACGAAAAATGCTTCTTTTGCAGTGCGCATTACGGCACAGAAATGTATTTGGAAAGAGTATCTGACGAGGATATTTTGTTTTTTGAAAGTGTAGTTAATCAATATGATGATTGCTTTAGTGTGAGTATTGACAAAGAATAAACATCAATTTGACAAAGGAGTGTTTTGCTATGAAAACCGGTCTAATAGTAAAATTGAAAAATATTTTCATGTATATTACTTTAATTTGGTCGTCTGTTATGTTAGCGGTATATTTAGTAGTTCTTTTTGAGATACCGTTATTTGCTTGGATTAGTTATTTGCCTTTAGGAGAAGTATTTTGTAGTTTATTAGAATTTATGATGTTTTTCGGCATATGGATAGTTCCTGTTCTTTACATTATAACAATATTTTTTATGATTTTTGTCCGTAAAAAATTAAAA
The DNA here is from genome assembly GCA_017395635.1 of Lachnospiraceae bacterium. Classification (GTDB taxonomy): domain Bacteria; phylum Bacillota; class Clostridia; order Lachnospirales; family Lachnospiraceae; genus CAG-590. The sequence continues at coordinate 10,117 of JAFQOE010000016.1, read as the reverse complement.
GAAGATAGTCAAAACAAAAGAATATCCCTATCTGTTATAATATTACCATTATGTCTTGCAGCTTTAATGTTGTTAACTAATTACATTGAAATTTTGGCATAAACAAATGTGCTTATGAGCGTTAATTCCTATTTGACAAAGGAATGTGATTGCATGAAAAAGATTACATACACATTATCAATAATAACCTGTATTTGTTGGGCTTTTGTTCTTTTGATGTTAATCAATCCGGTTGTTGTCGGATATGATGATGGTATAGGTTTTTTTATTGAGTTTATATGTATTATACTGACGGTTATAACAATAGCTTCTTGGGTGGGTTTTGGAATCACCAAAAGGTAAAAAAGATAAGCAGAAAAAAGGAGTGTGATTCTATGAAAAAGAAAGCTGTTTTAACCGTAACCGTTTTAATGGTTATTCTTGCTGTATTCGGCATTTCAAGATTATTTCCTTCCTACTCTTCTGTTATAAAATCAAACTGGGGTATATCACTTCCTATCAAAGCGGTAATAACCGAAACTTATGAAAAGGATTCCGGTGTAAGTTTTCACGGTGACGGTGTCCGATACCACGTTTTTTCATACAAGTATGAAGACTATATTGATTTGATGTTTGCTTGGACACCCAACGAGCATAAAACCAATTTCTATCCGACAACCCGTGAAGCGACAGAAGTATGGCTTGATGAAATTGATGTTCCTTCGGATGAAAGACCCGATTATTCAAAATGCTGCTCTTGGAGTAAATCTCAAGATGATAACAGCGAAATAATAATTTTTTGGGATAATAATTTGAATAAGCTTTATATTGTTGAGAGCTTTATTTAACCAAGGTTTTTGTATATAGTGACGATTAAAGAAAAGGTGATAATATGAAAAAATGCATAGCGATAATTTGCATTGTTCTTGTTTCAGCAATTGCAGTTATAGGCGGTTATTCTGTTTTCAACAGCATATTCCCTAAAGCAGAACATATTAAATATCCAACCGTTGAAAACATAGTCTCGGCATCGCTTTCCTATAACAATGAAGATGAAATCGCAGTAAGCGAGGGAATCTTTAAAGAACTGATTTCGGGTATCAGCAAAGCTGAACCGACCAGAAAACAAAGTCTGAATGACTATCCCACCGCAGAGCCCTTTTATGTAATCGCAGTTAAAACCCAAGATCGGGAACATCGTTATTTTATTTATAATGAGGATACTGTTTATATTGAAATCCCGTATGAAGGTATTTATCTTTCAACACCTGAATTTTTAGATTTTGTATCTCGGTATTATGAATCTAACAAAAATTACAAAACAATAAAAGTAACAGAAAATTCCGTTTCAGAAATCGGCAGAGAAGAATTTAAACTGCCCGTTGAAATAACTGAGGATGACGCAAACAAATTATCACAAATAATCAATAATGATGTTTGGAAAGAAGAACCTACCGAGTGTGAAAGTGATTGTGTTATTAACCTTAAAGGTTATTGGACATATTATGATTCCAATAGCGGAACATTAAATAAGTACAACTTCGCTGATGTGACAAGTTATTCTTCAAGCAAGCAAGGCATCGACGGAAAAAGTTTAGTGTTATCGGAAGAAGATAAAGCAACCGTAAATGCCATTCTTGAAAAGTATATTTCATTAGGTATAACCGATATTGTAACAGAATGATGTGGGCGGTGAAAGTATGAGTGCTTGCAGATTTATAGCTTCAGACATAGCTTTGCCTGAGTTTGCACCATCGCAGGATTATCCGATTCATATAAATTTAGATGAAGGGACAATATATGACGGAGGTGCGGATGATAACTATTTCTTAAACACTTTTTCAGACGTAAAGGACTACACCGACAAGAATTACGGTGTTTATCTTGAATGGGACTATACCGAAGGCAGAGCAAAGCAAATCGTTGAATACATAAAAAATGCTTTGCAGAAATCTGAGGTCGTTGAGTTCTGGCACGTTTGGTTGATGGACTACCACGAATTTGAGGACAGACCTTTTATTCACAGAAAAACTATCTCCATTGACGAACTGACTACAGAGCATATCAAGGAGATTGACAATGCTGTGATTTGGAATAAACCCGATAAAATGTATCCCGAAAGACCGTCATTCTATTGCTTGGCAATAACACGATAAAAAATAAAGGAGGCAGTTTTGCGATGAAAACAAAAAGAATCAGTAATGTTCTTACAATGATACTCTGTACCGTAATGGTGATTATGATTTTTTCCATAACTGCAAGTGCGGATATGGGACCGAAAGCATCTGTTCGCATTATATTTGAGAATATGGGTAACGAACTTTGCTACGGCACATTGCTTTCAGAGCAAAAATCAACCGGTCCTGCAAGTGTTTGGGACGGAAGTGATGAATTTGCCCGTCACAATGAAAACGAGAATTATTCTAACGAAACTTTTGATTATAATACTTGGAAAGCGTTTGTAGAATATGAAGATGTTGACGGATATTACTTTTTGCAGGAAGGTTGGAAGGTAAGTGAAAAGAAAAAGATAGAGTGGACTTATTATCCACCCAACTCTTTTAAAATCCTTCTCTATTATCCCGAAACCGAAACTTTCGTTGTCAGCGGTATTTATGAAAAATATGCTTTTGATACTTACTACACTGTTGATATGAACGGTGTTAATATCGGTTCGGTAAACTATAATGAGGAACTGAGTACAGATGAGAGACTTGAAGCATATCGCTCTTATAACTATCGTGTGGAAATAGTTTCTCTTATTGCCCGTATCCTTATAACCATAGCAATAGAAATGGTTATCGCCTTACTCTTTGGATTCAGGAAAAAGAATCAGCTCTTATTGCTCATCGGTGTAAATACAGCAACACAAATTCTTCTGAATGTGCTTCTGAATATCATTAACTATCATTCGGGTGAATTAGCATTTGTTGTTTTCTATGTTCTCTTAGAAATTGTAGTATTCGTTATCGAAGCAATGCTGTATAGCAGAATTCTTAAAAAGAACTGCGAGAATCCAAAACAAAAATGGTTCTATTGGCTTTACGCTCTTATTGCAAACGCTGTGTCCTTTGGCGCAGGAATTGTAATTGCACAAATACTTCCCGGAATATTTTAAAATGTTTTAGAAACTCAAATTGTTTTCGGAAAGGAGCATAAGCTATGAAGAAAAAGATTTTAAAGACTGTTGCAGTTATCATTTCAATTGTACTTATTGTTGGGGTTTGTGTTATTGCAAATGCCTTTGTAGGGAATCCGATATCAAAACACATTGCAACCAACACAGCTGAAAAGCATCTTGAAGAAAAATATAGTGACAGAGATTTCGAAATTGAAAAAGTTATCTATAATCTTAAAGATGGAAATTATCACGCTTTCATTAAATCTCCGAGCAGCATAGACAGTCACTTTACTGTATTGATTGATATGTGGGGCAACTTGAAAATTGACAATTATGAGGACAGCGTTCTTACAGGATGGAACACGGCAAACAGACTTGGAAATGTATACAGAGAAAAGGTCGATGAAATTTTAGACAGCCAATCGTTTCCGTATGCTGTAGATATAGGATTTGGAGATATAGAGTTTATTCCTACAGAGTATGCAAACGATTCTTCTGTTGCTGACTATGCAATAATCATTGAAGATTTAAAGCTTGATGGAGAATATGACATAAATGAGCTTGGCTCGAAAGCGGGAAAGCTTACAATCTATATTGATGACGAAACTGTTTCTTATGAGCATTTGGCAGAGGTAATCCTTGAAGTCAAAAAAATATTCGACGATGCCAAAGTAAAGTTTTATGCTTTGGATTTTGTGCTTGAATATCCAAAAGATGAGAACGGCACAATAAAAGAAGGTCGAGTTGAGGTAAGAGATTTCTTATACGCCGACATCTATGAAGAAGATATGATTGAACGAGTCAAGGCCTCTGATAAAGCTGCAAATGAATATTACGCAGAGCAGGATGCTGAAAAGCATCTTGATGAACAGAAATAAATATTTTGTTTTGCCTTCCCGATTTTCGGGAGGGCATTTTTTATTGTCGGAAAGTATTTTGTGACGTCATATCTGCCGTCAACTCACCGAGAACTCAGAATACTTTTGAAATGATAATGTCACTTCCGCCGTCAAATATAATTTGAAAATTTTTACGAAGCCTATTGACAAACAAATGTTCCGTGTGGTATAGTAAGTTAAATTTAAAATTGACAATTGAATAACGATGTGATTGATTGCGGATATGAATCCGCCTAAGGCTAGCGACATGCTAAGAGAAAATTATCGCACTCCTCACCTTTGTTGATACTGTACGTGGCAAAAGCTTCCGGTGATGTGGGATTAGAAAACAGTATGCCTTTGAGATTGTTTTAAATTTCAAAGCCGTTACATAAGACATCATTTGTAAAAGCGAGAGCAAATGCTCCCGCCTATTGATGCTGTCTGTGTGACGGCTTTTTTGTTTTGCTCAAATTTATTTTGAACTGTAAAAAATGCAGAAATCAAATTGGAGTGTGTTTGATTTAACACTGCATCGTTTCAAAAATTTCTGTCGGATGAAACTCGTTTTTCACAGTTGTTCACCTATGAAAAATCATTCAAAAAAGCCGCCTTTTGAAAAATATTTTTAGAAAGGAGGTTTATGTTTTGAAAACAGGTTTGAAGAAATCTCAAAAGACAACCGAGATATTTTTTGATGAAGCAAGTCCGATTATTACGGTATCAACCTACAACACAGATTTGAAAAACCGTCTGTCGGCATATTCAGAAAAACATCCGAGTTTGTGTAAGTTAGTTGATGATTCCGAAGACGGAAGACTGATGTTTGAGATTGAGAAAGGAAGATTTTGTTTCAGACTCACAGAGCCGTACAGTAAAGAGCGACGCTCTGCTGCAAGTGAGTTTGCAAAGAAACAGAAACATAAGTTTAAAAATCGCAACAGTAAAAATTAAATGGCATCTGTCTCAGCGAGCAATGGATTTGTATATTCAAATCCGCTTGCCAAGACTTTTTGATGCGGTGTCATCAGTCTTAGCAAGCACTGAATCTGTACGGACAAATTCGCTTGTCAGGGATAGTTCCCTGAAACCCTTAAAGTAAAATTAAAACAAAGGAAGGATTATTTTTATGAAAGTATTTGAAACTAAAGTAACAATGGACAATGTAAAAATTAATTTGATTAAACCGATGACTAACTCTCCGTTCACCGTCAAGGAGGATGAAGATATGCAGAAGCTTCGTGAGAGCATCAGTCAGTTCGGTTTACTCAGTCCGATTGTCATAAGGCAACTGCCCGACACAAATGAATATGAGATTGTCTGCGGCAACCGCCGTTTGCAAATTCTCAACGAGCTCGGTTATGAAACTGTACCCGTTCTTATCAACAACTTATCCGATGATGAAGCGTTGGTTGCGATGATTGATTCCAATCTCTGCCACCGTGAACATATCTTGCCGAGTGAAAAAGGTATCGCTTACAAATTAAAACTCGATGCAATGAAACGACAAGGTTACCGAACTGATTTATATGAGCCAACTTCTGCAACAGTGTTGCAGAAGTTAAAGGGTGAAACGTCAATTCAAAAATTATCCGAGCAAAGCGGTGACAGTAGAGAAACAATCCGTCATTATATCCGACTGACATATCTCGAAAAGTCGTTGCTTGACCTCGTTGATGAAAACAGAATTGCGATGCGACCTGCGGTTGAGCTTTCGTATCTTACTGCCGAAGAACAGCAAATGGTTTATGCGATGTATGACAGCGATGAGGTAACACCTTCATACTCACAGGCACAGCGTATGCGTAAACTTTCAGAAGAAGGTGAGCTGAATCAAGACAAGCTGTTTGAAATTTTATCAGTACCGAAATCAAATCAAAAGCCGATGCTGAAATTATCTGTTGAACGATTGCGAAGTATCGCGCCAAAGGTTAATGAAGCTGAGCTTGAAAATTTTGTCATCAAGGCTTGTGATTATTATTACAGACATCTTATGAAAGTGAGAGGCAGGGATTCAAGATGAGAAACTTTTGGAGATACTTGAAATTAAAATTTCACGAGATAATCGGAGACACCCGTGGAGAACTCAGAACAAGTGAAGCCGATGCAAATGAATATGTCATCAACGGTGTTCGCTATATTGTTTCAACCCGTTTCAGTAAAACAGAAAGCAAAACTATGAAAGAAAAATTATCGGAATTTATCGGAGGCGATTTTGCACATTTGACAACCGCTGAAGATATAAATACAATTAACAAAGAATGTGTATGTATGACTGCCGGAGAAAGGAGGACAAATGCAGTCAGATAATTTTGGCATCACCGCCATCTATTGCCGTCTATCTCGTGATGACGGTACAGACAAGGAGAGTAACTCCATTGCCAATCAGAAAAAATTGCTTTCTCAGAAGGCGAAAGACCTGAAGCTAACCAATACCAAGTTCTATGTTGATGACGGTTACACAGGAACAAATTTCAACCGACCCGGTTTTCAGGCATTGCTTGAAGATATTGAAATGGGATATGTAACAACCGTTATGGTGAAGGACTTATCCCGCTTGGGCAGAGATTATGTTTCTGTCGGTCACTATACGGACAATTTCTTTCCTGAACACAACATCAGATTTATAGCGGTCAATGACTTGGTTGACAGTAATGACGGCGACAACGAAATCGCACCGTTTAAAAACATAATGAACGAAATGTATGCACGTGACATAAGTCGTAAAGTCCGATGTTCACATCGTATCCGAGGTAATCTCGGAGAGCCTTTATCTCAACCGCCTTACGGGTATATGAAAGACCCACAGAATAAAAAGAAGTGGATTGTTGATACCGAAGCAGCAGAAGTTGTTAAAAGAATTTTTGCTATGTGTATTGAGGGTAAAGGAAATGAAACAATCGCCCGACTCTTACAAGAAAGCGAAATATTGATTCCGTTGGCATATTGGCAGAGCAAAGGTCTAAAAAAAGGTGGAAAGAAAACACAGACCAATCCGTATAAGTGGAATAAATCAACAGTTCAGAAAATACTTGCTCAGCAGGAATACTGCGGTGATGTTATCAACTTTAAAACCTATTCCAAGAACTTCAAGAACAAAACGAGAATACCAAATCCTGAAGAAAACTGGAAAGTATTTAAAGATGTTCACGAACCGATTATTGACAGAAACACCTTTGAAACAGTTCAGAAAATGAAAGCCAAGGCAAAACGCCGAGCACCCAATCCCAAACACGCCGAAAAGAATATGTTTTGCGGCTTGTTATACTGCTCCGATTGCGGAAGTCCTTTATGGTTTAATGTCAATCACCCGAACACCGACATCAAGTATTTTATGTGTTCCAACTACAAAGGTCACAGGGGTACCTGTGAACAGACACATTACGTCAGAGCTGACTCTTTGGAGCAAATTATGATGCTTGAGCTGAGAAGTCTGGCAAGTTTCCTTGCCGAGGATGAACAAGCCTTTGCGGATATTCTTGAAGCCAAAACCAACAAAAACATAGTCAATCAGCAGAAGTTTCTTGAAACCAGTATTGATAAAGCGATTGCAAGAACAAAAGAGGTTGCAGTGATGTATGAAAAGCTATTTGAAAAGCACATCAACGGAATTGTAAATGAGGAAAGCTTTATGCAGCTCTCACAGAAGTATGAAGCAGAGCGAGATGAACTAAAAGTTAAAATCAAGCAATACCGTGATGAACTTGCCGAAACAGAAAGCCTGCGCACAAGCAAAGAACAGTTCACAACAGCTGTCCGTAAGTTTATGCAGATGGAAACGATTACACCTGCACTTTTGAACGAACTGGTTGAAAAGATTGAAGTTTATTCCATAGAGGGTAAAGGTAAAAACAGAACACAAAGGATAATAATTCACTACCGCTTTTTCGGAGTGATTGAAAATCCCGTCAAGGAAGAAAACGTAGTTCTTGAAGCAAGGCAAGGAGTAGCCGTTGAATATCTCACGGCATAACAAAAAAGAGCAGGTCAAAACCTGCTCGATACATAACAAATCATATTAAAATTAACTATGAGGAAATGTAAAAAAGAAAAGTGAGTATTCACTTGTGTTATGAATACTCACTATGGTCCGAGTGGCGAGACTTGAAAGCTTGAGAAGACCTCGCGAATCGTTGCGCATCACGTCACATGGCCTTATTTTTCAACGGTTTCAAGATTTAAACACATCCTAATTTTTGCATATATTTGCACATCTTTTCACAGAAATAAGGACCAAATAAGGACCAGGAATAAGTTTCGGTTTTATATGAATTTTCAACTTGCTATCTCCATTGACCCTTTTATTAAAGCATCTGTAACTTCTGAGTATAAAAATTTCTCCGATGGTAGATATCTTAATTCTGCCATAGGAGGATGTTTTTGCGTTGCCTGTTTTTTTACGGACCTGTGCATATTATAATGTTCCGGGGATTATTCGTATGTTTTTATGATTTTCTCCGCAACCTCACGCTTTGATACGCAGCGATCCATTGCTTGTTTTTCAATATAACGGTGAGTATCGGGTTCGCTCATTTTCAGTTCATCAATAAGCAACCACTTTGCTCGGTTAGCAAGTCTGATTTCTTCCATTTTTTCTTCAATGGATAGTGCTTTCTTTTCTGACTTTCTCAAGCGTTCCCTTGCACTTGACATCCAGTTGAGGGCTGTTAACAAAGTGGGTTTTGAGGTTGGCTTTGGAAGCGTGAAAACACCGTGTAAGCTCACCGCCTGTTGTATTTTGTCTATTTATAATATTATACAGAAATAGCATCTCTCATTAAACGAGATATACAATCCTGTAATAAGAGATATATTATCTATATACAGGCGATTAAAACGCATATTAAAAAGCCAAGATACCGATAGAAGCAGTATCTTGGCTTTTGAAATTATTTGTTTTTTACACTATCTAATACCATATTTTTCAATGATATAGTCCATATCCTTATCGCCCCTGCCGGAGAGGTTGATAAGCACAGAACCCTTGCCCATTGTTTTTGCCAGCTTTATACCGTAGGCAACGGCGTGAGAACTTTCGATTGCGGGGATAATACCCTCCATTCTTGAAAGTTCAAAGAATGCATCAATGGTTTCGTCGTCGGTAACGACATCATACTTTACTCTGCCGATATCATGCAGGAAGGCGTGCTCCGGTCCGCAGGATGGATAATCCAAACCGCTTGCCACGGAATACACGGGAGCAGGATCACCGTTTTCATCCTTCAGCATAATGCTGTTAAAGCCATGCATGATGCCTTCTTCACCATAGGTGAGACTTGCGGCGTGGTCACCCATTTTAATGCCTCTTCCGAGAGGCTCTACACCGTAAATATCAACGGGGTCGTTCAAAAAGCCTGAGAAAAGTCCCATTGCGTTTGAGCCGCCGCCCACACAGGCAACCACCGCGTCGGGAAGCTCACCCGTCATATCAAGGAATTGTTCTCTTGCTTCAATACCAACAACACTCTGGAAGTCGCGTACCATCATCGGAAACGGATGAGGACCGACCACCGAGCCGATGCAGTAGATGGCATCCTTATATTCATTGCAATATGCGGCGAAAGCGGCATCTACTGCTTCTTTCAGGGTTTGCAGACCATCTGTTACCTCGACCACTCTTGCACCAAGGATCTTCATTCTTGCCACATTGGGAGCCTGTTTTTTAATATCTACAGCACCCATATAAATGTCACACTCCAAGCCGAAGTATGCGGCGGCGGTAGCAAGAGCCACACCGTGCTGACCTGCACCTGTTTCGGCAATGACCTTTTTCTTTCCCATATACTTTGCCAGCAGCACTTCACCCATACAGTGATTGAGCTTGTGTGCGCCGGTGTGGTTCAAATCCTCGCGCTTCACATAGAGCTGAACGCCTGTGCCGATTTTATCCGAAAGCCTTGCAAGATGGGAGATTGGTGTAGGTCTGCCTTGAAATTCCTTACGGATACGGCGAAGCTCGTTGATAAATTTGCGGGACTTGCAGATGGTCTGGTATGCTTCGCTGATCTCATTCATAGCGACCTGCAGTTCGGGCGGGATATAGGAGCCACCGTATTTGCCAAAGTAGCCGTTGGTGTCGGGATAGTTCTTAAAATAGGTATCAAAATCAATATTGTTAAATTTCATTGTAGTTTCCTCC
>JAFQOE010000015.1 GCA_017395635.1 Lachnospiraceae bacterium | reverse complement strand
CCTTTAACATTCATTTTAGATACCTCTTGTATTCTTTAGATTTTACCAACTTGCCGGTCAGTAATAATCTAAATTTACTTGAGGTATTTTTTATAGTCAAGTTTCTTAACTATTTATAGTATACAGGAAGCTTTCTTAATACTCTTCCTTTACCATCTTTTCTATAAGCCATATTTCCTCCTTTCCGGAGAAAAGAGCCTACACTACTTCGTGAAACATTTTATATCACTTATTTGCGATGTGGATTGATTCGATTATAAGATCAGTGGTATCCAAAGTCAACGCCTTTGTGCAGGTAAGTCAAACTTTTCTCCAAGAAATCATTTACCCCTGATTGCTAATACAATCAGGGGCAACTTCATATCACTATCTACTTATAAAAGCCTTCATCCACGATATGAAAAGTTTCAAGATATTCATCAAGAATATTCAAATTTACCAACACAAGCTGATTTACCTTATAACACGCCTTTGCATCCTTGGCTAACTGCTGGAACTTAGAGAGGCTCATGGAATACATTTCCGCACCCTCTGTATACCTGACAAATCTTTTTTCTCTAGTTTTTCTTTGCATCGACCTCGTTCCTCCTAATTTCACAGATAATTTAACTGGTTTATTACACCTATGGTATCCTTTACAAGAAAATTCAGTTTCTTCATGTAAGCTTTCAGTAATTCTCTATCATCCTCTGAATAGAGCCCTGAATTATGATTTCTTGTAATTTGGTTGATATTATTACCAATTGCATTGACCTCATTGATTAAATCACGAATAATAATCCTTACCTCACCATAATCATTTGGTCTTTGTGAAATTAAAAGTCGTAAATATGCCGCTTCACACATTCCAGCCTTCTTAGCTTTCTCCGAAAGATTATATGCTTCATATTGTGTAAGGCGAAGCGTTTTCTTAACACAATGGATTCTGTCCGCCATCTACTTATACTACCTTTCTTTTTATTCGTGTACACAGGATAAGTATATAAAGTGAAACGGAAGATTTAAAGTAACCTACACTCCCTTTTGGGGGTAGTAGTTCTACCACTTACATATTTTATTGGATTAAAAGCACAAGGAAGTGACATCCAAAATGTCACTTCCTTGTCACCTCATGTCACTTGCTACCTACCCAATAAAACTCTTGTAGTTTTATTCAATCAATAATACATCAAATACATAATTCAACAATGGCGAAAAAATCTGCATAGTTTTAAAAACTGTCGTGTCAGTAGCTATTATCAAAGGATTGTGTACAAACATGTTTAAATCAATTGTATTTATATGATTATTTATATTTGCCTTAACATCCTTAGATAATGTTGTATTATATTGTGCCGATACATTTTTAAAAGAATCTATAAATGCTTGTTCATGTACTGCAACATAATTCTTATAATCAGGAGCAGTATCAACACAACTTTGTAAATTCATTGTTCTACTTACCAAACTTGGAAAACTAAAATCATTCTCCTCATTTTTTAAGTGTTGAAAATATGCTTTACATGACGCCTCAACAAGAATTCTTATTGCCGCCATACATAATGTAGGTGCTTCTATATAATATGACGAAATTGCATCTACTAATTCAGGAATTTTAAATGACTTATTTCTTAACATATCCAATTTAGGAAATAATTCATCAATGCGTGGCGTTTTCGCTCCACCACCAGGTTGCTTTTCTATTTCCTTTACATTAATCACTAAGGTGCGTTGAAACTCACCATATTTATATAATATGACATGTCTTCCCACCGCATTATCCTTACTAAATAAATCATTACAAATTATTGTAGCTTGATTATCAGCAATAATTTGAATATTATCTAAAGTCACATCCTTGCAAGAACTTGGAATAATATAATCCTGCAAATTAACAGTATTTCCTTTATATACTTCTATTGCAGTTTTGCTTAAGCAAAATTCCGGCACTTTATCTTTAAAATTCAAGACCATTTCACAGGATTGCTCTTTATAGGAAAACTTAATCTTATAATTCCCATGAGACTTTGCACTTACATTCCAATCCTCATCAACAGTCAACTCATTTTCATCATAACTTACTGTAATATCATCTAATCCCAAATTATTACAAATCAAATAGTGTCCCAGTGAAATCTTTTCTCCTACACGAACAGTTAATGAATTCTGTCTTAATCCTATCGACTGTATTGGTGGATTCTTAACTGCAATATCTATTCTTGTAAAGGCCGCCACAATAATATCTCGCATTATTTTGATAAATTTTCTTTGGGCTAAAGAATCTACAAAATCATTTCTTTCTTTTGAAATCTTCAAACTTTCGAGATTTTCGTTATAATGAGGTAAATTTAAATAACCATAGGTATTCTTTAATTTATAATTCGTTGCTTTTACATTTTGGCTTATCTCCGACAAGTTCAACCAATCATTGTCCTTATCAAGATATCTATACATACTATAGTCATTAATGTATATACGAACCCCCACTGGCCATTGCTCTAATTGTTCATCCTTTTTATCTCTCCATGTATATAACACTCCCGAAAACTTTGGTACAGATATTGAGCAATAACTTTCTTCAAACAAATCTGATTCTGCAATCTTTTTAACTGGTACTCCTCCTCTTTCTGGGGCTTTTATATTTGTTGCAAATACATCAACACTTGCTCGATTGCTTAAATCTATAATTTGATTATTAAATGTATAGAATCCAGAGATATTATCCTCATAGGAAAGTGTAATTTTGTTATCCGCATACTCGAAACTCGCTTTAGCAATAAACCCTTTATTGTCTGCCTTATTGCGATTATAAAAGTCTTCAATTGTCTCAGACGGATAATAAAACTCTTCCTCCTCATCTACAAATAACCTTATTTTAGGTAAACGTTCATCATCTGTAAAGAAACGTAATGAAGTCATAAATAATTTCTGCTTCTCCTCTTGTAACAGAATCATTCTTAACTTCTCTTCTTCAACGTTTTTAAGCAAAATCCTCGTTCCAATCCCGTGCGGTTCTACCCTTTCTTCATAGCTAAACTTCTGCTCACCTTTTTTCCATCTGAGAAAATATAACTTTTGATCTTCCTTCGAAAATGTTTCAATTTCTAAAAGATCTGAAATAAAAAAAGCTGTAAGCAATCCTAGTCCTTTACTACCCGATAAAGGATTATCAATAGGTGACATAGTTTTTTTACCTACCATTTTAGAAGAATATCCTGCCTCGCCCAAACGTTCGATTTCTTTTTCGCATATACCTTCTCCTTCATCAATAATCTCTATCGTTTTACTTTCCGTATGTATCTTCACAACAATAGGATCTGTAATATTTTGACAAGAATCCGCAGCATTTTTAATTAATTCAGTTAATGCAATAACTGGACTTTGAACAGCTGCTAATATTTCTTCATATTTTCCTTCCAAAATATTTGCATTAATCTCTTTCATCTTTAGCCTTCTTTCTTTAATAATAAAATAATCTCTTTCGACATCGATTCTACAGGTTTTCCGTCTGACAATTTTGATACCTTTTGTGGCATCCTTTTATTTATAATATTTCTCATTAGTACATACTCAACCTTCATACCATAATGCTCTGCCAACTCTTTATTAATTTCAGAAAATGGAAATTCTATTCCATCCACCTTCCTGTTCCCAACAGTTAATACCATTCTTCCATCTAACTTAAGTAATCTTACCATCTCTCTAAATGAATTTTCATAATCGGCATAAAACTGTAATATTTTTTTTCGCTTATGCGGTGACAATTTTGCAACATACTCAGATAATATTGCCGGATAATAAAACGCATTGTTTTTTGACAACGTTCCTCCTAAACTTAACGAGTCTAAACGAGAATAATTCTCGATGCAACTAATATCATAATCAAAATCATTTTCATCAATCCATAGCAACTGTAACGTTGAAAACTGTCCGTACGTTACCGTTGTACCATTGTCCCCATATGGTGGAGACGTACAGATTATGTCAAATATTTCATTTTTCATTTGCTTCATAATAGAATTCGAATCACCACACTCCAGATGAAAATCACCTAATGCCGGATATCCTATCAACCCATAAGTCTCTTTAATTTTAGTTTCAAAATCTTTTATGACATTATTTTCCATGCCATCAATCTTCTCTTGCTCTTTAATATGTAACTTAAATGTGGAAGTTCTTGTATTACTATATTTTTTTACAATTTCTCCAAAACACAACCAATAATAGCGCCTAATAGTTGCGTTTTGTTCTCTTTTAATTGCTGTTCGCAATACAGATAAATCCTCTATTATGTCCTTCCTAAACCATTTGCTAATATTATCAAACGTATGTGGTTCCCACCCTCCGTTCTCCTTTAACTCAGCAATGTTGCTTAAAATATTAGTATTTGCAGATTCCACTAACTGCGGATCATACTTTTCCAACTTTGCCAATGAAATGATATGCGCATACGGATTAATATCTATCCCAAAAACTTCTAGCCCTACTTCTTGTCCCTCTACCAAAGTAACACCGCTCCCATGAAACGGATCTAACATACTACGATAATTTTTATTTTCATTTACCAATAGTTGCAACAATTCACGTTGCATAGGTGCAACCATTGCAGCTGGATAATTTGCAATTTTATGTATTCCTTCATTTTTAGAAGTTTTAAAATCCCAATATTCATCCGTATAAGAATTTAATATGTCTACCAAACTCATTTTATTTCCTCACATCATTCAATGTATTTTTATAATTAATCTCCTGAATTAAATTCAACAAGTTTTTCCCAATCTATACTTCCATCATCCTTACAGAAACTATTAGAAAATTCTCTTACTAACCTATTTGCTGCTTTATTATAACTTTCTTGATACTGCGAAATATACTGTTCCGGCAATGTTCCCATATATGTTATAATTTTCTTATAAAATTCTTCGTCCCCAGTCAATTCCGCCCAAAACTGCTTTCCAGCTAACTCTCTGTACATTTTAGGCTTTCCTCTTCCAGTCTCCTTCTTTTTTCCATAGCAGTAACCGACATATGCATCATATCTTGCTTTTGCTTGTTGCGCTAATTTTCCTGCCGCCATAAAATTTTGTTCTTGACGTTTTTTACTATCTGCATTAAAAACGGAAGTTCCACTTTTTACAGCAATAGCTGTCATTGTATTAGTTTCTTTGTCTTGAATCATAATATCAATGCCCTCTGCGAGAGCTTTATTTCCATTACTTGCTGCAAGTGCAATTGGCTCAAAGAAACAATTTCCAAATATTGTCTCTTCACTAGAACTAACAAACGCCGTCAATACCGATTCAACTATTTCTGATGCATTTTGCATTGCTTTTGCTCGATACAAATATGGATTTTTTCTTTTCATAATCTTTTGTATATTCAATTCATCAATCTTAGAAATTAAGCTACCATAAAAAGTTTCTAATGCTACAGCAATTGCTTCTATTACCTCTTTCTCGTCATACCCATTACCTATTGACATATTGCATTTCCTCCTAATTCGATTGCATTTTTAATTCGATTGTGTACATCTGTACCTCTAAAACGCTTTGTTTTAACCATTGCTGTTTTATCAGCCGTTGCAATAATTGCTCGACCTATTGCTTCTGCCAAGCCAACAGGAACTGCATTCCCTATCTGTTTATACTTTGCAGATGTTGTTCCAACAAAAATCCACTCTTCTGGAAACTGCTGTATTCTTGCATATTCATGTACACTTAATGGTCTGTTAGCTCTAGGATGACACATCATAGTTGCTTTTTGAATTGGCGAAGTAACAACCGTCGGCGAAGGCTGACTATATGATAATCGACGATAAAACCCTACTTTTCCACCACCTGATTCATATGCTCCTCCCATCGCATTTTTTCTTATTTCTTCCGGTAAATCTTTCCAGTTACCTCCCTCTGGTACCATTTTTAAATAATGTGCCCTGTCAGGGCTTAATGTTGCACACTCTCCACCTTCATCCTCAATATCTTCTATTGCTTGCCCTACTGTTTTCCATCTATACTCTGCTTTTTGATGCATTTGGAAATGAGTTGGAAATGGCAAAAAGATGTCCTCATGGTCTCTACTTCCCAATAATACAAATCGCTCTCGGAATTGTGGTACACCATAATTTACGGCATCCAAAACACCATAAACTGTCTTATATCCTAATTTATTAAATTCTGCCAAAATAATATCTAACACTGTTCCAAGTTGCTGTTCTGGTTCATTTTTACTTCTTTCTGCCAAAGGCACATGTTTTAATGGTGCTGACATTATACCTTTAACATTCTCCATTATAAAAAACCTTGGTTTTATATAATCAATCATTCGTATGTAATCCATAAACAAACTGCCACGAGGGTCATTAATTCCCAACCGTTTTCCTGCAGTTGAAAATGGCTGACAAGGCGGGCCACCACACACCAA
Source organism: Lachnospiraceae bacterium (assembly GCA_017395635.1). GTDB lineage: Bacteria > Bacillota > Clostridia > Lachnospirales > Lachnospiraceae > CAG-590. The sequence goes on along the minus strand of JAFQOE010000015.1, from coordinate 46,176 downwards.
AAAAGGTTCACCCACTCTTAATCCTGCTAAATCTAACATTTGCTGTGGTTCGATTTCTCTAATATCTCCACCAAGCACATTATGTCCATTTGCTCGCATTGTTTCCACACATGCCGGTTCGAAATCCTGTCCAATCACAACATTTAAACCAGCTTGCTCCAATCCAATGTCTAATCCCATTGCACCAGAAAAAAATGATATTACATCTCTATTTGAATAATATTGGCTATAATCAACTTTCTTGTTTGCCATCATACCTTATCTCCATTCTTCAATACAAAATTACGTTCAAATTCACAATCCACCGCTTTTGCAATTTCTTCCAAATCTGAGACTGTAAACGTCTCCCTCTTTAATTTCGCATTAAAATTTTGTGGTGACGTTCCTACTCTCCGGGCCAACTCTGATACACTAATATTCGATCTTACGCATAATACTTTTATTTGTTCTGCCAGCTTCATAAAGGTACCTCTTTCTAAATTCAATCCAACTATTTCAAGTATAAATTCACAGTTTTAAACTGTCAATCACTTTTTAGCCTTTCGTTGTGCGGGGGATTATCATTTTATTTCAATCCATAATTTTATCCAAACCTATGCATTAATTTTCCCTAGTCATCTGCCAGATACGCATAAGAGCCGTCTCCTGCCTCTGGTTAGGGAATCTCCCCTAAAACCCCTTTATTTTGTACTGTTAATTGAAAATTTCAGTTACTTTATGCATAAAAAATGCCAATTTTAAAAGAGTAATTGAATTTTTCAATTAAAAATCACAAAGTCAGTTAACTTTTTCAGTTACTTTTTTGATTTTCAGTTGACTTTTTCAATTACTCTTTCCTATACTTTTTATGAGTCGACTCACTTTTTAAGTTAACTTTTCAAAAGTCACTCCATTTTTTAAGTTGACTCTCCCCAAGTCAGTTGACATTTTAAATTGACTCTTTTTTAGGTACAATAAACAATTCCTTACTCATTATCATCCGTCTCCTCTTCCATCATTTGCTCACCAATATCAACTTTCGTTTTATTTCCCCAACTATGCTTTGGCAGCATTTGTGCAGGCTCATGGAATTGCTCTAAATAATCCTCAAATATCTCCGTATTAACCAACGCAGAATTTCCCACCTTATACACTGCTCCTGCCTCCTTCGCAAGCGTCATAAATCTTGTTTTACCCAAGCTATATATAATAGCCCCTTCTGTTGCATTCACATATTTTTTCATAACATCCTTCGTTTCCGAATAAGTCTTATAAGAATAACCCATACACTCACTTCCTCTCTTTCGTGTCTTTTTTCCATAAAGAATTTTTCATAGGTACTGGCTTCTCCCGAAACTGCTCCATATACTCATCAAAAATATCTAAGCTTACAAGTACCGTTCCACCATTCATTTTGTATACAGCACCTGCTGCTCTTGCCATCTCCACAAAACGATGACGACCTATGCTATACATAATCGAACCCTCACCGATTCTCACATATTTTTTCTGCACATATTTGTTTGTACCATGAACTTTGTATAAATGCTTCATATAATCCTCCAATCTTCTATAGCAAATAAGAGTAATAACAGGTAGCTGACAAATTGCTCCAGCCAAAGAAGCAAGTTCTAATGCTTCCTTTTCTGTTTTTCCAAGCCTTTCCGCCACCTCTTTTACACGCATATATCGTTTACATATATTTGCGTCATTAACATATGCTCTAACACTTGTATTTAAATACTCTGCCACAGAGCCACCTCCTATAAATTTGACTAATTTTCGTATTATCCACGTCGCCATAACAAAAAGAGGACATCTTCTAAATTTCTTTAGAAAATATCCTCTAAGTAGTGCTTTTTATTTAATTAAGACCGTCTTCACTCTGTAAATCCATGTTAACACATTTGTATGACCTTGTAAATTCTTAGTCAAAAATTGGTCAACTCTGATTTAAAAGACCCGAAACCCTTGATTTTACAAGGTTTATTTCTCTAATGTCTTCATTGTTGGGAACAACAACACATCACGAATCGCCGGTGAATCAGTAAGCAACATACAAAGTCTGTCGATACCATAGCCAATACCGCCTGTAGGTGGCATACCAAGCTCTAACGCATACATGAAATCTTCATCTGTTGTATTCGCTTCCTCATCACCTAATGCAAGTAAAGCTTCCTGTGCTTTGAAACGTTCTCTCTGATCAATTGGATCATTTAACTCAGAGTATGCATTTGCCATTTCCCATCCATTCATGAACAACTCAAAACGTTCTACGTAGTTAGGATCCTCTGGTTTCTTCTTAGTAAGTGGAGAAATCTCAATCGGATGATCCATAACAAATGTAGGCTGAATCAAATGCTCCTCTACATACTCCTCAAAGAACAAGTTAAGGATATCACCCTTTGTATGATGCTCCTCAAACTCTACATGCTTTTCTTTTGCAATTGCCTTTGCAGCATCTGCATCTGCGATTTCATTAAAGTCAACACCTGCATACTTCTTAACAGCATCTACCATAGTGATACGCTCAAATGGCTTACCAAGATCCATCTCGATTCCGTTGTAAGTAATCTGTGTTGTACCTAATACTTCCTGTGCAACATAACGATACATATTCTCTGTCAAATCCATCATTCCGTTATAGTCGGTATATGCCTGATATAACTCCATCAATGTAAACTCAGGATTATGTCTTGTATCCAAACCTTCGTTACGGAATACACGACCGATTTCGTAAACACGCTCCATACCACCAACAATCAATCTCTTCAAGTATAACTCAAGAGAAATACGAAGCTTGAAATCCTCGTCCAATGCGTTGAAATGTGTCTCAAACGGACGAGCAGCAGCACCACCGGCGTTAGCAACCAACATAGGAGTCTCAACCTCCATGAAACCTTGTCCATCCAAATACTTACGAATTGTACTGATAATCTTAGAACGCTTGATAAATGTATCCTTTACATCCGGATTCATAATCAAATCAATATATCTCTGACGATAACGAGTATCCACATTAGTCAAACCGTGATATTTTTCTGGTAAAATCTGTAAACTCTTTGACAACAAAGTAACCTTAGTTGCATGGATAGACTTTTCACCCTTCTGAGTCAAGAATACTTTACCTTCTACACCTACAATATCACCAATATCCATTCTCTTAAATAACTTATATGCATCTTCGCCCAAATCATCTCTGGCAACATATATCTGAATATTACCATCCAAATCCTGTACATTACCAAATGATGCCTTACCCATAACACGCTTTTGCATCAAACGACCTGCAATGGATACTTCCTTGCCTTCATACTCATCAAACTGTTCTTTGATGGCACCTGTCTTAGCAGTCACATCATATTTGGTAATCTGGAATGGGTCCATCCCATTATCCTGTAATTCCTGTAATTTCTCTCTTCTAACCTTTAACAACTGATTCAAATCCTGTGTCTTAGGCTGTTGGTTCTGATTATTCTCTCCCACTGTATTCACTCACTTTCTTATATATTATCTTCATTCATAATACGATTGCTCCTTACTTCGCATTCTCGCAATCATGCACATCCATTCGCACTCCGACCTTTCGGTCTGTATGCTCATGATGTTTAGGCGGTCAATTGGATAAATATTTCTGTAAACACTCTTGCTCGATATTAATCCACTTAACAGCTTTAATAATACAGAAAGGGATAGCTTTCACCATCCCTTTATCATTCACATCTACTCTTCGTCCAAGCTAATCTCTATGATTTCAAACTGGAATGATCCGTTAGGAACTTCTGCTGTTACAACATCACCAGCTTTAGCACCTATTAATGCAGCACCTACCGGAGACTCATTGGAAATCTTGTTATTCAAGATATCTGCTTCAGTAGAACCTACAACCTTAAAAGTCTGAACATTGCCACTCGCTACATCTTTCACTGTAACCACACAACCAACGTTAACTTTATCCTTATCAACTTCATCTGTATAAATGACCTCAACATTCTTGAGGATAGCTTCCAACTCTTCAATTCTTGCTTCGATATCTTTCTGCTCGTCCTTCGCAGCATCATACTCAGCATTCTCTGATAAGTCACCCTGTTCTCTTGCTTCTTTGATTTTCTGAGCTACTTCTTTACGTTTGACAACTCGTAACTCCTGCAATTCTTCTTCTAACTTTTTCAGACCTTTATCGGTCAAAAGGTTCTTCTTTTCTGCCATTCGACTCGCCCTTCCATCCTATAAATTTGCAACTATTCAATACCCTGTATTATCAAACAAAGCTCTGAATCATTACATAAATAAAGTGGCGTCCACCACATTCATCAAATCATTATAACTGACTCATCTTTCGATGTCAACGCAAAACCGAACAGAAACCATACAAAATGCAAAAGAGACCATACTTACATGGTCTCTTCCAAAATCTTATTAATTATTTTTCTGTCGTTTCTTCTGTTGCTTCCTCGGTAGCTTCTTCTGTTGTCTCCTCAAGGCTATCTACAAGGACTGCATTCTCTTTCAAGAAATCCATAACCTTCTCTGACAAAATAGAGAGTTCAAAATAATCCTCTCCGTAATAATCATAAACTTCTTCTTGTGTTTCCACACCCATTGCTGTCATAGCTTCCTGCACTTTGGCGTCAACCTCTTTCTGATCAACTTTAATGCCTTCTTTATCTGCAATCACATAAAGAATCATCTTCTGAGTCAAATAATTCTTAATATACTCTGTAATTCCTTCTTTTAACTGCTCTTCATTCTCATAACCGTTAGAAGCTAAAATCTGCTCATAAGTATATCCATAAGATTCATATGCAGTAGCAGTCTGCTTAAATCCTTCATATTCAGCATCTACAAGTTTCTTGACTTCATCCTCATCAAAACCTGTAACTTTAGAATTCGTAACAACCTGATTAAAGATATCTGCCTGAGCCTGAGATTCTGCATTTGATTCATTAGTAACTTGAAGATCGTCCTTAATAGACTTCTTATATGCATCAATTGTATCATAGTCTGTATTATCTTTTACTAATGCGTCTGTAAGCTCTGGTGTAACCTTCACCGAAATAGTATTAATTGTTACTGCAAATGTAACATCCTTACCTGCCAAATCAGTTTGAGAATAATCTTCCGGGAATACTAAATCTAACGATACTTCTTCACCAATCTCATGTCCAATCAAACCCTCTTCAAAACCTTCAATAAAAGAACCCGAACCGATTGTCAAATCATATCCTTCTGCTGTGCCACCTTCGAATGCTTCACCATTCATTGTTCCAACAAAGTCAATGTTAACAACATCGCCATCTTCAACAGCTCTGTCTGTCACTTCCTTTGTTTCAGTCTGACCTGATAAGAACGAATCAATCTCCGCCTGTACATCATCATCTGTTACTTCTGCAACTGTCTTGGTGTACTTAATTCCCTTGTACTCACCCAACTCAACATACTTACTATAACTACTTGCTTTGCTACCACATCCTGTCACACTAAGCAGCATTGCTCCTGCTAACAAGAATGCTCCGATTCTTTTTCTCATATCTTTTTTCCCTTCTATGTGTTCTTACCTATTATTATCACAGATTATAACCTGCACTTCGCATATAACTACTGTGAAAATGTCTGAAATGAGTGTAACAATCTCGCACTTCTATCATCACGAAATCATTTCCCCTCAAACATACATTAAATATATATCACAAACAAAAGAAAAAAGAAAGCCCTTTCCTAAAAGTTCACAGAAATACCATGAATTCCACGATTTGTGTAACATTTCATCATTATATTGTATATGTATTATTTTTCATACACTATATTGTGGGTTTCTCGTAGACAAACCCACAATATAGTGGTATAATTGGTTTGTTTTTGGGTTTTTGCGCCCATTTACCACACTTAATATTGTGTTGTAGCTGTTAATACATCCTACAGTTACACTGTTTTATATAAAAAATGAGGAGATTTGTTATGAAAGTTATCAAACGAGACGGCACAACCGTTACCTATGATAGGAATAAAATTATACGTGCCATTCAGAAAGCCAATGCCGAAGTAGAACCTGCTGAAAAAGTAACCGATGAAACAATCGAGTACATCATTTCCTGCATCGAGTCTAAGAATCGAGCTCGTATGTTAGTGGAAGACATTCAGGATATTATCGAGCAAAAGTTAATGGATGAAAAAAAGTTTGTATTAGCGAAAACTTACATAATATATCGTTACTCAAGAGAATTAGTTCGTAAAGCAAATACTACTGACGATTCTATCTTAAGTTTAATTCAGAATCGTAACAAAGATGTTATGGAAGAGAACTCCAATAAGAATGCCACTGTTGCCTCTACCCAAAGAGACTTAATTGCAGGTGAGGTTTCTAAGGATTTGACCAAGCGTATCCTTTTACCGGAGAAGATTTCCAAAGCTCACGAGGAAGGTGTTTTGCATTTCCACGATGCAGACTACTTCTTACAACCAATCTTCAACTGCTGTCTCATCAACATCGGAGACATGCTTGATAACGGAACGGTTATGAACGGAAAGTTAATCGAAAGTCCTAAAAGTTTCCAGGTAGCATGCACTGTTATGACACAAGTTATCGCAGCAGTAGCTAGTAGCCAGTACGGTGGACAATCCGTTGACGTTCGTCATTTGGGTAAATATTTGCGAAAATCTTACAATAAATTCAAAGCGAAGATGACTGCAGAATTTGGTGATTATGTATCTTCTACCGTTATTGAGAAAATGGTCAAGGAACGATTACACGACGAACTTCGTTCCGGCGTGCAGACAATCCAATACCAGATTAATACATTAATGACAACAAACGGTCAGTCACCATTTGTAACATTATTCCTCAATCTGGATAAGGATGACGAGTACATCAAAGAAAACGCACTTATTATAGAAGAAATCCTTCGTCAGCGTTTGGAAGGTATTAAGAATGAGAAAGGTGTATATATCACACCTGCTTTTCCTAAGCTCATCTATGTATTAGACGAACACAACTGCCTAAAGGGTGGCGAATACGACTATATTACGCAGTTGGCAGTCAAATGTTCTGCCAAGCGTCTTTATCCGGATTACATCTCTGCAAAGAAAATGCGCGAAAACTACGAAGGTAACGTATTCTCATGCATGGGATGCCGAAGTTTCTTGACGCCATGGAAAGATAAGAATGGCGAGTACAAGTTTGAAGGTCGCTTCAACCAAGGTGTTGTCAGTTTGAATCTTCCTCAGATAGGTATCATCGCCAACGGAGACGAAGACAAATTCTGGACCCTTTTAGATAAGCGCTTAGAGCTTTGTTATGAAGCCTTAATGTGCAGACATAATTCACTAATGGGAATCACTTCCGATGTCAGTCCGGTTCACTGGCAATACGGAGCTATCGCTCGTTTGGAAAAAGGGGAACCAATTGATAAATTATTATTAAATGGATATTCAACTATCTCACTTGGCTATATTGGATTATACGAAGTAACCAAATTAATGAAGGGCTGCAGTCACACAAATGCAATCGGTCAGGATTTTGCACTACGCGTTATGAATCATTTACGCGCTGCTACTGATAGATGGAAAGCAGAAACCGGTCTTGGATTTGGATTATATGGTAGTCCGGCAGAAAGTCTTTGCTATCGTTTCGCAAGAATTGATGCGGAGCGTTTTGGAAATATCGAAGATGTTACTGACAAAGGATATTATACCAACTCTTACCATGTAGATGTCCGCGAGAATATTGATGCATTTAGCAAGTTCCGTTTTGAAAGCCAATTCCAGAAAATTTCTTCCGGTGGTGCAATCTCTTATGTAGAGATTCCTAACATGCGTAATAACTTAGATGCATTAGCAGAAGTTGTCCGTTTCATTTATGACAACATTCAATATGCAGAATTTAATACCAAATCTGATTATTGCCATGAATGTGGATATGACGGAGAAATTGTAATTAATGACGACAATGAATGGGAATGTCCTCAATGCGGAAACAAAGACCATTCGAAAATGAACGTAACCAGAAGAACTTGTGGATATTTAGGTGAGAATTTCTGGAATGTCGGAAAAACAAAAGAAATCAAGGCGAGAGTTCTTCATTTGTAATCGGAGGTTATTGTAATGAACTACGCAACAATCAAAAAATATGACGTTGCCAACGGGCCCGGTGTCAGAGTCAGTCTTTTTGTCAGTGGTTGCACACACCATTGCCCCGGTTGTTTTAACAAAGAAACATGGGACTTCAATTACGGAAGTCCGTTTGACAGTGATGTAATGAATGAGGTTATCAAAGCATTAGAGCCTTCGTATATTCGTGGCTTCACACTCCTTGGAGGTGAACCTTTTGAATATAGTAACCAACAAGGAGTTTTACCACTCCTACGAGAAATCAAAAATCGCTTTCCACACAAGGATATATGGTGTTTTACCGGTTATGATTTTGAAAAGGATATCTTAGGTAATATGGTTAATAAATGGCCGGAAACTAACGAAATGTTATTTTATATTGATGTATTAGTAGATGGTGAGTTCGTAGAATCCCTGAAGAATCTATCTCTTCGATTCCGCGGTTCTTCTAACCAAAGACTAATTCAAGTACAAGAATCCCTGGCAAGTAATTCGGTTGTCTTATGGGATGATCAAAAAGATTTTATATAATTGAGCTTTTTGAAAACGCAACACATCGAAAATTATTATATTAATTCACAAAGGAAAGGTATTGAATATGTTATCAGCTAATGTTCCTATCAAGAAATTGAACGATAAAGCCGTAATTCCAACTTATGGCTCAGAATATGCAGCCGGTGCTGACTTATATGCATGCATTGATACACCTGTAAGCATTCAGCCTGGCGAAACCCAATTAATCAAAACAGGACTTGCAATGGAAATCCCTGCCGGATACGCCGGATTAATCTATGCAAGAAGTGGCCTAGCCTCCAAAAAAGGATTGGCGCCTGCCAACAAGGTCGGTGTCATCGATGCCGATTACCGCGGAGAGGTTATGGTAGCATTGCACAATCACAGCAATGTCGTTGCCAACATCGAACCACAAGAGAGAATCGCACAGCTTGTCATCACCCCTTACTTAACTGCTCATTTTGAGGAAATGCAAGAGTTAAGTGACACCGTTCGTGGAGCTGGTGGATTCGGCTCAACCGGAAACAAATAAATCACTTTCTGTTCTTTCAATCACAAAAGCCACCAAATGGTGGCTTTCTTAAAATAATTATTCACTTTCTCATTATCAATCCCAAATAATACGTGCCGCTCCACATGGCGTACGATATCCTAAACTTGAGATAATAATACCTGTTGTACTGCTACTTGCATGTACTACCTGACCACCACCAATATACATTGTTACGTGACCAATACCACCAGAACTATCTCGGTAGAATAATAAATCACCCGGCTGAATTGAGTTCAAGCTTACACTCGATAACCCCTGCATCTGCGCTGCCGCTGTTCTTGGAATATAATATCCAAAATGAGCATACACGCTCATAGTAAAGCCTGAACAATCTGTACCATTCGTTAAGCTTGTACCACCATACACATAAGGATTACCTACAAATTGTAATGCATAATTAACAACATTCATACGCTTGGTACTTGACATCTCAGCAAGTCTTCTCTTCTCTGCTTCTTCCTGTTGTCTGCGAATTTCTTCCTCTTCTGCAACTGACAACGCATAAGAGAAACCATAAGAAACATCTACATATTCAGATGACACATAACCGGTAATATCAGAATCCACTCGAATATGGGTCCATCCATCCCCTGCATCACCTTCAATCACTTCATAGGCTTCACCTTCTGGAATCATAGTTAAACAATTACTATTCTCATCCTGTTCTTCACGAACATAAAGAGTTGTTGTATTCACTTTTGCCTTCTTTGGACATGTAGTTTCTGCATAAGCACCCGCTGCATCCCCAAACAACAAAAAGTCATTGCGTACATATCCCAAAGTAATACCTGACTCAATCAATGTCCATGTATCACCTTTCTCTACCACCACGGCAATACCATGAACAGGAAGACTTCCCACACGTTCTGCTTCCTCATCAGGCTCCTTACGTACATTAACCGCCTGCTCGACATAAGCAAGGCACTTTCCTTCAAATTCCGGATATTGACAGGTTGGTGCCTCTTCTTTCTTTTCCGACTCCTTGATTTCTCTAACTGTAAGACTTTCCAAATATTCATCTAATGCATAAGTAATTCCCACATTCGAATCTTCTAAAATTTCTGCGCTACTAACAAATGATGGAATCAGCATACTAACTGTACCTGTCAAAATAACTGCTGTTCTTAATAACACCTTGTTTTTCACGTTACATCCTCCTATTCATAATTACAAGACAACTGCCGTAACCATTCCGGTTACACTACATCTATTCATACATATTCTGACTTTCATTATACGACTCTTTGAGTTTTGTCTTACAAATACTCAAAGTTAATAAAATTATATCAAAGCCTATTTTCCTTGTCAACAAATGAACTCTTATTATTTCCTCTATAACATAAAAAAATAAAAGCACATCACCCTGATGCGCCTTTATTACTACAATCTTATATCGATATTCTGACCAACCATCGGATTCACAGAACGTTCTAACATCTGTGTCATCAAATCACCATTCAATTGGTCTGTGTCCAATGCTTTGTTTAACATCCTCAAACCTACTGCTGATTGCGTACTTGAATTCGCCAAAACAGTAGATGACATCCCCATTCCATTAATCTCCATCGACCACTTCTCCTCAAATAAATCATAGTTTTAAACTAAATCTATTATAGCTTAAATCAATATTATTTGCAACATAAATCGACTCTTTTTTACAGCATTTTGACTCTGCAAATCACCTCTTTACAAAAGCAATCCATATCCTCAAACAGCCTATCATTCTCTTCCTCATTATGTACTTCATGACGCATTCCGTCATAACGAATTTCCCTAACATTCCGATATCCAAGAGCTTTCATCCTATCGATTGTTTGGCTCCACTTTTGGTCATTTATATAACAAGGATCTTCCATTCCCGAAACAAACAAAATTGGCAATTCTGTATTATTCATTTGATATCCAATTGCACGATATGTTATATATTCCAGATTCAGCAACGTTTCAAACCCATTCAAGGTATAAGTAAAGTTACATAATTCATCCCTCTCGAACTCTCTCAATACCGAATCCTTTGAAGACAACCAGGCATGCTTCCGATTCTCACTCTTAAATCGTTTTTGAAAACTTCCTATTGCCATTGTCTGCACTAATGATGAGCGATAACGTTCTCCATGACGTTTTTTTAACAATTTAACAAACCACAATGCCATCGGAACCAGATTATTATAGGATGGACTACCTGCCAAAATAAGTCCATCTATCATATCATCATGATTTCTAAGATACACTCTCGCCGCTAATGAACCCATACTATGTCCATATAGTATGAGTGGCAAACCCGGATATTCCTTTTTTATCTGCTGTGATATCTTATAGATATCTCCAACCATCCCTACTTCCAAAGAATCGTAACAATAGCCAATATCTTCTCTTGACTTAACACTCTCTCCATGCCCTCTATTATCATGCATCAAGGTAATATATCCCCTCTCTGCCATATTCTGCATAAATGTCAAATAACGATTCTTATGTTCACACATACCATGCACCATCTGAAGAATTCCAATTGGATGCTCCGGTATCATACAAATACCACTAATCGGAACCGCATCAAACTTCGACTCAAAAGAAAATTCTCTAACCTTCACGTTCACTTATACTCCTTATTAATGAATCTCCACGACAAAACCTGTACTCAAACGCTTAGATACTTCATCCATAGCACCTTTCATTTCTGAGACGTTAAACTCTTTCAAAACCCCAATATAACCATTAATAATAAATGTTACATATAAATGATGATGAAAATAATCATCCGAATCCTTCTTCATACCTGCCGCTACAAACTTATTCATAATTGTATCAATCGCAGCACGTTGTAGTTCCTGACTCAACATACTCATTCCCGGACGTTGTATCAACATTCCCACATCATTTGCATCTTTGAAATATCGTTCAGCAACTCTTTTCCATATTTCCGGTGCTTTGGCAATAATCACATCATAAGAATATTCATTAATAATTTCACATATATCATTCACTAACGCAGTCTGAATCGTACTTGCCAAATCATAAATATCTCTATAATGCAAATAAAATGTACTCTTATTAATATCTGCCTGAACGCAAAGCTCTTTAATTGTGATTTCATTCAATTTCTTTTCTTTCGCCATTTCACAAAACACATCATGTATAGCTTTCTTTGTTTTACGAACCCTTCTATCTTCTGCCATATATATTTCCTCTTTCTTATAGCATTTATCTAGGTATTTGCGAAACACTTCGTCGCTCCGCATTTTCAACAAGTATATCTTAACAAAATAATAGACCCTTGTCTAGTAATAGTTTACTAAGCAAGAGCCTTTTATTTATGTACAATTATTGGTATCAGAATCTATCTTTTCTTTCTGAAATTTCTGTATACCTTACCTTTTTCCAAAGTATAACCCCTATACTGTGCTAATTCACTAACCGTTACTAATTGGTAACCTGCTCTGCGCAATTGAGGAATCAAAACAAGACTTGCATCTCTCGTCGGTCCATAAATATCGTGCATCAGGATAATATCACCATCCCGAACGTTATTCATCACAATGCTAACCGTACGACCACTGTCACGATGTTCCCAGTCTCTTGTATCAACGGACCATAGAATAATCGGCTTTTGAATAATGGATTCTACCCTATCATCAAGAGTTCCTCCCGGTGGTCTCATAGTTACAGCATTATGACCGATCAGTTTCTTGATTTTCGCATCCGTATCATCCAGCTCTTTCTTAATGCTTTCATCCGTCTGCCGTGTCAAATCCGGATGATTATAGGTATGGTTTCCAATCTCACACCCCATTTTATCCGCTTCGATCAAAGCATCCTTATAAGAATTAACATTGCAACCAATCACATAAAATGTTGCCTTTGCCTGATTGTTCTTCAAACACTTTAGAATGTCTTCCGTATATCTGCCGGGTCCATCATCATAAGTCAGGGCAACCATTTTCTTCTTTGGGTCTATATCCGCAGCCAACACTTCGCAGGATGCACTTGCTTTTCCTTTTATCAATTTGCCATCTGCTTTGCAAACAGCTACCACCTGATAGCTATACTTCTTATCTTTTTTCACCTTGCTATCAATATAATGTAACTTCTTTGTCTCTTTTACCTTTTTGTATTGACCTTTCGAGTTCTTTTTGTAGATATAATATACATCTGCACCTTTTATCTTATTCCATGTTAATTTTATTTTCTTTTTGGCATAACTTCCAATCACCTCCGGCATTGCCGGTTTCATATGTGCATCGGCCATCTCACTTTTTGCACTGGTGTAATCTTTCTTTTTGTGATAGTTCGCCTCAATTTTGTAATAATAAGACTTTCCCTTCTCCACATCATAATCTGTATAACTATTCTTTTTCACTGTCGTAAGCTTCGTGTAACCTTTGTTTGACCGATTACTTCTATACACCGTATAGCTTGTTGCCCGATTAACCTTCTTCCACGAAACTTGGATTCTGGAATCCTTTATTATCTTTGTCTTTACCTTTGTGGGTGTTGCTAATGTCACTCTTAAAGTAACCGCTTCGCTTTCTCTCAGCACCTCTTCTCCTAACACCTGTACAACTCTGTATGTATAGTTCTGGCCTATTTTCACATTGTAATCATGACATTTGATGCTTCCTTCCTGACCGGAAAGGGTTGCCAATATCGTATAGGCATCCGCTCCACTATCACATCTTTGAATCTGAAATGTGTTATTCACACTATCGGATTCCCACTGCAAAAGCACGTTTTGATAATCCGATACCATCGCTTGAAGTTGTAAAATTCCCTCTGCATTTACTCTATTTCCAAAAAGCAACATTATGCTTCCCATCACTAAAACAATATATATGTATATTTTTTTGATTTGCTTTACATCTATATTTTCTCTCATGTAATCCCTTCTTTCGTTATATTCCATATTACTCCTACTAATACAAAAAATCAATCATTCAACACATGAATTCGTAAATATATACACACAACATTTGCACGCAAACTCTTTGCGCATGAGCGTTGGCTACGGGATGTATTTCTTTTCTAATAACTGTACATCCTTGCGACCTTCGCGGATTGTTTTTTGCTTTATAGAATAATTTCAACGAAATTTCTATTGAAAAAGGGACTGTCGCATTAAGTAATTGGTACCAGCTTCTTTTTTTGTAAAAAAAATAATAACCAGACCATGAAAAAATATAAAGAGATAGTAGCATTAAGAAAGTTGTTGACAAATACATCGTACTGCGATACACTCATTTACATCGAAGTGCGATATATCGTAGTGAGATAGTGTTTTAAGAAAGAGGTATCAAAATGGATGCTCATATTAAAAAAGTATATGTTCCTATGACAGAAACAGGATTTTACATATTGTTGTGTCTTCAAGAAGAAATGCATGGCTACAGTATCGTGCAAAAAGTTGAAGAACTGACACAAGGGGAAATACGATTAAGCCCAGGGACTATGTACGGGAGTCTGTCAAAAATGGAGAAAGACGGAATTATCAAATTCGTCAAAGAAGAAGACAAAAGAAAAATTTATGTTATTACAAAGTTAGGTACAGATGTGTTAGAGCTGGAAAAGAAAAGAATTAAGCGTTTGTACCAGACATTACAGGAGGCATAGTTATGGCGAAACAGAAAACAAAGTTTGGATGGTTTACAATTCCGGAATGGGAAAAGGAAGAAAAGTGGTTGAGAGAACAGCACAAAAACGGATGGAAGTTAATTAAGGCTACACCACCAGGATTTTATAAATTTGAACAGTGTGAACCAGAAGATGTCATTTACCAATTAGATTATAATCAAGAAGGAATGAATCACATCAGTGAATATATTCAGATGTTCCGTGATTGCGGTTGGGAATATGTAACAGATATGATGGGATATGCTTATTTTAGAAAGCCAGCAAATGAGATGGTCGAAAACGAAGGAATATTCTGTGATGATGAATCAAAAATAGAGATGATAGAAAGAGTCTACAAAGGTAGAATGTTACCATTAGTTGTAGTTTTCTGTTGCTGCATTATGCCACAGTTGTTTATGCAAAGTCATAATATTAGCGAAATGGGATATGCTTTATTTATGGTGTTTGTAGTGTTGTTTATATTGTATTTATCATTATTTGTTAAGTTTGCATATCAGTATTGGAAAGTGAAAAATAAGAAAGCGAAATAATTTTTGAGGAATTTCCTATATCAAAAAAATAACTGCCGGACCTCGAAAGAATCCGGCAGTTGGTGTAAAATCAACCTTCCTCTATCCCTTTCTTGCTTCCGCGAAGCAAAAGCACTCCAACAGGAATACCAATAAGTGCTATCACAAACATCGTTACCAGCACCGGAACCCCTAAACTTTCATCATTCAAGAAAGAAATCTTATCACCATAGTACAACGTAACCACGGCCAATGCGTTATTCAAAAAGTGAACCAACGCAGATGTCACAATACTTCCGGACTTATATATCATATAAGCCAATGCGGCGCCTAACAATGTGGTCGGAAAAATCTTAATCATGCTCATATGACTTATGCCGAATAATAATGATACAATCACAACCGCCTTAGGAATACTCATTTTATTCTTAAAGGCTGTGAACATATAACCACGATACATCAATTCCTCACAGACCGCCGGTAGCAACGCCATCAGCAACAATCCCTGAACAAAGGGAACACCATCCAATAACTGCAAATATTGCGCATTTAACCCTTCAGAGTCACTCGGAAATGCCATACTTAGCAAACTGCTGACTACAAGATTTAAGCAAATTCCTCCAACACCCAGGATACTTGCACCAAACAAACTCTTTATCCCTGGCAAGCGCAAAGAGAATACCTTTTTCATGTCCGCTTTGATATAGATTGCAGCCAATATAGGCAACACTCCGATAAATATCTGCTGTACAATCAAGCTGATAGCCGGCGGTACTGAAACGGATACTATACCTCCTACATATACCATCAAAAGCAATGCTACCACCATAATCAGAATACTTTCCTGAACACTTGGTATGCTTCCCTTTTTGATGTTTTTTCTAAGTTCAAACAGCTTGACACCACTAAAGGACTCCCCAAATAAAATAGATTCGCTATTATAGATTTTACCCAGTATCCAAATAGAAACAAACGCGTAAACAACATTACTCATCAACACCAACGAAATTAATGTAAAATCATACTTAAACACTAATAAATTCTTAACCAATAAGCATATATTTGCCACCGGCATCAATGCCATTGTTTCATTTAATTCGATAGTCGGGATCAAACCAACATAACTTATCAGCATCACTACTAACGAAATAGGTGTCACATAATTATTGGCTTCCTTGAAACTTTTTGCAAAAGAACAAATAATCATTGTTACCGCACTGATAAATAATGCAAATGCAATCACGCAAAATACGGTAATCAAAATCGCAGGAATAAAGCTGCCCACATCCAAATCATTCGCTCCATCTGAAAGCGCCGTCATTGTGGAATACAGATACATCACTACTCCGCCCATAGATAGAACATTCATAAAGACAGAGAACACAGCAATTGTTGCTACCGATAGGAATTTACTTGCAATCAGTTCCATATTACCAACCGGTAATGTGAGCAGTGTTTCCAACGTTCCTCTTTCCTTCTCACCCGCAGTTGCATCAATCGCAGGATAAATACAGCCCATTACAATACTTGTAACCAATAAAAACGGAATAAATCCTCCAAACAAGCTACCAAGTGTACTTTCATTGCTTGATTGGTCATCCATGGTTGCAACCACCGGATATAACACTTTATTGACGTCCATTCCCTGTTTTTTTACGTTTTCCTCAGCCACATGAATGGAATAGCTTTCAATTTCTTCCTCTAACATTCCCGCTGCCGTATTAGAATTGGTATCTGCATACATATAATGAATCACATACTCAATTTGGTTCTGATTTTCTTCCACAGTTATGTACGCATCAATATTCTCATTTTTCAAATCTTCCTGCGGATTATCGGATTCCTTTTCTTCCAGAATATATTCCAGTTCATCTTCCTCTCCAGCAATCCAATCATTCAATGCCTGCTTATGTTCTTTTGAAACATTCTCATAAGCAATATAATAGGTACTTGCTTCCTGTTCTTCCATTACCATCGTCATAACCTGCATAATTACTAAAAATAGCAACGGATACAAAAGAATTGGCAAAACCACCATTGTCAAAATAGTTTTCTTGTCTCGAATAACATCCAAGATTTCCTTCTTATAGAGTGTGCCCAATTGTCTATAATTCATCTTTTGCACCTCCTTCTATATAAGCAAAAAATGTGTCACGCAAATTACTAGTATTCGTATCTTCTCGTAATTCCTGCGGGGTACCGGATGCAATAATTTTTCCTTTGTTAATCATCACAATTCTATCGCACATAAACTCTGCTTCTTCCATATAATGTGTGGAATAAAGAACCGTTTTACCCCGTTCTCTCTCCTGTTTCATAAAGTCAATAATGGCTTTCGAACTGATAATATCCAATCCTAATGTTGGTTCATCAAAGATATAAATGTCAGGATTATGAACCAGACATCTTGCAATGGAAGTTCTTTGTTTCTGACCGGTAGATAACTTATCAATCCTGTTCTCAATAAACTCATCCATCTGCAGCAAATCTGATATAACTTGAATCTTTTCCTCAATCTCTTCCTTGTTATATCCATATAATTCTCCGAAGATTGTCAACATTTCCCTTACAGTAAATCTTCCATAAAGTTTCGTATTTTCGGACAAATATCCGATTCGCATTTTCAAATCTTCCTTCTTGGTAATCTGCTCACCATTCTTATCCGTAATCATAACCGCACCGTCAGTTGGTTCCATCAAAGAACCCAACATACGAAGTAGTGTTGTTTTACCCGCACCATTTGGTCCAAGAATGCCTAGTATCTCACCATCTTTTGCTTCAAAGCTTACATGGTCTACTGCATAGAATTCTTCTTTCTTTCCCTTTTTCTGAGTACGGATAAATTGTTTCGTTAATCCTCTTGCTTCTATCACAATCTATTCCTCCTAATTTGATATTCGGACAATATCTTTCTAGTAATTCTTTACTTTACGATTTCCGTACCAATCACAGCTTAGCCACTGCAATCAACACACAGAATGCACAACCAAGAACTAACGGTATATTAAACGGTTTCGTCTGCTTCACCTCTTCTTTGTCACCACAGAAATACTTCCAAGAAAACGCTCTTCCGTTCATCTTTGCAATCTGGCGAATCAACAATATCGTCAACACCAATCCAACAAAAGCCATTGGCGTCATCAGCAGCAAGCTTGGCAGAATATCCTGCTTTGAAACCGTTGCATTCATCATTTCTTCCACATCTACATTTGCATATTCCGAAGAATACTGACCTAAAAACTCATATAACTTTGGCAGGATATATACATATGCCGTATTGATTGCATTAAATAGCATATGCAACACCATGGTAGAAACCAAAGACCCTGTCGCCTCTACTACCAATGCAAATATCACCCCTAAATAAACCGCATACATAATCTGATTAAAATTCATATGCATCAATCCAAAAGTTAACGCACTTACTACAATTCCCGTAAGCACAGAACGTTTACGAAACGCACTATAAACAATTCCCCGATACAACAACTCTTCTATAAATCCCGGTAAACATCCAATAATCACAATACCTAACCACATCGGTACAACTTGCGTTACTTCGTATATAGAAGTACTGACTTCATTTTTTGCAAAAAGCTGACTTATCAAATTAAACCAGGTAGCCATCGGTGATGCAAACATTAGGACCACCAAAGATAAGAAAAAGGATGATACTTTGTATTTACACATCATTAAATCTTTTACAAAGGACTTTTTTGTAATCCATACAAATGTCAATCCACAAATCAAAAGATATCCCTGAGTAAGCAAGATATTTGCTAACATGAAACGGTCTTCCGGAATTAAATCCTGTATTTCAGACACAATTACAGATAGTGGAACTTCCAAAATCATCACAAGAAAGAAAAACAATCCTGCCATTTTCATAGCAGAATTGGTCTTCTTTACTTCGACATATTGCGCCTGTTCCACATCTACACTTGAGACATTCTCAAAGTTCATATTTTCCTCCTGTTATTTCATTCAAAATGATTATCATCATTATCGAAGAAATGCGTACTTCCATCACTATATTACTTCTTCAACGCAATTGCTTCCATCTCAATCAAAACATCCTTTGGAAGTCTTGCTACTTCTACACAAGAACGTGCCGGAAAATCACCTGTAAAGTAGGTTGCATAGATTTCATTTAATGCTGCAAAGTCATTCATATCCTTTATAAATACGGTTGTCTTTACTACGTCCTCACAAGAAGAACCTGCCGCCTCAAGCAATGCCTTCATACTGTCAAACACACGTGTCGCCTGAACCTTGATATCTCCTTCTACCACGTTACCGGTTGCCGGATCAATTGGAACCACACCTGATGTATATACCATTCCATTCACTTCAATCGCCTGTGAATATGGTCCAATTGCCTGTGGTGCCTTATCTGTCTTAATTACATTCTTCATTGTTATATCCTCCTAAAAACTTATATATTAATGATTATATACACTATGTTAGTTGTATTGATAATGAACCAAGTAGCTTCATACTTACTTGAAAATCCAATTAGCAAATGTGCATTATCTATCTGTCGGTAATCACAATCGACTTCTCACGAATCTCAATTCTACCTTCCTTCAGCAATCTGCCGACTGCTCGTTTAAATGCGTTCTTACTTAGTCCCATTTCTCTCTCTATTACCGCCGGAGATGCTTTATCGGTAAATGGCAACACACCATCAAATGCAAGAATTGCCTGATATACCATCTCACTGTCTTCTTCCATTTGCTGATAAGATAGTTTCTGTAAAGAAAGGTTCATCTTGCCATCCTCACGCACTTCGCTGACACGAAGAGAAACCACATCGCCGATTCTCAGTTTCTGGTGCAGTTCCTGTTTTGGAACCAGACCCTGATACTTGTTATCTACTGCAACAAATGCACCAAATTTCTCACTTATCTGATAGACATAACCTTCCACCGTATCCCCTTTTTTGTATGGAGCATCTGTGGACAAATGATCATATAATCTCATGCTGACACATGGACGATTACTCTTATCCATGTACATATAAACCAAATATTCTTTCCCCTCTCTTACCTTGCCAACCATCTCTTTGAAAGGCATAAGAATATCTTTCTCTAACCCCCAATTCATGAATGCACCGATGTTGCCAACACTTTGCACCTTTAATTTAGCAATCTCACCCAATGTAATCAACGGTTCATTCACTGTAGCAATCGGACGGTCTGAAGAATCCAAGTAAACAAATACGCGAATCTCTCCACCAGCCTTCAAATCATCCGGCACCTGCTTTCTAGGAAGAAGAACTGCATCATCTGCACCTTTATCCTCCGCCAGATAAACACCGAAATCTTTGCTACGAATTACTTTTAATGTTTGCCACTTTCCAATCTCAATCATATTAACTCCTGTTCTTCCGTAACGCTATTGCGTCTCATTATTATTGTATGATTGCAACTATAAAATCAAACCAGTCGCATCCTTTACTAACATACATCATATTATAATAGCATGTCAACAAACTTCACTCCTATTTCAAACAAAACATTTCATTATGACGTTGTCTCTGTCACGAATAAAAAAGAATACAGAAAAAAACACTACACCACTTCCACAACTACATAAGGATTCCCTTCCTTATCTGCAAAAACCAACTGTGCCAAATCCTCTTTTTGATACTTAATTGGGTACATTTTATCCCCAAGTGTCGCTGCTTTACGATAATCCACTCTCATTTGTTTGTATTCTTTTTCCGTCAAAATGTAATCCATTGCTTCCTTGACATAACGTCCATTGTTGACATGATTATTGGAATCTAAGAAAGAATACTTGACTACAATCGGCTCTACTACATCCGAAATCTTACACTCATCACCCAGTATGTTAATCTTTCTCGGTGCATACTCCATATCCAATGCAGGCTCTAACACATATCCTTTGATATTCTCTTCTGTCGGTTTGGATGGTCGCATTTTCGCCAAATCCATAAAAATCCAAATAGAATTGGCTCTTGCAATTGTCTTACCCTTACTATCTATAATATCAAAATTACGATATCCATACATACTCTTAAATTCATGTGGCCAGGTACGAACCGTAACTTCTTCCATAAACTCCGGATAACGCTCTACCTCAATCTGCCAACTACTTAAATACCAAGCAGTCTGACTTCTTTCCGTCTCTTCCACACCTTTTCCAATAGTCTCAGACTGAAGTAATACACAATCTTGAAAAAACTGTGCAATCTCTGCCATATCCAATTTCAAGTTTCTACGAACCTGAGAATAAGTTACTTCTCTTTTCATCTCAAACATAATTTTTCCTTCTTTCTCATCTAAATTAGAACAAAGAGTTTGCTTGCAAACTCTTCGCGCGCGAGCGGTGTCCAAAGGACATATTTCTTTTCCGCGAGCTGCGCCTCCTTGCGGAGCATTTTTTATGATATAGGATGTTCCTCACAGAGGAATTTCCTATATCATAAAATTTTTTTAACATTTTTCAAAATAACACTTGATTTTTACTTTGAAATGTGTATAATAGTGTCTTGTGAGCGAAACAAACGCTTAATGGGGTATCGCCAAATGGTAAGGCAACGGACTCTGACTCCGTCATTTCAAGGTTCGAATCCTTGTACCCCAGTACGAGAGCAATCAGGAAACTGGTTGTTCTTTTTTTATCTCTATAGAGTGGTGTCCGTCGGACACCACTCTATATGCCACACAGTCACAAGACACATCTTTGCTATACTTCTTCTAACATCTTCTTTGCCTCATCCTTCAACTGCTTCGCCAACCATTCCGGCTTAAGCACTTTTACTTCTGGACCAAATCCACGAACCCAGCTAATTACATCCGCCGTAATCGCCGTTTTACGATAGAAATAAAGTCCTTCTTTTGTTTCCTTTAATTCCTTTGCACGAGACTTCTCATATTCCTTTACATATCGGATACTTTCTCCTGTAAACAACAACTCCATATCTTCTATTTCCGTTCCTGCTAAGTTTAAAAATGCATCGTTATCAACCTTTTTCATTTCTTCAAAATGCTGGTCTAACACCTCTATATCTCGAACACGAGACAAACGGAATCTTCGCACTTCATTCCTCAATTCACAATATGCCTCTACATTAATGTAAGAATCCAGCAATATCATTCGATATGGATGAATTACACGTTCCGTACTCTCATCACTGGAATAACTATAGTAACTAATTTTCAACTTATACTTATTATCAATAGCATTCTGAATTGCTTTTTCCGTCTCTTCCTTCACTATATCTATATTGCCACCCTTGTGACTTGGCAATTGAATCTGATTACATAACTTTTCAAATTGCAATTTATTAAGAGCTGCCGAACCTTCTACAACCTTATCAATAAACGACATTGCATTTTTGCCCATAAACAAATGCTCATATTCTCGAAGTACTTCCTTGGCAAATGCCAACGATGCCAAATCTTGAATGGTCAAATCTACGTTTTTCAAGCTGTATTTATCTGCATAGTAATACGTCTTTCCATTCCGATAATCTTCTTGAATTGCATAATCCACCGAGAGATCATCCAAATCCCGGTTAATCGTCTTAGAACTTACTTTGACTCCCCAATCATTTAATCGGTTTAATATATCTGCAACTGTATATCCTTTTGGATTCTCCGACAATAAAGACAATATATATATTTGTCTCTGCGCAACTGACATCTCTTTCCAATTATATTCTTTTTCACCATTCGTACTCATCATCATTTCCTCCAAAGTAGCTTTTCACCTTCATTGTTCATGAACACTCAGTATTCCTGTTGCTTATTCATTGTTCGTAATACCATGAACATCTTCTAATACAATCAACTCATTCTTAATCTTCATTCGTAAAATCCGACCAACCGACTCGTCAATCTCTTCCTCTGTAAGCAATCCTTGATTCACAGCACTGATTGCACCTTTCATAGAGGCTGCAAAATTTGCAGAAAATATCATATCATTTCCTGCCAAAAATGCTTTTGCTGTAGCTTCTTCTATTGTCATATTTTCTAATATTGCCTGCATATTCAAATCATCTGCAATCACAACGCCATCAAACCCGAAATCATCTCTCAATATATCATGTACCTTCAATGACAAGGATGCCGGATTATCCTTATCCACAGACTCCATAATAATGTGCGAAACCATCAGCATATCAACTCCCACTTCAATCCCTGCCTGAAACGGTAAAAAATCCTTTTCTTCATATTCAGCAAGAGTTCGACTATCATGCGCTAATCCGTCATGTGTATTAACATTATCTCCATAGCCCGGAAAATGCTTGACGCAACCTATAACCTGTTGATCCTGCATAACCGATAATACAGTTTCAACATACTCTGAAACAACTTTTGCCTCTCCACCGGCAGACCTTGCATACATATAACTGCCACGCGAATTGACAATATCTGCCACAGGTGCAAAATTCAGATTAATCCCCATCTCTTTAAGATACTGCATTTTCTGAAAAGTGTCTTGTCTGACAGCATCTTTCCCTTCTTCCGCCAGAGTTCTGGCACCTCTAAATGCAGGCACATTCGGTTCCGCTAGGGTTTTCAATCGACTTACCTCGCCACCTTCTTCATCTACACCCAGCAATAACGGTGTCTGCATATAGGATTGAAGTGTGCTAATGCGACTCTTCACTCGTTCTAGCGTTTTTCCACTGAAATCCACCTCAAAGAAAATGATTCCTCCCGGCTGGTAGGTCCGCAAATTAGTTTCTATAATATCATGTTCATTGGTGAGAATCATCATTTGCGCCAGTTTCTGCTCCAGTGTCATCTCTGCCAACTTTTTCTCGATATATTGTGTAACTTTTTTCTCCACTGCCGTTTCTTGTTCAATCCACTCTAATGTATCTTTAATTGGTTGTTGCAATTGTTTTTCCTTGCTACCAACAGCCTTTCCCAATGTGTTATAGGAAACCAACATCGGTCGTCCCATCTCCGTATCACTGATAACCAGCATAACTCCAAACCAAACAACCCCAATATAAGCTAATAATATTACTGTCATTAAAAGAACTTTTTTAACACGTTCCATTCAATCCTCCACACAAAATGATTGCTATCTTTTACAAAGACATATCTTCTGTCTAAAACTGGCATACTTCCATATTGTCTTACGAACCCTCTTTAAGATTGTTAGTAGGTTGATCATTTCCTCTTCCTCTAAACCGGTAGGGCTAAAACTCAACTTCTCAATCTGGAAACTACAGCGCTCTACATCCAGAACCATATCAAACTGCCTGTTTATATATTCCAATTGTTCTGCATGACTTCTACATTTATTAAAATCCGAATTGCACACTCTCATCATATCGCACAAATCTGCATAATATTCTACAACCACAATTGACTTTTCGCCCACATGACAACGATAAAATCTTTTCAATTTGCGAAAAGCAATGCGTCCGGTGCTTATCAATAATATCACGCCAATCATCATTAGTACAACGTATACCAACCATGAATATTGTGTTATATTAAGCTCGCCAAACATTTCTCCCATCCCAAAATCTGTATCCATAGGAGACTCGCCCAAGAAAGATGAAAACGCATCCCAGAAATTCTCTTCATCTGATACCTCATTACTTCCCGGTGTCACTTCTACTACTTTCCAACCAAATCCATCAATATAGACTTCTACCCATGCATGAGCCATCGCATCTGATACCTCTACATCTAACACAGTCGATTCACCAATTAGCGAATAGCCCTGATAATAGTCAGAATATTGTTTCATCCTATTTTCATCAGAAGCCAATGCAGCTTCAAAACTAAAGGCATAACCTTCCACATAACGAGCCGGTATTCCCATTTCTCTAAAAAGCAACGTAGACGCCGACGCAAAATGAGCACAATAGCCCTTTCGATTATCTGTCAAAAAATAGTTAACAAAGTCTTCCCTTCTAGGAGTTGCCCCCGGTTTCAAAGTATATGGAATATTCTCATCAAAATATTCACACACTGTTTCTATAATTTCATTAATTGTCATATCCTTTGTCAAACCAATTGCTTCTATTTCTCGACGAAGAACCTCTTTATTCTTCTCCGGGACCTCCTTGTAGATTGGATTAATTTCTGATGTATCATTTTCACCAGGAACAACATCTCCCAATCCTTCTTCCCACACTACTTTAGGATAATAAGTATAAGTAACTTTATCCTGCATTTGAAGACCTTGTATCTGTCGCATAATGCCATGATTATTAAACTCTGAATAATCATCAAATTCTGTATAATATGGATAGTACAAATAAGCCGTATCTGCTCCTACATTTTCAATATCCATCTTCCCCATACCACTATACAGTTCTTCATTTTGCTTTCTCTCTCGAAGGAAAACAGCTTCCTTTTTCAAACTCTCTTCCTCGAAAACAGCCACATCACTCTGACCTGCTTTGGATTCTTCATCCAAATAGATATCCTCCCACTGATTATCTCCATATCTACCACCCGTATAAGCCTTTAGGTAAATCGCTTCATTCGTATAGGGTGCAAATGTTACAATTAAATCTGTTCTATAATCCGGGGTTACATTTGATACACCACCAAGTTTACCTCCACTCATTCCACCGGTAGAATCATAATGATTGAATAATCCTGCTAATCCCAATAATACGAAATTACCAATCGTTTCAGACGTCTGCTCACGAAGCCAGTCTTTCTTGAAACTTCGCACAAACATTCCTTCCGAAAAAATATTCATACTTACAACCATAGCACAAAATGTTAATAACAATACCCTTAACAGAATCTGACGAAATACTTTACTATCCTGCGTATAGGTAATCCGATTTTTCTTTAAACCCTTGATAAAGAAAGAAACACCTTTCGGCGAAGCAAGAAAATGTCCATTTCCTTTGAAAATCAACACTGCCAAATAGCCCATGCCCAATGCAATGACATAAATAGGATCCGGTACCAGCTTCATATACAAAGGAACAAACAGCAAAGGAAAAGAAATAAGAACCGTCCAGAAAACACTCACCCTTGCACTTAGCCATATATTTAAAACAATAATATATATCATCCCAATATAGCAGGCTACAATCGCAATGGTCAGATACGCATTATCAATTGTAATCTCATATTCTCTCACACCGGATAAGTCAAAAAAACGTTGTGCTTCCTGCAAAATCTGGTTAATCACTGCATAAAACCCCGAATTAGCATACATACGCAAGCGATAAATCGAAAACGCAAACAATAAAAAGAATGCAATATAACCCAAATCCCGATACAGAAAATTCGGCAAAGAATATAGCCATGAGAAAAACAGCGCTAACATTAAATACACCACTATTACAAGTACATAATTGTAAGAAATAGAAAATGCAGACAAAAAGCTTCCCACCACTCCAAATGCTAATAGAAAGGTAATTAAAGAACGCAAAAAACAGTTAAGGATTACATTCCCATTATCCATAACCGGTTGCTTTAGATATATTCCTTTTGCAAGAAAAACATCTCCCTTGTGCACTTCATCTTTTTTCTTTTTCCCAAACAACATCCGATTTACCTAATTCCTTATCCCAATACTTACCACCATTTACATTGATTCTATCTAGTACGAAAGACTACGCAACACGGCAACTGCATCCTTCTCGCCGAGTATCATATTATTCGACATCTCGCTAACATCTGCAACTCCAATATATAGATATGTTCCGTCACTAACATAGTGTTGACCAAACATCCGCTCTACTATCCCCACTTCATCGTAGCACTTGTCATAGAGCATCATTTCCAACCACTGTACACGTTCCGATTCATTTCCGATATAACAAGACTCTAACTCATGTAAATTCGAACTATAATAATACACGGTAAATGGCAGATTCTGCGCCACAAAAGATTGTGTCACACTATCAGCCAAATCCAACACCGCATCTACCCTCATTTGTTCGTCATTAAAAAGCTCCACCAAAACATGTAACTGCATCGCAGAAACACTCACTCTTTCCTTAACCATCAGTTCATCTTTTTTCATGGACAATTTCCAGTGAATATTCTGTAATTTATCTCCCGGAATGTACTCCCGTATTCCACTGACCTCAGAAAAATCATATCCTTTTTCCTTACTCTCCATAGCTTCAGTTACACCGTTAATGTATATAAGACCTGCCTCCTGATTTCGCGGTACACCGGAAGGTAAAATCAAGCACTCTGCACTCTCATTCAAATCCACTTTCCATTCACATACACCAAGCAAATCCACAAAACGGATTTGTTTCGCATTCACCAAAAATTTGCCACTATAATCCATGACAATCGGATACTGAATCTCTGTATCTTTTCTCGCTCGTATCGGTAAATTCAAAGTATGCTGTCCCTTCTCACCATGAAAAGTATTTTCAACATCCAACGTAATCGTTGCATTCAATAATGGAAACCATGTCGGATTGTGTACTAAGATTCGAAGCAAAAATTCGTTTCCTTTTTTCATCGCTTCTAACGGTACCATTAATCGCAATTGAAAAGCAGATTTCACCTTATACACACTATATATTGAGTAAATCGGAAAAACTAACAGTCCAATCAGAAGAAGAAAATTCAAATAGCTATGAAACAACAGCATAATTGCCACATCCAATGCAATGATTATGAGATATCGAATGATATTACCTATTTGCTTCATACTTTTCCTCCTCGTTGATTTTGTATCTTATTAGGCGTTTGCGAAACTCAAGTTTGTATTGTAATGCTTGTACAAATTTAACAAACCAATGCAGGACGTTCGCACTTGCCACAATGCGTAACGGTACTAAGTTCGACATTATGTTCTAGGAACATTAACCTCACTAAATAACGCATTTAATGCTGCTTGTATATTCTTTCCCTCAGCTCTTGCCTTGGTACTAAGCTTCACCCTATGACCTAACACATCCACAAATACATTACGGATATCCTCCGGTGTCACATAATCCCTATCATTCAAAACCGCCATTGCCTTTGCCATACGAAGTAATGCAATACTGCCACGTGGACTGGCACCCATTGAGAATAACGGATTGGTTCTTGTTCCCTCTACAAGCGTAACAATGTATTCGTAAATGGAGTCATGCACATACATGTCATTGGTCCTTTTTCGAAGCTCTACAAACTCCTCAACTGTAATTACATTCTGTAAAGTCGAAATCGGCTTATGTGCATTATCCTTCAAAATATTCACCGCCGCCTCATGCTCCGGATAACCCATAGACAGACACACCATAAAACGGTCCAGCTGTGACTCTGGCAACATCTGCGTTCCGGAAGAACCCAATGGATTCTCCGTTGCAATTACCACAAACGGATCCGGCAACTGTCTAGTCACACCATCTACCGTAACATTGCCTTCTTCCATTACTTCCAATAATGCCGACTGTGTCTTTGGCGAGGTACGGTTAATCTCATCTGCCAAAAACAAATTACAACAAACCGCTCCCTGTTGATATTCAAAGGTCTTACTATCCTGATTATACATAGAAAAACCAACAATATCACTTGGCAACACATCCGGAGTAAACTGCACACGCTTATAACTTAAGGACATCGATTTAGCAATCGCCATTGCAAGTGTGGTCTTACCTACACCCGGAATATCCTCCAGCAAAATATGACCACCTGCTAACATTGCAGCTAATACCTTTTCTATCACTTGATCTTTACCTTTGACAGCTTTTTTGATTTCTTGTTTTACCCGTTGCATGGTTTCCTCCTTTATATTGCCCTCTACCACTGTTCCATATATTCGCAGTTACATTCTCGTTGGCGATTTCTTTGTCGTGTTATTATTCTTTTACATATGCGTACTCTTATTCACATATTTAGCCTTATACTTTGAATACACAATTTTCTGATCCTTATATAAGCTGTAATATCCTGATGCAGCATAACTCACTGCTACCGCAATCAAATAATACGAGCACCCTTTGAATCCGAACAACTCAAATGCAATCAAAATAGATGTAATTGGACAATTCGTCACACCACAAAATACTGCAACCATTCCTGCCGCAGCACAAAGAGATGGCGAAAGACCGGATATACTTCCAAACACACATCCAAATGTTGCCCCAATACAGAAAGAAGGCACAATCTCACCACCACGAAATCCTATTTTCATGGTTAACACCGTTAATATCATTTTCCAAAAAAAAGCCAGAGAATCCGCTTCCCCACCTTCGATTGCTGCTGTAATTAAATTCGTTCCTGCACCCATGTAATCTGTTGTTTGAAGCAGGGTTGTCAACAAAACAATTAAAGCACCTATCACTAGTACTCGTACATAACTATTCTTTAATTTCTTACGAAGAATATCTCCTGTCTGCTTTAATAACATACAGAAAATGGTACTAATTCCTGCACAGCCAAGTGCAATCACACCCATTTTCACTCCATTCATCATGGTAAGTTCCGGAATCCCACTAACATGAAAAGCCTCCGGATGAATTCCCATAGTAGCTGCAAAATTCGTAGCAATTAACGCAGAAACCACACACGGAAGTAGGGCTGTGTAGTACATGACTCCTACACTTACCACTTCCATTGCAAAGATTGCCGCCGCCATCGGAGTACCAAACAAAGCCGAAAAGGCTGCACTCATACCACACATAACAATTACATGCATATCCGCTTCATCTAACTTCATCCATCTTCCAAGCTGATTACCAATACTTCCACCCAACTGAATTGCCGCACCTTCTCGTCCCGCCGAACCACCTACCAAATGGGTTAAGGCAGTCGAGAAAAAAATTAACGGAGCAGAGCGAAACGGTACTTCATCCTTAGCTCGAACTGCAGAAAAAACCTGATTCGTTCCACCATCCTCTTTTCCTATCTTTTTGTATAAAAATACAATCATAACACCTGCCAGCGGCAAGCAATAAAACATCCAAGGATGTTGTTCTCGAAAACTCGTAACACCGGATAAAGTAAATGAAAACAGACTACTGATACCACCTACAATATAACCTGTCAAAAATGCGATTGTAATCCATTTTAACAAGCTCAATCCATTGTGTTTTATTCTGCTAAAATAATATTGAACAAGAACTTTTCCGTTACGTTCATTACGCTTATTTGACATTTTCTTATGTATTCCCCTCTTTTTCAAACTGCATTTATCTCTTGTATGGCTCTGAAATATTAGAAGTTTGCCCCATTCCAGCCCCAATTCTTGACTGCTTCATACTTCACATAAATATGATCCGGCGCAATTCCCAATACCTCGTTAAAAATCTTACAAATCTCTCCTGTCAACGCATCAAAGGCCGTTGGATTCTCACTTCCATACACTTTTACTTCAATATAAGCAACTGGCTGGCTATTATCTCCTCTAAAATATAAATGATAATTATCTTGAAATCCTGTCATCAACCATGATTCACTCTTACCCGGAATCAATGCAATTGCCTGACCTAATCTCGTCTTCAATTCCTTTTCCTGTTCCTCACTAATAGATACACTTACTTTTGAATCAATAAATGGCATAATATTTCTCCTTTCAATTGTTATAGCACAATTATCTATATTTTAACCGACTTTGAAAGGATTGTCTATTATTAACAGAAACAGAACCAGGTTCCTGTGCCAACTGTTACTACAGTCAAAACAAGGAAACCCGGTTCCCAATCGTTCAATATTACTTTGCCATAAATGAATCAATGTAGGTAATCAATGCATCCACTGTTTTATCAATACCTAATGTAGAACTATTCAAGCATACATCATAACTTCTGGAATCTCCCCACTTACCATCTGCATAGAAATTGTGATATGTTTTACGCATTTTATCCTCTTTCTTCATTCGATTCAAAGCGGCTTTTTCATCCAGGTTGAATTTCTCCATAACACGTTTTTTCTTAGTCTCTTTGTCTCCTAATATGAATATACTTAACATATTCGGATTATCCCTCAATACATATTCTGCACAGCGACCAACGATTACAAAGGACTCCTGCTCCTCCACACCTTTCTTGCGTATAAAGTCAAAAATGTGATTCGCTACCGTCTGTTCAAGCGGAAGATAATTGCCATCAAAAGATACCGGATAAAAAATCGGATTCACCGGTTTCTCATCAAAATACTTTGCTACATCTGCACTGATAGAACCATTCTCTTCAATATGTTGAAAAATTTCTTTTCCATAAAGTGGAATATCATAGTGTTTTGCAAGTTTCTCTGCAATCTCATGACCACCGCTACCAAACTCTCTACCGACTGAAATAATAATCTGCTTCCCCATAACATCTACCTTCTTTCTGCAAGACTGTGTCAGCCCCTGTTAATGCGTTAATTATAACATGTATTATCAGAATTTTAAAGAACTTTCGCACAAGTTTTCTGATAACTCATACACGTTATATCTACACAATTTTCTTGCACTCCATGTAATATCTCTTTTCATTGGCCTCTCCCATAGAAAATGTCTTTCTTGGAAGCACACCATCCTTGATTACACCAATGAATAAGTCCTCTTTTTTTACCTCTGGCAAGATAAATCCCACATTGCCTATTTGAGAACTCAAACTATCTACCACGTCAATTCCGTGTATGTAATCAATTTTGCTTAATTTATTCTTTGCAAGATAATCATCCAGGAAATTCTGAAGGGTCGCAACCGCAATTCCCCAAGCCGGATTCTCCACCTTAATAAATTTGCGTCCCTCTGTAGAACAGAGTACAAATGCATGTTCCGTAGAAGTTGCATAAGGTTCTCTTGCCGCATCACGCACAGATAACTTACAGCCATATGCACGGTAATACTCCTCTGCTGCTTTTAACAAATCATCTTCCTCTACATTGAACACAACTCTGTGAATTGGCTCAATCTCCAAACTCTTATCATGAATATTCACAATTTCACAAAGACAATATCTTGCAGGATGATTCTCACACTCTGCTTCACTTAAGTTTTGCTTAATATTCTCCCAAGCTGCCTTCGCCGTCGCCATGGAGTGGTTTCCATCTCCCACCGCAAAATTCAACAGCGGATAATCTTCTAGTAATCCATATCTGGCATTAAATGTTGCTCTATCTGCCAACTGCTCTATCAAGCCCATAATTCGGTCTGTCTCCATTCCCTCTGGAATAAACCAGCCAGCGATATGTCCACCCTTCTGCATCAAATCCGTATCATATACCTGTTCAAATTCCTGCTTTCTCGCCATCAATGGTTCAATTACGGTTTCTTCCGGATCATCAATCAATAACATAATATGCGGAATCTCCACCGTTGCATTCTGTCTTACACGAAGACGTGGCGGTATTCTCTCCTCTACCGTCATCTCGGTTGGTCTCGTAAGGCTGTGTGCGCCTTTTTTGTATTCATAAGTTTCCAAATCCACTTCTACAATCAACCCATTTCTTGCATATTTCTTCCCAAAACTTCTCTCAATCAACATAAAACCCTTTGGATACTCCTGTAAAGTTCCATCGGAAAGATACTGTTCCATGGTTGCATGGATTGCAGCTACTCGTGCTTGCTCATCCTCTGTTTCCAGATAAACCTCCGGCAATGTTAACTTCAACGTAGATGGCGCATCACCAACTTTACTTTCTGTTTTCTTCCAATACTCCGGCTGCGATGTAAACTGATCACAAGCCACAACGGACCATTTATATAAATCCGTATCTGCATTCGGCATTAAAATCTTTGGTACATGTATGCAATTCATAACAATAAATCCTCCCTGAATTTCATATTATCACTATCTTCCATAGTAACACATAGACAAAAGAAAGGGCAACCATTTTCATGGTTGCCCTGCATAACATATCAATATATTCTCAAAATACTTGCCCAGCTTCTTTCTAGTCTAAATAGCAGCATCTCGGTTTTCACATGTCATTTCACCTTTGACAAGAAATCTTTCAATCTCTGATTCTTTGGATTATCAAAGAATTCCTGTGGTGTAGTATCTTCCATAATCTGCTTCTCATCAATGAAAATTACACGACTGGCAACCTCTCTTGCAAAGCCCATTTCATGAGTTACTACAACCATCGTCATTCCATCCGATGCAAGTTCTTTCATAATTTCCAAAACTTCTCCAACCATCTCTGGGTCAAGCGCTGAAGTTGGCTCATCGAACAAAATTACATCCGGATTCATTGCCATGGTTCTTGCAATCGCAATACGCTGTTTTTGTCCACCAGATAAATTACCTGGATATGCATCTGCCTTATCACTTAATCCTACTCGTTTTAACAACTCATCAGCCTTTGTGGATGCCTGTTCCTTACCCATAATCTTTAGCTTTACAGGTGCTAACATAATGTTTTCTTTTACCGTCATGTTAGGGAAGAGATTAAACTGTTGAAATACCATTCCTATTTTCTCACGAACCTTATTGATATTCACTTTCTTATCTGTAATATCCACCCCATTGAAGCGAATAGAGCCTGACTCCGGACGTTCCAAAAGATTCAGAGAACGCAAAAATGTAGATTTACCACATCCAGAAGGACCAATGATAGCAATTACTTCACCTTTATAAATATTAGTGCTAAGGTTCTCTAATACTGTATTCTCACCATAAGACTTGCATAAGTCTTTCACTTCTATCAACACATCTTTATCTAGCATCTCTCTTCAATCTCCTTTCCAAACGATTCACTCCTGCTGTCATCAACATAACAATTGCTAAGTATACCAACGCTACTGTCACCAATGGTATTAACGCTTCGTAGGTGTTACTTCGAATAATATCAGCACCCTTCATTACATCCACCAAACCAACATAACCTACAATCGAACTTTCCTTCAACAAGGAAATAAACTCATTACACATAGCTGGCAAAGAATTCTTAATACCCTGTGGCAATATAATGTGTATCATTGTTTTACTATAGCTAAAACCTAAACTACGTCCTGCTTCAAATTGTCCAATCTCAATACCAATAATACCGGAACGAATTGCCTCTGCCACATAAGCACCCGAATTCAAACCAAATGCAAGAATTGCAGCAATAACCGGATTAATCTTCATTGCACCAAATACTACATAATACATAATCATAAGCTGTGCTAATACCGGTGTACCACGAAATACTGTCAAGTAAACCTGAGCTATAACATTAGCAATGGATAACGCAAGTGTTTTTTCTCCACTCCTATCATTAGCTACACGCACAACTGCGATCAAAAATCCTAAAGCGATACCAATCAATCCGGCACAAATTGTAATCAAGATGGTATTTCCCAAACCTTTGACAATATACTGCCAGCGATTATCACTTATAAAAGAATCGTACAATCTTTCCTTAAAACTTCTCTGCGCCACAACAGTCTTATCCTTAACAATAATCACCTGTTTTGCAGTAGTATAAGAATCTGTAAAATCGATATTTTTCAATCGATCCTCTGTCACCGTCATACCAGCAACACCAATATCAGCTTTACCGGATTGTACCGCCATAATAATGGCGTCAAATTCCATATCCGTTATTACTAACTCCATGCCCAACTTGTCTGCAATTGCCTGTGCCATATCCACATCAATACCTGTTGGCTCTCCGTTTTCAAAATACTCATATGGTGGAAATCCTACATTAGTTGCCATTGTAAGTGTTCCATTGCTTCTATCCACATCATTTGGCGAAACATATGGTGTCTTTCCCTTTGTATCATCACCAATATAATTCTTAATAATATCTGCAACAACACCTTCCGATTGCAATTCTCCCAAAGCCGTATTAATCTCATTTTTTAACTTAGTATTTTCCTTCGCAATACAGATTGCATATTCCTCAACAGCAAATTCCTCTTCCAAAATAGTCAGTTCTGCATTCTTTTCTACAAAGGCTTTTGCCGGTTGCTCATCAATAATCACACAATCTACTTTATTCTGCTTTAATGCTTGTACCGCATCTGCACCCTTGTTAAATCTCGAAAGCTTTGCAGTGCCTTTTTTTTCATAGTCCGTTGCATAGATGTCACCTGTCGTTCCTAGTTGAACACCAATATTGGCTCCCTCTAAATCATCCACACTCTTGACTACCTTAACTTCTTTCTCGTCTGTTTTCTCCTTGCCACAGCCAAAACTAAATGTAGCGACCAATAGCATCAGCATAGCAAACACCATATAACGTGTTTTTAACTTGTAATCCATTTTTTGTTTAAATATACGCGTCATCTTTCGTTTTGCAGAGTTCTCTGCTCTCCTCACATTGTATTTGAATTGATAGGGCAATTCATAACCCACACACTGTTCTCCATAATACTCGATTTTATACATTTTCTCAATGCTTTTCTACCTAAAAACACTCAAAATTCTTAGTCTCTTCGTAACTATTCAGTACCTTCATAGTTACGACTCTTCACACATTTCTATAATGTATCGCTTAGGTTTCATCAACATACATCTTTACTCCTGAATTATAGCTAGTATATCTTTCGGTTGTTCTGCAATATAATCTGCCCCAGCCTTTTCTAACTCTTCTACACTACCATAGCCATACAGCACCCCAATGCAATCAATTTCGTTTTCCTTTTGTATTTCTCACACCATCCAAATCAAAAAGCACAATGTTCTTCACAATTGTTCCTCCTTCAAAAATAATTACATTAACAATAACATAAGTTAAACCATCCCTTCAATACAAAACATCACCACAAACAAAGAGTTTGCTTGCAAACTCTTCGCGCGCGGTGTCCAAATGACATATTGCTTTTTTCCCTACTTCTGTTAAAATCAATCCTTGGATTTACACTCTATTCGTAATTATTCATTATCTCTATAGTTACGTTTTACAAAATCACAAAATTTATTGCTTTAATATTAGAAAGAGGTTCTTCATTATGAAACAAATTCATCCAAGACGAATTGCATATCGAATTTTGCACTTTATGATGAGTCAGTTTGTACTGACCATTGCAATCATTGCAATGTTAATTACCTGTATTTTTGTTCCTGTTGATAAAGAATATCTGGGTTACTTTAACTGGCAAACCCTTGCCACATTATTCTGCACTTTAGCAGTAGTGTGTGCATTTGCTCATATCCATGTATTCGAAATCATCAGTCGAAATATTGTCTTGAAATTACATACGCTAAGAAATGCCACTATCGGTATTGTGTTCATCACTTTTGTGGGCTCCATGATATTAGCAAATGATATGGCACTTCTTACCTTTTTGCCACTTGGCTACTATGTACTAAAAAATACCAACAACAAAGATGCAATGGCCTTTACATTCATCATGCAAAATATTGCTGCAAATTTGGGAGGCATGGTAACCCCTTTTGGCAATCCGCAAAACCTGTACCTATATGCTTATTACAACATCGGGAACGTAGAATTTGTAAAAATTATGCTACCAAGTTTTCTCGTTGCAACCGCATTGATTATTGTATGTTGTCTTTTTGTAAAGAACACACCTCTTACTTTACAACAAGAAAAGGCATACACACTAAATGTACGCCTAACTATAATCTATTCGATTTTATTCATCGCAAGTATATTAATTGTATTCCGCATCGTTCCTTACGGAATTGGAACGCTTGTAATTGCCGTTACACTGTTTTTCTTAGATAAGAAAGCTTTGAAACAGGTAAACTATCCGTTGTTGCTGACCTTCTGTGTGTTCTTTGTATTTAGTGGAAACCTCGCACGAATTCCAGCAGTAAACGATTTCTTTTCCTGGTTATTACCAAAGAACACTTTACTATTTGGAATCCTTTCCTGTCAGGTTATCAGCAACGTTCCGAGTGCGGTATTACTATCACACTTTACCAAGGATTATGCCTCTTTATTACCTGCAGTTAATATAGGTGGACTTGGCACACTTATCGCATCCCTCGCAAGTTTGATTACCATATCGGAATACCGAAGACATAATCCGACTGGTCTTAAGAAATACATCCTACAGTTTACAGCGATTAACTTTGGATTCCTGATTGTGTTGTATATCATTCAAAGCATTCTTCTATAATATTATACAAGTTACACAGTAACGAATATTTCTTAACACAGAACAAAGAGTTTGCTTGCAAACTCTTCGCGCGCGAGCGGTGTCCAAAGAACATATTTCTTTTCCGCGAGCTGCGCCTCCTTACGGAGCATTTTTTCTATCTTAATTTCATTCTTATCTAAAATGCTATAATTACGCCTCCATCATTGGCATACATGCTACTGATTCCCTTCATATCAATCACTATCGAATCCTTAAAATGATAACGTTCCTTCAATTCCTTCTCAATGGAACGTGCTCGTTCCGTGCAATTGCAATGAGAAATAATTACCGTCTTATCCGATAGATTCACACCAACATTACCGATGTATTCAATCATTTTGGCCAGGGCTTTTTTCATACCTCGAGCCTGACCTTCCTGCTGGATAATTCCATCCTCTACCTTCATATAAGGCTTAATATTCAATGCTGTTGCCATGACCGCTTTCACACCGGTAAGGCGGCCATTTTTCTTCAAGGTTTCTAAAGTTTCCAACACAAATGTAGTTTTCATCCCATCACGAAAATCTTCTACTTTTTTCACAACATCCTCGAAGCACATTCCATCTAACGCATACTTCTCAATCAAGTGTGCCAGTAACAACTGTCCACTAGACGCCGACCTTGAATCAAACACATGAATTTTCACATCCGGATGTTCCTCCAAAAACATATTTTTTGCAACCAAAGCACTATTGTACGAACCACTTAATCCGGAAGACAACGTTACGACATACACTTCCTCTGCGCCTTGGAAACTTTCCACATAGCTTTCCGGTGACGGACAAGCCGACTTAGGACAACCCTCGTACTCTGCAATTTTCTCAAGAAACTCTGACTGGTCAAAACTGTCATCATCCACCACTTCACATCCGCCTATATCAATGGTTAACGGAACTGCCACCATATATTCTTTCTCCCTATCGCATGGTAAAAAATCGGTACAACTGTCACCCACAATTTTGAATTTCATATTCTTCTTCCTCACAATTCATAGAATAACTGTAACTGCATGTCTATTTCTATTCTATGACGATGAGAAGCATTTTATGATAGATTTATTGTAACTATTCAATACCTTCATAATTACGACTTATTTTCACTACATGGAAAACTTGAGTTTCTTGCATAGTGTATGCTACAATGAGAATACTTAAATTCAGATGCGAAGAAAGGAGATGATTACTATGACTACCACTTATCTATTGATGAATAAGAACCGTCCATTACTTTCGTTTTATCCACAAGAAGTCATAGATGGTTTTTTAGAACTTAAAGAAGATGAATGTTATGTGGAGCAATGTCTATTACCTCCTTGCTTTTCCGATATTGACACATGGGTTTCTAACCGAAACTATGCAAAACACAAAGAACATCTGCAATGTTGGTTACATGAATGGGGTATTGACAATGCTATCGGTTTTCTAGATATCACGCATGCATTATCCCTAAATGACTCTCTTTGGGTAAAAAAAGCTGACTCCGACCTAACCTGGGAACAGGTAAATCTTTATCAGAACGAATTTACTGATGTCGTATCTGTTACCGCATTTGAAACAGGTCTTCACGGATTAAAATTATCCACAACCTCACCTGAATTCACTTCTGAAGGTTCTTTTGAAAAATGTTGGACCAAAGAAAATGACGGAATTTATCTTTATAAGAAAGGAAGTTCCGGTTTTGCCAATGCCGGATTAGAAGCTTATTCAGAATTTTATGCATCCCAGTTATCAGCAAAAGTTTGTAAAAGTTTCGTCCCTTATGATATTGTTAAATTTAAAAAATGTATTGTATCACGATGCAAAATGTTCACTAGCGAACAAGAAGGATTTGTACCAATTTACAAATTCTTAGATTCCAAAAAAACATATAATTTCCCAAAATTAATCGAATTCTGCCGTCAATATGGATGTGAAGAGGATTTCCGAAGAATGATTGTTCTGGATGCTATCATTTTCAACGTGGACCGTCATCTTGGCAACTTTGGATTTATTGTTGACAATGACACCTTTGAAATTCTTCGTTTTGCTCCGGTCTTTGACCACAATATGGCTTTACTTGCCAGAGCCATGCAATCTGACTTAGACGATTTTGAGCATTATTATCGAACCTTAGGACACAAGATAGATGGTGAATTTGTCGATGTCGCAAGAAAACTCCTGACTCCTGCTATTCGCAATGATGTGGAAGCATTGATAAATTTTGAATTTACAGAAGATACACATTATAATCTTACTTCCAAGAGATTGGAATTTCTATCGAAAGCAGTAAGGAATCAGGTACATGGAATTTTGACTTAATCCCCAAATATTACTCCCCATATCTTTCTACAGATATGGGGAGTAATATTTTGTCGGTTCCTATCATCACTGCTTCACACCATCTACATATGTTTTGCTTTCTTCTCTCCCAGAAATCACTATTTCCCACTATCATTTTTAGACATCATCTTAATCTATACATTTCGCCTATTGCTTCATATTAATTTCATTGTGTATTGCTTTCACTTTATCCTTCATATCTAAGAACACCTCTACGATTAACGGATCAAAATCCTGATTACTCCCCTGACAAATGATATCAAAACATTCCTCAAGTGGCATCGCATCTCTGTAACATCTCTTTTCTGACACCGCATCAAAAACATCCGCTACCGCCATAATTCTGGCACATAATGGGATTTCTTCTTTTTGCAACCCTTCCGGATAACCCTTTCCATTCCATTTTTCATGATGATATTTTGCCACCTGATATGCCATCTTGGTATATTCTTCATTATCAAGATGTCCAAAGGTCTCCTCAATAATCCTACCACCATCCAGTGTATGCTTCTTGATTATTTCAAACTCCTCTTTTGTGAGTCTCCCTGGTTTTTGTAATATCACATCCGGAACAGCAATTTTCCCAACATCATGCATTGGTGCTGCTTGACACAAATTCTGTATATAATCCTTTGTTAAAAATTCTGTATAATATCCTCTCTCCCTAAGCTCCTCCGCCAACAGTTTGACATAAGCTGTAGTTCTTCTAATATGTCCCCCTGTACTACCATCTTTGTTCTCAACCAAAGTAGCAAAACTCATCACCATTTCACTATGATATCTTGATATTTCGTTCAAGGTTGGATCTTCCTGATTCAAATATATACCAATCACCACAAGCGTTACCGCTACGCTGGACATTAGTATTTCAGGAAAAATTGCTTGAACAATACTAATCCCACTGACAACAAGCAAATAACTAAGAATACTAATTCTATTATTACTCTCTATATAATGCCATCTCTTAAAAAATACAATCAAGGTAAATAAAACATATATTATCACCATTGCAAAACAAGTATATGCGGAAATACCCATAGAATAATTCGTATAGGTTCCCTTTCTAAACTCCAAACTTCCAATATTAATCACCACAACCAAAACATTGATAATATATGGGATATGCAACCAAATCTTGTTTTTACTTTTAACAGCAGATACTCCCGTTGTGCTTAACATATATGCAAACATCATATAGACAACTGTATCAATACCTACCAGAAAGAACAAATGAAACACTTTATTCCATACACTATTTACGACTTCAAGATTATTTACCATTACCGCAGTAATACCATCAAAAATAATACAGAATATACTCAAAATAATCATTTCATCAAATATGCTACTATCTAAATTCTTACGATATCGTTTACAATCCCTA
Organism: Lachnospiraceae bacterium; assembly: GCA_017395635.1. Classification (GTDB taxonomy): domain Bacteria; phylum Bacillota; class Clostridia; order Lachnospirales; family Lachnospiraceae; genus CAG-590. The sequence goes on along the minus strand of JAFQOE010000015.1, from coordinate 5,244 downwards.
AAATATATAAAACCTATATATATAACAATCAATAAGCATCCTATTTGTAATCTGCAGTGTTCCATACAATCACTCCTTATGTATAAAAAAGACTTGTAACCTATGTTTCTCAAGTTCCATGTTGTCTTTCAATTAAATACTCGTAACATTAAAATTATATCATACCAAAGAGTTTGCTTGCAAACTCTTCGCGCGCGAGCAGTGTCCAAAGGACATATTTCTTTTCCGCGAGCTGCGCATCCTTGCGGAGCATTTTTTATGATATCGGATGTTCCTCACAGAGGAATTTCCTATATCATAAAAAAATCGGCAGAACCATCTATTCTACCGATTTACTAAATCAATCAAACTTCTTATTTTGTCTTCTTATTGATTGTTACATACTTGCCATATACTTTCTGTGTTTTTCCCTCTTCGTCCTTATAGGTCTTATATGCACAGATGCGAACATAATATTTCTTTTTCTCTTTTAGCTTAGATATCGTATATTTCTGTTTGCTCTTACTAATCGTATAGCTTTTTGCACCTTTAAAATTCTTCTTTGTACTTACCTGAATCTTATAACCCTTTGCTCCCGAAACCTTTTTCCAAGTCAGTGTAAGACCCTTCTTCTTAGCAGTAGCTTCAAACTTCTTTACTTTACTAACTTTTGGTACGGTTACCTTTTGTTCTTTTTTTGAAGTCTCTGTATTCGAAGTATCACTTACATAAATGTATTGATACTCGTATTTTTTCGCATATGTTTCTGCATAAGAACCTTGAACAACGGATAATACAATATCAGGTGAAAAAGCCCATCTATCTATCTCCGTTACACTCTTAGGAATTATAAGACTTTTCAAATTATCACTGCCATAAAAGGCATAAAAAGCTATGCTTGTTACACTGTTCGGAATGTTAACGTTAGTCAAATTATCGCAACACCAAAAAGAAAATATACCTATACGGGTTACTCCATTCGGAATGGTTATATTCGTTACACTCTTGTTTGCACAAAACGCCTCATCGCCTATACTTGTTACTTTCTTCTCATTAATAGTTGCAGGGATTGTCACATCCGTAGCTGTACCTAAGTAGGAACTAATCTCTACACTTCCATCTTCAAGTATTTCGTACTTCCAATCACCACTTACTGCAGCTCTTACATCAATAGCCTGTGACTTATCCACCAAGACTGCAGATAAAATTAACGCCATTACATAAATACATTTCTTAAATCTCTTCACACCTATTCTCTCCTTCATAAACAATCGTTTAAAACCATCCCGTTTCATCACATTGTCTATTTTATACTTGCAATATTAGAAAATTATACCAAAAGTTTATTTGCTTTACAATAAAACTTACTTCAAAGCATTATTCACCTTTTGCTTCATAAAGAATTTATCCACTTCATCTACGATTCTTTCAGGCTCCATTGTTTTTAACAGATACCCCTCTGGCTTTAAATCCATAACCTTCATAATACTTTCTCTATCATTTTTACTTGTAAGAAATATTACCGGTACGTCCCTAAACTCTGTTTCTGTTCTTATCATTTCGAGAACCTGTTTTCCGTCAACAATTGGCATTTCATAATCAAGAAGAACCAAATCCGGTCTGTCCATTGCTAAATATTTTATAGCCATAGCTCCTGAATTAGCCAATATGACATTATATTTATCCTGCAACCATCCTTTGACATTTCTAAGCATAGCTCCCGAATCATCTACAACCAATATTTTCTTTTTGACCTGCTTGCCATACTCCTTTATGTATTTATCAACAATCCTAGCTGTAATTTTGACATCTATAGGTCTTTTAAACACACTCTTTAATACATATTCCGGCATTATGCTCTGTAAATGCCCCGCATCATCACCAATATAAAATACCGGAAGATTCTCCTCTATTGCTTTATCTCGTATATAGATTAGTTCCTTAACTATTACATCCGTATCACTCTCTGTGTATAAGAAGATAGCCTCGTAGCTACTCTTTTGCATCGAAATCTTATGTATATCCATTTCAACAGAATCCACATTATAATCTAACTCTTTTAATTGCTCGACAATGTTTCTAACAAGAAAACTATTATTTTCCATAACAACCAATATATTCTGCATAGTATTCTCCTCGTCTTTCATTATTTATTCATGCATAGTATAATTCTCGTCTTCTGTAACAATTACAAGTGGATGCGTTCAACCGTTATTCGTATCATTCAACTCATCACACATTTCCTTTGTCAACTTCATCACATCTTCCATAGCGACATCTGCTACATATGCACTGAGCTCATCCATCTTATCCCTGATACTATATGGAAGCTCGTAGCTATTCAATGTAACCAATGCAACATCTGCTGTATCCAGATCAAAACAATCCATTGCATTATATATACACATTAATGTATCCTTAATCTCATCATAAGATACAGACTTCGTTTCTTTTTCAGCAACTTCACCGTACTGTTTAAGCTTATCCTTATAACTTCTATAAAGTGCTATATGCTTCGGAGATTTTTCTTTTATCTTTTCCACATCATTGGCATTTCCTAACACTTCCAATTCATATGACATTCCGGATAATTCCATTGCGCCAATCATTCTCGCTGTATTTTTCAGTGCATGCACCTCTATGGTATAATCCTTTATTTGATTCTCCTCAAGACACCTTTCAAGTTTTGCACTCTTCATATCAATCAGCTTATAAAAATCACCTAGTAATTCATAAAATAACTTTTCTGAACCACTATTCTTTATTCCCTCTGATACATCAATCCCCTCTATAACAGATTCTTTATGTTCTATATCTTCTGATATGTTTTCTAATTCGGAAAACATATCATCTGTAGCTTCCTCAATCAATTCATCAGGCAACCATTTCTTTAGGCACTTTGTAATCTCGTTCATCTGAATTGGTTTTGCTACAAAATCATTCATTTGCTCCCTAAAAAACATATCCTTCGCCTCAGATGTTGCATTAGCAGTCAATGCAATAATCGGCAATGTCTTATAATACTCGTCATCCAACTTACGAATTTCTCTTGTAGCCTCAATACCGTCCATTTCCGGCATCATATGATCCATAAACACCAAATCATATTTGTGATTGACAACCATCTCCAACGCATTCCTACCATTTGTAGCTGTATCAATATTCATTCTAAATATCTCTAACAAGGCTTTTCCGACCTTTATATTCATCTCACTATCATCAACCAATAAAATGTGCGCCTTCGGTGCAATGAATTTCATCTCTTCTGTATCTTCATCACCAACATTGATACCTAATTCCTCTAGTTCTTCTATTGTATTCGCAATAATCGTCTGTGGAACAGTAAAATAGAACTTGCTACCTTTTCCATATTCACTTTCTAACCCAATATTTCCACCCATCAGCTCAACTAGTTGCTTTGAAATAGCAAGTCCAAGTCCCGTTCCTTCTTTTGCATGATTTTTCTTAACATCTAATTGTTGGAACGAACCAAATAATTTCGGTAACTCTTCCTCTTTAATACCGATACCGGTATCCTCCACTTCAAATGAAAGCTCAACTTTTTTATCCTCTATCGCCTTTGATTTTACGGTTACCTTTACATAACCTCTATCCGTAAACTTTAGCGCATTATTGACAAGATTAATAATAATCTGTCTTAATCTATGCTCATCACCGAGCACCATCACAGGTATATTGTCATCCACATTATATATCAGCTCAACCGGTTTACCCAATGCTCTATTTTCAAATATCATCTTCAAATCATTAATCAAAGACTTGGGATTATATTTTCCTTCCACAATATCCATTTTTCCCGATTCAATCTTAGAAAAATCCAGAATATCGTTAATAATTGTTAATAGCGCATCCCCCGACACTTTAATATTATTAAGATATTCCACTGTTTCCTTCGAATGTTTCCCTCTTAAAAGAACCTCTGTCATACCCACTATAGCATTCATCGGGGTTCTAATTTCATGAGACATACTGGATAAAAATGTAGATTTGGCTCTGTTAGCAGCTTCCGCCTTTTCTCTTTCAACCTCCGCTTTCTGTGTTGTTAATGCCTTTTCGTAATAATATGAACGCTTATTTCCTTGCACAATCAAAACAATAATCGTAATGGATAATGCAAACGAAGTGATACCTGTTATAAGATAATTCTTTATCATTAATTCATATACTAATGTTTGATAGACCTCTTGAGACATTTCAGGAATTGTACTTATTGAACTCGAATATATCATAAGCAGTACGCCTACACTCCATAGCAATATCTTCTCCCATTTCTGTAACCGTCTATACTTAAGCTCTTCCTGAAATTCTTCTCTCCACGCCTTACCTTTAATATAAAAAACACCTAAACCACTATAAAACAATCCGTATATAACAAGTGCATATATCACTTCTTCTTTCTCTGACATTTGAAATAATTCAACCGGCACAACCAACAAAGGAATCGCTATTCCATTCAAGAAACCGGATATCGGTATTAATTCAAAAAAACCTCTTAGCTTATGCTTCTTCCGTGGAATAACGATATTCAATCCAATTAATATTATCGTACATATCGTTGCCACGTCCTTGCCTGCAATCAGACATGCTACAAAAACAATAAGGGCACTAACCAAATTAAATTTCTTCTGTTTTTCTACTTCTAAACTAGGTTCAAGAAAAATATATCTTGTTATTAAAAACATGATGACAAATGTAGTCATAGACTCGCCTAATATAAAAAGTAGCTTTAATAATTCATACCATTCCATAGCGTCATCCTTTCCATCAAAGTTTACGCACATCAGCCATATGAATTATTATATCACATATATATTTTTTGAAAAACTATCATGTATAAATCGAGTAGGCTGACTCCTACTACGATTTAGCTAACACAAAAATATACTCGCCATGAGGTAACCCAAAAAATTCTAACTTTTGGGGATCACCTCATGACGAGTATATTTCTTCTCTACTTATTGTCTAATATCTCCTTTTTGGTTGCCGTTGCAACTAAATTGAGTGTATTCGCAATAAATGCAATCGCAACCACCAAAACCATTACAATAATGTCCTTCAGTGTTTTCAATGGCAATAATATAAGAACAATAATTGTTAACACTGATTTACTGTTCCTCAAGAATTAAATCCAATCATCTATAGCAACCAGCAGTTATTATATGATGCACTGTATCACACTGTATCAGCCACCATAAACGAACTCACTTCCGACAACAAACATCTTGGTGCTAAAGTTGGATATAT